>NC_015408.1:0-600000 GCF_000204135.1 Chlamydia pecorum E58 | reverse complement strand
TAACAAAGTAAATAACAACATAGAGATATACGGACACGGAGGATGTGAAATTCGTAGATCTTCTCGTCAATACACAGTAGATTTAGGAAGCAAATTTAGATTTTAATCTTTATAACGACAAGGTTGCCACATGCCTCCTTCTTTTAAGCACTCTTCTTTCTGCGTTTTCGCTTGTCTTTGTAGTGCAAGCTGGTCTTTTGGCTCGCATCACAACCACAATGTTGCTCTACCTATGTTTAATCAAGGCAACACTGTGACTCTCAGCTCCGACTACACATTCAATCAAGTTTTAGGAACAGAGTTTGCAACCTCATTCATAGGGAATGCTAACAATCTTACTCTTCAAGGAAAGGGGAATTCTCTAACGTTCTCCTTTTGTCAAGCGCCACTTGCTGGCTCTTCAGGATTTATTTCCGCTACGGAAACCCTAATCCTAAAAGGGTTCTCGAAACTCCTTTTTGATAGCAACCAAGCCTCAGGGGAAAACGGAATGATCCTCAGTAAAGACATCCTCTTTACTGACAATAAAAACCTAGTCTTCCTCAATAATAAATCCCCCTATTCTCCTCCTGCTGAAGTAACTCCAACAAATCCCCCAGCAAATCCTCCTACGCCCACACCGGCAACAAAAATAAACTTGGGGCAATCCATTTTTCGAGTAGATACCTCCTTAAAGATTCTAAATACTTCTGAAAAGATCTCCTTTCTCAATAACTGTGCAAACTTTGGCTCCGTAATTAGTTGTGTTAATAGCGCCACTTCTACAGTTACGATTGCAAACAACTCTGCAACTATGGAGTTTTCTCAAAACTTCAGTACGTGCAGTGGTGGGGTAATTCATAACGGAAAACAGGTTACATTTAGCGATAACACGGGAAACATCACCTTTTCTGGGAACTCCTGTGCGAATAGCTTGTCCGGGATTTCCGCCCCAACAGGGGAAACTTTTGCTTTTGGAGCCGGAGGGGCCATTTGTATCCCTAACGGATCTTTAATCCTGGAAAACAATTCTGGATCTTTTACATTTAGCTACAATGCCACTCCAGGTTCTGCTGGAGCGATTTATGCACAAACATGCGAGATTTCCAATACAGGCCCCTTAACTTTCCACAGCAACACAGCAGCACAGAAAGGAGGAGCAATTTGCGCTAAGGTGTTCGAGCTCAACTCTTATGGGATGACAACCTTTAAAAATAACCGCGCCACATCTGGAGGGGCGATCTTCGTCAGCCCTACTATAGGAAATCAAACAACTCCCCCTACAACTGAATCCACGCTGAAGATTTCCGCCTATAAGAATACGATCTCCTTCGATGGAAATATGCTCAGCTCTGTTCCTAGCGTGCGTAATGCGATCACCGTAAAAGAAGGAGGGAAAATCTTAGCTTTACAAGCGCAATCTTCCTCAAAATTGCTATTTTACGATCCTATTACACATGAACTTCCAACCACAACACAAGGAGGACAACAACAACCTGCGACTCTTGAAACCATTACCATTAATAACTCAGGATTTTCTGGATCTGTAGTATTTTCTGCTGAGAATCTTTCTTTAGGGGAAAGCCTCATTCCTGCAAATAAAACCAGCACTCTACTTGGAAACGTTCAAGTACAAGATGGAGAACTGCGCATTACACAAAATGCTATTGTCAATGTTTTAGGCTTTACCGCATCTACAGGAAGATTAACCCTAGGATCCGGAGGAACCTTGGGGGTAGCGACAACAACACCAGCAAACACCCCAGCAGCAGAGAGTTTCACTATCGGCAAGCTAGGAGTGGATATTCTTTCGTTTCTTTCTCCGAACTTCTCTTCTGCAACCATAGCAGGGCCATCCACTACTGGTGCTCAAACTCCAACAACCACCTTAACGGGCTCCTTAGAATTGGTGTACGATGATGATTATGACCTCTACGATAACTCCTTCCTAAAAACCTCCACTGCCATCCCTGCAGTAAACCTTACTGGAACAGGAACAATTACAAAAGACGCTTTTACTCCTGGGGAAATCCCTGTATCTAAACATTATGGCTATCAGGGAAGCTGGTCCTCCACATGGACACGACCTTTATTCGCCCCTACCCCTAGCGGAACCTTCCCAGGAGGAGCAGGAACACCTCCAGCAAACATGCTCTATGTTCTCTGGACACCTTCCCCTCAAGATAAAGCTACCTATATCTTTGCTCCAGAGCGCCGTACGGAGCTTGTCACCAATACCCTATGGATGTCGTTCTTGGCAAGCAAGGCCTTCTCAGATGCTCTGCAAGAAACCCTTCTAGCTCAAGAAGGGGGGGTCTCTATTGCACTAAGGGGAATTGGAAATTATATCCATCAAGGAATCCGCCAGGGACGCGAAGGGTACTCCGGAAGATTCGGAGGATATCAAGCAACTCTCGCCATGCGCTATCCAGATGATGCTACCGTAGGTATGGCCTTTGGGCAGCTTTATGGCAAAGCTAACGCCCATCCCTATAGTGCTAAAGTCTCCGAATCTATGACGCTATGCTCGTTCTTCGGAAGGTTCCCCATAGTTACGGAAAAAACCGAAGTGCGACTTTCTTGGGAAGCTGAATATGAGTATACTAGGAACCATCTCACGACAACCTATACTACACCAAATAGCACAAGACAATCCCAGGGAAATTGGTATAACAACACTTTCCATGTTGTGGTTGCTGCTGAACATCCCTTTTTGTATTGGTGTAAGTTAACAAATCGCCTTGCAGAAATCCTCAACCTCACAGGATTTATCTCCGCAGACTTTCTTGGAGGATGGCAGGCCGCCTTTACAGAAACTGGAGACCTAGCAAGAAGCTTTTCACGGGGTGCAGGATACAACGTCTCCCTACCTATAGGCTGCTCAACACAGGTATTTTCTCCGTTTAAAAAAGCTCCTTCAACGCTAACTCTAAAAGTGGCCTATACCCCAGACATTTTCCGAGTAAATCCTCATACTATAGTGTCTATTGTCTCTAACCAAGAAAGCACGAAAATCTTTGGAGCCAACCCTTCTCGTCATGGGATCTTTGTGCAGATCCATAATCTAGTTTCTCTTGCTTCCTATACCAAAGCTTTCCTAGATTACACCTTAGAAAATAAACGCGGATATACTCATCAAAGGGTCTCTACAGGTCTCCATAGAAAGTTCTAGCTCTCACTTTCTACGAAAAGGACATCAGCACTAGGATACAAACACTTTGTAGGAATCTTCATTCCCATTCCATGCCTACATCACCAAAATTCTAGACAATGAGAAGTACATACGTTATAGGAAAAGTTCATAGATACTCTATTTTGTACAGATTTATGCGATCGGTAGTGTTCTATCTCCTCTTCCCGTCGTTTTATTGTGCTACTCTGCTAGGAAGAGATACGCCTCTACAATGGCGTTCTTTTAAACAACATCCCAGCCTTTCACAAATCCTAAGTGCAATACCCTCCTCAAATCAAAATTCCCTTTGGGATGAATACACTCTATTAGGTGAAAACTACCCAGAAACTCTCCCAGGGTTTTCCCGTGACGAGACTCAAAATATCGTGCTTTCAGAGAAAAATCGTCAACTTTTACTGTATGGAATATTTTCAAATGACTTTGGTGGAGCGATCTACTGCAACAATATCGAAATCATTAATAATCCCTACGGCTTCTATGCTAGAGAAAATATTTCTTGTAAAAATGGAGGGGTAATTTGTGCTACAGGAACATGCTCAATAATTAACAATAATGATTTCTGGTTTTCTCAAAATCTAGCGTCCAGACTTAACCTATCTAATGTGAATCAAAATCAAGGAGGAGCAATCAAAGCAACAAATTGTGTTATCAAAAATAATTACGGCAGCTGCAATTTTTTGAACAACATTGCAACGAATCATGGAGGAGTAATATATTCCACGACAACCTCGATAACAAGTAATACTGGGGACATCATTTTTAGCAATAATTCCACAAGAGATAATGAAGGAGGAGCTATTTATGCGTCTACCTCCATCACGATCTCTGAAAATAAAGGAGCTATTGTATTTACTAAGAACCACGCGGGAAATGGTAGTGCATGTTATGCTTCCAATACCTGCTCTTTAACAAATAATTCTGGTCCCATAACTTTCTCTCATAATTTTGCTTTTTCTAAAGGAAGTAGTCGAAACGGCGGAGCAATCGAAGCTGAAACTGTTATTCTTGAAAACAATAGTTCTCCTATTACTTTCAAAGATAACCAATCCTTGGAAAATGCAGGTGCATGTCATTTCGCTTCACTTACAATTCGTAATAACGGTCCTGTAAATTTCTTAAGAAATATTGCATGCTGGGGAGGAGCCCTTCTTAACTATAGTATCACGAATGGCGGTACCTTAGTGTTATCTGCAGATAATGGTGATATCACCTTTAATGAAAATTATAGTTTTAATGTCAATAGTACAACTCCTCCATATCGCAATTGCTGTCACTGGACACAAAATTTAAATGCTATGCTCAGCGCACGTGCTGGCTTTAGCATTAAATTCTATGACCCTATAGAACACAAATATCTCACGAACACAGCTTGTCGTTTCAATCCTGAACCTTACCATCAAGGAACCATACTCTTTTCTGGAGCGACAGTAGACAAAAATCATACCGATGAAAAAAATTTCTTCTCTTACCTTCAAAACACCTACGAGCTTCATAACGGAGTTCTTGCCATTGAAGATAATGCTGGAATTGCCTGTTATCAACTTTTCCAACAAGGGGGAACGGTACGTCTAGGACAAGGGGGAATAGTTACAACGAATCAAAAAGCTTCAACAACCTCTAATGGCAGTAATATAATATTAAATAACATAGCAATTAACCTCCCTTCGATCTTAAAAGCTAATGCTCAGCCCCCCAAAATTTGGGTTTATCCTGCTAGCAGCACAACTAGTAATGTAACGACTTATACAGAAGATAATAATCCTACTATCACTCTCTCTGGTCCACTAAGCGTAACCAATGAAGACAATGCTAGCCCTTACGATAGCACAGATCTGTCATTGGCTTTAAAGCGAGTTCCTCTGCTCTATCTTTTGGATAATAGCACTCCAAAAATTGATACTACGAACTTAAATGTTGACGCTCTAAATTCTACCACTCATTACGGCTACCAAGGCCTCTGGACCCCTTATTGGATAGAGACAATAACAACAGCTGATCCTTCATCATCACTTACAGCAAATACACGCCATAAAATTCTTTACGCAGATTGGACTCCTGTAGGTTACATCCCCGATCCTAAAAGACAAGGAGACATTGTTGCCAATATCCTATGGCAATCTGCCTATGCCACTACTGCAAATCTCCGTAGTCTGTCTTTAACAGATACTAATGCAACCTTTTCTGCTGCAGGCCATGGCTTAGGACTTTTCATTCACCAAAGAAGTTCTAAAAACCTCCATGGATTTCATAGTCATGCTACAGGCTATGCTGTCAACACTACAGCAACTTCTGTAACAAATCATAAGATCTCTGTAGGATTTTCCCAATCCTTTTCTAGGCTAAAGGAATCCCAAACCCATAATACCATCATCTCTCATGACTACTTTGCTGGAGCCAAATTCGATGCTCCTTTCTTCCATGAAAAACTTTCTACCTTTCTTTCCTTTGCGTACGCATATACAGCCCATAAACTCACAAATGTTAAAGCTTCCCGAGCTCTATTTCATAGTCATACATTAGGATCTCAGCTCTCCTTAGCTCTCTCTCCCCAAAATGTGACGCGATCACTACAAACAACTCCCTTTGCTACGCTACAAGCAATCCATGCTTCAAACGAAGCATTCACTGAAGAAGGGGCACATGCCCGGAAGTTTTCTACTTTAGATCCTCTTATTAACCTTTCTATGCTTTTAGGGTTGCGCTCTTCATGGGAAAAATCTCATCATGTTCCTATGCTTTGGGAATTAGAGCTTGCTTACGTCCCAACTCTCTATAGACAAAAGCCAAAAATCTACACGATGTTACTTTCTAGCCTCGGAACATGGAATACATTTGCCGCTCCAGTAGCTTACAATGCACTCTATGCAAGAATGAAAAGCACCGCAAAAATTTTTGATTATATGAATATTTCCATCCAATACTCTGGAGAAATCTCTACCTCTACACAAAGTCATTTCTTACAAGCTGGTGGACAACTACAATTTTAAAAATATCGATAATTAACAGAATATATTCTTAATGAAATCATTACGTTCCTATTTCTTTAAAACCATTTGTATTGTCTTTGTGAATATGATTTCTTTCCGTACGTTTGCCTCTTTATGGAATATCCCCGATTTCATGAAAGACTTCCTAACAATCTTTCCCAGGGTAACTAATTTAACTCCTAAGTTCCGGGAAAATACTCTCCTAGGAGTTTCCCATTCTTCTACAGAAGATGTGATCCTGCACAATTATGATAACCTTACCTGTTATCTAGAAACTTCTTCCGCACCTGGGGGATACCTCTCCTGTCAAAACTTTACATTAACAAACTGTACGGGAGAAGTATTTTTCTCAGAAAATTCTTCAACTGCACAGGGTGGAGCTCTTTATGCTTCTCAGAAACTTACCATAACTAAAAACTCCTCTGAAACCATATTTAATAGTAACACAGCATGTAATGTCTATGTAACAAGCAACCAAAATAGAGGGGGGGCTCTTTATGCAGGTACAAACTTAGAAGTTAGCAACAATAAAAATTGTCTATATTTTACAAACAACTCTACCTTGGGAAATGGTGGGGCAATTTTCTCAGCTTCTGATAGCTCTATTCAAAATAATCAGTGTTCTATACTGTTTTTAAATAACTCCAGTTTTTCAGGAGACGGAGGTGCTATCTCCTGCTCCAACTTGAATATCTCAGGAAATTCTAGTCCCATCTATTTTGTCAAAAACAAATCTCACAAAGGAGGAGCTTTAGTATGTAGCGCTAACATCTCCATAGAAAATAACTCTGAAAACGTTATCTTTCATCAAAATATGGCAATAGGTAGCTCTGGTAATCGAGGTGGTGCTATATTTTGTAACAATTTTACAGTACAAAACAACCCAGGAACTCTTGTTTTCAACAATAATTTCGCCTCTAGAGATGGAGGAAGCTTATGTACTGCAAACTTTACAATCCGTAATAGTGGTCCTATATACTTTACAAACAATCACGCAAACTGGGGCGGAGCATTTATGCTTCGGCAAAATAGTATATGCTCTTTATTTGCGGAGCTGGGAGATATTATATTTAACAATAATACATCTTATGCAACCCTCTGGACAGGGAAACGCAATGCTATACACTGTACTGCCGGAGTTTCTCTAAGCCTAGGAGCAAGTGCAGGAAGAACGCTTGCATTTTATGACCCTATTGAACACGGTCATACAACCAGCACCCCCCTTGTTTTCAACCCTGAATCCTATCACCAAGGAACTGTACTTTTTTCAGGAGCTACAGTCCCTAAAGATCTTATAGGCAAAGAAAACTTCTATACAGAATCTAACAATACTTCAGAACTACGTAATGGTGTGTTAGCTATAGAACGCAGTGCTTGGTTAGGTGTTTTCAAACTTTCACAAACTGGAGGAACTTTACGTTTAGGAGGAGGGGGAACTCTTTCAAACAACACAAATGCCGCAACTGGATCTACAATTACAATTACCAACTTGGCTTTAAATCTACCCTCTATTCTATCTACAGGGGTAGCTCCAAAAATCTGGATTTATCCTTCTAGTAGTACACAAAATAGCGTGACTACTTATACAGAAAATGCCAATACTTCCATTACGATTTCCGGTCCTCTTTCTCTCCTCGACGACGATAACCAATCTCCTTATGACAGTGCAGATCTTGCAGAATCTCTAAAAAAAATTCCTCTTCTCTATTTAAGTGACGTAACAGCACAACGTATCAATACGGATAATTTCTTTCCTGAAGGACTTAATACAGGCACTCATTATGGCTATCAAGGTCTTTGGTCCCCCTACTGGGAAGAAACAAAGACAACAACAGATAACTCATCAGACCTCACTGCAAACACTTTACATCGCCATCTCTATGCTGACTGGACAGCAATAGGGTACGTCCCAAATCCTGAATATGCTGCCTATATTGTTCCTGCTACGTTATGGCAAACTTTTTATACTCTCCAAGCGGGATTACAAACCTTTGACAACTTTCAGACTCCCTCAAATTACTTGTTCCAAACACGAGGAAATGCTCTAGGACTCTTTGTACATCAAAATCCTAAGGGAAAAATTCCTGGATTCCGTATGGACTCTATAGGGTATAGCTTAGGACCTTCAACAAAAACAGCACATAACCACAAGGTCTCACTAAGTTTTGCAAAGTTCCATAGCAATGTTAAAGAGAAGAATTCTCAGAACAAGTCAGCATCGCACATTACCTTTGCTGCCTTAGAGCTCAAAATGCCCTGGTTTCACGAATGGATCTATACTTCTACATCTTTAGCCTATAGCTATGGTTCTCACCATATCTCAAGTATATTTCCCACTAGAAAAGAATCTGCAGAGGGAAAAACATTCAGCCATTCTTTAGGTGCCTCAGCTTCTCTTTACTTACCCATACAAGCTGTGACAAAACGCTTTTCAGCAACACCCTTTATAAAAATCCTTGGAGTACGTTCTTTCCTATCTTCCTTTACAGAGACAGGTAGCAAACCAAGAAAGTTCCTTACAGACCAGCCCCTATGTAATGTTACTGTTCCTTTAGGAGTACAAAGTTCTTGGCGAACGCAATTTCATCTTCCTTGCGAGTGGCATTTTGAAATTGCCTATGAACCTATGGTATATCAAAACACGCCTGATATCAGCACCACACTCATCGTTAGTGGAGGAACATGGACAACAGAAGGCCCTACCATTGCAAGAAACAGCTTCGTATTCAAAGGAAGTAGCCTCACCTCGATTTTTCCCAATGTGCATATCTTCTTGAACTACCAGGGCTCTGTATCTTCCTCTACTTCCTTGCATTATCTACAAGCTGGAAGCCAAGTAACATTCTAAGTTAAGAACTCTCCCCGCTTCTAGACTTTCCTTGAGAAGACCTTATTATGTCTTTAATAAGACCCGAAAGATTTCTAAGATTTTCTATATCTGATGAAGATACATTTCCTTCAGAAATTTCAACTGCATCTATTTTCCCTAGGGTTTTTTCCACAGCATCAGCAAGCATCGACGCCACTACCTCTATTCTAAACCCTGGAGATGTCTCTATAGCTATAGCTTCAGCTCCTCTTCCGGGTTCATTACCAACACGCGGAGGTAATGCCGGAACAGCAGATGCTTTCATAGAGGAAACCACATCCTCTGGACGTATCCAAGCATATTCTTCAGAAGCTCCTGGAGCTGGTACAGATAACCCCTTCAAAAATCTTGATTCTACCGGAACATTCTCAATTGGAGGCGTACCTCCACGAGGTGGAGTAGGAGGAGATCTTAGATTATCATAATCTTTTTCATTTCCTGAGGGTGTTTTAGGAAGAGGCCTCTCATACTCTGAAGGATTTCTTGGAGAAATTGGAGGAGACTCTGTATCACTAACGTCTCCTTCATATCCCTCCTCCTGATCAGGAAATACAGGAAGATAAATTTCCTTGGCTAATTCTGCATAAATTGTTTCTTTACTAGGGAAAAATATTCCAGGACGGGGAGGTAATGGAGGACTCAAATCTACTTCTTCATAAATAGATTCTGACGAAGACTCAGAATCAAGATCAGCACTTCGAGGAGGAAGAGGAGGACTTGGAGAACGATGGGGTTTTGCATAAAGAGCATTAAGCTCTGCAGCTATAGGGCCTAAAGTATGCGGAGGACGAGGAGATACCGGAGGAGGCGTAGGGGTGTCGCGTGAAAAAACTTCTTCCGCAGATTGATACACAACATCGCTCCATCCTGAAGAACTAGAACCACTTCTCCGATCTTGCCTATCTATATTAGAACCGGAGGAGGAAATACTTCTTATATTGTTATTTCCTGGCACGATTTGCAAATATATCCTATTATCATGACCATCCGTATCCTGGCCTTCTTGAGGCACATCTGCAGGATGCACAGAAATCTCCGGATCCTCTCCTTGCCATGAGGCTGCTGCTTTCGAAGAAATTCTGTCTGTCCCAGACCATTTCTCCAAAGAGTCTTCTAAATCTCTATGTCTACGTGAAGATTGAGAGCGTAACACTCTCACACTAGCTTTAGGGTCTATATCGCTACTGCTATCATCATCTCCTCCAGAACAACAACAACATCTCTTGAAAGCCTCTGCAGCAGCACGACGTGCATTACCTAAAACACACCGAATATTGACAAGAACTCTCAACACAACACGAAGGAGGAATGAAAATACATTACAAATACTTCGGAAAATTTTCTGCGCAGTTAAAGATGCAGAGCGTGATAATTTTGCTGACGTCCTACCTGAAGAGGATGCTGGTGTTGCAGCTCGAGACATCCGACTTATACTCTCATTCGCGTCTTTCAATACAGGGGAAAGCTTCCCGCCAAGATCCTTTAAAGACTCTTTAGCAGCTTCTCCTTCAGTTATGATATTAGCAACTTCTTGATCTGTTAAACTCGCGATATCTTCGTTACTTAGCCTTATAGCTGTTCCTCTTAAAACCTGAGTTCCCCCAGCTCCTCCTAAATCTGCAATTTGATCTTGTGTAGTCTTAATAAGATCTTCCAAATTCTTTCTGTCTTCCTCAGAAAGAACGGACTTATCTAATTCTTGGAGATTACTTAAACGAGAAGATAAATCCTCCAAACTTAATGGATCAACTTCAGGAGGCGGCGTTCCTTGAGGAAGAGGAGTCCCCCTATCAAAAATCTTGCGAACATTCTCGGCAAAATGTTGAAAAACTCCTTTAAAGTGGTGAGTAGCCCCTACATGAACACTCTCTGGAGATTGTTGAGAAACATTCCCTATTACTCCTTGAGCTCCCGAGCTTACACGAGCTGCCAATTCACTTGCTGAGGAAGCCCCTGACCCTGGATTTGACACAGACGAAGGTCCGCTCCCAGACACTGTGTGCTCTCCTACTCTTCCCTCATTGTTCGGTTGTTCTTGAGGGAATTTTCCCGGGCCTCTAGGACCTGTAGGTCCTCCTACTCCTGATGCCATGTTAAAAATCTCTGATATTTAAAAAAGTTGTTTATAAAAATATCTTGCCACACAAAAAAAGAGCCTGTCAGGATCTCTCCAAACACGCCCTATCGTTTAAATCAAAACCCCTACTTAGAAAACCCTACTGAAGGTAACCAGCTGCTTATATTGCTAGTAAAAATTCTCAAGACGTTAACAGCCTTAGAAGTAGGTGCAATATCTTTTTTCTCGGTTTCCTCTATTAACCTTTGGAAGTCTCTGAAGTACCCTTCTATAGTATCTTCATCTCCTCCTAAGGACGAGCCTTCGGATAAGTGGTTCACAGTTTCTTCAGAAAAGACAAAACTCCTCCCTGAGCCAAAGTGCCTCTCAACCCATTGAGCAGTTCTTAGTTCTCTATCAGCTTCAGAAAAATTTACTTCATATTTCCCCCGTGTACAAGGACACGTACGACGGATCCATTCCATGGATGCTTGACATGCAATTCTCACTTTCTGGGATGCAGAACGAAGGAAACCAAGAACTAAACGTAATAAAGTTGCAAGTAACCTCCTTAAAAAGTTACACGTTCCTTTTTGATCTACACCACTAGAGCTGACCTGTTCTGTTTTGAAGCTTTCTTGTGTACGTACGCTTCTTTCAGAACTTGATTTTTCAGGTTCTGAAACTTCAGAATCTACTTCTCGAGAAGCATCATCTAAAACTCTATCCAATTCTCGAATAGCATCTTCAATAGCCAGCCCTTCAGCTACAGCACGTTGAAGCTCTGCATCTGAGCACCTCATGACGTCAAGTTGTTCTTCACGATTAACACCATCTGAACCAGTTAATCTTTTTCGATCTCTCTCTACTGATCCTTTCCATTTTTTTAATTGTGCTCGTCTTGCTCCTGACGAGGACTGGCCTATGAGGTCTGAAAGTTTTTTTTCGACGTCCAACATCTCTTGTAAAGTTAGTCCCGTAACTGGACCCGTAGGCTCATTTGTAACTATCTCTGAACTCTCTGAACGACTTGTGATAACAGACCCACTTTCACCAGAATGCCCTGGCTTATCAGAAAAGATCCTCTCCACCCTTTCTGCAAACTTAGTCATACCTTTCGCGTCTGACTGTAATGCTCCTTTAAATCCTGAGGCTCCTGCTTCCGTTTGAGAGGGATTGTTTGATCCTGTTTCTGAAACTGAAGATCCTCCTCCAGGAATCTCTTCTCCTGAAGAACCTCCTTCTTTCTTCTCTACAACAATATGAGGCTCTCCTTGACTGTTTCTATGAAACTTCACCTTTAATTCTTCTAAGCCAGGAGAGCGAACTCCAAATTTTACAAAGCCTGGAAGTTGAGGCTCGGAAATGTCTAATTTAGGTTTCTCTCTCCTTCCGAATACGCCTTTAACTCCTTCCCAAATATCTTTTAAAGCATGCTTCACGCCTTTATTTGGTGACGTTGATTTTCCTCCTCCTGAAGAAGGACGACCTGGTTTTTCTTGACGAAAATGCCTCTCTAGTTTGTCACGTGCTGATAAAAAATCGCTAGAGAGTTTGTGTTCCCCTAAATTACCTGAACTAAGATTGTCCCCTTCACCCTCATTTTTATTAGAAAATCTATTCGGACCGCTTGCCCCCCCTGCACCGCCAACTCCAGAAGCCATAAATCCACCAAATACTTATTAAAAAAATGTTTTTTTATTTCTAATAATTATTTTAAACAACAAACGCGATAGTTTGTAATTAAAAAAATTAAAAAGAATCATAAATAAAAATACTTAAAAAAACAAAACAAAGAAGAACTAAGAATCTAGAACATCAAAGTCTAAGTCCTCACCGTCAAATAACGAGGAGTTATCTGCGGCAATTCCATCCACAAGGATGTCATGATCAATGACTTGCAGCGGCATGGATTTCTTGCTATATAGGCGTTTTTGTCTAGATCCCCAACGATCATGGAGTTTTACTAACTCATCATAGAGCCAGCTGACAAGCTTTTGGAGTAGGATCGCGCCTCCTATGGAAAAGGCTGCTCCCCCTATAGATAAAAATCCAGACATTGCTGGGGTAAATACAGGAATTAACGTAAGCAACATGATCCCTACGCCTACGCCGATAAGTATCCCTCCGAAAATTGCACTATTGACCTCCTTACCCTTTTCAAAAGCTCGAACCTCTTCGCGGATAGCTTGGTCTGTTTCCAAAACGGAGCGTTTATAGACAACCTCCCAAGCCTTATCGAACTCTTTGTCAGTATAGGTCATTCCTGCTTCTTCTAAACTCTTGCGGACATGTCTCTTTTCTCGCATTTCCTTCCAACGCAACCTACTAATTTTTAGCCGTGCCTTTAGCTGAAAAGCAACATAGGAAATTCCTGAGGAAACCAGAGGCAGCGATGTTGATGCTACGGTAGAACCTATGGAAGCGACTAAAAATGCCTGAACACCTACAAGCCCTCCAAACCCTGAAGCAAGCAGTGCCGCGCAGGAAGCTAAAAGTAAAATCGTTGTGAGAGCAAAAATTACCTTCTGACGTGAAGTTAATGATAATCTTTGATCTACCTCAACATCAGAAACTCTTTCTATACTTTCGCTGATATTTTCATAAATCCTAGGGATTCCGTAATCTTCATAATCTTCTTCTTCAGAAACAACTTTTATAGAGTCATCTCTATCTTGAATTCCCTGCTCATTTTCAGGAGATGAGAACCTTTGAGAGCGGATATCTTTCAATGAAGAATCTATCAGGAGATCTCCTTGAGCTTTTGCCTGTAAAAAGTTTTGCCATTTGCTCAAACTACTCTTTAGAAAAGTCCTTAACACTGTAGAGATCCCTACAGATATCAAGGGAGGAGCAAATACCAGAGCAATCATAGCTGGAATCCCTGACAACATTACCGTACCTATGATCGCAAGAAGGACACCAAGAACGATAAAACCAACGCCAAGCATTGCTAAGCTTAGGGAGATATTATGAAGTTTCCTAGCCTCTCGCATGACTTCTTCAGGAGTAAGTGCTTCTCCCCTAGCGACCTTTTCAGAACGCGCAAACTTCATATAGAGAAAATGAGACAACCCCACCAAAGTGGACTGCATTCCCCTAGAATACGCACTAGTTCCAAGATTCCCAAGAATGTTCCCATATCCTCCAGGGATAAAGTTCGATCCCAGCTTCATCGCTATGCCAAACCCAGAAAATCCTGCTCCAATAGCTAAGGCACTTTTCAGTCTTGTTTTCTCCTTCATTTTTGGGGCAATCAGATCGCGGATAGTATAGACTAGGTTTTTCATGACCGTGAACCCCCCAAGGCTCACTCCAGAAAAAGCTATTCCTAATAAAATACTCTGAGGAACTCCAGGAGCTAGGATCGTCAAAGCAATAACAACAACACTAATGGCAACTGTTAACACAGTCAGGCCTGCCAAAATCCCCACAGAATGAGAAAACAACCGCTTTTCTTTAGCTTCAGAAGTATTTGAAGGGGAGACAAAAGAACCCCTAGGAAGGTGTGGTGTAGGCGCCACATGAGGATCCAACCTTACAGGGAAAGATCCAGAGTCTCCGTAATTTTGCACACCTTGAATTGAAGACATAGAAATGAAAAAATAAACATCTATGTTTTCATTATAAAACAGAAAAGATCTAACAATCTACAGCATCAAAATACAAACAAACTCAAACAAAACACTATAAACCACTTATAAATTAAACAGAAAAACTCACAATAAATATCACTGTTGCTAAAGGAGGAAGTTCTATGTCTATTCCCCAAACTTCTCCGGAATCTCTACAGAGTATGGGAGGTCTTGCTCCTTTTCCTGAGCCGCCATATTCCTCATCGTCGGTATTAAAAAGTAGTGAGCAGCTCTCTATTCTCCCACAAGTAATTACATAGGAAGGGAAATATCCCGAGCTGAAGTGGTGCACGCAAAGAAGTGCTTGCGAGGGAGTATCAGAAAATCTGAAGTAGGAGATCACATTGTTACTTGTATCTTTAAAATCCACCCAACGGAAGGAACTCTCATCTTCCTTTTTCCATAAGCCAGGGGAGGATATATAAAGAGCATTAAGCTTTGCGATGCAAAGCTGCAGCGCTTTATGCTCGGGAAGTTCTAAAAGATGCCAATCTAAAGGACAATCTGGTGCCCACTCGCGCATCTGGCCAAATTCCCCTCCCATAAAGACCAACTTTTTCCCCGGCTGACACAACTGATAGCTAAACAACAGGCGCAGCTGGGCAAAGCGTGACCATAGATCCCCAGGCATTTTTCCAAAAAGGCTTCCCTTCCCATGGACTACCTCATCGTGGGATAGCGGCAAAAGAAACTTCTCATGAAACGCATACCAAAGGCTAAAGGTAAGGAGATTCTGATGATACGCACGATATATGGGATCCTTAGTGAAATAAGCAAAGGTGTCGTGCATCCATCCGAGGTTCCATTTGTAATCAAATCCTAGCCCTCCATGGCATACAGGTGCAGTCACATTAGGAAATGCTGTAGACTCCTCTGCAAACGTAAGCACCCCAGGGAAATACTCGTGAAGTATTGCATTAAAGTGTTTAAAGAACTCTATAACCTCAAGGTTCTCCTTCCCCCCAAAAACATTGGGAAGCCACTCTCCTTCTTTACGACCATAGTCTAAATACAACATCGAAGCGACAGCATCTACACGCAGGCCATCGATATGCATCTTGTCACACCAAAAGAGCGCACTTCCTAGGAGGAAGTTCTCAACCTCCTTAGAAAAGAAATCAAAGGTATACGTGTTCCAATGGGGATGAAGAGGAGAGGGATTACGAACACATTCATACAAAGGCTCTCCATCAAAGGAAGAGAGCGCAAAAGAATCTGTAGGAAAGTGTCCAGGAACCCAATCTAAGATAACACCAATATTCGCATTATGTAAATAATCTACAAAATACTGAAAGTCCTCGAGAGAGCCATAGCGCTGTGTAGGGGCATAAAATCCCGTAACTTGATAACCCCAAGATTCATTTAAGGGATGTTCCGTTATAGGCAAAAGCTCCACGAAAGTGAAATTCATAAGCTTACAGTATTCCACAAGCTTCGGGGCAAGCTCACGATACCCCAAAGGTCGATGTTCGTCCTTGTGCCACTGCCAAGATCCTACATGCATCTCATAAATCATCATAGGACGCTCCTGGACCTTCTCCCTCTCAAGCATCCATTTCTGATCTCTCCAGACATAGCGATCGGGATCAGCAACAATAGCCACCCCCTGGGGAGGGGTTCCAAAAGCCTTCCCATAAGGGTCTGTTTTGATAAGGATCTCTCCAGATGCTGTAACGATCTCCCACTTATAACATGCTCCCACATCCAGACCAGGGATAAACAACTCCCAAATCCCTTTCGAAAGCTTCCTAAGGGGATTGACTAAACCATGCCAAAAGTTAAAGTCCCCAACAACCGAGACCCTCTGGGCATGGGGAGCCCAAACAACAAACAGCACCCCAGAAACCCCAGCAACCTCTAAAGGAATCGCGCCCATCTTCTCATAGATGCGATAATGCGTCCCCTGATGAAAGAGAAAAGAATCTGTCTCTCCCCACACGGGAGGAAACGCATAGGGATCATGAGCAAGAAGCCCATTTTGATGATATACGCGGTAATCTTGAAGTCCTACCCCCTTAGGGACAGAGAGAGAAAATACCCCAGAATGATAAGGATGCGCGTACTGTATCTCCCCTTGAAACTCCACAACTACCTCTTCCGCCCCAGGGCGGAAGAGAATAATCCGATCCTGCTCGGGAGTTTCAGGGACGATCCCTAAAATCCCATGGGGATTGCTTTGCCTTCCCGACACGAGCAAGGTTAAATCCCAAGGGTCTAGAAGACGATCAACCATACAAAGAAAAACTTACTTACAGAAACAATCCCATAGATACGTTGTTCCTGCTTTTATCTCTACACTTTCCCCTAGAGAAAGGCTCTTTGCTCCGGGAAGTCTCTTCCCTTGCCATTCCCTCTGGCGACATGTCCCCCCTTCCGTCCCAGCACAAATTACGATCGAGGTAGACTGACTTGCAACTAGCACCACCCGACGAAGAGTTTTTTTAGACCACTCAAAAGAAAGCCTCCCGATCTGGGGAAGATGCACCCCTACAAGACGCCCGCAAGGAAACTCTGGGGGTAAGGAAGGAAGAATCTCTAAAAAGTTATCCTGAATACGCACAAAGATCTCCATCAAAATAGAGAAGCTCTTACGCAATAACGCAAAGGGAACCTCGGCATCCTCTTGAAACACCTCTGTTAAAATTCCCTGATGTTCCGCATCAAAACGCCGAGGAAGAAAACACTCCGAATATCCCGAGAGAAACAAAGAGTGTAATTTCGAGACAATTTCTGTTTTCTCTTTGGAAAGGATACTTTGCTGTACCTGAGTGAGGAGTTTCCCTGCCCCTAGAGTATACAAGGACGCATCCTCTTCCCCCTCAGGAACCATTGCCCCTAACCGCAACCAAAATGGCAGGATTTCCTTAAGATCTTGGCGCTGGCGGATCTTTTGCCAATCAGCATGCTTATGCACCCCTAGGGAGAGTAGAGGAAACCCAAAGGATGCCGAAGGCAACCCCTTGGGAGAAACCTCACACCTCCCCGAGGGATGAAGGTAGTATTTATAGCATTCCGAATGAACAGCAAGACCTCCACGATGCAAATCCTGGAAAACCGCAAAGTTCTTCAAAGGACCGGGAATCTTCATATCTCCCTCAAAGAGAAGGTAATGAGAAGCGGAAAACACTCTCCAACGCTCAGGGAAAACCTGAGCGTAAAGGAGAGAACCCGGGATGGGAAGATGCTTGCCAGGAACTCGCGTATACGGCTTGAACTTTTGCGTGATCGATATCATCATCACACCTGCTCTCCTGAAAAGCTTTCTTCTTTTACCTCCCGCAACACTACGGGAACCATCGTATTTATAGAAACCTCTCCCTTTATAGGAAAGCGCACCATATCAAAATATGGCGTATGTCCACAGGCCTCACCACAACTTACCTGCTCCACAAGCACCGTAGTTCTTGTCCCTAGGCGCTTCTCCATCTCCTTTTTAGCGACAGTTTTCGCTACCTCTGCTAAATACTTCTTGCGCTCTGCAAGAATCTGTGCAGGAACCTGTCCCTCATAACTATAAGCTCGCGTGCGAGGACGTGGACTATAAGGGAAAATATGCACCTTAATAAAACCCACATCTTCGACAATCTTCACAGTATCTTCAAAATCCTGATCGCTCTCTCCTGGGAAACCCACAATCACATCCGTAGTGAATGTATAGTGAGGATCGAAACTCCTTAACCTCTCTACGCAATCTAAAAACATGTTTCTCGTATACTTACGGTTCATCCGCTTTAAGATCGCATTGGATCCAGATTGCAATACCAAATGCGACGAGGGACAAGTATGCTTGCAAGATACTAATGCCTGACAGAGATCCTCCTGGACATCATCGGGATCTATTGAGGATACCCGAAGTCTTTCCAATCCCGGAAGCATATCGATTTTTCTAAGAAGAGAAGCTAGGGAATCCCCCTCATGGCTATAGTCTCCCACGTTAATCCCAGAAATGACAACTTCACGATAGCCTCCCTCTATAAGAGTACGGATCTCCTCAAGAATCTCTTGGGAAGGACGAGAAACAGAACGCCCACGCAAATAAGGGATAATGCAATACGAACAGAAAGAGTTGCAGCCATCTTGAACCTTTATAAACGCCCGAGATTTCCCTTCAAAGCTACGAATACAAAACTCCGGGAAATCTTCCATCTGGGGAAAGAGCTTTTCTATAAGCAGGTGCTTTTCCTTATTTGGAACAAGAAGACACTCCCTCCCTAAGGAAGCAAAAAAACTCTTGTCTGCCTCTCCTAAGCACCCCGTTACGACCAAACGTGCCTCAGGATTCTGCCGACACATCTGACGAATTGCATGACGCCCGGAGCTCTCCGCAGAGGAGGTCACGGCACAGGTATTGACAATACAGATATCCGCAGGAGTTTCAGGATCGGTAATTTCCTCACATCCCAGTAAAGTTAGCTGATCTCGGTAACCTTGAACCTCATACTGGTTCACGCGACACCCTAAACAGACCAGTTTAAAGGTTTTCTTTGCTTCGCTGTTCATCCTTCTCAATTGCATAATAGGTTAAAAAAAGAGGCATTTTAAAAGATCCTCCCTTTTCCTACCCAATAAAGAATACTTTCGCAGACATCTCCCCTTAAAAAATCATCTTTTCCTCAGGGGAAACTCCTTACATACTGCAAAGGGAAGAAATTTTTTTTGAAATTCCAAAGGCAAGTACGCCTTAGCAACAATATACTCTTCCCGTGGCTCCATGGAAATCACCAGGCCCGCATCGTAAAGCTCTGCAAACCTCCCATACTCCCCATAGGGGAAATGCAAGAGGGCTTCGCAGCAGCCCTCTTGAATAATCCTGGCCATAGCCTCAAGAAGATGTGGGATTCCCTCTCCTGTTTTTGCTGAGACCAGCACAGTTCTAGGAGAGAGCAGCCGTAATTTCCCAGAAACGCACCTGTCAGGAAGCGCATCGACTTTGTTTAACACTGTGATCATCTTAGGATGCTCTATATGCAGCTCCTTTAACAAAGCAAAGGTAGTCTGAATGTGCTCTTCCGCTAAAGGATGAGAAGCATCTACAACGTGCAGAAGCACATCTTCATGCAAAGCAGCCTCTAGTGTACTCTTAAATGCCGCCACTAATGTGTGGGGAAGCTTCCGTATAAACCCTACAGTATCTGTAACAAGAACACGCCGTCCCCCAGGAAGTACAGATGTTCTCGTTTTGGGATCCAAAGTGGCAAATAACTTATCCTCAGTGTAGGTATCGGCGGCAGTTAAAACATTTAATAACGAACTCTTCCCCGAGTTCGTATAGCCAATCAATGCAAAAGTAGGGATCCCACTGCGAACTTTAGCCTTTCTCCTTCCCTCACGTTGCTTTTCAATCTCCCGTATCTGCGCTGAGAGCTTATGGATCTTCTCCTGCACCATCCTCCGATCCAGCTCTATTTGCTTTTCTCCTTCTCCCTTGACAAACCCTCCAGCTCCTCCTCCAGATTTCTGTCGGGAAAGATGCCCCCACATTCTCTTGAGTCTTGGAAGTAAATACTTCGCCTGGGCAAGCTCTACCTGAAGTCCCGCCTCTAAAGATAAGGCCCTACTCGCAAAGATCTCCAAGATCAGCTCTGTCCGATCCAACACTGCCACCCCTAAGCGCCTCTCTAAATTCCTCTGCTGCGATGCAGAGATCTCCTCATCCACAATCAAGGTGCCTAAAGAAGGATAGGCCTCAAGGATCCCCTCTATTTCTAAAAGCTTCCCTTCATTTAAAAATGTCGAGGCGGAGGGAGTTCGTAAAATCCACGTGCGCGTGCTTATTACGGTAATCTCACAAGAGTCCGCAAGAGAAACCAACTCATCAAGATGCTCCTTAGCAATCTCTGGAGAGATTTTGTTCCCATAACATACCACAGCTAAAGCTTGAGAAGGATCCCTCTCCTTAGGAATCACACGACTACATGCAGGTTCTATCTTTTTCTTTTTTATTGGCTCCAAATGACCTCCATCCCATCATAGGCAAATGTCCTTCCAGGATACTGAAGGATCTCTTGTTCTACAACATGCCCAATATGTGTAAAGATCACATTCTGAACTCCTAGATGCTCTGCAAAGCTCTCCGCCTCCGAAAGGGTAAGATGCGAGGAAGCCCTCCCCATAAACCCTGAAGATGCAGATACAGAAAGAATTAGCGTATCTATATGTTCTAAATATCCAAAGATCTTCCGTTCATATCTTGAAATGTCGGTGAGGTAAGCAAGATTCCCAAAGCAAAACCCCGTCACCCCACAAGAACGCTGAAAATAAGAAACATACCTATAAGGAAGCCCCTCGAAAACTCCTTCCCCATAGGGCTCATTTAATAATCGAAAATCCAAAACCGCAGGGAGGGAGGCCTCCGCATTTTGCGGGGTAAGAAGATACCCCTTGGAAGATTGTATATAGCGGTAGGTACTTCCAGACATGACCACAGGTAACGGACGCTGAAAAGTCAAATACCACGACCGCAAATCATCAATCCCCCCAATATGGTCATAATGCTCATGAGTAAAAAACACTCCAGAAAGCTCTCGAATGCCATAGCGCAGCATCTGCTCGCGAAAATCCGGGCCCACATCAATCAGGTAATTCTTACCTTGATATTCAATCAACACTGAGGGACGCAGACGCTGTACTTTTCCTCCAGAGCATACAGGACATGAACAGAAGGGCACAGGGATCCCTTCGGGATTCCCTGTCCCTAAAAATATTAACTTCCCTGAAGTCTCATGTTCCATAATGCGCTCAAACGGCTTTCCTTCTTTAGTTGTACCCTGAGTTCGTATTAAGAAAAAGAAGGTTCTTGAGGACTTTCAGCAAGACCCGCTGTATTATCAAAAGGAGCCTGAAACGTAGGAGATAACGAACATGTTGGAGGAAAGCTCGTAAGAACAGCATATTTCTCTGTTCCTAACTGCACTTGCCGCAAAAAACTATGCTCTACATATTCCCGAGAGTATTTCTGCCAAGTCCGAATATGGCTCTTAGAAAAATACGTACACATCACGCCAAGAATCCCTAAAGCCAACCCTACACCTGTAACCACTACAGGAATCACCCAATGTGCTACTGCTAATGTCAAAGGCCCAGCAATTAAAAAGCCTAGGATTATGCTACCAAGAAAGCACATCGCACTAGCAAAAATACTCAACATGGCGCAGATGTCAAAATTACGCACGCGAGAGCAAACCTCAAACATCTTTTCCCGTAATTCTGTAGCCCTAGAGTCCTTTCCCTCTAACGCCCATAAGGAAGTAATCGGACCGTAAAGCCCCAACCCCCGAATCCGATGTTGCTTACAACGAAGCACCTTCAAAATGTCCGTTGAGACTCCTTGAGCGTCTACAACGACAACATCAACAAAACATGGACTCACAACCTCAGAGCATAAAGTACAGTAAAAATGACGTCCTTTATACTGCTCTTGATCTCCCACTCCAGGATAGCATGGAAAAGAACCCAGCATAATGTTTCTCTCCTAAAAAATCCCTGATACTTTAGCTACCTAAAAACAAGATCCCTTTAAAGGAACACTTGAATTTCCTATTGTGTTACGGTTGTAACCCCCAGGTTCTCTGTAGCTTTGCAAACTCACCACTCTCCTTAATCTCATGAAGCGCCTTAAGAACCTCTTCTTTATGCTCTGGGCGATCTTTCGCTATACCAATCCCATTACCTAAAACCCAAAAGCTCTCAGGGAGAGGATAAACCGTAGGATGTATCTCTGGAAACTCATTAAGGGCAAGACGCGCCACTGTAGGCTCAAATATCGCTACGGGAGATTTATTATAACGCACCTCCATCATCACTTCTAAGGCAGTATCAAAAGAACGGATCCGCACTCCCGGTAAGGTACGTAGAAACTCCTCATGGAAAGTTCCCGTCTGCACAGCAACCGAGGAGTATTTAGAAAGATCCTTATTGGGATGTTTATTTTTAGAAACCAAGGTAAGCTCCCGAAGCTCCTCTCCCTCATAGGGGATCATATGGATTTCCTTTAACCGATCCTGAGTTATCGACATCCCCGCAAGAATGGCATCTATGCGATGCTGCTTTAAATTCAAAATCAAGGCGTCAAAAGCAAACTCCTGAACCTCAAGTGTTTTCCCCAGCTTCCGACTCAACGCCTGAGCAAGGTCCACATCAAACCCAACTACCTTTCCTTGGCTATCAACAAACTCATACGGAGGATAAGTCGCATTGGTCCCCACAACCCATACATCCTGCCTCTTCTTCTCGTGGCACCCACAAAGCAATACTAATAGGCTTATCACACCTACAGTGATCAAAACTCGTTTGAATAGTTTCATTTTTTAATGCCCACTTCAAATTTGACAAATGTCCACTTCAAATTTGACAAAAGAACAAAGTCTACCTTAAAGTAAATAAAATTACCTAACTCAAAAAAAGCTAACGAGTTTATAATAATTTAAAAAATAACCAAACTTTCTTTACACTTTTTTTAAATTCCATGCTAGGAACTACGCCGACCTCTCCATGCCCTGCACCAGAGAGCAACAACAAATATCACCTTACTACGAATCCCTATGCTCCTCTGATTCTTCGAGTACTACGTGTTGTAGGCTATATCCTCTTGCATATTCTTACTCTAGGAATTTTACTCCTTATCCACTACTGTAAATACCACTGCTTCCAGGAGCGCGGGCTACCCCGGCCTCCATCCCCCTCCTACGCACCCTCAGAAAAAACGCTCTCCCAAGTGAAAAAAAAACCCGGTGGGAGGGAAACTCCTCCAACACCTCCCCCTCCTTTAGACCCCCAGGAACTTCGTATCCCCACTATGGCGCTTCCCAAGCTCTCTAAAATCCCCAAGATCCTCTCTAGACCCAGGCATATTATCCCAGGGTCTTTACAAGATATGGTGTGGCAACAAACGCAGGGGAAGGTCCCGATTGCAGCACAGATGCTTCTTCCTACGCATCTGGACATCAACCCCGACTTCTTAGCTTCCTATCCTACCCCTATTGTCAACGATCCTTTGATTCCTTTCAGGCACTACATCTCTGATCCTCAAGATCCTAGCATCCCTAGACACCAAAGTTTGTATGCTCAGCAAATGCATTATCTGAACCAGCACTACTACATTGTAAATGTCCCTGGGGATGGACATTGTTTTTATCGTGCCTATACTATCGGATGGCTATGCTCCATCTTTGAAAGAAGTAGACACAATCCCCAAGCTTTTGCTAACGAAGCAAATATGATTTCACGCCATCCATTCGCTCAATCTTCAGCACGTGCAAACCAACTATCCACAGAACTTGCCAACCTCCTTTACTTCTGCTCTCACCTCACTTCCTTACAACAACTCTTTGATAGCATTTTGCATTCTGAAAAGCATGTAGGGCTATGCATTGTCTATCTAAGGCATCTTGCTTCCTATGCTGTACATCAGCAAATACAGGTCTTAGGAGAAGAAAATGCCCGTGTAGCCTATATTTTGGATCTTGAAGAATTGCTTCCGGAAACTTTAGGCTACTTTAGAGAAAAGGCAAAAAAGTCCTTGTGGAGCAATATGATCTCATCCCGGCCTCTACCTCCCACTTCGGCTAAAGAACACGCCTGTCTACTCATAGAATTCCTCCCCTGGATCCTCTCCACAGAAGAAGAAAAGAGAAACCTAACGCCTCAAGAAAGAGAGGCTCAAGAGCTCTTGGAAAAGCGTTTTCAACGTCTATTTACTTCTATAGATTCCCATCTAAAGTTAAAAGAGCCGAAATTGGCAAGGGATCTAAACCAGATTTTAGCGAAGCTCTCCATACAAGAAACCATAAATTTTCAGTATTACCTAAATACCTTAGAACGACGCCATCCCCATGTGAAGAAACAGTATTCTCCACTCTTTTTATGGGTGGCATTTTTACATACATGCCCACATCTACAAAGCTCTCCTCTAGCTAAGAAAGCCATGAGTGCGTTTCAGCAAGCCCTAAAAGCATGTGTAGGAAACCAAAACTCTCTAACTCAGGCATTAAGTTTTGATAGCAATTCGCCTCAAGAAGCTTCTTTAAACAGCACTCTCGATCATTGTTGGCAACAGCAAATCACCGAAGAGGTCATCTTGCATCTTTTCACCACTATAAATAGCTTGAAAGATGCCCATCGGATACCCCAGCTAGAAAGGCTCTATCGTCGTTTGGCAATTTTAATGCACAAACGCTTAGTCTCGCTCCTTCAGAAAGACCCAACGATTATTGATGGACTCCTTAAAAACGTAAATTCCATAGAGAACAACTTACCTAAAGAGTTGCTTTCAGAATATAAGAATTTGTGTTCGTCCCCCTGTCTTCACATGCGGAAACAACAACATCTTAATGACGAACAGCAGAAAAATTGCAACAAGGGCGTGTACATGCTGTTCTTTATTTTGCAAAACCCTTCTCTTCTTTCACATCCTCAATGCCAAAACTTTGCAAAAAACGTTCTAAACCTACTTTTCCCCTACCTACAATGTGTGTTAAAAAAACCTGAAAATCTAGAGATTCTACAGGGATTAACCTCATCAATCTTAGGAAGCATCACCCTTCCCCCTCTTCCCCTTCCTGAGGATACATTTAGTCACGATATAGCTAGATATGCAGGGCAATTTGCACAATATTTCGCCTCTCATCCTGAAGTTCTACCTCTAAATGCTCCTCTTGCTGCCCAACTTCGAGAACTTGCCCAAACAGCTTTTGCTGATTTGGAAGAGACCGCGCAAAATCTCTATCAAGAAATCTCTCAACATCATCCTCAAGAATGGGAAAAATTTGTTGATCGGTTAAATATTCTAGGTTATCAAGGAAGCAGGTATCCTCAAGCCCGCCCTCCTTTAAAAGATTCCTTTGCTAACTCTTTGCCTATAGGATTTCTTCTGTTTAGCTTTTTAAAAAACTATCCTGGGCTTCTTCAAAGAGGGTCCCCCTTAGAACAACAGCTAAAGACTTTCTTCACTACGGCTTCTCAAAAATTTAGAGACACCCTTCATTGCATGCCCAAGTTCCAGGAAACATTTGCACGGGAACTACCGAAGCTAAAAGATTTTGTAAACACACAGGAGACGATTATCCGTGCATTATTTCGAAAAGCAGACGCGACACCTTTCCCACTTGTAGCATTTAGAAAGAGCTTTTTAGATTACCTCTGCTGTGTATCTGCTGAGGAGCTCCATCGGATTTTGAGTGAGGTCAACACGCAAGCTGAAGGCTCGCATGTTGCTGCGTTAGCAACTACCCTCAACAGAACTCCCGCCTTATGTCAAGTGCTGAATGACCCTGAGGTAAACCTTGCTGTTTCTGCTCAGACAGTAGAAAATCACGGCTTTCTAAGTGCGGGATTTGCTAATGAAAATGAAGCTGAGATTTTCCTTATCCGCTTCCCGAACCACTACGGCTGTCTCCTCCCTAAAACACCTAAACCCCCACAATAAATAGAAGTCTCTTGCGCTTCTTAAGGAGAGTTCCCATTCCAACATTCACCTATCCTTTACCACACTCCTTAAAAAAACATCCTAATGATACTCCCTCTCTTCAGCTCTCCCCAGAGGTTTCTCTAGGAGAGGGAGGGCTTCCTATTCTTATTGCAGGCCCTTGTGCTCTGGAGAGCTATGAACATGCTGTCTCTGCCGGCCTCGCTGTGAAGCAGGCAGGAGCAACAATCTTCAGAGGCTCTATACGAAAACCTAGGACGAGCCCTTATACCTTCCAGGGCTGGGATCCGGAGTGTGTCCTGTGGCATAAGGAAGCGCAGCGTATTCATGGTCTGCTTACAGAAACAGAAGTTCTCGATGTCCGCGATGTGGAGGTGATTGCGGAACATGTCGATATTCTTAGAATCGGCGCAAGGAATATGCAAAACTTCCCTCTCTTACAAGAGGTAAGTCTTGCACAGCGACCTGTGATTCTCAAACGCCACCCTTCCGCCACCTTGGAAGAGTGGTTATCTGCAGCGGAATATCTTCTTTCTTCTACCTCTTGTCCTGGGGTGATCCTTTGCGAGCGAGGCATCCGCACCTTTGAAACCTCCACGCGCTATACCCTAGATCTCAACACCCTAGTGCTCCTTAAGGAAATCTCCTCCCTGCCAATCATTGCAGATCCTTCACATGCTGCAGGGAAGAGCTCCTTAGTCCTCCCCCTTGCGGCTGCAGCTCTTGCTGCAGGAGCAGATGGGGTAATGATCGAGGTGCATCAAGCTCCCCAAACAGCCCTTTGTGACGGGAAACAGCACATTACGCCACAGCAACTCCAAGAGTTTTCTCAGAAGTTCCTCATGCCAGCCTACAGCTAATGCTTAAGTTGCTAAAAATGAAAATTTTATATTGCTGAGAAAATCCTATTTTCACTATGTGCTACTTAAAATAGAAAAACTGCGTGTTTTCTCTTGGAGGTTTAATGTTAAAACAAGCATGCAAATATTATGTCTTACAATGCCTACTCTATATCCTCTCTTGGATCATCCACTATAGCAGGGAACTCTTAAAAGGGATTCTCAACCACTCTGACGAGACGTTCTCACAAGCTGTGCTCTCTTCTCTTATCGATATCCTATTACAGCTTAAACACTCCCCCACCCTACGTCTTGAATAACTCTTAATCTTCCATCTCTTGGCTTGAGCCAAGAGATGGAGCCTTTATTCACCTTGGGCATCTACACGCTCATTGCATAGATACTGTCTGCGCCTTTTTAACATCCACATTCCCTCGGCAACACTAAAGGCAAGTAAAGAACACCCCCAGGAAAAAAGATCACTAAGGTTTAAAGGGGTGTAGTGGCCGAGAATGTAGCTTCCCCCGCCACAAAGAACAGCAGCCCAGCCCGAAAGAGACGCAGGGCGGTAGTTAAAAAATAAAGAAAATCCTATAGGGACAGAAAGACAACAGACAGAAAGGCTATAGCTTAGGATCAATACATCGACGATATTGGTAAAGCCGATAGCCGCAAGAGGAGCCGCAGCTGCTAAACCTAAAACTATATAACGATCGTAGCGCACGCGCAAAGCAGGGATCTCCTCACTGATGAGCTGTGCCAAAGCGCTAATTAGTGAATCTGCAGTAGAAAGAATCGCCACGCCAATTGCTGCAGCTATTACAGCAGCAACAGAAGGACCACAAAAATACCCTACGGTACCAATAAGGGGGCATGTCCCTAAAACTCCGACCTTTCCTCCAAGGGAGCCTAAGAACAACGGAACAAAGTTAAAAACCAAAATGATGCACCCTGCAGCTACTGCAGCGATCCTTAATCCCCTTGGGGAAGCTGCGGCCATACACCTTTGTACCATATCTTGCTCAATAAGCATAAAAAGCATCGGCATGACAATCCAATTGGACAACTTCCCCTTAGGAAGAGGCTGAAACTCCCGAACTACCTCTAAAGTTTTTGGAGCGCAAAACCATACAGCAACCCCACAACCCACAACGGCCACAAGAAGAAACAAAGCCTGGATCATATCAGTTTTGACAACCCCCCGAAAACCTCCTGTAGAAGTGTAGCATGCGAGGATCATCCAAAATCCCAATACTAGGGATCTGCCGTAGGGGAAGGTACAAAATAGCTTGTCCAAAGCCACTACCTGCGCAACGAGAATAAAAAATAACGACACTGCAGAGAGGAAAAAGGCGATCTTCCTCAAAGCCTTAGACCTATAAACCACCTCAAAAATCGCTACAACAGTAAACAAAGACCCCGAAGCAAGTTTTCTCCCCGGCCCCATCCCTAAAAGAATCAGGCCTAAAGATACCCCAAAAGGATAAAGAACCACACCATACCCGTAGGAAAACGCCTCTTCAGCAGCGCCAAGAAGTACCCCTCCTCCTATTTGCGTCGCAATGAATGTCATCATCAACGGAAAGACCTTCAAGCTCCTCCCTGCTAGGAAATAACTCTCGCGATCACTGGAAACTCCTGAGCCACAACGATGCCCAACATAAAAACAAAACACCTGAATCCCTAATAAACAAAACAAAAATACTGAAAAGTTCATATCCATATTCCTTGCCAACAAAACACTTCTTCCCCAAGCTCAACCAAGCTCAAGGGACCCTAAGGAAAAATAAAGAATGAAAAAAGAAGACTATGGATGGAGATAGCGCCCAGAATGGCGAAAACTTAAAGAAAATCCCAGGGAACTGCAGGAAATTTCAAATACAGTGTCGTCTTGCATGACACAAAGATCCTAGAGTTTTATCTACCCCTAAAGGATACGAAAACAGATATAAAAAATCTATAAAAATTCTTTTTGAAAGAAAACTTTACATTGTTAAAAGCAGGAATTAAAAAAACTATTATCATGAAAAACAAAACTATAAAAAAAAGATTTTCGTCGTTTTTAACATTACTTGTATATAACGGAATAAGTTTTTTAGATGAGCTTTTAGGGAGTTGTGAGGGGTTCTATGAGAAAGGCTCCATAGAGGAGAAAAGAGATCTCCTTATCGATAGTGTAGTTCAAGTATTGTATGAGTACAAACACCACCTTGCCAAAAGCCAGAAAAAAATTGATCATCCTAAGAACACCCCCAATTCTCCAACCTAGCCACTCTCTATAATCTTATTTATACAGAGCAAATATTGCCCCCGCTGCGGCGCTGCGCAGCGAGGGGGATTCATTTAGGCAACACTCTAAAAGAAAAGGGAGGGCATCGAGGTTTTCAGAAAACGCTAGACTTTCGAGAATGGCAAGTTTATCTTGCCAACGACTCTTAGGGTAAAATTGCAAAAGGGCATGCAAGGATTCTTGATCTTTTTTTTGGCCAAAGTCTGCAAGGGCATATTCAAATTGTGAAAGATAAGAGTCATTATGGGAGAACATCTCTGAAGTTTTCTCATCCCCTTCCTCCCAGAAGACTCCGGAAAAAAAGCTCCAGCCTTGTTGCTGTCCTGTGAGGAATTTTGTCGCCACAGCTCGGGATTGGCTATAGTGAGCCATGGTTAAAAGATGGATAAGTTTTTTCCCAATTTCACGCTTAATAAGATCTGCATATAGAGGGAAGCCCTCTACATGTAGTCCCCAACGGGCATCCCAGAGGAAATGCTGAATCGCCCAGCACATCTCGGGATTCTCAAGATACTCCGCAAGGATATCTCCAGCATTTTCAACATCTTCACGGCACACGAGCAGCAGCACAGCAAGGTTCGCAGAAGCTCTCCGAAAAGAGACACTAGAAAGAGCTTCTCTCGCCAAGGGAGCAGCACGCACTCCTAAGGAGCACAGAGCAACAGAGGCAGCCTCACATACCGAAGAGGAAGAAGAACGCAAGCCTTCCATAAGAAGCTGCTGTCCTAGAGGATCCTCATGGATATAAAGAACAGCTGCTGCCTGCAGCTGCACCTTAGGAAAAGGAGAGCCTTTTGCTAAGTTCCGTACACGAGATAAACACTCCTCATCAAAGGTAACCTCCCGGTGGCATGCCAACATAGCAAAAAGAACAGCCTCCTGAACCTCAGGGTGTTCCATAGATAGCAACTCTAAAAATCTTGAGCAATTTTTAGGAGCCTCCGAACGCAAAAGCATCTCACAAGCAAATAATGCCTGATCCAAGCCTTCTTGAAATTCCTGTGTATCCCAAGACTGGTCCTCTAGAGTCAATAGAACCCTAAAAGCTTCCCTACGTTCCTCTCCATCTATACAGGGGTTTCTTATACGCTCATGTAACCAAGAAGACAGCTCTTTCATATGCAAGGCAGCTGCCACTTGATACGCTGTAATCCTTACATGAACAGAGTCATCTCTGCGGGCAAGAAGATTTATCTCTCGTTTTAAGCGCTCCGAACCATATGCTGCCGCAACCTGAAGAGCTAAAGTCCTCACCACGACGCTATCATCACGAAAACCCCTTAAAAGAACAGGCTCTAAGCGAAAGTCCCGAGCAAGGCCAACCGCAAGGACACTCACAGCACGGACAGTAACTGAAGAATGCCTAATGCCACTTTCTAAAATCTGCAGCCCAAAATCCTCCATCACATCGCGGTCTTTCACAAGAGAAGGATAACGCTGACAGCATGTCTGAAAACTCGAAAACCACAAGCGATAATCTCCCCTCTGAACGAGGGCCTTAAGGATCCACCTTGCTTGTGCTAGGGAATACTGTTCTGAAGCGAGTAAGCGCAGACTCTCCTTTGAAGCTTCAGAAACATCATGGACAAGTAAATGCTGACGTAGCTCACCTCCTTGAGCTACGCAGGCGCCACAGGAAATTATGCAATAGCCCCCAAAGAGCGCCCACCTAAAAGATGAATGTGAAGATGGAATACGCTTTGTCCTCCCGGGGTCCCATTATTAATTACCACACGATAGCCATCAGCAATTTTAAATTCTTCAGCAAGCTGTTGGATAATTTTCCCTGCCTCAGCAAGAAGCCCTAAACTCTCCTCTGGGAGATCCTGAAACTTTTCAATATGCTTCTTGGGGATAATTAACAAATGCACGGGAGCCTGAGGAAAACGGTCTTTTATTACAATGAAATTTTCATTTTCGAAAACCTTTTCGCTAGCAACCTCCCCATCAATAATCTTTTCAAAAATTGTTGTCATACTCAACCCCTAGTTTCTAAAGTTACCTGCAAAGCACGCTGGCAACCTTCTCGACTTGACCATACAGAAAGGAACCTTCCCTTATGGCAAAATACTGCTCCGGGAATCTGAGACACCTTGGATAGCTCTTCTCCAAGAAGGCCTGCCCAACTCTCCGGAAAAGGGATACGCACTTCCATCCTACGCTCAAGATTCGGAGGGATCCCCCGCAAAATCCATTGATCACAGGAAGGGAAACACACAAACGCTGCGGGATGCGTAGCCCCCCCAAGGAAAAAGAAATTCTCCTGCCAAGCAAGGGGACGATCAAAAAACAAACACAAATCGCTCCCTTCCATAGCTTCTTTAACAACCTCACGACAAGCGCGATCATAACGAAATTTCTCCCGCAAACGACGAAGGAAATCTACAGTAAAGCGCAAAGCCAAAAAGAAGTCCTTATCAGAAAACTCTTCCTGTTCCTCACGAGGGTTATAAATCTTAATAATATCAGAGAAAGAACAAAATCCTTTTTCTGAGAAAAACCTTCCGTTATCCTGGTCATCAATCCCACGAACTAACGTATTATTAAAAAAGTGATATTCCTCAAAATCTAAATGCCCACTTTGCAAAAGATAATGCAAGACCATTCCTGCACTACTCCAAGGACCTTCATAAGAAAGCTGATGGTGATCAAAACGCTTGTCCTTTAAAGAATACACCCCTCCGACATCGCATACGTACTCGCATTTTTTCAATTCCTCAAAATTACGAGAACGAACGATCTTTTCCTCATCTACAAGATCAAAAATGATCAGAAGAGCACACGCAGTTACCTCATCAGCATGAAACGAACCGTCGTGTGTCCCTACACTTCTCGGAATTTGCATATTTGTTTTTCCTCTTAAGAACATTCCATTGTATTCAGAGGAAAATAATTCTCAATCGCAAAGACAATTCTTTCCATTTTCTTAAAAAGATTTTTCCTCTAAAACTAATTCTTCACTCCCAAATACGGACTCTATGGACTATAGACTTCATTCCCAACACGATACGATATCCCCAGATGGTTATCTTTATTCCCCTCTACGCAAACTCTCACATGATCTCTACGAAGGGGAAGTCCGCATTCATAAAATCCCTGAATACTTCCTAGGGTTCCATCTACCCCAAGACTGTATACAACTCAATGTAAAAAGTTCCTTAGCACAGTTAGGGGTCGAAGCAGTACTTACCCATTGTGAACTAGATAAGCGTCATAAAGAAGCTCGCCTCTCCGTACACTTCTCAAGTAAAGACCCTGTCGCTAACGCCATGCTTACCCTCCTCCAGCCAGGAAGTTTTATTGGAAAGCTCTTTGCTGCTGATGACCGGCGTCTTGTCCGACTTCCCCGATACTTAGAAACCATGATGAAAAGCTTAGATCGTGAAGGTCTGCCCCTTCTATGCTTTGGGAAAAAGCTTGAGAAGCTCATCACCTTTGATATTATTGATGATAGACTTGTGGTATCTCTCCCAACACTTCCTGGAATCATTACCTATGAAGACATGATCTACGGCTTTCTTCCCTTTATCAGTAAGGCTTTGAGCCGCCCAGGACTGCAAGTCAGGAAATTTCTTTCTCTCTATCAACACCATCAAAATCTTCCTAAGCTCCCTCAGCAGCACAGGATTCTTTTAATTAAAACAGAACCGTTACATATCCGTACAGTCTTTGCCCGCGTAGTCCAAGAACTTCTTCCTAAAGGTATACGCCATACAGCTGCAGATATTTTGGAACCCACAACACGAGAATCCGGAGATATCTATGAATTTTATGGCTCCACATCAGAGCCTGTAGAGAGGATCCCCTTAGAATTCTTTACTCTCGAGCCCTATAAGGAATCCTCCTTTTTCTCCAATCGCGATCTCCTTCAAACCTCCCTAGACTCCAAAGAGGCAGTCTTTAAGATCTTCCAAACAGCCCCGGGAAATCGTGAAAAAACCGCTCTCTTTATCTCCAAAGGAAGTGAAATTCCCGAGCTTACCCCAAACTCATGGATCACCTCTACAAACACCTCACTCCCCCCTCAAGAAACTACTCAACTTCGAGAGGAATATGTTCAACAAGAGCCGTACTATCCCTTTTTAGAAGCTATGGAAACAGGGACCATTACTAGCCAGGGAGTGCTTTTCACAAGGTATTTCCCCACTCCCTGGCTGAAGGGGATGTTTCTGTCACATTACGTGTCCCACACTCTCAAGCGGATCTATTTTCTTATCCCTTCCTATACCCATGGAATCTACTTCTCCCAAAGAGATAGAAACTTTCTCTTAGACCTCTACCTTGCGGGAATTTCTACATTTTGGGTGGATCAAGATTCCCATACTGTCTTACAGTATGTAAAACGCAAAAATAAAGACGTTGGGATGTTTGTCCCTCCACATAAACTCTCAGAGTTTCGCTCTGCCTATTTCATCGGCATTCATGGCTCTAGCCTCCTTTATGGAGACTCTGAGGAGCTCTTAAGATCCCTTCTTACAGGCATGAAAGAGCTCCTGAAAAGAGTTCCTCCCCCAGGATTTCCCAAAAACACTTCCCTGGCAGTCATAACTGGAGGTGGCCCTGGTATGATGGAGCTTAGCAACCGTATTGCTAAGGAACTCTCGATCCTTTCCTGTGGGAACCTTGCCAGTATAGAATACGAAACTGAACAGGCCAAGCCAACAAATTCTTATGTCGAAGCAAAAATGACCTACCGCCTCCATTCTTTAATAGAGAGACAAGCAGACTTTCATGTAGATCTTGCGGTATTTCTTATTGGAGGTGTCGGGACAGATCTCGAGCTTGCCCTTGAGCTTGTGAGCTTAAAGACTCAAAAAAAGTCTCCTACTCCTGTATTTCTCATTGGTCCTGAAACGTACTGGAAAGAAAAAGTTTCGTCTCTCTATAAGATTAATGATGCTGTAGGGACAATTCAAAATTCTGAATGGATTTACAACTGCCTCTTTTGCATTTCCTCAGCGGAAGCAGGAATACGCATATTTGAAGACTATGTTGCACAGAAGCTCCCTATAGGGCCGGAATATCCTGCTCCCCAGCAAGGCTTTGTCTCTGTTTAAAAGCCGTAAGACAAACGAAAGCCGTAATAGTTACACTGCTCCCTTACAAACTGGCCTTCTTTTGAAAACCCTTGATGGTATTCTAAAAATGCGCGAACTTTCCTGCCGACGTCTTGAAACTTCGCCCACTCCATCCCGAGAATATACGTCTGGTCGATACCGAAATGCTGCTCTTCCCAACAACGAAAATGCATGGCAAAAATGGGCTGAGCATGGAGGTTGCTTTCTCTAAGCCCAAAAGGGCGAAGCTCTGCGCCCCATTCACAGTACAACGGCCTCTCTGGAAATGTTAGATCTCTGCTAATAATATATCCGACTCCCCCATACAAGCGGATATGAGGAGTGTAGCGATAGGAAACAAAGAGATCTATGCCTTCGTCGCTTAAATTATACCTAGGGAACGCAGGATGTGTGAGGAGAAACTCATCACCAAGATGAGAAGAGAGATGCCATAAGCGTAGACGATAACTCCATTTATGAACCGCAAATCCTAACACTACAGAAACAAAAAAGTCCGAATTTACCATGCATGCTTCTGGGTGATCGAGATCAAAAACAGAGAAGACCCCCCCTTGCAAACCGATATCTAAATCCCCATGGAATCGAGACACATCAAAAAGACGTAGGAATACAAAATCCCCTCCGAAAATTGCGGAGCCCACACGGTTTCCTATGACCTTCTCATTAAATCGGATCCCTGCACTATTCGTGACCTGCCTAGGGTCCGCAATTAAAGGAGCAAACAAGAGAGTATTTTGCGGTAACCACACCCCTTCTTTCCCACATACGATGTATGTCCCTAAGGATTTCTCCTTAGGAAGAAGGGGCGTGTTTCCCTGACACAGAGATTCACGATAGGGACGCGCACATACCTCAATTGCAGAAATAAACGGCAGCTCTTTAATAAAGTTGATAATCGCTTCAGAAAGTATTGCATCTACAGGCAAAGAAAACAGATAGGCAGTGTTGTTCTCCACAATGACTTGTGTGCGGCTGTCTAAAAAGTGCATATCGAGTAGCGCTTGCGTGTAGCCTGTTAAGAAACAGCTATCTTCATCGCTCCAAAGGTTCTCAGGGAGTTGATCTGTACGTAGCGTTGCTTTATTTTGGTATTCACATTCGAGACAAGAAGCCCCAAGATTCCTAGGTGAAGAGCAGAAATATCCGCACAAAAACAAGCCAGACCAATAACAATAAAATCGAAAAGCTTTTCTCATGGTATTGGTAACCTATAGAAAATAGAGCATTTATTCCGCAATAGCACAAAAGTGTTCCCAAAGTATATCCAACATAAACCTGCTCCCAATGTTCTCTTTCTCTACAAAACTCTCCTTTTTCTCCTATTCCCTCAGGGGAAAACCTGCAGACTCTTCGCATAAGGAAAATCGTAAAAAATGAGGAAATGGCTATAAAAAAAGCTCCTCCTTTCTTAAGATGTCTAAACATCAGATCATGACATATAGAGAGAATCCTAATGGAAAGAAATCCCTATTTTTCACGTTTACAACCTCAATATGTTTTTTCTGAAATCCGGAAGAGACTATCCTCCTTCCGGAAGGAATATCCTCAGGTAGTTCTTGCAGATCTCGCTATTGGAGACACAACTCAACCCATAGACCCCCAAATCACCTCTACAATAGAACACTTTGTCCACACACAAAGCTCCTCGCAAAACTACCAAGGCTACGGTCCAGAAGCAGGGATCCTCCCTTTGAGAGAAAAACTTGCAACACTGTTTTATGAAGGGAACATTTCCATAGAAGAGATCACCATCTCTGATGGAGCAAAAAATGACCTTTTCCGTCTCTTTTCCCTGTTTGGTCCTGAGAAAACCCTAGCTTTACAAGATCCTACCTACCCTGCCTATATCGATATTGCCTATCTCACAGGGGTCAAAGAGATCATCAAGCTCCCCGGCACTAAAGAAAACCACTTTATTCCCGAGCTTCCTAAGCAACACCCTATAGATATTTTTTGTCTTTGTTTCCCCAACAACCCAACGGGAAGTATGCTCTCCCATGAAGAACTCCAGAAATTTGTTTCCTATGCTCGAAAGCATAACGCCATTATCATCTTCGACACCTCATACAGAGCCTTTATTACAGACCCGACCCTCCCTAAAAGTATCTTTGAAATCCCTGAAGCAAGATATTGTGCTATAGAGGTGGGTTCCTTTTCGAAATCCTTAGGCTTTACAGGAATGCGCCTAGGATGGACAGTGATTCCTAAAGAACTTTGCTATACGAATGGGCTCTCAATCCTTCAAGATTGGCAGCGTTTTCTTTCCGCCGTATTTAATGGAGCCTCCCGTCCTATTCAAGAAGGAGGTTGCTTAGGAATCGATCTTCTTGCCTCTTCCCAAGCTGTTGCCCATTACCAAAATCAAGGGCGCCAACTGCGAGAAGCCTTGTCTCAAGCAGGATTTTCCGTATACGGAGGAGCGCATGCTCCCTATGTTTGGGTAGAGCTTCCTCGAGGAGTTCCAGATAAGGATGCTTTTGACTTTTTCCTGCATCAGTATCATATTGTCGCTACTCCCGGCTATGCCTTTGGGGAGCATGGTAAAGGCTTTGTACGTTTCTCCGCGTTAGCAAAAGCTGAGGATATAGCTAGAGCCTGTAAACAACTTACCTCTACACCACTTTCTTCTACGGTCGTTCTATGATGATCCTGCGTAAGCTCTCTCACTACCTATTTTTTCTCTGCTTTATCTGTTCATTTATTTCTGTTGTGATTTGTGGCCGCCATTTTGAAAAGTCTCCTTCTCAAAAAATTGCTATATTCCATTCTTTCTCCCATCCTCTCCTCATAGACTGTAGCCAAAGTTGTGTAGAAGCCCTCTCAGCCCTTGGGAATATTCCTGAGATCATCACTGTCAATGCTGAAGATAACCTCGTCAAAGCACGTAAGCTTGCACGTTCTTTACATACGGACAAAAATATCGTTGCCATCATTACATTAGGAGTTTTGGCAACAAAAGTCATGAGCACAATAGAAACCAAGAAGCCCGTGATTTACGCTGCAGTCCCCAATGAAGAAAGCCTCGTCATCCCTAAGACACAAGAAAATATCCAAGGAATCAGTGATAATCTCGATATTAACCAGTATTGTTTTGCAATACAGGCAGTCACAACAAATGCAGAATCTGTTGTGTATCTTAAACCCTCAGATCCCTTTCCTTCTAACCTCCAGAATGAGATGATCAAAAAACTTCATGCTTCAGGGATTGAAGTGATTGAGATCCCGATTACCCAAAGCACTTTAAAGACTCGAGTGCGTCAAGCTCTCGATAAACGTCCTTCAGCAATTTTTATTCCTCTATCCTCCTTAATGCGTAAGGAGGGCCTAATGTTTATACAAGATATCCTAAAAGAAAAAATTCCCATCGTTACCGATGATCTTTCGTTAATTCCTGAAGGAGCCTGCATTGCCTGCGGTGTAGATTACAAGAAATCCGGGAAACTTGTAGCGCAGCTTACTCACCATATGCTCTACAATATCCAAGATCACGAAGCCCTGAGAAAAATCATTGCTGAGCCTTTAGCAAAAACCACAACTTTTAATGAAGACATCATCAAAAAGCTCGGGATCAAGATGAACAAGACAGAAAAAAAACAATTTCGTTCCATTATTTTTAAAGACAAGAAAACCACAAAGTCCGAAGAACCAAACATCTCTGCAGCTTAACTTCTCCATACATGCAGCTTCTCCTGCACCTTTTTGGGGATCATAAGCTTTTTCTTTCTTGAGCTCTCTCCGGAAACTAGTGTCACGTCTCGCTTGGGAATCCCTAAGGCTTTCGCTAATAAGGAAACCACCGCCTCATTTGCCTTACCCTTTTCTGGCGGCTCCGTAACACGAACTTTTAAAACCTCTCCCTGAAAGCCTACAATCTTATTCTCCTTAGCTTTCGGAGTGACCTGAACCTCTAGGATACACAGCTCCTCATCCACATGCCCCCTACTTACATACTCGGAGGTGTCCATGGGTTTCCTCTAGCCACACCGCCAAGGTATGCAAACATACGCGTGAAGCCCAAGGATACTTCAAAATCCCCTGAGCAAATCCAGGACCAGAGATGTCATAGTTGCCCTCTTTAAATACCTGCTCCAAGCGGCAACGATCCAAGTTAATAAACGGCTGACTACTTACAAACAACACGCGCTCAGGAAACTCTACATAATACGAGCTCAGCAATTTTAAGGTGTCTTTTCTGGTGGCGTGCTCTCCTTCCGAAGGGTCTGCAACCAAAAACACCACTTTAACATTAGAATCCCGCCATGCTTTAGGAAGCAACATCTGTGCCCAAATAAATTTCGCGACCTCTTCTTCAGAAGAAGGCATCCCCTGGGAAGCATCTTGTTCCCAGTTAGCCTCTGAAGGAAAGGGATTATAGCGAGAATCGAAAAAGTGCTCTTTAGCTTCAAGCATCGGATAAAGGCTTCTCTTTCCACAAAGGAAGATAATTTTCTGAAAGCGCACACCACGCTGCCACTCTCGAATCAAGAAATCCAAACGCTGACGCAAAGCAGGAAGAGGCCCTCCAAAAACCACAGCGCAATCATAGGTAGCCGCATATGCCGGGACTGCCTGTGTCATGCGAAGTAGAGAGAAATCATTATAAAAAGCATGCTCATCTTTCAGCTGGCATACAGGTAAGATCTCCCTAGAAAATCTCTCTTCTGACGAGAGCTTCCAGGAATCCACTACCTCAGCCAACTCCTTAAGCGACTCAACCTCAGAGAGATTGCAAACATCGAGAATGCGATTCACAATAGGAAGGGAATCTATTGTGGAGGAGTGCTCTTTCCATAAACAGCATCCTGCAGAAATGAGAGCAAACACCCCTAAAAATCCTGGCACTCTCCATTTCTTCATAAGACATCCCTCCATGCATCTATAACCTTTTAAAAAGTCACCATACAAAAGGGGTTTAAAAAAAACAATAAGCAAGAAAACTAAACTCACGTAAACTCAATAACATTCTAATTGTTCACATCTCAAACAAGTTTGCCCTTCTTCGTTCCCCTTATTAAAATAAAAAAGAACCTCGTTCTTCCTAATCAATCCCCGTATAAAAAAACCCAGCACGAAGATCCTTGCTGGGCTTGTAAATATGTCTTCAAACAAATGATGTTTTGTCTTGAGCTTTCTCTATTTTCGTTTTCGAGAATTCTTTGGAGATGACCCTTCCTGTGATTCCTTCTTCTGCTTATGGGAATCTTGTTGTGCTCCTGAGGAATCTTCTTCAGGACGACGAACTAACTCGTCATCCCCAAGATCTTGCCTTCCTTTCACCCTTACTGACTGACTTGGCCCTTGATTAGGACTTACCTCACTTACAGGAACACGTTTAGAAAGTGGACGAGGTCCCCCAGAAACGATCCCCAATCTCTTTAAGAAGAAAAAGAAGCCTAAAAGTACATGGTCGTATAACCGATTAAAGAGACTAAGCAGCCAATTGCAAATATTACAAAGCTCATTCCAAATTTTCATACATAAGCCACGAGAAGGTACTCTTTCCTCCAAAGGCTTCTCAGGAGCATTCTCATTTTGGACAGAATCTTCCAAATTGCTTATCAATGAATTTAATGTAAATAAAGGCGCTTGCAGCTTAGGAAGAAGACCTTCTTGATTGATTTTCCATCCAGATTCCTGGGTATACACAAGACCTAGGCGTTGCATCTTAGCAACAGAAAGTCCTTGGTCGTTGCATTTCTGAGCTACTGTGTCAGCATCAAAACCTGATTCCATCAATAGACGACAATAACACCCCAACTCTTCTAAAGAACTAAATAAAACATCATTGCATTTCTTCACGGCAGCTTTAAGATCCTCTAACGAAGAAGTTATGCTCTCTAATCCTTCCCTATCAAGTATAGAATAATCTCTTCTTTCCCCCTCTTTGGGCTTAGGATAAGCACTTTTAATTTTTTCCAGTTCCAAGAGTAAATCTTGAAACAACTGGCCCGCTTGATTCACCACCAAGGAAATATTTTCTGCCCTCTGCTCTGCTTGATCCAGCTGTTCCTTTACAATCTCCTCATTCACTCCAGACACCGCCACATCTACAACTCCTTGAAGCTGATCTGGAGACACTAGGCCATACACAACAGATTCTAGCTGCGAACTTTGGGTTACTAAATCTTTAGAACGCTGATCTATGAGTTTCTGCGTAGTTGTACAAGGAAGAAAAATCACAGGAGGAGTAACTCCTGGCTTCCCTTCTGGCTGAGGAGAATTCGATGCTCCCGAAGAGGTAGTATTAGAATTTACAGAAGACATACTCCACCATAAAAATAAAAAAACTTACCAACCAATTTAATTTTAACAATAAAAAATATTTTTATATTTCTAATAAGGTTAGATTCAATTAATTATAAAACTGTAATTAGAAGTTGATTCTTTACAAAAATCACGCAAATCGTTGATCTAGAAACATTCCTATGTTAAGATTCCGCAGCTAGCCGTAAGTTTAAAAAAACTTATAGAAATCAAGAATCTAAAAAAACTTTCCCATGAGAACATCCCAACTTTTCTATAGGACCTTAAAACATACAAAGAAAGATGCCGTTCTTTCTAATGAGCTCTTAGAAAAAGCAGGCTATCTTTGGAGAATAGGAAAAGGGATCTACACCTATACCCCCCTTCTGTGGCGAGTGGTGTTAAAATTTATGGAGATTATCCGGGAAGAGCTCAACGCTATTGGAGGTCAGGAGCTACTCCTTCCTATCCTTCATCCAGCAGAATATTGGCTACAAACAGGACGCTGGCACGCCTTTGTCTCAGAAAATCTGCTCTACCATCTCATAGATCGTGAAGGGAAAGAGCACTGTCTTGCCCCAACGCATGAAGAAATCGTTAGTGCTTTACTTGCTCAATGGCTCTCGGGGAAAAAGCAGCTTCCCCTTCATCTATACCAGATGGCACCGAAATTTCGAGATGAGATCCGCCCAAGATTTGGGTTGATTCGCTCGCGAGAGTTACTTATGGAAGATAGCTATACCTTCTCAGACTCTCCAGAGCAAATGGATGAGCAATACCAAAAGTTGCGTATGGCGTACAGTAAGATCTTTGATCGCTTAGGACTTGCTTATGCAATCGTCAATGCCGATGGAGGGAAGATCGGGAAGGGGAAATCTGAAGAGTTTCAAGTGCTTTGCTCTTTAGGGGAAGATACCATTTGCGTAAGTGGAGACTATAGCGCCAATATTGAAGCTGCTCCCGTTGCCCTTCCGCCTTATAAATACGATGACGAACTCCTCCCTATGGAAGAGAAGTCTACGCCGGGAGTAAAAACCATTGAGGCAGTTGGGGAGTTCTTCTCCCAGCCTCTACAAAAAATTGTCAAAACCCTCGTTGTGAAGCTCTCCTTTGGAAAAGAGGAGCAATTTGTTGCAATAGGGATTCGCGGAGACCGCCAGCTAAACCTCACTAAGGTGGTCTCTAAGTTCCATGCTGACGATGCCATATTTGCTTCTGATGAAGAAATCCTTACGCACCTTAAAGTAGAAAAGGGGTTTCTAGGACCTTTAAGTTGCCCTATACGCTTTTTCGCCGATGAATCCCTTCGTCCCATGACGAACTTTATCTGTGCGAATAATAAAAAAGATATGCATTGCATCAATGTCAATTGGGGAAGAGATCTTCCTGAACCAGAATATGCTGACTATCTCCTCGCTCAAGAAGGAGATCTCTGTCCTGTAAATCCTGACGTTCCCTACAAAATTTTTCAGGGGATAGAAGTTGCGCATATCTTTAATTTAGGGATTCGCTATACAGAAAGTTTCCAAGCAACATTCCAAGATGAAGAAGGCAAGGAGCGCCCCTGCTGGATGGGAACCTACGGTATTGGTATAGGAAGAACTCTTGCTGCCTGTGTAGAGCAGCTCTCTGATTCTCGGGGAATCGTCTGGCCTGAGATCATCGCTCCATTTTCTATCTCTATCTTATACAATGGCGGCGATACCCCTTCTGAGCAAGTCGCCTATTCCCTATATCAAGATCTTCAACAACAGGGATGCGAACCCCTACTTGATGACCGCGACGAGCGTCTCGGATTCAAGCTCAAAGATAGCGATCTTATAGGCATCCCCTACAAACTCATCATCGGCAAAGCATATCATGCCTCTGGAATCCTAGAAATTGAGTCTCGATCCGGAGAGAAGTTCTCTGTCCCCCCTGAGAACTTTATCTCTTGGAGCCACGAACACCTCCCTCGATTTCGTCGTATTCCCCAGTTCTCCTCTTAAATTAGCACTCCACAAAGACAAGCGCCAAACTTTCTTGACCTTCATAGAGCTTTTTCTTATAATGCTCTCAATTGCGGTTGTCCCCGGAAATAGAATGACTAAACCTTCCCCATCGAAACGAGATTCCAAAGTTCTTTACATTCTCTTAACGGCGATAGAACTTTATCTTAAAACAGGGCAGCCCGTAGGGTCAAAGACATTGAAAGATAGCTTACGTTCTCAGATGAGCTCGGCAACAATACGAAATTACTTTGTTGAGCTTGAAGCACGAGGGTTTCTAAAGAAGAATCACATCTCTGGAGGAAGGATCCCTACGGATTTAGCATATCGCTATTATATCGATCGCTTTGTCAATAGTGAGGAATCTCCGGAAATACCAGAATCTGTTCTCCTTAGGCTAAACGCGCTGACTGAAGAGAACCGCAATATCACCAAAGATCTGCAGAAAATTATCGAGCTCTTAGGAGAGGTCTTGAACCTCCCTGTATTTTTTTCCTCCCCGAGGTTTGAAAATGATTCCGTAACGAACATTCAGCTCACTCTTGTGGATGAGCAGCGCGCTGTAGTGATTCTTTCTACAGAATTTGGGCAGATATTTACGGACATTCTGTGGCTTCCCGAACCTTTTAAACCAGAATCTTTACGACGTGTGGAGCTCTTTTTACAAAATTATCTTAGAAAAGGGCCCAGGAAAACAGAACTTTCAGAAAAAGAAGAGCAAATCAGCATGACGCTTTATAACGAGATCGTTGTGCGTTATTTGATGCGCTATTGCAATTTTAGTGAGGAAGACCTGCATCAAACAGGGCTATCTCGGCTGCTTAGCTATGAGATATTCAAGGACTCGGAGTTCTTAGCTATAGGACTCTCTCTTTTTGAAAACCGTAGGTACATGAGTAAACTGTTGGAGATTAGCATGCGCAGAGACCAGCCTACAGCATTTATTGGTAGAGAGCTCTCAGACATTTTAGGGGCTCCCTATTCTGAGTGTAGCGTCATTGCCATGCCCTATTTTATCCATCGTACTCCTTTAGGGGCATTTGGTGTTTTGGGTTCAGAGCATCTTCCCTACAAGGAGATCTTCCCTACAATGAAGCTATTTTCAGACAAAATTAAACACAGCTTAAGTAGAAGCTTTTATAAATTTAAGCTATCCTTTAGGCGCCCCTGCCCCATGGATCCTAAGTTTTCCAAAGAACCTAGTTCTTTAACGGGGTATGCTTCTATAAAACTCTTACCCTCTAAGGAGACATCATGACTGAGATCCCATCCGATGATGAACACGACATTGCGGATTCCGAAAGCAAGGTGCACGAGCTGGAACAGGAAGTTGCGGCATTAAAAGCAGAGCTACAAGAAAAAAATGACAAGTATCTTCTCATGCTAGCAGAATCTGAAAATGCACGAAAGAGAATGCAAAAAGAACGCCAAGAACTCATGCAATATGCTGTAGAAAATGTCTTGATTGATTTCTTAGCTCCCATAGAGAGCATGGAAAAAGCGTTAGGGTTTGCGACGCAAATGTCTGAGGAAGTGAAAAATTGGGCCATAGGGTTCACGATGATCTTGGGACAGCTCAAACAAGTCTTTGCAGATAAAGGTGTTAAAGAGTATTCCTCCGCAGGACAAAAATTTAATCCTTTCCTACATGAAGCTGTGGAGATCGAAGAAACCACAGAATGCCCTGAAGGAACTATTCTTGAAGAGTTTTCAAAAGGATATAAAATCGGAGATCGCCCCATTCGTGTTGCAAAAGTGAAAGTAGCTAAAGCTCCTGCCGCTGAAGAAAATAAAGAAAATAACCCCTAAGATTTAGGTATTCACCATGAACAAAAAATCTAATAAAATTATCGGGATAGACCTAGGAACGACCAACTCTTGCGTATCTGTCATGGAAGGAGGTCAAGCCAAAGTTATCGTATCATCAGAAGGAACAAGAACAACTCCTTCAATCGTTGCTTTTAAAGGCTCCGAAAAGTTAGTCGGAATTCCAGCAAAACGCCAAGCCATAACAAATCCAGAGAAAACGCTAGCTTCTACAAAGCGTTTTATCGGAAGAAAATATGATGAAGTTGCTTCAGAAATCCAAACAGTTCCTTATAAAGTAGTTGCAAATGCAAAAGGAGATGCTGTTTTTGAAGTAGATAATAAACAATATACTCCAGAAGAAATCGGGGCGCAAATCCTCATGAAAATGAAGGAGACTGCAGAGGCCTATCTTGGAGAAACCATTACGGAAGCTGTAATTACTGTTCCTGCATATTTTAACGACTCCCAAAGAGCCTCTACAAAGGATGCTGGAAGAATCGCAGGTCTTGATGTTAAGCGTATCATTCCTGAGCCTACAGCAGCAGCTCTTGCTTATGGAATTGATAAAGCTGGAGATAAAAAAATTGCAGTCTTTGACCTTGGTGGAGGAACTTTCGATATTTCCATCTTAGAAATTGGAGATGGTGTGTTTGAAGTATTATCCACAAATGGAGATACCCACCTAGGAGGAGACGATTTCGATGAAGTCATTATCAAATGGATGATTGAGGAATTTCAAAAACAAGAGGGGATCGATCTTAGCAAAGACAACATGGCACTGCAAAGACTCAAAGATGCCGCAGAAAAAGCAAAAATCGAGCTTTCAGGGGTCGCCTCTACAGATATCAACCAGCCATTTATCACTATGGATGCGCAAGGGCCAAAGCACCTCGCATTAACGCTAACACGTGCGCAATTTGAAAAACTAGCCTCCTCTTTAATCGAAAGAACAAAGGCTCCCTGTTTACAAGCATTGAAAGATGCGAAACTCTCTCCTAGTGATATCGATGATGTTCTTCTTGTTGGAGGAATGTCTCGGATGCCTGCAGTACAAGCCGCTGTAAAAGAGCTTTTTGGCAGAGAGCCCAACAAAGGAGTCAACCCAGACGAAGTTGTGGCCATCGGAGCAGCAATCCAAGGTGGAGTTTTAGGTGGGGAGGTTAAAGATGTTCTTCTCCTTGATGTGATTCCTCTCTCTTTAGGAATCGAAACCTTAGGAGGTGTAATGACCCATCTCGTAGAAAGAAACACCACCATCCCTACACAGAAAAAGCAAATCTTCTCTACAGCTACAGATAACCAACCTGCCGTAACGATTGTTGTGCTTCAGGGCGAGCGCCCTATGGCAAGTGATAACAAAGAAATCGGAAGGTTCGACCTTACGGATATTCCTCCTGCACCTCGAGGACATCCTCAAATCGAAGTTACCTTTGATATCGATGCTAATGGAATTCTCCATGTCTCAGCGAAAGATGTCGCAAGTGGCAAAGAACAAAAAATCCGTATTGAAGCTGGCTCAGGATTGCAAGAGGATGAAATCCAAAGGATGATTCGTGATGCAGAAGAAAACAAAGAGGAAGATAAAAAACGTAAAGAGGCTTCAGAAGTAAGAAATGAAGCCGATAGCAATATTTTCCGAGCAGAAAAAGCGATTGCAGACTACAAAGCACAAATTCCAGAAAGCCTTACGAAAGAAATCGAAGAGCGTATTGAAAAAGTCCGCGCAGCACTAAAAGATAACGCTCCTATCGATACTATTAAAGCGGCTTCTGAAGATCTTAGCAAGCATATGCAAAAGATCGGCGAGGCGATGCAAGCGCAGTCTGCCTCTGCAGCAGCAGCTTCTGCAGCAAACGCTCAAGGACCAAATATCAACACGGAAGATTTGAAAAAACATAGCTTCAGCACAAAACCTCCTGCAGGAGGTGCAGCAAATGCTTCGTCGCCAGAGGAGCATATCGAAGATGCTGATGTAGAAATTATCGATAAAAACGAATAAATCTCTTTTTTCCCTATCCCCTCTTGGGGATAGGGAGCTTTTTTCCCTCCGAAATACTGTTCATAAAAGTATCTTTCTATTAAAACTCTACTCAGAGTGTAATAAAAATTCTAAAATCAAGGAAACTACAGGACCTTTAATTGAAAAAATCTAAAAAAAAAGCCGAAAAACGTAGATATAAAAAATCTTCCTCTAGAATCTTGATCCCAGGGACCCTCTTTGTTCACCCTAAAAAAAGATTTGGATTTGTTTCTCCTGATCACCCTGAAGCCCACCCCTACGACATTTTCATCCCAGAAAGAGATTTAAAACGAGCTCTAGATGGAGACCAAGTTCTTGTTTCTATCCCTTCATCTTCAACACATAAAGAAAAAATCAGAGGCAGCATTACTTCTGTTCTCTCCAGAGGAAAAGCTACTCTTGTCGGCACGATCACTGCATTAGACTCTCCTCTAAAAGCTAAGGTTTTCATCAGTTCCTTTGGGGAAACCCCCATAGCTGCGAAACTTCTTCCCGGAAGAACCTATAAGATTGGCGATAGGGTTCTTCTCCGTACCCCTCCGTGGACACAAAAGCCAGCAGCAAAAGAACCTCTTCCGTTAGAAATGAAAGAGTTTATTGGGAACATCAACAACGCTAAAGCAGACTTCTCCACAATTAAAGCGGAATACAATCTCGAGGAGGAGTTCCCTGAAGAGGCGCTACAAGAAGCTAGCCAATTTTCACAAAAACATATCACACAAACATTAAGAACACGCAAAGACCTCAGAGATCTTCTGTGCTTCACAATAGATTCTGTAACAGCTAAAGACTTCGATGATGCTGTATCGCTTACCTATGACAATAACAACAACTACATCCTTGGAGTCCATATTGCAGACGTTTCCCATTACGTCACCCCCCACTCCCATCTAGACAAAGAAGCAGAAAAACGGTGCAACTCAGTATATTTTCCTGGGAAGGTAATTCCTATGTTACCTTCAGCTCTTTCTGACAATCTCTGTAGTCTAAAGCCAAATGTTGATAGACTTGCTGTTTCTGTATTTATGACCTTCTCAAAAAATGGAAACCTGTCTGACTATCAAATCTTTCGTAGTGTGATCCGGAGTAAATACCGAATGACCTATGATGAAGTAGACAATATCTTAGAAAAAAAACAAACACATCCTATTTCAAAAACCCTCCATGCGATGAAGAGCCTAAGCAAAAAACTCGCTGACATTCGAGAGCAACGTGGCTGCATACGCTTTGTTCTTCCCTCCTATACGATGTCTTTAGATAACCTACAAGAGCCTGTAGCTCTTGTAGAAAACCACCAAACAGACTCACACAAACTCATTGAAGAGTTTATGCTTAAAGCTAACGAAATCATAGCCTACCATATTTCCCACCAGGGGATCACACTGCCTTTTCGTATCCACGAACCCCCAAATGATGATAACCTCATTTCATTCCAGGAAATTGCCAAAAGCATGGGATTTGATATCACCCTTACCCCCACGCAAGAGCCCGATTATCAATATCTCCTACAAACAACGACGTCAGGGCACCCTCTAGAGCAAGTGATCCACTCACAGTTTGTGCGTAGCATGAAAACCGCTTCATACTCTATAGAAAATAAAGGCCATTATGGGCTTAAGCTCGATTACTATACCCACTTTACCAGCCCTATCCGAAGGTATATCGATCTTATTGTGCATCGGCTTCTCTTCAACCCAATGGCGATAGATGAGACGCGTTTAGAATTAATCGTGCGCTCATGCTCCACACAAGAGCGTATAACAGCCAAGGCAGAATCTGCTTTTGAAAGTATTAAAAAGGCGCGATTTTTATCTAAGTTTCTGCAAGAGCAACCGAACTCTGTATATCCTGCCTATATCATTACCTACAGCAGTGAAGGGCTCACCTTTACTGTACCAGAATTTTACCATGAAGGCTTTATCCCTACTGCACAGCTCCCTAAAGAGTACACCTTAAAAAAGAAAACCCCTATAGACTCCCTCCCAAGCCACCTCAAACCTGGAGCCTCTCTGAAAGTCAAGCTTGCCTCTGTCAATCTTCTCACTCAGGAAATCATCTGGACCCCCGTCTCCAACAAGTCCGAAACTCCCAAAACTAAGGAAAAAAAGAAACGCCTCCCAAGGAAACCCAAGAAAAAATCTTAAACCTATGCTTCATGAAAGTTTCTTTGCACAAGAAAATGTGATTTCTCTAGCACAAGCCCTCCTAGGACATAAGCTGGTCTCCATACAAGACAATGAAACAACCTCAGGATATATCATAGAAACGGAAGCTTACCGCGGCCCCGACGATAAGGCATGCCACGCCTACAACTATAGAAAAACACAGAGGAATGCTGCCATGTATGCCAAAGGTGGCACAGCCTATGTCTACAGATGCTATGGTATGCATACGTTGTTTAACGTCGTAACCGGACCTGAAGATGTCCCCCACGCAATTCTTATCCGTGCGATCTTTCCTAAAGAAGGACTAGAAACAATGCAGCAAAGAAGATTATGGAAAAATAAGCCCTTACATCTCCTAACCAACGGCCCTGGGAAGGTCTGCCAAGCTTTAGGAATTACGCTACGCCATAATCACACTCCCCTAAATACCCCAAAGCTTTACATCGACAAAGAAAAAATTTTCGGAAAGATTGTTTCAACCCCAAGAATAGGAATCGATTACGCCGAAGAATATGTACACATGCCCTGGAGGTTCCTTCTTCAACCCGAAGGCACAATATAAAAATCTTATCTTAAATACTCCCTAACGATATAGTAAAGGAAACAACAAATATTCTCTTAAAGTTCATGAGAAAGTACTTTATTACAGGACTCATTATTCTCTTGCCCCTTGCCATCACAATCGCTGTAGTGGGGATGATCGTGAACTTTCTTACCCAGCCTTTCGTGGGTTTCGCATCAAGCTTTTTCGAGAATCTCTCCTTCTACTCCAAACATCGCGCCCTCCTCAAGTTTGTCCTGCAAATCATCCTTCTTTTTGGCATCTTCTTTGCTACAGTACTTCTCGGGTTTTTAGCCCGTCTTATGATCTTTAAATCAGTCCTATCCATATACGATAAAATCCTCCACCACATCCCCATCATAAAGACTGTATACAAAGCCGCACAACAAGTCATGACGACCATCTTCGGCTCGCAATCTGGATCCTTTAAACAAGTTGTTATGGTGCCCTTTCCAGGATACCATACGCAATGCATAGGACTTGTTGCAGGAGAAGCCCCAACAGCATGTAAAGGGCAAGAAGAAGAAAGCGACCCCCTAATCACAGTGTTTATCCCAACAACACCTAACCCAACCTCAGGGTTTCTCACCCTATTTAAAAAATCTGATATTACATTCTTAGATATGAAAATTGAGGACGCATTTAAGTACATTATTTCTTGTGGAGTGCTATCATCAGCAACGTCTTGTCCTATCCCTGAAGCGCTCTCTACGAATTCCAAGCCTTAATTTGTCATAGTGTTGAAAAAAAACTCTTTTTCCCTTATTCTCTTTTTTCTTGAAAGAAGTCTTTTTCACTTATTTTCTAGGAAAGTTAACATTTATTTTTTGAGTTATTTATGACACGAATGAGTAAACAAGCGCGTCGTAGAGCGACATGTCCTAAAAAACGCAAGCCCAAGTACGCATTAGTGCATCCTGCTCCTGCTCCAAGAGTTGCATATAAAGTGCATGAAAATGTTGTAGATAGCGTTAGCGTCTTTATCCCTAAAATCGGTTAGCCAAAGTTAAAGGAAGGTTATGTCTCGTCATCGTAGTTATGGTAAGTCTGTAAAGGGAGTTACCAAAAGAAATGTGCTTAAACGTTTCGAACGTATCGAAGTATTGCGTAAATTGGGGCGTTGGGATGATGCTACAGCAAAAAAAGCTACAGGGCTTCCTAAAACTCCCATTTTAAAATAAGTCTATTCTATTGCTTATTGGAGACTTTTTTGAAAAAAAGATCGCTTAAAGTCTATGTCTCCAACAAGCAAAAAAGTGTTCCGATACGCGCACAATCTGTAAAAAAGTTAGTTTCTGTTGTATTGGAGCATCTAGGAGTTGTTACCGACCAGGTATTTGTGTACTTCCTCGAGGATAAAGCTCTAGCCCAGCTTCACGATCAAGTCTTTTCGGATCCCTCTTTAACGGATACGATTACTTTACCTATAGATCCTCCAGGAGCGTCTTCTTATCCCCATGTTCTTGGGGAAGCATTTATTAGCCCAAAAGCAGCGCAGCGTTTCCTAAGGTGCGAGGACCTCTCAGAGCAGGTCTATGAAGAAGTCTCTCGATATCTTGTGCACTCTCTCCTGCACATGTTAAACTACGAGGATACCACCCCTGAGAAGAAACGAAAAATGAGAGTTAAAGAAAATCTCCTCCTATGTATTCTGAAAGAAGAATGTGCCTTACTTTCAGCTTAACATGTTTTACTCTCTGAGCTTTCTTCTTCTACTATTTTCTTTAACCTCTACAGGTCTTGCACAGCAGAAACCCTACTTCGGGTCAACTATCTTCTACGTTCCCCTGCTAAGCAGCTATAAGAAAAAAAGACCCCCCGTATTTTTTCCCATAGTGCTTGCCTCTTCTGCGACGGTCCTTTTAGTCCTTTATGGAGTGCTCGGACTCGGGATCTTTTCCGAGCTCCCTCGTTACCTCAAACATGCCTGGCTCTTCTGGCCCATCTATGTTAGTACATGTTTGTTTTTCTACATTTTTTTACCAACATGGCTCTTCCCCAAGCTGTCAAAAAGTTTTTTCAACTACCTTCGTCCTATAACAACCCTCTTACAATGGCTGTCGATGCCCTTCTACAAGCTCTGCAAAAAACACTTCTCAGAGTCTACAAAAGTCTCCAAATTTCATATCCAGCTCTCCGAGGCCATAGCAGAGTTTGATCACCTGATCGTAAGGGAAATTATGGTTCCTAAAGCAGATATTTTTGCTCTTCCCGAAGATATGTCTATCCAAGATGCCTTGTTAGCAGTTGTAGAGGAAGGCTATAGCCGTATCCCCTTATATAAAAAGAACCTTGACAACATCACTGGAGTCTTGCTCTCTAAAGACCTATTTCACCTCTCAACAACCCTGGGAGATATCCTTCAGCCTATTTCCAACTTGGCAAATCCTCCGTTTTACACTCCTGAAATTAAAAAGGTCTCTTCTTTGTTACAGGAATTTCGTCAAAAACACCGCCATCTAGCCATTGTAGTCAATGAATATGGGTTTACTGAGGGAATCGCCACTATGGAAGATATTCTTGAGGAAGTCTTTGGAGATATCTCCGATGAATATGATCTTCAGGAGGATCTTCCCTATAAAAAACTAGGGAACTCTTGGATTGTTGATGGGAAGATGACCATTTCCGATGCAGAAGAATATTTTCGCATTAAAATCGATCATGAAAAAAGCTACGATACCCTAGGAGGACATATCGTACATAAGATAGGAGCAGTCCCCCAAAAGGGGATGAAACTCCATCATGACAACTTTGATATAGAAATCATCACATGCTCCGAACGTAGCGTGGGGAAACTAAAGCTCACCCCAAGAAAACGTAAGCTACATCTTCCAGGATATTCAGGAATCAAAGAAAAAAACCTTGGCAAAAAACCTCAAGATTCCTCAGAGTGAGGAGGTGAGAAAATCTCATCACATTTAGGGGAACCCCATGGGTGAAATCAAAAAAGAAGACCGCGATTCCACGACCATCTTGCATCTTACAGGAAAATTAGACGGCATCACCTCTCCAGAAGTCCAAGAAAGCATCACACAATCTCTTACGTCAGGCGCAAAAAATATTGTCTTAGACTGTGCCCATCTCGATTACATGTCCAGTGCAGGCATACGTGTACTTTTGCAAAGCTATCATCAAGTTGGGAAAAACTCTGGAAAAATTGTGCTTACCTCTGTTCCTAAAACTATAGAACAAACCCTCTATGTCACGGGATTTCTTTCTTACTTCAAAATGTTTAACTCTGTAGATGAGGCAATACAATCCCTTAACAAAGACGAGAATTGAGAAAAACACTCTTCTTAGTATATGATGATGCTTTTTGATCATCTAATGCCTTCTTCTTACCATGCGTAGATCTGTTTGTTATGTTAACCCTTCCATAGCGAGAGCCGGACAAATCTCTACATGGAAATTCTTTTACTCCCTAGCGAACGTTTTGCCCGCAGGCACTAAGCTAAAATTTGACTTGTTAGGGAATGGAAAACCTACAGATTGGGAATGTCCCTCCGTAGATCTTTCTCGACCCAATAATGTCATCTATGCAGAAATTCCCGGAGGGGAAATCCTTACAGCGACACCTATTCCTGTAAAACTGAACCCTATTCCTCAATTTGAGTTTACTCTCCCTTATGATCTAGAAGCTGGAGAAAATTTTGTCATCGTTCTTGGCCCTTCTCCAGATCATCCCCAAACAGATGAAGCTGGAAATGGGGCTCAGCTCTTCTCGCAACGTCGAAAGCCCTTTTATCTCTATATCGACCCGACAGGAAAAGGGAACTATGACGAACCCGACGTATTCACGATCGATATCCGAGGAAATCTTCTACAAAAGATCCAAATTTTCACTCCCTCTTATGTTACGAAAAATAAACGTTTCGATATCACCGTGCGTTTCGAAGATGAGTTTGACAACCTCACAAACTTCGCCCCAGAAGAAACACGCATAGAGCTCTCCTACGAACATCTTAGAGAAAATCTCAACTGGCAGCTGTTCATCCCAGAAACAGGATTTGTGATCCTGCCTAACTTATATTTCAATGAGCCAGGAACCTATCGCATTCAACTCAAAAATCTCTCCACACAAGAAATCTTCACTTCTGCTCCGATAATATGCTTTCAGGATTCCTCTCCAAATCTAATGTGGGGGTTGTTACATGGAGAATCCGAACGTATAGATTCAGAAGAGAATATTGAGGCATGTTTACGCTATTTCCGAGACGATCGAGCATTAAATTTTTATGCTACCTCGCCGTTTGAAAACCAAGAGAACCTATCTCCTGAAAATTGGAAAGCGATTTCCCAAGCTGTCTCGGACTTTAACGAAGAAGACCGCTTTGTTACTCTCTCAGGATTCCAATTTATTGGAGAACCAAAGCATGAGGGCATCCGTCATATCCTCCACATTAAGGAAAGCAAGTCAATATCAAAGCACAAAGACTACAAGCATGTTCCCCTATCAAAGCTGTATAAGAGCATTCCAAACCATGAGATCCTTTCCATCCCCTGCTTCACAGCTTCACAACACTACGGTTACAATTTCGAAAACTTCCATCCTGAATTTGAGCGTGTTGTGGAAATTTACAATGCCTGGGGCTGTTCGGAAACCACTGCAGAGCTAGGCAACCCCTTCCCTATCCGAGGTATAGATACAATGGATCCCCAAGGGACTCTCATTGAAGGGCTCAAGAAAAATCTCCGTTTTGGCTTTGTCGCTGGAGGTTTTGATGATCGAGGAATTTATAAAGATTTTTTCGATAGTAATCAGGTGCAGTATTCCCCAGGGCTTACAGCAATTATTTGCACTAAATATAGCCGAGATTCTCTAATTGAAGCTTTATATCAGAGACACTGCTATGCTACGACAGGGCCTAGGATAAATCTTAGCTTTAACATTGCCTCGGCCCCTATGGGGTCAGAATTATCCTTAGGGACGAAACCAGGGCTTATGGTAAATCGGCATATCTCTGGCTCTGTAGCAGGAACGGCCTTGTTGAAAAGTTTAGAGATCATCCGCAACGGGGAAGTTCTCAAAGCGTTCTCTCCTCAAAGTAATAACTTAGAATACGAATATGATGATATGGAGCCCTTAGCTTCTGTAGCTTTGGAAGATCCTCAAGGGAACGCTCCTTTTGTCTTTTACTACCTTCGCGTGACCCAAGTGGATCAAGCGATGGCATGGAGCTCTCCTATTTGGATTGATCTCCATTAAAGCTCTAAAGTTACAGTAGGGTGTTATCGTGATGACGCTGTTCTTTTTGGTTTGTATCGCTACGGTCCTCATAGCCCTAGGAATCGGTGTGCTTCTTTTAGGTTCTTATCTTTTAGGCCGTCCTCTTTCTAAAGGATGTGGAAAAACTGACTGCTGCAAAAATCGAAATCCAAAACCGACATCTAAGGAATCTCCACCTCATGACAACGACAATACCCCACCCTCCACTTCTTCCTAAAACTCCCTGGTTACGGACCCTCTTTGAAGCCATAATCTCTGGAGAGCGCCTTTCCGAAGAGCATGCCCTCCAGCTCCTGCTTTTAAAAGATGATGAAGACCTTCAAGCCTTGTGGTCCCTGGCAGATCAAGTTCGTAAACAACGCGTTGGAGATGTCGTCTACTACTCCTCCACGCTTTATCTCTATCCTACAAACTTCTGTACCTACAACTGCACATTTTGCTCGTTCTATGCTAAACCTGGAGATCCTAAGGGCTGGTACTACACGCCAGAGCAGCTCCTAGAGCAGATTGCCCAGGTGCATAACCCTATTACGGAAGTACATATTGTTGCAGGGTGCACGCCCTCCTGTGATCTTCATTACTATACGAAGCTCTTTTCTTTAGTAAAACACGCCTATCCTGACGTGCATATCAAAGCTCTAACAGCAATAGAATATGCCTACCTAGAAAGCCTGCATAATATTCCCGTTAAGGAAATCCTTACAATATTGAAAGAAGCTGGGTTGGATTCTATTCCTGGAGGGGGAGCAGAAATCCTTGTAGATAAAATCCGGGATCTCCTTGCGCCTGGGAGGATCTCCTCAGCAAGGTACTTAGAGATACATAAGACCGCCCACGAGCTGGGAATCCCAACGAATTCTATTATGTTATGTTACCATCGGGAAACTCCTGAGGATATTGTTACGCACCTCAAGCTCCTAAGGGAACTCCAAGATGAAACTCGGGGATTTAAGAATTTTGTGATTTTAAAGTTTGCTAATATTAACAATGCTTTGGGGAGGAGATTGAAGAAACTCGGCGTTCCTCATGCTATCTCTCCTCGCACCTTAATGGCAGTATCACGTCTGTTCTTGGACAACTTCCTCAATCTAAAAGCAATGTGGAACTACCTAGGAATTGAAGAGGCCCTTCATATGCTTTCTTGTGGAGCAAACGATCTTTCTTCTACACATCAAGGGGAGAAGGTCTTTGAAATGGCATCATTAGGATATCCTGTAAAACTAGATATCGAAGGAATGGCAAACCTCATCCAAAAACAAGGAAGGATCCCTTGCCTTACGAACTCCAAAAATGTATAAACTTCGGCTGTGTAAACTACATCAATGCTTTGCCTTTTTCCTTGCCACTTCTTGAAAATTCCTATCTACAGCTACATTTAGCTCCCCCGGCTGAATTGTTAAAAAAAATACTCCATCACGAAATAGACTGTGCCCTCACTTCATCTATAGGAACGGTTGCACAGAAATTGCAATGCCTCCCTGGCTGGGGGATAGCTGCTCACAAGCATGTGCAAAGTGTTAATCTTTATACTTCTTCATCTTTTTTTTCTTCTTCAAGACCTAAAGTTGCCATAACAAATGAAAGTCTGTCATCTGTAGCTCTATTTAAAATTCTTTGCCATAACCTATGGCAAGTTCCTTCTCCTCAGATAGAACACCTTTCCCCATCAGAAATCATAAATCTTTCCCCAGATAGATATGACGGCCTCCTTTTAATTGGAGATGCTGCTCTTAAACATCCCCAAATCCCACAATTTACAACTCATGACCTAGCTCAGTGCTGGGATGAACTTACAGGGATGCCCTTTGTCTTTGCTGTGGTTCTCAACAGAACCTCTTGGGAAAATTGTTCCTCTTTAATACATCTCGCACTAGAGTCTGCTCTTTCTCATTTTGAGAATTCCCCTCAAGAAGTTATAGAAACAGCACATAAACGTACAAATCTTTCCCATAAAGATCTCCGGACATATTACTCTCTCCTTAGGTATCGCCTAGGGGAGGAAGACTACGCAGGGCTTAAGGCATTTCAACAATACTATGACAGGCTACTTCAAAAGACATAACCTCCAAGAGATGTTTGGGACGTTAGCTCCCAAATATGACAAAATCAATGGGATTCTTTCCCTGGGGACGCATCACCTATGGAACCGTGCGCTTATCCGCATGTTAGGAAGTGCTGACCATCTTCTAGATCTATGCTCAGGAACTGGTAAGGTAGCCCTGAGCTATGTTCGCACCTATCCAGGATCCTCAGCAACACTCATAGATTTCTCCTCAGAGATGCTGCAGATCGCTAAAAAACGTGCTCCACAAAATGTAGAGCTTACCTTCTTACATCGAGACGTCTCTACTCTCCCCTTAGAAAGCTCTTCGCAAACGCTAGCCTCCATGGCGTATGGCTTAAGGAACCTCTCTGAAAAAACAGCTGCTCTTAAGGAAGTGTTCAGGGTTCTTAAACCGGGAGGGAGGTTTGGAATCCTCGAGCTCACACAAGCTCGAGGGCTGCTTCACAGCATCCATTCCTGTTACCTTAAGATCATGGTTCCCAAAATCGGAAAGTTCTTCTCCCACCACCCTAATGCTTACCAATACCTAAGCGAGAGTATCCACAACCTCCCTAAAGATCACGAGCTAGAACAGCTATTCTTACAGGCAGGATTTCAGCTGAAGAAAAAAAAGAAGTTCTTCTCAGGAGTAGCGACAATATGGCTATTAGAAAAAACCTTAAAGTCTTCCCTTTAAAAAAGAATTGTGAACCTTCCCTCCTGAGAGGGCATGACAGAGAAAATATATCCCCGAGCTTGTAGCGTAAGAAGCGTCTGGTATACAGCTTCAGCTTGAGATTCACGCGTATACCACGGCTCTATTCCTGGCTCAAGAACACGCGTCATTCTTAAGGTAAACTCTCCCCCTCCAGAGGTAAAGCCCCGGCTCAAGATATCTTTATATAGATGGTCAGAGAAACTCATATTTCCCTTAACAAAATCCAACAACCACTTTGCACAAGAGGTAAGCATCCTCCCCTTCACAAGAGGACTAGAATTTCGACATAACTCCTTCTGGAGTGCGGGATCCTTCAAGAACTGCTCAAGCTTACCTTTTTGTTCCTGTTCATAATCCCAAGAGCCCTTTCCTTGAGGAAAATCATCGGAACGGAAAGGCTTTTCATATTCCCTAAAGACCTTGAGCTCCTCTGCTCGCTTTTGAATGCGCTCACGGATACACTCCTTCTCATAAGCTGTCAGCCTCACCATAGGCTGATTTCGCCTATTCATCTCGGGAAGAAAAGCCCCTTGTGATCTTTGCGAAGGAGCAGCTAAACTCATAGAATCTTCACGATCAGAACCCCCAGAAGACGTCTCCTCCTGACTTCCCGAGGCAGCTCCTGAATCTCTATTCTCAAATAAAGAAGGAATTGCCGTAAGGATCTCATCTTCATCATCGTCACGAAGGATTTCAGCGTCCTCACTTCCTAAACTCTGCACAAACGTTATGGAATCCAGTTTGTCTTCTAGCCACTTCAGCTGCTTCTTACTCCCTAATACTGAAGCCCATTGTAAGAAAGCCTCACACACCACCCCACACTCAGGAATTTCCGTAGTGATTTCTGGATCCATGGAGCGGATTCTTAGGCCTGGATTTAAACATCTTTTTCTAATTTTATTGTAGTCAGGATCATAGTAAACATTATCCCACTGCAAAGCAAAGAAGTACTCCTGATACAAACAGAGCTGCAAAAGATCTTCTAAACCTCGGACAATAACGTCGTCTTTGTTTTTAAACTCGCCATAGTCAAGCCGAGATACATATAGCGGTCCCTGAGGAAGGCGAGAGTTCTCAACTAAAAGAGGAAAGTGCTTAATGTCCCCACCTTTCTTTAAAGGATGGTAAACTCGCACTAACCCTTTCCTCCCCTCATTGTCCTTAGGGTGGGGATAATCCACATCTACCATAGTGCTAGGAAGGACCTTCACCGCTTTCAACCCTAAAGAACTTGCAATTGCGTTGGCTTGAATTATCCTATAGCAATCCTTCATAGCGTTATGTGCGTCTGCATCACTACGAAAGGCCTCACAGAAATAATTAATCTGGGCATTACTAAATAACGAAATCGGGAAAAACAATGATCTCGGAGACTTTCTAAAATCACGGAGAATCTCTGTTCCACGGATTAAAGCAGCAGGAAATGGCTCAGAAACAAAATGTTCCAACATAACAGAAATGTAAGATAAGGCCTGATCGCCTAAAGAATATTTCTTAAAAGGCTCTAAAAGTTCCTTATTATAAGAAGAGATTTCCGAAGAAGGGGGAAGTGCCGCACGTGTCAGGTTCCACTCTCGAATCCCATGATAATACGCATCCTGAACAGGATTTCGAGACTTCGGAAGGACTTTTGAAGATAACCATATTGCAAAAATGACAGAACAAACGCTAGCTAAGGTACTAATAACAAGAAACACAGCAATCGTTAAAGGAAGAGAACCAAAACATAACTGGGCAATCAAAAATAGAATAAGAAAAACAATACATAAAATTTTAACAACCAGCCCCGCCTGTGCCTTCCGAGAAGCGACAGTATTTTGAGGCATATCCACATAGTAGTCTAAACTAAATAACCTATGCCTTTGGAAATTAAAAATCGCAGTCATAAATTATTTTAATAAAAAATGGGCTACTAACTTAAATCTAATATTTTAAATCAAAATGAATTTAAAATATTTATAAAATAAATCCTGTAAAAAAAGAAAGAGCAAGAAACTACAGATTCTTAAAGAAAATGTAAAGATAGAGATATTAAGAATTTATGTTGCTTTTTTGCGGCCACGCTTGCCAGTCTTAGGCTTCAAAGAGACTTCTTCCTCCTCATCATCATCGTCGTCTCCACTGAAAAGGTCTTCGCCAGACTCAGAATCGTAGCCAAGCTTTGCAGAAAGCTCTTTTAATGACGCAAACCTCTCAGAGAGATTTGCAAGGTTCAACTGATCTTCAAGTCTCGTTGATCCACGAAGATTCGCCAAAAACTCTTCCTCTGTATCGAACTTCTCAGAAAAAGTAATCGAAGAGGCCGAAGAGATCTCCGGTAAAAATAGAAACCGCCGTGCTATCGCAGGGACCTTAGTATAAATGTCACTAGAAATCGTGGTTTCTGTCTCTACTTTTGCAGACTGCTTCGGAGGGCGCCCCCGCTTAGGACGCGGATTCAAAGCTTCATTGGAGTAATACACCTTAGCCTTATTGGCAAGCAGCTGACGCGCCTGGGTGATTTCTTTGCTCACCTTAGCATCGAACAAATGGATCTTTAACTGTTCTAATACATGCTTAGTGAAATCCAAATCCTCTTCAAAGACAAAATGAAACTTATTATTTCGCAACCATTCAATAATTCGGATCCGCGAACGCTCAGCATAAAACTGCTGCCATTTCTCTAACTCAGATTCGTGATCGTAGACAAACTCTAAAAACTGCTCTCTTGCATTTTTAGATTGAAGAATCTCTAAAAACTTTTCCTTAGTATCAATATCATAGATCTTTTCATTAATGAACGTCTCCATGATCTTTTTAATTTCATAAAAAGTTAACTTGGGGATTAAACAATACCGTTCAGCATTGTCCTCGAGCTCCTGATAAATCTTATCAAGATCTTCCTGATCTTTATCTAAATCAATATAAAGAATAAACCCCTCGACACGATCAAGATAGAAATCCCGCTCATCGTCAGATTTAGAAAACGCGTCCATAAGGCGAAGAGCACGAAGCAAAAGGGGATTTTGTGGGACAGGATACTCAGTCATAAGCTGCGATTATAAAAAAAACGTAGTTAGAGAGCAAGATCTATCCTGCACTCTAAAATCCCTAAAATAAAGATCATCCTTCCTCATGTCAACTATCCTAAACTATACATCTTTCTCCATGCTAGAAGATAAGGCCTCCCCCTGGTTTTCTAGCCTCCCCGACGATTCTATAGTTACAGGACCTTCCAAATATATACGCTCTCCTTCTATAAAAACTTTCATGCTCTCCTGGGATACATGGACTATAACCTCACCCTGTTTTACAAAACCACGAAACAAAGCTGTTTTTACAGCAGCAATGCATCCCGTCCCACATGCAGCACTTTCTCTCTCTAGTCCACGTTCATACGTACGTATTCTTAATTGCTGCTCGCTAAAAATTTCCACAAAATTCACATTTGCTCCCGAAGGAGCAAATGTAGTATGGTAACGCAACTCCCTCCCAAGCACTGCAACATCTATAGAAGCAATCTCGGGGCAAAATACCACAAGATGAGGCACTCCCGTATGGATAAAAAATACCTGTACTTTCCCTAGTCCACTTAAAACGATTTCATGAGATGAGAAGTTCCATTCCGGCAATGTCATATCTACAAGAACTCGCTCCCAAGAAAAATATACTCCCGAGTATACCCCTTGATCTGTAGCTATAGTGATCTGTGGCTTCTCTAACTTCTGTGCAAGATAGGCAATAGCACAACGTAAGCCATTCCCACACATTGTAGGACGAGAACCATCGGCATTAAAGATGGCCAACTTTGCATCTGCTATCTGCGAGGGTTCTAAATATAAAAATCCGTCTACATGTGCTTGAGTGCACAGCAGACGGATTAAAGCAGGAGAAGAGGGAGAGCCTGTTTTAAGGAAAAAGCGATTTCCCGCTCCAGAATATATAGGATATCTACAAGTCATTGAAAGAAAAGAGGATGCCATCTAGCAGCCCAAAATCTTTAGCTTCATCTGCAGTCATCCACATGTCCCTATCTATGGCTTTTTCTATCACATCTCTAGGTTGATGAGTGGCTTCTACATACACATCAACAATCCTTGCTTTGGTTTTAAGGATCTCCCTAGCGTGGATATCTAAATCTGTAGCCTGTCCAGTAATCGGTCCACCAATAGAGGGCTGGTGAATCATAATCCTAGAGTGGGGAGTTGCAAAACGACGCCCAGGAGCAGCACATAAACTTAAAACTGAACCCATAGACGCTGCCAATCCCGTAACTACAGTAGTCACTGGGGATGTAAGCATCTTAATCTGATCCCAAATCGCGAATCCAGCATCTACAGATCCCCCAGGACTATTAATAACAAAGGTAATCGGCTTACCTGGATCTGTCATTTCTAAGTACCATAGTTTGCGGATAGCATCTGCTGCACTTTTTTCCGTTACAGGCTCACAAAAAAATACCCGACGATTAGATAAAATCTGTTTCTCTAAACAATCACGTAACCTCAATGCTTCTCCATCAGGCATAGAATTCATCGTCTCCTATCATTCCAATGTTTCCAAATCAATTTCTGGGTAGAGAGGAAAACGCGACAATAGATCACTGATTCTTCCCCTAGCTTCTTCAAAGATACCTTCAGCAAGCTCTCCTACGTCTTTACCATTAGCATTACGTTTTACGCAAATATTTCGCAAAACTTTTACAATAACCGCTGCTACCTCATCCATCTCATCTACACCCATTCCCAAGGTCGTTATCGCTGCGGTTCCTAAACGTATACCAGAAGGATCCCATTTCCCTTGAGCATCTGAATATAAGGCGTTTCGATTTACAGCAACGCCAACTTCACTTAAAACATTCTCCGCTATGCTCCCAGAAATCCCCAGAGACCTCAAATCGATAACCACGATGTGATTATCTGTGCCTCCAGTAAGCACGCGCAATCCCTCTCGCACAAACCCTTCAGCTAACCTCCGGGCATTCTCTACAATCTGATGAGAGTATTTTTTAAAATCTACAGATAAAGCTTCTTTAAAAGCTACGGTTTTAGCTGCAATCACATGAGGGAGGGGCCCTCCCATCATCAAAGGGCACGCCTTATTTATAATATCCTCGTACTCTTTAGTCGCAAATACAATCCCACCACGAGGTCCTCGTAATGTTTTGTGGGTTGTTGTTGTGACAATATCTGCATAAGGAATAGGATTTTCTTCCCCTACAAAAACGCCACCAGCAACAAGACCTGCAAAATGTGCCATATCAGCCCAAAGAACAGCTCCACAATCCTCTGCAATCTGCTTAAATTTCGCAAAGTTTAATCTACGTGAATATGAGGAATACCCAGCAATAATCACTGTAGGTTTGTATAATTTAGCCAACCGGGCAATCTCATCATAATCAAAAAGCTCAGTATCAAAATTTACCCCATAAGATATGCAGCGCATCAATTTAGACATCACGCTCATTCTTACGCTACCGTGAGTTAGATGCCCTCCTGCATTTAAAGAAGGTCCTAGACATACGCTAGACGCCATATCTCTCTTTAATTGCATATACTCTTCTTCTGAAAGATCATTTATGGTCTTATAACCCAAGGCTTTAACAGCAGGAGTTTGAATTTTATGAGTAAGTACCGCCATAAGAGCAAGTAAGTTTGCATCTGAGCCAGAAAGTGGTTGGACAAAAGCATACTCAGAAGAAAATAGCTCTTTTGCAGTTTCCGCGCATTCCCATTCAATAGCATCCACATTCTCGCAGCAAGAATAAAAACGTCTAAATGGGCTCCCCTCACAATATTTATCTGTGAGCAAGTTTCCCATAGCCACTTGAACGGAGAGGGATGAATAATTTTCAGAAGCAATCATCTTTAAACAAGATCGCTGACTCTTTAACTCATCAATAATCTTCTTCCCGACAGAAGGGAAACAATTTTTTAAATGAGCAAGAGCAGCTGTATAAGCTACAGCAGCTAATTTTTCTCGTTTATTTACAGAACGACCTTCTAAAAATTCATGATTTGATATAACCATTTCTCCCCCTCAAGGTTCTCTTATATAAACAACACTTGTAAACGCAAGATCAGCGTAACTTGCAAACTGAAAAATGTCAACTAGGCCCCAAAACATAAAAATGAAGCATAAAATCAAAAGATCTACCTATGCGTTTGTCTCCGAAAACCCCAGGACACTTTATCTAGGTCTTAACAAAAAAACTGCCAAAAAATACTACGCTCACCACCTCCCTATTCTTCAGCTTGTTCCCTTTGCAAAAACTTCTCCACAACTGAAAAAAGCCTTTCGTTACCTACCTTTAACCACACATATCCTTCTTACAAGTCCCTCTTCCTCTGCCGTATTTCTTTCAAAAGCATGTAAACGTTTCTCTAAATCTTTGCTTCAAAAAAAGTGCTATATCTGCATTGGTAAAGCAACACATGAAACCATAAGAAACGTTCTTCCTAAAGCACCAACACTACTGGCATCCGAAGAGATTAGCGAAGGCGTCTTCCCAGTAATCCGAACCCTGCCTACAACTTCTTATCTCCTATACCCCCACTCTTCACTTTCTCGCCCAGCTATTAAAGATTTCCTTAAAAAAAACTCCTGGCATTTTTTCTCTTATGCGCACTATACCGTCAAACCACGACCAATAAAAAAACACCTATTTTCTCAATATGAACATATAATCCTGACTAGCCCTTCTACTGTACGCGCTTACGCTCAATTATTTCCTCAGCTTCCCCAGAAAACCCATTGGTGCCAGGGCCCTATTACACTTCAAGAATTTCAAAATTTTTATTGCTCAACACCAAGACTCTTAAATCAATGGGCTCTAGAAATGACACAAAATGGTTCCCTGGTATAGAATATTGAGCTCTACATAAAATTATGGAAGAACATGGCGGCCTCTATTGAACGAATCGACTCCCCCGTTTCTCTGTTTCCTCCAGAAAGCCAGCCTAAAAAAAGGCTATGTAATGTTGTGTTCCTAGTGATGTGTTTTACCCTGGCACTGCTAGCATTTACAGCAGGAGCTTTAGCCTTAGGGTTTTGCGTTCATCACCTATGTCTGTTATCCTTGCTTATCCTCCCCATTCTAGCTTTGCTTGCTAAGGAGACCCTGTCCTCGGCTGTGTATGAAGTCTATGTGGCTCTTGGGGTGCTTCCCTCCCTCTCAAAGAAATTAGCCTAATTCTCTTTTCCGACTAAATAAAGTAACTAAAAGAAAAAGTAGCTAAAAGAAAAAATCAGAAATGTTATAATGTTTTTAAGTTATATAATAATTAAAGGTTTATGGAGAACAACGGGACTTTATCTTTAAGCTTTGCAGGACAGATACGCGCTGTACCTTTTGCCAAAGAAGAACTTGCCATACAAAGGCAGAAGTTTGTTACCAAAATTACCTGTTTGATACTTCTAGCCATTTTAACCGCAGCGACCTTCTCCTTAGGTGTGGGCCTTACCATAGCTTTGACTAACCCGGCTTTTCTTGTACTATTTATCGCGACAGCTTTGCTTACCGTCATTGGTATAATGTCCTACCTTCACCTCACAGCCAAACCCACCCCAGATTGGGAGAAAGTTTTGCTCAGCTATTTCTCTTCAATCCCTGCCCACACCGTCTGTGGTATGGATGGGCAATCTACGCAGCAGCAGAACTTTGATTTCTACTGCGTAAAGTCTAATCCTAAGTTTAAGCTAGGCATCCAGACAGATTCCGCCCCATTTTCTGCTACACCACGAGTGCTTCCTAAAAAATGTGAGGGGGGGGCCATGATTTTCAACACCATAGACCCTCACTCTGCAACGATTGCCCAAACAACAAACCTTTCTCATGCAATCTATGCAAAAATGCATAAAGATTGGCTAACATGTGATACTCGAGATTGCAGTATAAACGCCCCCGAACCTTTCTTCCCTACAGAAGCTCGAGTAGCTCTATGCAAGCATTTCAAGGAATGGCCTTCCCCAATGTACTTAGGTCATGTGCGCGGCCCTAAAGTGGATGAGTTCCCAGAAGAAGGTGAGGAGACTACAGAGCATTACTACACTAGAGCCTTCTGTGCATACGTAAAATGCTTAGAAAAAGCTATAGAGGAAAAAGTTAGCGTTGTAGCTCTTCCTCTGTTTTCCTCTGCCTATGAAATCTCTCGGAATGAAAAACGTCCAAAGTCCACCTCCTATACCTGGCCTATGGAATGCAATCTTTTCTGTAAAAAAGCTTTACTAGAGGCAATTCACGATACTGCCCTGAAGTTTAAAAATGCGTCTCTCCTTGTCTTACTACAGGATCCTTATGCGCCTTTAGCAAAGGCTGCCCCTGAAGAGGAGACTTCTAATTAATTTTTTTAACAGGGAGAGTTTCGTATTTTTCACTAAGAGAATCTCCCTTTAAAGAAAAAACGAGCTTTACTTCTTGCCAAAAAAGAGATAAACTGGCTTTTTTCTTCGTATTGTTGTTTCCAATTTCATCACTTTGCAAGTGTATTTTTAGAAACCATAAGCTAAGCAAGGAATAATTTTCATGCATGACACCCTTCAAAGTATCTTAGCCATTCAAGAGCTTGATATTAAAATGATTCGTCTTATGCGGGTTAAGAAAGAGCATCAAAAAGAGCTTTCTAAAGTTCAATCACTCAAGGCAGATATCCGTAGAAAGGTTCAAGAGAAAGAATCAGAAATGGAAACTCTGAAGAATCAGATTAAAGAGGGTGAAAATCGCATTCAAGAAATTTCCGAGCAGATTAACAAACTTGAGTCTCAGCAAGCTGCAGTTAAAAAAATGGATGAATTTAATGCATTAACCCAAGAGATGACAGCAGCGAATAAGGAACGTCGAGCTTTAGAGCATCAGCTTAGTGATCTTATGGATAAGCAAGCGAATAGTGAAGATCTCATAGTTTCTTTAAAAGAGAGCTTGGCATCAACAGAAAACAGCAGCAACATTATTGAAAAAGAGATTTTTGACAGCATAAAAAAAATCAATGAGGAAGGCAAACAGCTTTTGGAGAAGCGCATTGAACTTAAAAATGCTACAGATCCTGAGCTTTTTCATATTTATGAGCGTCTGTTGAACAACAAAAAGGATCGTGTTGTTGTTCCTATAGAAAACCGCGTATGTAGTGGTTGTCATATTGTTTTAACTCCTCAGCATGAAAATCTCGTAAGAAAAAGAGACCGCTTAATTTTTTGTGAACACTGTTCTAGGATCCTCTACTGGCAGGAATCTCAAGCTGCGACGCAAGAGAGCTCCATAACAAAACGTCGTCGTCGTCGTGCAGCTGTATAACAAGTTATTCGGAAGAGAAAGGCAACCGCTGTTTATGCTTTTTCACAATGAAAAAACATAAAGAGAGGAAAGTCTGGACTTCATAAGAAAAGATACTGGAGAAACTCCAGGGGCCGTGAGGCTACGGAAAGTGCAACAGAAAACATTCCGCTATAAAATGAAAGTTTTATAGACAGGCTGAAAATTCCTACTTTAGGAGTAGGAGCTATTAAGGTGACTTAATAGACATGCAAACCCTATCTGAAGCAAGAGAAAAAAGCTTTTTTGTTTCTGCAAAATTGAGAAGTTTTCTTCTCATAAGTTTTTTCATAATCGCTCGAGGGATTTAGAGATAGATCCCCTAGATGAATGGTTGCCCTCAGGGAGACGTTTGTCCACCCTGCAGACAGAATCCGGCTTACTCTCTCTTCCGAACTTTTTTCTGAATCTACAACAAACCAGCTTTTGCGAGCGTATGAACATGGAGCAAACCTACGACAGAATTCTGGGTGATATTGTTCACAACAGGAAGAGCTGTAATAGGATTTCTTGCTTCCATAATTTGTAGTGCTGTAGTGACATCGGCCTCTCTTTCTACAACACGAGGACGTGCTGTCATCACCTCTTTAAGCGCCAAGGACAGAACCTCCCCACCATAATGCGCTAGGGCTCTGCGCAGGTCTCCATCAGTAAAAATTCCCAGCAACTCATAGTTCGGAGTGACAACACATACACATCCACAACCATATGAGGAAAAGATCTCCAAAGTATCATGCACTGTATCTTCAGGAGCGCAAAAAGGCACCTCCGTTTTAGGAAACATATAATCCCGGACTCTTCCCTTTGCTTTGAGGCCGATCTTTCCACTAGGGTGATTTTCTCCATAGGTGGAGAGGGTCACTCCCCGTCCTTGCAAAAGCATCATTGCAAGGAGATCTCCAAAGAGCATCTGGCATGTTGTAGAGGTCGTGGGGATAAGATCAAACGGGTCTAGTTCAGGAACTACGGGCAAAACAACCACGAAGTCAGCAGAAATTGCCAAGCTAGAATACGGAGAGGAAGTAATGGCGACTAAAGTTACTCCTCGGGTTTTTAAATAGGGGAGGCTATCTAAAAGCTCCTGGGTCTCACCACTTTTTGAAAAGAGACAAACGATATCTCCCTCCTGGACCACCCCAATGTCTCCATGAAGAAGATCCCCATGGGAGAGAAACAACGCCCGCTCACTTAAAGACTGTAGCGTCGCAACGATCTTCCTTGCAACATAGCCACTTTTACCTACACCTGAGAAAAATATCCAACCAGAATGATGGAGTATCCTCTCTGCTAATTTGGCAACCTCTTCTCCATGGAATATCTTAAAAAACTCATCTAAAGCGTCTTTCTGTTTGTTTAGGATCTCATGGCATATATCTATAAAAACCGCAGAGGAACTCATTATGGCTAAATCAAAAACTCAAACTCATGTTAGCTCATGGTAACAGACTCTAAACGATTTTTCAATGAGGTTAAAAATTCGCTTCCATATATGCCATCAAGAACACGATGATCAAAAGTAAGTGTAACGTACATCATTTTTCTAATCGCAAGAGAGTCATCCTCTCGGACCACTACACGCTTTTGGATAGTGCCTATCCCTAAAATAGCCACCTCAGGATAACGAATAATCGGCATCCCCATCAATGCTCCTGTCATGCCAAAATTAGTGACTGTGACGCTCCCCTCCTGCACTTCAGAGGGATCTAAGCGATTCTCTCGAGCACGAGAGGAAAGATCTGCAAGGGCCTTAGCAATACTTACTAATCCCTGATCTTGGCAGTTGCGGATGACAGGGACAACAACTCCTTCCTTGTTGAGGTTTACAGCAACACCCACATTTATGGATTTCTTTACTACAATAGTATGGCCATCTAAAGACCCATTCAATAAGGGAAACTGCTCTAAAGTCTTTGCAAGACACTGCACAATGAAGCTCGTAATGGTCAGCTTCACATGATGGGTAGCAAAAAAACGTTCTCTCTCCTCAGCAATTAAATTCATAAGATCCGTAACATCTACGTCTACAACTAAGGAAGCATGGGGAACCTCATCTGAGGACTTCGACAAAGAAGAGGCAATAGCACGACGTAAAGGAGACATCGGAATGCGATTCTCTTTACTTTGATCTTCCGAAGAACGGGTTTCAATATACGCCTCTAAATCCTTCTTCGTGACTCTCCCATCACTTCCCGTTCCTGGGATCTGCTGCAGCTCATGCATAGCGATCCCTTTACATTGAGCTAAACTTAACACCGAAGGTGAAAACCATCCCCCTGGAGTTGCTGTAGGAAGCTCTTCTCCAAAGGTACAAAGCTCCTCCTTAGGAGGGGCTTCTTCAGATGCTTCCAAAGAAGATTCCTCTAACAAAGCTAAAACATCCCCAGAAGCAACCTCATCTCCTTCATTAACAAGTTGCTGAGCTAAGATTCCCGCTTGAGGAGAAGCAAGTTCTGTAGCGATTTTATCAGTCGACACCTCAAGTAGAGGCTCATCTTTTTTGACGAACTCTCCAACATTCTTTAGCCAACGAACTACAGATCCTCCAGACCCAGCTTCTCCTATTTTAGGGAATCGAAACTCAAACATATAATGCTTACCCTTTCAAATTATACAGATTCAGTTGTCTCCCGTGCCACAGAATACTCTTCGGTATGCAGCTTCTCACCTTCCATAGAAGCGACATATGTGGCAACAACAGCATCCCCTAAAATATTCATAGGGGTGCCTATAATATCTCTTAAGCGGTCAATCCCAGCCAATACAGCGATCCCCTGAATAGGCAAGCCAACAGAGACCAATACAGAGCCCAAGGTAATCATTCCCCCTCCTGGCACCCCTGCGCTACCTACAGCAGAAAATGTTGCTGTCACGACTAACAGCACCAAACTGCTCAACGATAAGGGACAGTTGTATGCCTGAGCAATAAAAACCGCTGCCATGCCTTGGAAAATTGCCGTGCCGTTCATATTCACAGTAGCGCCTAGGGGCAAAACAAAGCCAGAGACTTCTGCAGAAACCCCAAGATTTTTTGAAACACACCGCATGGTGACTGGGAGTGTTGCTGAGCTGCTCGCTGTGGATACGGCACAGGAAATCGCATCCATCATAGAAGAGAGAAACTTCCAAAAGGACATCTTACAGCCGAAACGCACAAGTCCCCCAAAAACTAAAAGGGCATGGAAAATGCAAGCGAGGTAGTAGGCAATGATAAATTTGCTCAGCTGCCATAGAATCACCAACCCATGACTTCCGGAAATCCATGCGATGCTCGCTCCCACACCGTAGGGAGCAAACGCCATGATCATATTAACCATGCACAACATAATCTCAGAAAACCCATCAATAAACTTCTCTACTGGACGTCCTTTCTCTCCAGAAATCCTTAAGGCAATCCCTAAAAAAATCGCAAAAATGATGATTTGCAAGATATTCCCTTCAACAAAAGAGCGTACAGGATTAGAAGGAAATATCTGAGCGACTAAAGATAAAAAATATGAAGCACTCCTTGCTGGAGTCTGCATAGAAGGTTGTTCCGCGAGCGTGTGGGAAAGATCACATCCTTGTCCGGGGTGAAATATCTCAGCAAAACCAAGCCCAATCACAATGGCAATTGCTGTCGTTCCTAAATATAGACCGACACTTTTCAATCCAATACGACCGAGTTTTTTTAAATCACTGATTGAAGCAATGCCTAAAACCATTGAGCAGAAAACTAGTGGGTACACCACCATGCTCAATAAATTTAAAAAAATGTCCCCAATGGGTTTAAAAAAGATTGCTTTATCTTCTAAAACTAAACCTAAGGCAACCCCGACAAACAATCCTATAAAGATTTTCATCCATAGTTTCATTCGTTACCCCTATTTTTGTGTATTTGATCAATGGTGTCTAAGAGAGAACAAGCTTGGCTATTTTCGACTTCTAAGCTCATACGTACTTTACCAATTGGCAACAAATCCTTTTCACAAGATACGTCACACAACTTCACACTATCTTTTTCCGTACATAAGATCCCTTGTCCCTGGCGCAACACCATTTTCTGACAAAAGTAATATAATTCTTTTTTTGTAATTCTTGCGTGATCTGGAAGAATATAGGTCCCTAAGATCTTTACTCCAGCATCCCTTAGCATCTGCAAAAACCCCTGAGGAAAACCTAAACCACAAAACACCCCCACAGGTAAGCCGCAAAGCCCTAAATTTGCAATGCTCTCCCCTTTATGAATCCACTCAACTGAAGCAATTGTAGGCTTCACTAATACCTGTGAAGCGGGAAACCCACTTAAAAGCTCTTGATGCTCTGAAGAACAATTCCCATTCACAATAATTGCATCCACCTTTTGCAAACGCTCTGGAAAATCTCGTAATCTCCCCCTTGGGAAAAACTCCCCTGCCCCTAAAGGATCCTGACCATTCACTACAGCAATCTCCATATCCTTATGCAATTTGCGGTACTGAAGGCCGTCATCCAGCAAAAGAATATCGAACTGCTTCTCAGCTTGAGCTGCAGCTACCCTACGGTCCTTATGAACCCAAACAGACCTTGGAGGAAGCTTCTCAGCCATTAGCAAGGGCTCATCTCCAACATACGCTGCAGAATGTTTACGAATATCCACAACGGTGAGTTTCCTTTTTCTACTACAAATACTCTTATATCCTCGTGACAATACCGCACAGGAATACCCTCGAGATTGCAGCTGCTCCGCTAGCCATAAAACTACAGGGGTTTTCCCAGCACCCCCAAGAACAATATTTCCAACGCTAACAACAGTCGCTCGAGAACGGAAAGGGGTGGGGCGAAAATATCTGTGTCTAAGGGAAACTAGCAAGGAGAAACTCTTGGACAAAACCTTTCCGACAAGTCCCTTCCCTAAGAACTGTCCTAAACTTATGGAAAGAACCATACGACGATACAACATAAAAAAGGGCGAAGGAATTCGCTCTCTCATGGCTTCATCCTTAAATTAACGACTTTCTTTTTGAAAATCGCGATATTCAAAAGCCACGATCTTCCATAGCAGGAAGTAAAGCATTACAAGAAAAAGATTAAAAATCAAGTTTACAGAATATTATAGAATATTCTTTTTAAAAAGATGTATTAGTATAATTAAAAAAACATTTTTAATTGACTATAAGCTCCCTACATAGAAACCATGCGCTGCCGAAGCACTTCATAAGCTATTGCAGCCACTGAAGTAGATAGATTTAAAGAATCTGCTTTTCCTCGCATAGGCAAAGTGATTTCTTTAAATCTTTCGTGAAACCAGGGCTGCATGAGGCCGTCTTTTTCTGAACCAAAGACTATTGCTGTGGGAGCAAGGAAAGTTTCTTCAAAATATAGCTTCTTAGCTCTGGGGCTCGTGACGTAGACCTCCCAAGATTCTTTGCGAATAAGCTGGAGAACTTCTGGAAGGGAGGCACATAAAACAGGAAGAGTAAACACAGTTCCAAGGGAAGAGCGAATGACATTAGGATTGTATAGATCTACGATAGGATCACAGAGGATCACTCCGTCCACTCCCACTCCATCTCCGGTTCTTAAGAGTGCTCCAACGTTTCCTGGTTTTTCTACCTGCTCAATGATGAGATAAAACGGGACAGGATTTCTTCTGGAAGCTAAAAATTCTTGCGTACTTAAAAAGGTTTTCCGTACTACCGCAATGACATGACCGGAGTTCTCCTTATAAGAAAGCTCTGACAAAGACTCTTCGTGGAAAAAAAATATCGCTATAGAGCGCTTTGCTGCCTCTTGACACAAACTTTCTTCCTCTTCAGAGAGATTTGCAGTACATAGAAGATGCTGAAAAGGATACCCAGCATCTAAGGCTTTTCGGATCTCCCGCACCCCTTCCACAAGAAAGAACTCTCCCTTACGAGATTTAGTTCGTTTTAACGCTAAAGCCTCTTTGATTTTAGGATTGTGTTTTCCTAAGAACTCCATATAGCACAACTCCCTGAAGGCAAGGCATTACTTCCTTCTCCGCAAAAACTTTCCCCACAAAACCACTGCGAAGGGGCAAGCTTTGGCAGCCCCCGTTGCGCTAAGCACTTTAAAAATTCTGGGGTATGGCCCGGGGTGTGTGAAGAGATCACCACCAAACGCGAAGAGGAAGAGAGCAGCTGAGAACATAAAGATAATAACTTAAAGAAATCCTTATCGATTTTAAAAACCTCTCCACCTGGGCCTCGACCGTAGCTAGGGGGATCTAGGACAAGGATATGATATTCCTTCCCTCGGCGAATCTCCCTTTGTAAGAAGGCCATGACATCCTCAATCACCCAAAAGATCCTCTTCTCAGGCAAATGATTTAGTTCGGTATTTTTCTGTGCCCATCTTACTACAGCTTTGGATGCATCCACATGAGTGACCATTGCTCCGCATTTTGCAGCAAAAATTGAGGTAATGCCCGTATAAGCAAATAGATTTAACACACGACATTCTGGAGTGGTCTCTATAGCACGGCGAAGTTGTGGCCAAAATCCGGCATGTTCAGGGAAAACCCCAAGATGCCCAAAAGGAGTCGTTTTCAAACAACAACGCACTCCTTGCAAAAGAATCTCCCATTCCTGAGGGAGATTCTTTCTTATTTGCCACTCTCCTCCCTCTCCCTCTCGGGAAAATCTCGCTGCTGCCTGAGACCATAGCTTAGGAAACTTCTTAGGCCAAATCGCTATACTGGAGGGGCGAGATAGTACCACGGGGCCAAATTTCTCTAGTTTTTGCCCATCTCCACTATCGAGCATAACATAATCCATCTTCCCTACCTACATACTGCTAGACGTTGTAACGTGTCTACCTGGACCTTTGTAGACATATCCACTTCAATATTTACCAGGCTGTTCACACTTTTATAACCCAAACTCGTTCTCTGCAGCGTTTCTGGGATCACCCCTACAGAAAACTCTGTTTCCTTAACTGAAGCTAATGTTAAACTAATGCCATCAATAGCAATAAACCCCTTGTCAAATAAGTAAGGGGCAAGATAGGCAGAAACCTGAAACTCATAACGATTTCCTCGAATAGATATAATTTCCCCCGTACCGCACACATGTCCTGAGACCATATGCCCTCCAACGGGATCCCCGAACCTTAGGGCATTTTCTAAATTCACCCTATCCCCTAGGCAGCATTTTTGAAGCGTTGTGCAAGCTAGTGTTTCTGGAATCACATCGAAAAACATTATGGAGCGTTCTTTTCGTGTCATTGTTAGACAAACCCCGTCTACAGCTACGCTACCACCTTCTATTACCCTATCAAGAAATTTTAGAGTGCCTTGGATTCCCAAAACAACATGCCCCTCCTGAGGTTGTAAAAAACAAATTGTGCCAACTTCTTGAATGATCCCGGAAAACATTGTTCCTCATAAAATTAGAAGAAATAGAAATTTAATAAAGAGCATATCAGTTTCTTCTAAAAATACAGAAAATGATTTAAAAAAAATTCTCCTCCTTTAAGAAAAAAACTTTGCAACTATACTTACTTAGATTACCCTGTTTTTAAAACCTTGTATTCTTTGACTACCTTTAACTTAGGAGGTAGCTCCCATGCAGTGTCCTTTTTGCAATCATGGGGAATTAAGAGTTATAGATTCTAGAAATGCTACCGAAGCAAACGCAATAAAGCGTCGTCGTGAATGTCTGAAGTGTTGTCAACGCTTTACTACCTTCGAAACAGTAGAGCTCACTCTTCAAGTATTAAAGAGGGACGGGCGCTATGAAAGCTTTCAAGAAACTAAATTAATTAATGGATTAAAAGCTGCTTCTAGTCATACTCGTATAGGCCAGGATCAGGTTCATGCGATTGCATCTAATGTAAAAACAGAATTGTTAGGGAAACAAAATAGGGAAATCTCTACCAAAGAAATTGGCGAACTAGTAATGAAATATCTTAAAAAGGCTGACATGATTGCTTATATCAGATTCGCTTGCGTTTACCGTAGGTTTAAAGACGTCGGTGAATTGATGGAAGTCCTATTGTCCGCAACTCCCGATATGGAAAAATAGTTTATAATAAAAGGAGAGACTTTATGCCCCTATCAGAAGATGAGATAGAACAATTTAAGCAAAGACTTTTAGAAATGCGAGCTAAGCTGTCCCATACTTTAGAAGGCAATGCTCAAGAAGTTAAAAAACCAAATGAAGCTACAGGCTATTCTCAACATCAAGCAGATCAAGGTACCGATACATTTGACCGTACGATTAGCCTTGAAGTCACAACGAAAGAGTATGAACTTCTCCGACAAATTAATCGTGCTTTAGAAAAAATCGAAGAAACCTCCTACGGCATCTGTGACGTAAGCGGAGAAGAAATTCCTATTTGTAGACTTATGGCAATCCCATATGCTACAATGACTGTCAAAGCTCAGGAACAATTTGAAAAAGGTCTTCTTTCTGAGAGTTAGTTTTAATGGCCTCGTCATCTCGAAATATATTTATAACTATCCTCTCCTTCGTTCTCTTTGACTGGGCCACAAAATTTGCTGTCCTACTAGGATATAAAAGCTGTGCTTCTCACCCCAAATTATATACTCATAATTGGGGGGGGCTGTCCTTCTCCATCTTTCCCACTTTCAATGAAGGCGCCGCCTTTGGTCTTTTTACAAATTATAAAAAATTTTTATTAATCTTTCGTCTATGTGTTATTGTAGGCATTCTTGCCTATCTTTTTTTTAAAAGAAAATCTTTATCATCTCTCACACGCTTTGCACTCATTTTGCTTTGCTCTGGGGCTATAGGGAACGTAGGAGATATCTTTTTCTACGGTCATGTGATTGACTTCCTTGCTTTCAGTTATAGAAGCTTTGCATTCCCCACATTCAATTTCTCTGACGTCTTTATTTCTTTAGGAACACTATTATTAGTATATAAACTTTATTTTCCTAAAAAACAAAAGACAAATAGTATATAAAGTTTGTTTTCCAAATAATTCTAATGACTGGAGATTAACCGTTATTATTTAAGGGATGAAATTGTTATGATGGCACTCTTATCGTCTTTTGATGATTTTTTCTGGTCCTACATTGCATTTGTAGTGATTATTTTGCTGGGGTGTACCTTATCTTGGAAGTCTCGCTTTTCCCAGTTCACAAAGTTTCCTCAGTTCTGCCGACTTCTACGTCACTATACACAAACAGCTGAAAATGGCGACTCCCCCTCCGAAAAGGGTGTCCATCCTTTAAAGGTATTTTTTGCTTCTGCTGGAGGCAACATAGGAATTGGGAACATTGTCGGTATTGTCACTGCTGCATGCATAGGAGGCCCAGGAGCATTATTTTGGGTGTGGATAGCGGGAATTTTTGGTTCTATAGTGAAGTATTCCGAGGTGTATCTTGGAATTAAGTTTCGCAAGGTCGATAGCGACGGCGTGTATCAGGGTGGGCCTATATATTTTCTTAACAAAGCTTATAAAACTCCCCTGATCTCCTATATTGTTGCCGTGTTATTATGTATCTATGGCGTGGAGATCTACCAGTTTTCGGTAATTACCGAAAGTTTAGCTTCGTGTTGGGAAATCCCTAAGTTCATCCCCATGCTTGCTTTACTCCTTCTTGTTATCTATGCCGTACAGGGGGGGCTACAGCGAGTAGGGAAAATCTGCACCAAGATTCTTCCTGTATTCATGACGATTTACTGTGCTAGCGCTCTTTATATCCTCTTTAAGGAGTATCAGCATATCCCTCAGATGCTCTCTTCTGTGTTCACCTCTGCATTTACAGGACATGGTGCTCTTGGAGGATTTGCAGGATGTACAGTCATTACAACCATCCATCAAGGGATCTCTAGAGCTGCCTATTCTGGGGATATAGGCATTGGCTTTGACTCTATTATCCAAAGTGAAAGCTCTGCCAAAGATCCAAGTTCCCAAGCGCAGCTTAGTATTGTGGGGATTGCTGTAGATAACCTGATTTGCACGTTAAGCCTCCTTATGGTGTTGGCTTCCGGGTCATGGTCTTTAGGGTTTGATAATGCCTTGCAGGCGGTAGAGCACACCTTAACCTCCTACTTCCCCGCGGCAAAGTACTTCCTCCCAGCGTTCTTCTTTGTCACAGGATATACAACCATTATTTCCTACTTCCTCGTTGGGAAAAAATGCGCGAAATTTCTCTATGGCAACTATGGGACGAAGATCTACACCCTCTATGGGTTCATCGCTCTGCCTGCGTTTTGTTTCCTAAATCAGAACACAGCCCTGCTTATCATGTCGATTTCAGGAGCTCTGTTGCTATGCTTTAACCTACTCGGAGTCTATCTCCTGAGAAAAGAAATCCGGTTCCCAGAAAAGGAGGTCTCTCTATCTTCTAAAAGCCTCCCCTCTCTATCGGAATAACTCTTTTTAAACGACACATTTACATTATCTTTACAAAGCCTTCATATGAAGGCTTTGCTTCTTTTGTTTAAAAAAATTTAAATCACGTCTCATTATTTTAGAAATAAACACACAATAAAAAGTAAAATAAAGAAATAAGAAATAATAAATTCTTTATTTTATGAACAGCTACCTCATAGGCGCCTTAGTTTCTTGCTGCGTTCTTCTCTCTTCAGGCATGATTGTGATTTTCATTATGGCAATTTTCTGTCTACATAATGTGAATAAGATCTTAAAGAAGGTAAACCGCCTAACAACGCTGTTAAACTTTGAAGCAAAAGTTTTAGCTCCTCTTTTCCTTGGGAAAAAATTGTTTTTCCGGTGGTGGAAGAAGAAGTGTGCTCCTGTTCACGAAAGTGAAGAAGAAGAGGAGCAAAGCGGGTGGATACGCTCACTATTTCAAGGGGCAAAATGGACAGCTGCAGCGCTGTTGTTATGGTCAGCATTTCGTAATAAAGATTAACTCTCAGGGGGGCTTATGTTTGGAAATCCTTATCGCAAACCTAAAAAAGTGAAGCGAAAGCATTTTTCCTGGTTACGGGGTGTGCTCTTTGGGGGGATCCTTGCTACGCTACTTACTAGTCTGTTTACGCCAAACAGCGGCTCGCAGCTAAGGAAAAAGCTCACAAAATTTAAAAACTCAGGAACAAAGAAAGGCAAAACTTTAATTAAAAATTCGAAGCAGCACACCGAAGCTTTTGCAAAACAAACAAAACAGCTTGCAAAAAACATCGCAAGAGAAATCAAAGAGTTTGCCCAATCTATGATTGACGAAAGCAGAGAGTAATTTTTTAAGCTCTTGTATTTTCCCTCCCACATAGCTTCTCAAAAGATCCTGGATTCTTCTTTCTAGGATCAAATTTTTATTTCCATATATTTATTTTGCTCTTCTCTGTAGTTTAGATCCGCTTAAAACTTACTAAACTCGAAGCACATATGAAATTCTCTCTTTTTCTCTTTCCCTTTCTTCTCTCTGGGACTTCTTACCTTCTCGCTGAAGATGAACTCCTGATTCCTCTTACACGAAAGCATTCCGGAGAAAACCCTCAGGTGTTCACCTTTGTGAGCTCCTCTAAAAATAAAACTACCTACGCGATCCTTAACAGCTTCACTCTCTGTGATTTTCCAGGAAGCCAAATCCTAAAACCAGGAGGGGGATTCCGGAATCTTTGTGGGGACCTCTTCTTTTTAGGGGCAACACCATTTTCCTCTTTAAGCTTCAAAAACCTCCATCTAAGCGCTATAGGATCTGGGGTCTTTTCAGAAGCGTCTGCCTCCTTTGAGAATCTCCGCACACTTCTTTTCACTAATACCTCTAGCTATGGAGGGGCTATCTCAGCAAAAGGAGACATCACCTTCAAAAAAAATCACTCTATAGAGTTTCTTAACAACCGCAGTTTGGGATCGGGAGGAGCGATTCTCCTTTCAGGACCTCGGCAACAAACCCTAACCTTTCAAGAACAACAAGGAGGGATTGTCTTTACCCAAAACACTGCTATCTCCGTTGCTGGCAACTCAGATTCTGGAAATGGCGGGGCGATTTGCAGTACCCATCCGGGATCTAAGGTTTTATTCCAAGGCAACAGAGAGATCCTCTTTCAACAAAACTCTGGAACACTTGGAGGAGCAATCAATGTCGACTTAGGCTCCCTAAAATTTCTGAACAACCTCTGCCCTGTGAGTTTCCTAGATAACCACGCACAATCGGGAGGGGCAATTCATGCTACAACATGCTGCTTTCTTTCCCAGAAAGGTCCGATCACCTTTGAAGGCAACCGCTCCGAGAAATCCGGCGGGGCGATCTGCTCTCAAAACCTTCTCTTTGAAGACAATGATCGCGTGCTCTTTAATAGCAATTCCTCCCTAACCGGAGGGGCCATCTCTGCTCTCACCTGCTCGCTAATTGCTAAAGGGAACATAACCTTTATGAATAACACTTCAAAAACCTCTGGGGGAGGTGCTATTTACCTTTCTGGAACTGCGCCGAGTCTATTCCTGCATGCTAAAGAGGGAGATATTATTTTTTCCCACAACATCATGACAACGGACACCAAAAACTCCTCTACCCAACAACGTAATGCAATTTACATTAAAAATGCTCCTGCTTCCCAGGAGTTCCTAGCAAGCAAAGGGCAAAGAATCCTCTTTTACGATCCTATTTTATCTACAACACTTAGTACAAAATCTCTAGTGTTCAATAAGCCTAAAGATACGACCACCTATACTGGAAGCATCGTTTTCTCTGGGGCGAACCTCAGTGAGGAAGAAAAGAAAAATAATGCCAATAAAACCTCTATCCTGAATCAGCCTTTGGGACTCTATGATGGAACATTATCGTTGGAAGGAGAAGCGACTCTTATCGTAATGAACTTCTCACAATATGGAGGTGTTCTCGCTTTAGGGCCAGGGACTTTGCTTTCTACAAAAAGCTCTGATCAACCAGGGTTTCTCCAAATCTCCCGGCTAGGGTTTAACCTGGAAAATACCTCTTCTACACTCCCAGAGAAAATCCGCACTACAGGGGATGCAAAGATTCTACTCTCAGGAAACCCAGAGATTTATGATCCCCATGGGCTCTTTTACGAGAATCATGAGAAAGCCTCTTCTCAATACACCCTCTCCATCATCATAAGCTCAGGAAAAGAAATCACCCTACTAGATGCTCCTCTACCGCCACTACACAGCCTCGCTCCGAAAACCTCTCAGCCTCTGAATTTTTCAGATCGTGAATACTCAGGATACGGCTATCAAGGCTGCTGGAAGTTTTCCTGGTCTGAAAAAGATACGAAAAAACAAAAAACCCTAATGGCATCATGGATTCCTACAGGAGAGTACATCCTCGATCCCCAAAGGAAAGGGATCTTAGTTCCCACAACATTGTGGTCTACATTTTCTGGACTACATGCAGCAAGAAATGCCCTTCTTGATTCCTACCATAATAATAGCTCGGTCCTTCCGATCAAATATCTTTCGATCTTTGCTAGCCCTATATCCAGCATTATGGAGCAGGATTCCTCCAGCTCCCTACAAGGATTTTCCGTAAAGTATGGAGGACATAGTTTAGGCTTTAGGCTGCCCTATTCTCCAAATACTATGTTCTGTGGGGAAGTTTTCCCAGCTATATGGACAAACCTCCTTAAAAAACTCTCAGGATAAGAGCTCCTCCAAAATGCTTATGGGGATGGTGGCGTTTGTGAAAAGCTGGGAAGCACTCTCTCTAAGCTCTTCTTTTAGCTACGCTGAAGACTCCCAATTTATGAAAACCCCTTCTCTTCTTAAGCTCTCCCAAGGCTCCTGGAGAAACCAAGGTTGGGTAGGCTCTTTAGGAATAGCATACGCTTACCCTAGAGGAGTTCGTTATGTGAAAATCACCCCATTTGCACATTTGGAATCGACCTTCTTAAAGCAAACCCCTTTTATAGAAACTGGTTATGACCCTAGATACTTTGCCTCTTCGGAGCTCTATACGCTTTCCTTGCCTGCAGGTTTCGCTTTAGAACTGCGCTTCCTAGGAAAGAAAACCTCAGCTTTAATCCAAGCAAGCCTTGCCTACATCAAAGATCTCTACAGAAATAACCCTAGTTCTAAGGCGACGTTAATCTTAAATCAATACGGGTGGGACATACCAGAAGTTGCCATAGGAAAGGAGGCCATGACCATGAAAATTCACACGGTAGTCAAACACAAGGCAATCTCAACATATATAGGAATTACAAGTACGCAACGTGAAAATGGAAATATTTCAGGAGATGCCCACATCGGCTTAACCTTAGGATTTTAAAAGGAAATAATTCAAGTTTCTCTATTTTTAGCTGGGTTTGTATAACCCAGCTTTTTCTTCCCTAACTCATTTTCCCCCTAGCTTTTTATCCCTTGCCTAATTTGCTGTTCTGATTTATCTAAGGCGTATCGAGTCTGTGATTACATCCTAAGGTTTTTTCCCTATGAAATGGTTATCTGCTACAGCCATTTTTGCTGCCGCAATTCCTTCAATAACAGCATTTGGTGAGCCTAATTCTGTCGATCTTACAAAAAACTACAACGGGAAAGGACACGGCTCTGATAGCAACTTCACCCAGAAAAATGAGAACTCTAGCGGAACAACATACTCGGTATTAGGAAACGTCACCTTCTCAGAATTCACGAATATCCCTAAAACAGATGCAAATACAATATCCTCTTCAGGAACTCCATCAACCTCAGAGATTAAGGGTGGTGGGGCGTTTCACAATAGCCAAGAAAACGCTCCTATTACGTTTATTACAAATGCAGGGAATCCTGGCTCTTTGACCTGTACAGAAATTAAGATGACCGGACAAGGCGCTGCGATCTATTCCTTGGGTCCTGTGTTAATCGATGGCCTTAATTCAGTAGCGTTTAACAACAACCTCTCTCAGCAATCTGGAGGGGCGATCTTTGCTTCTTCCCTTACTATTACAAACATTATTAACTCCATTACCTTCTCCTCGAATTCTGCTTCTGTCCCTGCTCCTGTAGAATCAACCACGCAGACACCTACAGAAACTTCTTCTACAACAACTACGGGGACTCCCGCAGCTACACTGGCAACGACAACGCAGACACCGAAAACCACTGTACCTCCTGCATCTTCTTCTAGACTCAATACTCTTATCTTGAGTTCCACAGACGCCTCCCCCGCCGCCTCCGCAGAAGCTCAAAGCTACACCCAAGAAACTGCAGGAAACGGAGGAGCAGTTTACTCTAAAGGAGAGGTAATTCTTTCTAAATACAACAATGCTCTATTCAATAAGAACTCTGCAGTAGTAGATTCCAAAGCTGAAGAAGCCATGTCTTCTACAGGTACGGAAAACACGGACAATGCCGATCTCATACGAGGATCGGGAGGAGCAATTTTCTCAACAGGGGGCATTACCTTCCAAGACAGCTCAGGAACGACAGTTTTCTCTCAAAATTCCGCACAGAATTCTGCTGGAGCGATCTATGGTGTTTCTACTATTACCTTTGATAACCTCAATACCTTGAAGTTTCAATCAAACACTTCTAAAAAAGATGGTGGAGCGATTTATTCCAAAGAAGATGTTACGTTTAATAACCTTGTCGAAACACGCTTCATAAAAAATAAATCTGGGGATTTTCAAGCTACAACTCCCCCTGAAGCAGCCTCTAAATCCTTACCTGAGGAGAAAAAAGTATCCGCATCTAGCACTTATCCTATACATATCCAGAAAACCTTTCTTTCCTCTTCTGCTTCATCTGCAGAAAAGAATAAGGCTGATGCAGCAGAAAATAACGGTGTTGCTGCAGCTGCAGCTGCAAAAGCAGCAACAAAAGCATCAGCAGAAACTCCAGGGAAAGAGTCCCATGGTGGAGCTATTTATGCTAAAAAGAACGTCTCCATTACTGGCATTGCCTCTATGTTGGCATTTATTGAAAATCAGGCTACAGGAAATGGAGGAGGGGCCTATATTGAAGGAACCTTAACTTGTACAAGCTCCCACAGACTGCAGTTTGTAAAAAACAAAGCGAAGCAAAGCGGTGGAGGATTATATTGTAAAAGCGACGTTACACTGAAAAACCTTACGGGACAAACTCTATTTCAAGAGAACTCTGCAGAACAAAATGGTGGAGGGATATGTTTAGACACAGAAAAATCTCTCATCCTAGATACCTTGGATAACTTTGTTTTGCAGTCTAACACCTCTTCTCAAAGCGGTGGAGGAGCTTATATCCCTAAAGCATTCACCCTTACCCATACTTCTCCCGAACCAGATGCAGAGTTTCTTCCTGTATATGGTGCTGCTACAATCACAGGAAACACCGCAGAACAAAATGGTGGGGGAATCTTGTCCAAGAGTATAAGCTTTTCGAAGCTAGCCTCCATTACTATTGATGCAAACAAAGCCACAAAAAACGGTGGAGGTCTCTTTAGTGGAACAGAAGTGCAAACAACAGCCTCTTCTCAACCTGTAGCAAGTCCATCTCCACAGCCTACTGCAAGTCAGAAAAGTCCCGCTCCCTTGAAGGCAAATCAAGCTCGGGAAGAAACGCCGGTAGCAAGTGATCCCGATTGCAAGTTTGACTACACGACAAATATTTCCATTACCAACAATACAGCTGGGGAAAGTGGTGGTGGCCTCTATGGAAAAATCGGAGAGTTTAGCCGCATCGATGCATTAACTATCCAAGGGAACTCTGCAACAAAAAGTGGTGGGGCCCTGTATTTTGAAGAAAGCCTTAATGTCTCAAATATCGTCAGTGGGACACTTTCCGGAAATACAGCAAAGACAAATGGTGGGGGCATTTACACAAAATCTATATCCCTAGAAAACCTCCCTGGAGAAATTTCCCTAACCGAGAACAAACTTGAAAATCCCTCGTCTACAACGATGCTAGGAGGAGGTATCTATTCTGAGACTTGCACTCTGAAAAATATTTCCGGAACGTTCCTCTGCTCCAAGAATAAAATTAACGATACCTCCACTACAGACGGAACTCAATCTCCTCCCCAGCAACAGCAGCAAACTCCTCTACAACTTCAAGGTGGAGGAATTTATGCTAAGACTTCCTTCACATTGCAGAACTGCTCAGGGGAACTGATATTCTCTGAAAACTCTGTAAAAACAGCACAGCAAAGCACCACAAAACAGATCTCTGGAGGGGCAATCTACTCCCCTAAGGTCTCTATCAGTGGGTGTACACAGCCTATCAGTTTCTTATCTAACTCTGCAGCAACTAGTGCCACAGATCCTAGTAGTGATACGACAAAAAAAGATAGCATTGGAGGAGCGATTGGCGCGACAACATCTATAACTCTATCTGACAACTCTTCTATCACTTTCTCAAAAAACTATGCAGAAATGGGAGGAGCCATCGGATGCTACAATAGCGAAACTAATGGAAATGGAAATGGCAAGGTGACTATTTCCAATAACAACCTCATCAGATTTGATGGCAACAGCGCACTCAAACGTGGTGGCGCCATTTATGCAGGGACATTGGAAATCCCTAATGGCAACGTTACCTTTCAAAATAACACCTCAAAGTATGACGGAAGTGCTATTTATTGTACAAAATCTGCAACTATTACTGCTGGCTCCACAATCCTCTTCTTGGGGAACACAGTCACAGCTGCTGCAACAACTGCTGCCAGTGGTTCAGGGAATACTAGCATAAACAACCTTGGTGCGGCAATTTACGGTGATAATGGATCTAGTGATGTCCCCATTACCTTAAAAGCATTGAGTGGGGATATCATATTTAAAGATAACCAATGTACAGCTAATGGCAGTACAAAGTACTGTAGTATTGCGGGAAATGTACAATTAGATCTCAAAGCAACTACAGGACGCACTATAGCATTTTATGATGCAGTCAACATTAGTACGAAAAATAGCCAAACACAGAATCTCGATATTAACAAAGCAGAAAACGGCACGACCTATGAGGGTACAGTGCTATTCTCCGGGGAATATCATGAGAACAAATCCTTCATCCCACAAAAAGTTACTCTCCATAATGGAACTCTGGTTCTTGGAGAAAATGCAGAGTTAAATGTTATTTCCTTCAAACAAGAAGAAGGAACTACAGTAGTCCTTGGTCCAGGAGCTATACTTTCTAACCACCAAAAAGAAGCCGGAAACATCTCACTAAACAATGTCGTTATAGACTTTAGCGGTGCGATCCCTACAAAGGAAAATCCTACTGCGTCTGCTCCGACCTTGAGACTAGTCACCCGTACACCACCACCGCAACCTCAAGTAAACGACACCATTACTTTATCCGGGACGCTATATCTTGATGATCCTCACAATAATGTTTATAACAATCCCTATCTAGGAGAAGACAGAGAAATCACTCTATTCAACGTGTCTGGGGGGACAATCAATGCCAATGATTTGCAAATCACAGGAAACCTAGGAGCAAAAAAAGGCTACATGGGAACATGGTCCTCTTCTCCCACCTCAGACGCCTCGGGGATCAAGCTAAAGTGGACTTTTGATAAATTTCTCCGTTGGGAATACATCCCTAGAAAACATAATTTTTATATTAACTCTATTTGGGGAGCACAGCAGTCTCTAGTAGCTGTTAAACAAGGCCTTATTAACAACATGTTAAGCAATGCAAGATTTGACGATGCTGCATTCAATAACTTATGGATTTCGGGAATAGGCACGTTCTTAAGGAAAGAACAGGGAGATTCCCCTTCCTATACATATCATGGCCGTGGACTTACTGTAGCTATTGACGCTAAACCTCGTCCAGATTTTATTTTAGGAGCTTCTTTCAGCAAGATTCTCGGGCATTCCCACTCTGAAAATAACCTAAACAACTACAAACACAAGAGTTCCGATCACTCCTTGCAGGCATCTTTATATACAGGACAAGCCTTTTATATTCCTTTCCGCTACAGCTTAAAACGCCCACTACTATTCCAAGGGATTCTAACTTACGGATACATGCAACATGATACCACAACAACCTACCCCTCGATTAACGAAAAAAATATCGCAAACTGGGGAGATCGCGGTTGGTTATGCAATGCTCGCTTTTCTTTTGATTTAAAAGAGCCTTCCCACAGTTCTACATCAAGATTTTCTATCTATGGAGAAGCAGAATATACAGAAGTCCGACAAGAGAAATTTACAGAATTAGACTATGACCCGCGATTTTTTGGTCCCTGTGCTTATCGAAATCTCGCCTTCCCTATAGGAGCATTTATTGAAGGAGCACTATCTACATATAACATTCTTCTTTACCACAAGCTATCTGCAGCATTCCTCCCTGTCTTCTATAGGAATAAGCCCATTTCCAGTTATAAAATTCTTTCTACAGGGCAGATAGGAAATATTTTAGGTGTCATACCAACAAGAAGCGCTGTAAATGTGGAATACAGCCAACAAATGTATCTTGGTTCCTACTGGACCATTTACGGCACGTACTCTGCCGTAGCTTCCCAATACACACTCATTCAAACTGTGAACGGAGGCCTAAGATTTGTCTTCTAGGCAAACAAAGATGCGGAGAGAGTGGGATTCGAACCCACGGTACGCGTTAACGCACACACGCTTTCCAAGCGTGCTCCTTAAGCCACTCGGACATCTCTCCAAAAAAAACAAGACGATGAGAAGATATCTCATCATCTCTATTTTTCGCAATATCTCATGATTCCAAGAGAACTTTATTCTTTGGCTTTCAAAGAATTTTCTCTATATTAAAGCATCCTTTCAATAAAATAGCTCTTCCCGAAGTAATTTATTTTCATAATGCGTAAAATACTCATCTTTTTTTGTGTTCTTTTTTATTCCATAGAAATTTTTGGAAATACTTCCCAAACAAAGCCATGTATTTTGGTAAGTATTGCTCCCTACAAATTTCTCGTAGAAAAGATTGTTGGGGAAACCTGCCAAGTGTATTCTATCGTTACGAATCACTATGACCCTCATACCTATGAACCTTCCCCGAAACAAATAGAAAAAGTCCGTCAAGGGGAGCTATGGTTCCGTATTGGGGAAACCTTTGAAACACTTTGCAGCAAAGGCCTCTCTTGTGAACAAATAGACCTTACCAAAAATCTTGATCTCTTGCCAAAAGGTTGTCACAAACACGCTACCTTCGATACCCACACCTGGCTAAGCCCAAAAAACCTCAAACTCCAAGTACAGGAAATCGTGAACACGCTAAGTGTTAAATACCCCCACAATGCTCAAGAATATCATGCTAGAGAAGCTGAGCTACTATCTACCTTAGACTCCTTGGATCAAGAGATCTCTGCCATTACTTCCTCTACAAAAAAACGCCATATTTTGGTCTCGCATCCTGCCTTTGGATATTTCTGCCGTGATTATGGCTTCCATCAAATTCCTATAGAAAAAGATAACCATATGGATCCCTCCCCTAAGGAAATCTCCCATCTCCTTACCAACATCCAAAAGCACAAGCTTTCTTCTATTGTCCTTCTCCAATATGCGGGACGTCGTAGTAGTACAATGCTTGCAAAGCGCTTTCAGATGGAGATCGTCACTCTAGATCCTTATGAAGAAAACGTCCTGTGCAATCTCAAAACCATAGCGACAACTTTTGCTAATCTATGAAATACTCTATTCGTGCGGAAAACTTATCCTTTCGTTATCTTCCTAGAGAGCCCAAGGTCGTAGATACTGTTTCCTTCGATGTTCATGAGGGAGACTTTATCGGCATTATTGGTCCTAACGGCGGGGGGAAATCAACCCTGGTAAAGTTGATCATAGGATTTCTACAACCTACGGAAGGGAATATTCATGTTGCCTATTCTAATTCTCACACTCCCTACACTATAGGATGGGTTCCTCAGCACTTTGCCTATGACTCTCATTTTCCCATTTCCGTTCAGGATGTGGTACTTTCCGGAAGGTTAGCAACGCTTCCTTGGCACGGAAGGTATCAAAAAGCAGACTATGCTGCTGTTGAAAAAGCTCTGGATACTGTGAGTCTCTCCCATAATCTCCATACCTGCTTCTCTCACCTCTCTGGAGGACAGATGCAGCGGGTACTTTTAGCAAGAGCTTTAGTATCTCATCCTAAAATCTTAATTCTTGATGAACCTACAACAAACATTGATGCCGATAACCAACAAAAAATCCTTCAAATTTTAAAAAAGATCAATGCTTCCTGTACGATTCTTATGGTCACCCACGACCTCCACCATACAACACATTTCTTTAATAAAGTCTTTTATATGAATAAAACCCTGACAACACTCACTGACACTTCTTCCCTCATCAATCAATTTTGTTGTCACACAACTTCTCAGGATCACATCCATGCTTAACACCATATTTAGCAGTTCTCTTCCACTTTTCCTACTTCCCTCTTTCCTTGCCGCTTTGGGGGCCTCGATTTCTGGAGGTATCGTTGGAACATACATTGTAGTGAAGCGTATCGTTTCTATTAGCGGGAGTATCTCCCACGCAATCCTAGGAGGAATAGGGCTCACCCTGTGGATACAATATCACCTAAACCTTACATTTTCTCCTCTATACGGAGCTCTGGTTGGCGGCATACTCTTAGCCCTCTTCATTGGAAAAATCCATATGAAATACCAAGAACGCGAAGATGCTCTTATCTCTATGATTTGGTCTTTGGGGATGGCAGTAGGGATGATCTTTATCTCTCAGATTCCCTCAGTAAATAGCGAGCTAATAAACTTCTTATTTGGAAATATCCTTTGGGTTTCTACCCAAGATCTCTATAACTTAGGAATTTTAGACGTTATTGTTTTAAGCACTACAGCCATATGCCACACGCGCTTCCTCGCCCTATGCTTTGATGAGAAATACATGGCCTTAAGTCGCGCTTCTGTCACACTATGGTATTTCCTTCTGCTCATTCTCACAGCCATCACTATCGTGATGTTGATCTACGTCATGGGGATCATTCTTATGTTAAGTATGCTCGTTCTTCCTGTCTCTATCGCCTGCAGGTTCTCCTACAAAATGACGCACATCATGGGGGCTGCTGTCCTACTAAACATCATCAGCTCTTTTGCAGGAATTACCCTTGCTTATGTTCTCAACATCCCTGTAGGACCTGCAATTACCACACTAATGGGATTGATTTATATCGTAAGTCTTTGTTTGAAACAGCCCAGCAACTCCTCTATACCTTCTCCTGTTAATCCAGATAGCAACACAAAGGTGCACGAAGGAAAGCTCTCTTGAAAGCTCTCTAATCTTTCCTGCTGCTCTTCAGGGAGAAGCTCATCGATCTTATTTAACGCTACTACCATATCCTTATGCGAGAGATCCTCTTTGTAACTCTGTAATTCTTGAATCAAGATCTGCAGATCCTCTTCTGGAGTATTACGCTCACTCTTAGAAATATCCACGACAAAAAGCAATAAGCGAGTTCTTTCTATATGCTTTAGAAAATCTAAACCCAACCCACGATTATTATGTGCTCCTTCAATGATCCCAGGGATGTCTGCAAGCACCCAAGGTTTAAGATAAAGATCGTTCCCAGGACGTGAAATCAGCCCTAGAGAAGGAGTTAGGGTAGTAAAAGGATATGCTCCTACTTTAGCTTCCGTGCTTGCTAGTGTATTAAACAATGTCGATTTTCCCGCATTAGGGAACCCTACCATGCCAATATCCGCGATAAGCTTTAGCTCTAACTCCACTTGACGACACTCTCCAGGAGTCCCTGGAGTAGCTTTGGTGGGGGCACGATTTGTCGAGGTTTTAAAGAAGGTATTCCCCTTTCCTCCTCGCCCCCCACGACAAACCACAAGACGTTCTCCGTGTGACGTGAAGTCATAGAGAACCTCTCCCGTCTTCGCATCACGTAGCAACGTCCCCTCAGGAACTTTAAGAACAAGATCCTCGCCATTTCTTCCCGTACGGTTATTTGTGGCACCGTTTTGTCCATCGCTTGCTTTTAAAAAGCGTACATTTCTATAGATATCTAAGGAGCACTCATTGGTGACTGCCTCAATAATGATGGATCCTCCCATACCACCATTTCCCCCGTAAGGCCCTCCTTTAGGAAGGCATTTTTCCTTTCTCCAAGAAACAACACCGTTCCCTCCTTTCCCCGCCTGCAGCTCTAACGTTACCTGATCTACAAACATAATCCGACTCTTATACACATGTACAAAACAAAAAGCTCCATTTCATGCCTGAGCAAAAAATAGAGCTTCTACCTTCTTAAAAAATCTTAAGGGAAGGGCGTAATCCTTACTGAGAAACCACAGAAATATACGTGCGGTTTGTTTTTTTCATCACTACAACTCCATCTGCTAATGCAAATAGAGTATCATCACGACCCCGACCAACATTTTGTGCAGGGTGCCACTTCGTACCTCGCTGACGAACAAGGATACTTCCTGTTAAGACTCTTTGCCCAGCACCGACTTTAACCCCCAGACGCTTAGATTTAGAATCTCTACCGTTACGGCTTGCTCCCTGACCTTTCTTATGTGCCATTTCAAAACTCTCTAATTACAAACCTTAAATCACCAATTCTTTAATCCTTACCCGATGGTATTTTTGGCGATGTCCATGTTTAATGTGATAATTTTTGCGTTTTTTATATTTGTACGCAGTAATTTTCTCTCCCTTAACGTTGGCAAGACACTCTGCTTTAACTACAGCATTTGCAACCGTAGGGCTTCCAACAACGGATTTAGATCCATCAAAGGCAAATAGAACTTCCCCGAAAAGCACTTCTTGATTTTCAGAAACGTTATCTAATAACTCTACATCAATAATATCGCCTTGACGAACCTGATATTGCTTACTTCCCGTGAAGATAATTGCGTAAGGATCCATGCTATACTATTCTCTCTTATGATTATTCCCTGTATTGTGTGCTAAACACTATGTGCCCAAGTAATTTAGCAAACTAGAGGATTATAAAAAATATAAAGTCCGAGGTTTTCTCCCCTGGACATGCGGACATTTCCAATATGGCCAGAGCCGGGATCGAACCGACGACACAAGGATCTTCAGTCCTCTGCTCTACCAGCTGAGCTATCTAGCCATTTTATCGAGGAATCATAAAGAAATATTCGTTTTAATAGCAACGAGATTTCCATATCTTTCAGATCGGATTCAGGATCTTCCTTACTCTTTTTTAAGAAAAGTTTTTACAAACCTTAGAAAAAACTCCCATTAAGCTTTGATAAAAAAGTTTATCACAATAAAAAAGTAGAAAAATACATGGGATTTATCTATAACCTCTTCGTGGGTTCTACTTTCTTATTTGGCGTTTTTACCCCTCGTAAGTCTCTTCATGAGTATGTTCCCAGCAATTATCTTGCGTTTACAGGAGATGTATGAGTCCAGCGAATACGTCTAAATCTAAGTCTAAGAAGCTCCCACAATGGATTTGCCGTACCGGCATAGGTCAAGATAGCCATCGTTTCCTTCCTGAAAGCTCTACAAAACCGTGCATACTTGGTGGAGTAATTTTTGAGAACACTCCGGGCTTCCAAGCAAATTCTGATGGGGATGTGATTTTTCATGCTGTCTGCAATGCAATTTCTTCAATTACGCACAAAATTATTTTAGGAGAAATTGCAGACAAGCTTCTACATACTCGAGGCATTACTGACAGCAGTGTATATCTCGAAGAGGCTTTAAAATCTTTAAAGCCTACGCAAGCTATTTCTCATATTGCGATTACTCTTGAGGGTAAGCGCCCGAAGTTTCGTTCTAAGTTCTCAGAATTACGTCAAAGCATTGGCAATGCCTTAAAAATCCCTTCAGAATCCGTAGGAATTACAGCAACTTCAGGAGAGGGGCTGAGTGATTATGGTTGTGGTGATGGTATACAGTGTATTTGCATTCTCACGGTCATGGAATATCGTGGTCAATAAACATCGACTATATAACGCTGTTCTTCTTTAAGAGCATGAACATGCTCTTTTCCTAGAATGTCCTCTAAGGCTTTTTTCACTTCTATCCCAAGAGCCTTTCTTCCGCAAATAAAAAAGAGTGCTCCCTCCTCATAGGCTTCGCGGACTCTCTTGCTTTGAGTTCTTAAGGCATCTTGAACATAAATCTTCTGCTCGCTTTCTCGAGAAAAAGCTAAAAACATCTCCAAAGACCCTTGGTCTATAACTTCATGCCAGAATTCCTGATAATAAAAATTCGCGTTCTTCTGACGCTCTCCAAAAAACAATAAGTTTTTCTTAGGGTTCTTTAGAAACACCCGCTGTTCTACAAATCCCTTGAAGGGTGCGATTCCTGTCCCTGAACCGATCATCACGATAGGCCTATCTTGACTCCTTTCCGATAAAGTAAAATGTTTTGTGGGCTGAACATATACATAAGGAGCATCTTTTCCAGGGCATAAGGTTTCACAAAGAAATGTCGAACACACTCCATAGCGACGATGGAACTTCCCCTCATATGACACCCTACGTACCAATAACTCTATCTGCTGAGGAGACACATAAGGGGAGGAAGCAATAGAATACAAGCGTGGTAATAAAGGAAACACACTATTCACAAACTCCTCTAAAGGGATCCTAGGGAGGAACTCCTTTAGAGCATCATAAAGAGTGGTATTTGGAGCAAGTTCTTGAGGGAAATAAGAAAGAAGCTTTGCAGGAAGCTTATTAATATCTGCATATTTTTCTAAGAATTCCTCTATGGGAAGAACACATGCTCCTCGAATATAGGACACAAGAGTTCCCCGAGAAACCCCTAGAAAACCTAAAACTTCATCAATAACTTGAGGAGAATTTTTTGGAAAAACCCCCAGAGCATCCCCAACTTTATAAGAAAGGTTCGTGCTCTGAGTATTAAAGACTATGCGATATACAGGATCCCCTAAATCTAAGTCTCCTGATGGATCACAATAAAAAAGTGGCTCACATACATCTATAAGAGCTTGTTGAGCATTAAACTTTTGAAGCAAATGCATTAAGTAAACAAGTTACGCAGCTTTTATCTTAATATCAACACCTGCAGGGAGAGAAAGCATTTTTAAAGCATCTATAGTTTTTCCTGTAGGATCTAAAATATCTACGAGACGCTTATGTGTGCGGATTTCAAATTGCTCTCGAGATTTTTTATCGACATGTGGAGAACGGAGTACAGTATAAACCTCTCGTTTCGTTGGCAAAGGAATCGGACCAACAACTCGAGCTCCTGTTCTTTTTGCTGTTTCAACAATATCTGCTGTAGAACGATCGAGCTGTCCTTGATCAAATCCTTTCAAGCGTATGCGAATTTTTTGCTTCTGCTGCTTCATATCATCCTTATTTCTTAACGATCTCTTCTTGAATTTTTTGAGGAACTTTTGCAAAGAAGGCCGGCTCCATCGTAGATGTCGCTCGTCCCGAAGTTAAAGATCTTAAAGACGTAGTATACCCAAACATTTCACTTAAAGGAATTTCAGCGTTCACTTGAGCCATACCTCGAGAAGATTCCTGACCAAGAATCTTTCCTCGACGACGGTTAAGATCTCCAATTACATCCCCTAGATGTTCCTCAGGAGTAATCACAGCAACCTTCATAATAGGCTCTAAAATTACAGGCTTAGCTTTCCTACATGCATCTTTGATTGCCATCGAACCACATATCTTAAATGCCATTTCACTTGAATCGACTTCATGGTATGAACCGAATACAATACTAATCTTGACATCGACTAAACTATATCCAGCTAGAACCCCTGTATTTAATCCCTCTTCTATTCCTTTGATGACTGCAGGGATATATTCTTTGGGGATCACACCCCCTACAATCTTGCTAACGATTTCATTACCTTTTCCAGGCTCATTAGGCTCAATCTCAAGACAGACATGCGCATACTGACCACGTCCTCCAGACTGCTTAATATACTTCGTTTCGCAGTTGCCGTTAACCGTAATTGTTTCCTTATAGGATACTTGAGGTTTACCCACATTCGCTTCTACTTTAAACTCGCGGATCATGCGATCACGGAGAATATCCAAATGAAGCTCTCCCATTCCTGAGATAATAGTTTGCCCTGTTTCTTCATTTGTAGAGACTCGGAACGTAGGATCTTCTTCAGACAAAGCTCCTAAAGCTTGAGCTAATTTTTCCCTATCCCCTTTAGACTTCGGCTCAATCGCCATATCAATTACGGGCTCAGGGAAATCTATTTTTTCCAAAACAATCTCTTGGTTATCGTCACACAAGGTATCCCCTGTAACCGAAAACTTCAAGCCAACACAAGCGCCAATATCACCTACTGTGAACTCATCTCTATCAGTTCTTTCATTGGCGTGCATCTCGAGCAAACGAGAGATTCTTTCTTTCTTGTCTTTTGTAGAGTTTAAAATGGCGGAACCTTTTTTTAGTGTTCCGGAATAAATGCGAATAAAAGTAATTCTCCCGACGTATGGGTCTGTCATAATTTTAAACGCCAAAGCCGCAAGAGGACCATCTTTTTTCGGCTCAAGAACAACCTCTTCACCTGTTTTTAAGCTAATCCCACGAATACTTCCCCGATCAAGAGGAGAAGGAAGCCATTTAACAATGACATTTAAAAGCTGTTGCACCCCTTTATTCTTAAAGGCGGTCCCACAAAGAACTGGATTAATTTTATTGGCAATGACGCCAACACGCATTACCTCATGAATTTCATCTTCAGTGATAGAATCGGGATCTTCTAGAACTTTCATCATGAAAGCTTCATTGCTTTCATCTACGGTAGCCAACTCTTCTAACAGAGCGGCGCGAAGTTCTGCACAACGCTCTTTTAATTCCTCTGGGATCTCTCGTTCTTCCCACTTTGCTCCAAGAGTTTCATCAAGAAAATACAAAGCTTTTTGGGAAATTAAATCTACCATTCCCACAAACTGGCTCTCTGAACCAATAGGACAGTGAACAGCAACTGCATTTGCCCCTAATTTTTCCTTCATAGATTCTATGGCAGCAAAATAGTTTGCCCCCATACGATCCATCTTATTTACAAAGGCAATTCGGGGAACGCCATACTTATTTGCCTGCCGCCAAACGGTTTCTGATTGAGGCTCCACCCCAGACACAGCATCAAAAACAGCAACAGCACCATCAAGAACACGAAGAGAACGCTCTACCTCGATTGTGAAATCAACGTGGCCCGGAGTGTCAATGATATTAATTTTCTTCCCAAGCCAGAATACTGTGGTTGCAGCAGAGGTGATCGTGATTCCTCTCTCTTGCTCCTGCTCCATCCAGTCCATGGTGGCACCGCCCTCATGCACCTCGCCGATCTTGTGCGTCCTACCAGCATAAAAAAGAATTCTTTCTGTCGTTGTAGTCTTTCCAGCATCAATATGAGCCATGATGCCAATATTTCTAATATCGCTTAAATCGAATTCTTTACCACTCATGAACCTTTACGATCTCCTTAAAACAACTTCGACTTACCACTTATAGTGAGCAAACGCCTTATTAGCTTCAGCCATACGATGGGTGTCCTCACGCTTTTTAATCGTCGCCCCTTGCTTGTTAAAACAATCCACAAGCTCTGCTGCCAACCCAACTTCCATAGACTTTCCTGGTTTAACCCTCGCATGCTTGATAATCCACTGCATAGCCAAGCAATTCCTTCTTTCTGGCGCAACCTCTACAGGAACCTGATATGTAGCTCCACCAACACGTCGAGAACGCACTTCTAAAATAGGCTTTGCATTCTCAAGAGCTTCTTCAAAAGCTTCTAGAGTATTCTCCACACCAAGCTTTTTAGAAAAGCGCTCTAAAGCAGAATACACGATTTTTCTGGCTATGCTCTTTTTCCCATGCAACATAACTTTATTGATAAACCTCTCCAAAGTTACGCTCCCATAAACAGGATCCCCGGGAATATTTCGCTTTTCTGCGGCATGCCGTCTTGACATATTACTTAACCTCTACCTTCTGTCTTCCTGAAAACTATTTTACTTAGGACGCTTTGCGCCATATCGAGAACGACTTTGCTTTCTATTTTTTACTGCGGCACAATCTAACGCACCACGAACAATATGATAACGTACGCCAGGCAAATCCTTCACTCTTCCGCCCTGCACAAGCACAATACTGTGCTCTTGTAAGTTATGTCCCTCTCCACCGATATAAGCAATTACCTCTTGGCCATTGGAAAGACGGACCCAAGCGACCTTTCGCAAAGCTGAGTTTGGTTTTTTAGGAGTTTTTGTCTTTACTTGAAGACATACCCCTCGACGCTGAGGACACTTCTGCAATGCTGGAGACTTCCTTCTTCCTTCAGAAGATCTTCGTTTTTTACGAATTAATTGATTGATGGTTGGCATGTATTCTCTCGATTCAACCTTACTACTACAAGCAGGAAAATATAGAGTATGCTTCTCTTTGTTGGCAAGGCCTTATTTTTCTAATGAATAGGAGAGAAATTTCCTTGTTTCAAAAATGAAATATTCTTTTCAGAAAAAACACAACTTTAAATAACTTCCTTAAAAAAAGGATAGGCTATTTTTTATTCTAGTTATTCTAGCTTCTTTCTTCTAAAAGAGATTGTGCACAATTCAGACAATATTCTAGAGAGCCTTGGTTCATATAGCCGAAAAGAAACCCCGTGATAAGTTTTGGAAGAAGTTCTTTACTACAGGGGTAACTCACTTCTTTTTCTTTATAAAGAATGCGCAGAGTATCTTGGCTATAGATAAATACTGTAGGAACCATGCGTGCAAGGAACCGAGAGGCTTGAGCTATATCGGGGATCTTGAGAAAAGCCTGTTCTGAGAATTCTGAAAGAAATATTACATCTACTAACTCTAATAACCCCCATAGGCGTGATAAAAACATTGCGTTGACCTGAAGATCGCAAAGATCTAAAAGCACAAGATTATGTTTATGATTCGCCTCTCGGAGAGCTTTCTCTAAACAGTCTCCATAAAGCAGAAGCTGTCCATCGATAAGCACATGGCCTTTTAAAGAAAGAAGGTCTGCATAAATATTCTTTTGAGAAAAAGTCTGAGTGATCTGGGAAGCGTAAACTAAAGTATCTAGATAAGGAGGGCACCGAAGAATTAACCGCAGCTGCTCTACGTGTTGCAAAGCAGGGCCTTCTTCTGAGACTTGAGGTACTGGACTCTCAAGATTCCTCCTACAAGAAATTCCCAAACTTGAGAGCTGCTCTGGAGAGAGATTTAGAGGCTCCTTTCTTTTTATAACAACATTAGCTTCAGGAAATGTCATTTTATAAAGTGAAAAAATCTCTTGAATCTTTAAAACATCTACAGGATATACCTCTCCAATTTCAAAGGAGCATTTGTGGATAAATTCGCTATTTACTTCGAGAACCGCATCTACAAAAGGGCTTCCTAGGAAGGTCAAATGTTTACGTTCTTCCCAGGGAAAGGCTTCCTTTCCCCATAGGAAGCTCGTAGCTAAGGTGCTATAGAAAAAAAACTTATAGAAATGGGAACGCCACATAAACATCCTGATTAAGGATTCTCTTTACTACACCAAAATCAATATTTTATTTTAAGTGTTTTCTTAGGAGTTCCTTAGGTATACTATTATGTGATATGTGTAGGTTTAGGTTAGGATTTTCATGACCATAGCGTGTGCTTCTTCTCAATTTTTACCTAGGAATCATCAAACAGAGCTTTTATCAGCTTCGCGTTCAGTGGTAATGATTGCTTCAGCTTTGATCTTTTTTCTATTTGCTATGGGACTTTGTGGCCTAAGCTTCGTATCTCAAGTTACTCTTCCCTTTTCTGGAGCATATTTCATTATTGGTTCTCTATTAATTTTTATTGCTTTGGGGATCTTGATTGTCAATACAGTCTATGATTTGTTCCATTATAGTCATCCTACTCCCCTCAATGTGGCTTATCCATAAAAAAAATTCTTGCTAACTCATTTGTGATTAGGAAGCTTTTCTTTTTTTAGAAAAAGTCTGCTCAAGTTCATTCACTTTGTGTCGATGTTACGAATACCTACTAAAACGAGGCAGATATTCGTAATGAAAACTATCGTTCGTCTTTGCTTTCTTTTTCTTTCTTTACTTCCGAATCTTTCTTTTTCCTTGGAGTATTTACGTGAGGAAGATATTCAAACCACTGTGGATAAGCTTATAGAGCACCATGTGGATACACAGGAATTGAACGAGAATATCTTATCTCGTTCAATTATGTGTTATATCCAATCTTTTGATCCCTTTAAATCTTATCTTACGAAAAAAGAAGTCTTCGCATTTACTCAATCTCCAGAAATTAAGAAACAGTTATTAAAAAGTTACAAGGCAAATGATTTTCATGTGTATCGCAATATAAACCATGTCGTTCAGGAAAGTATCCTTCGTGCACGTCAGTGGAGAAAGGAGTGGTGTTCAAATCCCGAACAACTAGTCCTTGAAGCTTCTTCTTATGAAATCCCTAAGAAAAACTCTCAATGGGCGACCTCACTTTCTGAATTAAAAGAACGTCAACGCCACAATCTTCTTTCTCATATTGCACTCTATTTATCTGGGGCTCCTAAACAACGCTATCAAAATAAAGAAGCTTCTCTTGTGGCTTTGTGCATACGCCAGCAAGAAAACATTGAAAATGCCTATCTTGGCTTTGATGATTTTGGAACTCCGATGTCCCCAGATGAAGAAGCGCATCATTTCCATGTTCGTGTTATCAAATCTATCGCCCATAGCTTAGATGCCCATACGGCCTACTTTAGTAAAGAAGAAGCTTTAGCAATGCGGATTCAGCTTGAGAAAGGGATGTGTGGGATCGGTGTGGTTCTTAAAGAGGACATTGATGGTGTGGTTGTAAAAGAGATCTTACCCGGAGGCCCTGCAGAAAAGAATGGGCAGATGCATGTAGGAGATATTATCTATCGTGTAGATGGAAAGAGCATTGAAAATCTTTCTTTCCGCAAAGTTTTGGACTACCTTCGTGGGAAGGAGGGCTCTTCGGTGATTTTAGATATGCATACCCTCTCTGGAGACACTACCGTATCTTTGAAGAGAGAAAAAATTCTTTTAGAAGATCGCCGTGTAGATGTTTCTTATGAGCCCTTTGGCAATGGAGTAATTGGGAAAATTACTCTCCATTCCTTTTATGAGGGAGAGCATCAGATCTCTAGCGAACAAGATTTACGACGGGCCATTCAAAATCTTCAAGATAAAAATCTTCTAGGTCTAGTTCTTGATATTCGAGAAAACACAGGAGGATTTTTATCTCAAGCTATTAAAGTTTCTGGCTTATTCATGACAAACGGTGTTGTTGTTGTTTCTCGTTATGCAGATGGGAGTATAAAGCGATACCGTACTGTCTCACCGAAAAAGTTCTATGATGGTCCTCTTACCATTTTAGTTTCTAAGAGTTCTGCCTCTGCAGCAGAGATTGTTGCTCAGACCTTGCAAGATTATGGTGTTGCCGTGATTGTTGGAGATGAGCAAACTTATGGCAAGGGAACTATCCAACACCAAACGATTACAGGAGACCCTTCTCAGGAAGATTTTTTTAAAGTCACTGTGGGGAAATACTATTCTCCTTCAGGGAAATCCACACAGCTTCAAGGAGTTAAATCCGACATTCTTGTTTCTTCACGCTATGCTGAAGAACCCTTAGGAGAAAAGTTTTTAGACTATGCTCTTCCTTCGGATACATGTGAAAATGTTTTGAAGGATACTTTAGACGATATAGATAGCCATACGCGTCCTTGGTTTCAAAAATATTATCTTCCTAACTTACAAAAGCAAGAAACTGTCTGGAAAGAAATGCTTCCCCAACTTGTACAAAATAGCAAACAGAGATTGGAAATGAACAAAAACTATCAAGCGTTTCTCTCTCAATTAAAGTCTCTTAGGGAAGAGTGTGACTCCTATGGAACGAATGACCTACAAATGGAAGAATCTGTAAATATTTTAAAAGATATGATTCTTCTTCGTTCTCAACAACTTCTTTTGTCCTCTAAATAAGGAGGCTTATTACCTCCTTATCTTCCTATAAAGATCGTTAATTCATAACAATGTTTGCTACTTGTTCCAAAGCTCCTGATGCAGACACACCCCCACTACCTCCACTTCCTGGACGTCTGATATCTCGATTTGAATCTACAAAGATTTGATTAGATCCATCTAATAGCCCATTGTCAAACTGATCTTCTAAAACCCCTGCCCAATCTCTAAAAACTTTCCACTTCTCTAAAGAGCACGACTCTCCCAAACAGAAGGAGGTAATTAATAATTTAATCAAACCAACTACAGCAGGAATGATAAAGAGAAACGCGGTATTACCAATATGGCTGTGAAGAGTCAACAATAGAACCAATCCTCCTGCGACAAGGATGACTCCCAAAACCATAATTGTAATTTGCACAGCTCGGGACTTTACAAACGCAGAGTTTCTTACTGGATCTACGATCTTTTCCCGCACCCAATTAAGCATCACATTTACCATAGATACTTTTACAACATCTGGGATCCTGTCTACTTTTACTGAGATACTGTCCACTGTATTAGGAGCTGCTGGGTTTAATCCAGTCGCTGGATTAACGTCATTTCTTGGGGCGTCAATACTGGATGCCATACTTTCTTCTCCTCAAAAAAAAATTTGAAAATAAAAGTTTACACAAGTAAACATTTTATTAAAAAATTTAAATGACATACTGCTGTACATTCTCTTAGTTTTCCTGTGCAAAGAAAAAAACCGCCTAGAAGAAATCTCTTCTAGGCGGCTCTTTTTTAATACAAATGGTGTAACGAGTAGAAAACTCGTTTAATCACATTTTAATACACGTGGGTGTTTTCTACGTCTGATACTGGAGAAGTGAGTGTATCAGAAGAAAGAACGGCTTCTCCTCGAGCATCTCCAGGAGCAACGCCTTTCAACGTTACAGAAAACTCTACAGATTCTTTTGAACCTAATTTGGGTAAGGCATCAAAAATTACTGTATTTCCAGAAATCGTTCCTTTGGTTGGGCCAGAGGAAGATATAGGTTGAAGTTCTTTAGAAAATTTCAGGATTAAAGAAACATTCGTATCTTCTGCAGAACCACGGTTTGTTATACAAATGCGGTATACTGTATTTTCTCCAACACAGATAGGGTCATTTGTATCGATTACACACATGTGAGTAGCAGCTAAGCCTTTCCAATATGTTGTTGCATCTGCACAAGAAGTACAAGCTCCACAATCAGATTGGGAGTTTACAACAACCTGGCTGGTGATCTGTCCAGGGACTTGAGCTTTTACCAATACTTTAAACTGTAGAGTTTCTCCTGGGCAGAGTTCTTTGATACACCATACGGCTTTGTTACAAGAGATTTCTGCACCTGCAGCTTCTAGGATCAATGCAGATCCAGGAAGGTTATCTTCAACAACAACATTACGGAGAACAAGATCCCCAGGGTTAGATACTGTGATTGTGTATTCTACAGGTTTGCATACATAAGCCCAATCAACTCCAGATATTGTGACATTGACACAAGGCTCATTAATTACTGTCATGACGTTTGCAGAACACTTATGGCCTCCACAATAGCTCACTGTAGCGACATTAGTCACTTGTCCTCTTTTTTGAGGGCAAAATTCCACACAAAGGACTTTACTTTCACCGGGGTGCATATCACCGAGGTTGAAGGAAAGAACCCTTTGTCCAGAAGCGTGAGAGAATCCGTCTGGAACAGGGTTATCTACAACAACGTTACGAGCAATTGCGGAGCCTGTATTGCTTACTTCGATTTTGTAACGTACGGGGCAACTTAGGCATGCGCAATCTGGGCCTTCTTGCTTAATACAAATTGCAGGTTGGCCGCATTTTGTGTAGGAGCGGATTTCTGGACATGCACATACTGTCGCTGCGGTAAAACAGCAGCCCTCTTTTATTGGCTTTACCCAAACAGTAATTTTGCATCTTTCGCCTTGTCCTAAACGATCGATTTTCCACATCAATTTCCCATCTGCGGTTAGTGTAGTTTCAGGATCGCTGCTAACAAATTCCGCTTCACAAGGAAGTTGTTGTGTGATGACAACATTTACGCAGTCTTTTTTTCCAATCGCTAAAATTTCAATAGGATATGGAGATCCGACTGTTGCATATTCAGGAACAGATTGACTTAGTTCTACATTGCAATCGTCATTCACTTTTATGGAATACATCTTACCGAAGCAAGATTCTTGTCGGCTCTCTACTTGTTGGCAATTCTTCTCTTCACAAGGGAAGAACTCTTTATCACAACATGAAGGGTTAGATCTGCTGTTGTGTTTTGTAGCTTTTGAATGTTTTTTGTTACGATTATGCTTGGCTTCTTTTTTATGATCTGCTGCAGGCTTAGATTCTGCATTTGCAATAATTTTAGTCATCAGAGACTCTGCTACAGCGGCCTCTATTCCCCCGCTGGCAAAGGAACTCGTCATACTAGTTAGCGCAAGAACCGTAACTACTCGTCTGATGAGTTTGGTCATAGGGATCTCCTATCTATCACATAGTTAGTTTTTCTTCTGCCATCGGGTAAAGAATCTAAAGCTTGCAAGGATCCCTACCCTTAACATTCAGTTTTACTAGTACAAGGTAGTTAGAAAGTATGTCTATTTCCTAACTACCCTATTAATTTAAGTAAACAGATAAGGTCTCCCCTTACTGTCTGCAGCTACCGTTAACAGATGAACAGCCTTTAGCCTGTGGGCCTTGTTGTTGTCCTTGATCTCCCCCACAAGGTTTTGAGCATGAAGGTTTGTAAGATCCACAGGAATTGCTTACATTTTTGCAAGGAACACAGGAGGAAGGAAGAGAACATGGATCTTCAAAACAACAGTCTATAATACGACAGCAGCTACTTAAGCTGAAAATGCCAAAAATTGCAGCAAGTAAAACAGCTTTTTTCATAAAAATTTAACTCCTTTCTAATTAGAAGAATTATGAACTCTTATTAACTATTAAAAACCCCCAAAGCTTTTAATAATTAAAAAAACACGTTCATATAAGCTATATTACAAATGAAAATAAAAAATTTATCAAATCATTTTTGTAAAATCATATTTTTGAATAATCCACTTTTAAAGTGCATTCAGTGAAAAAACAACGTGCTGAAAACATCTATGTTGAGAGGTTTTGAGTCTCAACGTCTTTATAATGAAAAAATTGCATATAGAAATTCTAAACTAAAAGAAAACAACCCTATAAAGCTCAGGTTGTTATGTATAAGCGCTAGTTATAAATGAGGAATTAAATCGTTGAATGATAACAAAATAATTTTCTAACATTGAAGAAACTAAGACAGGGGAAAAATGCGAGGATTTTCTTTTCTTATCCTGACTCTCCTACTTTCTGTATTTTCCGTAGGGTGTTCGTATATGCCACCTGAACGTAGCTACGTCTTAGCCAAAAGAGCGCATCCTTTGGTTCCTAAAGCTACGCGCTGGGAGTTCTCCCTTGCCAAAGCAATTTTACAAGCTTCTCACTCACGACTTACTTGTTTTAAATAAGGTTACAGCTCAAGTTTACAATTGAAAAAGTCCTCAGCGTTCAGTGCCTTATCAATAAGCGCCTGAGTCTTTTTCGGTACGCCTCCAAGTACCTGCTGCGCATGAAAAAGTCTAGCTCTTGCGCGGGATTTTCCTAGAATCTCCAAGGAGTCAAACAGAGGCAAGCCCTGTTTCTCTCCTGTAATAGCCACGTATAGCAAAGGAATCACAGCCTTCTTATGAGGGACTTGGAATGCTTCTGCGAGCCATTTGGAGCCAAGATAAAACTGATCTTTTACCCAGAGATCAGCTTTTTCGAGATATTTGATGTAGCTATAGAGCAGGATTGCTGCTTTCTCTGCAGAAATTGTAGGGGGGACGAGCTTCTCGATGGTATATTCTGGGGTTGTAGAGAAGAAGAATGCTGAAAGTTCAACGAAGTTTGCGAGCGTGGTGATTCGTGACATGCATAGGGGAAGAATTTTTAAGAGAAAGTCATCATTCACCAACCATTTCTTTAGCTCTATGAGCAATGCCTCTGGGGAATCCTTATGGTTAAGGTAATATTTGTTCATCCAATCCAGCTTGCGTATGTCAAACACTGCTCCTGATGTCCCAATACGCTTGGGATCAAAGTTCTGGATAATATGCTCTAAGGAATAGATTTCCTCATCCCCTTCCATGCTATAACCCATTAACGTTAGAAAGTTTATGAAGGCTTCCTTTACATATCCCGAATCACGGTAGTAAAAAATAGATGTTGGATTTTTTCTTTTAGAGAGCTTCGAACCATCTGGGTTAAGTAGTAGAGGCATGTGGAGAAACACTGGGGGCTGCCAACCAAAAGCTTCATAAAGCAGAAGATGCTTAGGGGTAGAACTTAACCATTCCTCTCCTCTGAGGACATGAGTAATTCCCATAAGGTGATCGTCAACAACGTTTGCAAAGTGATACGTAGGGAAACCATCAGATTTTACCAAAACCTGGTCATCTACATCTGCCCAGGGGAAAGCGACTCTTCCTTTGCTATAATCTTCAAATACGCACTCCCCAGTAAGGGGCACTTTCAGACGGATTGTATAGGGCTGTCCGGCACGCTCTCTTGCATTAACCTCCTCAGGAGAGAGGTAACGATACCTACGGTCATAGCCCCCTCGGTATCCTAAGGTGCTCGCAACTGCACGCATTTCCTCAAGTTCCTTTGGAGTTGCAAAGCACTTATATGCATAATCCGTCTTTAGCAACAGCTGTGCATACTCTTTATAGATTTCTGTGCGCTCGGATTGCCGATAAGGGCCGTATGGTCCCCCAACATCAGGGCCTTCATCCCACTGGATCCCACACCATTGTAATGCAGAAAAGATATTTTTTTCGTAGTCTTCACGACTTCGGGTTCTATCAGTATCCTCGATCCTAAGGACCATTTTTCCTTTGAATCGCTCTGCGAAAATTTTATTAAATAGCGCCATGTAGGCTGTGCCCACATGAGGGTCTCCTGTAGGAGAGGGAGCGACCCTAACACGAACATTTTCCCAATTCATTCTTTCCTATCCTTAGATGAGGGAGCCTTCATACCTGGAAATAATCTATTTCTTCAAGAGAAATCCTCTTAAGTGCTGCTCATCTAAATTTTCAAAAATAAAAAAACCCCGAAGTAAAAATCTACTGGGGTTTATTAAAAAAGTTAATAGATAGATAGAAATGAGACAGGGGAACTATAGCGCTCGAAAGAAAGAGAAATCGCGGAATTAAAAATATCTTAATATATCGAAAGAAGTTAAGAAGAGGATTCAGAAAGAGTTACAATTTTCGTTGCAGCTGTAGAATTTTCTTGTGCTTCAGATTCAAAACTTGCCTCTGTTTGCTGATCTGCTTGCCGAGCTTTTTTAGCTAATTGCTTATTCAAATACTCTGTTTTGTACCTTTCGATCTCTGAAAGCTGTATTACCCAGGCAGCACCCTTACGCTCCCCTCGCATCGTTCCTGTGCGTGTGGCATAATAAATCTTTTGTACAGGCACTCCTAAAATCTCAGCAACTTGATTTACAGAGAAACACCCTTTCTCATTATCAAATACGAGTTCGCCCTGATATAAGGATTTCTTCCTAGAATAACGATTTTGTTTGTATTCCTCTAAATCCCGAAGGTTAATCTCCCAACGCGTACCCTTGGACGCTTTTAATTTTTTTTGCTTAATTGCAACATAAATTGCTTGCCTGGTGACATTATGCAATTTTGCCGCCTGAGTAATGGATACCCAATTAGAATCTTGTGCTTTAGAATCTTCTTCAGGCTCTAAACACTGCTCATGACCACATCTCACAATAACAATCCCCCCTTCGCAACATGTTTTTCAAATTAAAGTAAGTGGCTAATTTTCTTGCTTTTAGAAAGCATTTTAAAGAAACATTTTCCTAAGAAAAGCTTTATTAATCAAGACTTATGTTAATAAAAAGTTTTTTCAATATAAAATCTTAATAAAATAAACTGCCCCAAAACTTAATTATCAAGATTTCTTAACAAAATAAGAGTTTACTTTGAATTTTTACACGCTATAACAAGCTAGAACACTCTGCAGCATCCTGGCAAGACAGCAACTTAGATACCAAGCACTATATGGAGCTATCCGAAGTGATCTCTGATAGCTTCGGCAATAAGGTCTTCAGCCTCAACACATAAAGGCTCAACGTGGTTAAGATATACCTGCTCTATGGAAATCTTCTTTCCACGAGCTTGAGCCCTTTTATCCTCAGGGAAAAATGCCGCAGCAAAACATGTATCTTTAGAAAAAAGACCATCCCCGATTAGCTGACGATTTTCATCCACACTACAAGTAAACAATTCGGGGCACCGCAATGCATGACTATGCTTTTCAGAATCTATATTCCATCCCAGGCACTTGGTTAATTGTGCCCCTACGGGTCCTAGCCACTGCTTTGCTACAGCAGCTAAAGATCTTGCTCCGCGATCTTTTATCACAAACCAAGAAACTCCGTCCCTATTATCTGTGATTTCCTGACTTAACGCTTCTGCCTGTACGCTCGCTCCTAGAGAATACCCATAGGCGATGATTTCCTTGGCTTTAGGCCCAGAATCTTCATCTCTTAAATAACGCAGACATCCCTGATATGCATGCACTAGGTTGCTTACAGAAACGGGCCCCTTACTATAACACACACCAGGATAATTAAAGAACAGCAAGTTAGCGTGAGCTTTCTTTGCTATACTCACAATCCCACGAAGATCATGTTGAATTACATATCCCTCTATAGACTCTGCGTTCCCTAAAGAAACCAGCATCCAGCGATTTCCTCGAGCTCCAGGGAAAGTAAGCTTCAAAGTATCAATGCGCAAGTGGTCATATTGCAGCACCACTCTATCTGCTGATGTCACATCTTTTTTCTCTAACCACCTATAAATTCTTGCTACATACATACTTTGCAGCATGCTATTCACTCGACAAAGAGGGCGAAATAAAAACCCTCCAGCAGAGGGAATCACGATATTTTGACACACTCTTTCCAAAAGCCAATAGATCCCTAAGGGAATGAAGAAAATCAAAGCAAGAAAAAGCTTAGCTATACGCATAAGCACATCCAAAACTGCATGCTTACGAGGAGACGCGCTCCTCTGTTCCCAACTTTTACGACTGCTTTCTGAAGAAAACATGTAAACAGTAGGTTTTGGATGTAGGTCAAAAAATGGTTGTACTGCTCTAACTGAAGCCATAGAAAACAAGAAAGGTTCCCTCCCCAATATTATACAGGGAATCCTAAAAAATATCAGGAAGAACCTTAGTGATCTCTATCAAATTGTGATCTTTTCTAGTGTCAAATCCCTATTGTCATAAAAATACTAGACAAAAATCTAGCGCCTCCCTCTCAATTTTCAAACGTAGAGGACTTAAGGAAGCTCTTAGCGGCTACTGCGATTGCATCAATAAGCTCATCATAGAGATTCTCTGCATGGCCAAGAAGAGGCATCCCTATCGGTACTTTGGGCTTTGGAGTATTAATCAGTGTGCCTTCTTTTACAAAGGCCGAAGCAAAGCTTAAATTGGGTTCAAATTTTCCATCAGAAGCAACGACTTGGCTTCCGATTTGTGAAGAATATATAAAGATTTCAGGACAACACACGGTTTCGCTAATTTTTGCGGGATCCATGTCCCACCCAAACCCTTGAGTTAGCCACACGCCAAATTTTCCGAATAAAGATTTTCCGACCTCCCTCATTGAAGTAAAAGTCCTATCTTTAATCAGTATCCATTGCACTCCATTAGATCCATCTAGAACTTCATCTTTTAAGGCTTCTGCCTGTACCGCTCCTCCTAAAGATATCCCATATCCAAGGATTTCCTTTGCCCCAAGTCCCTGTTGGGGATCTTTAAGGTAGCGCACACATGCTTGATAAGACTTGACTAATCCTTCTTTGCTTACTGGCCCTCGACTACTTACAACACCTGGATAGTTAAAAAATAGCAGGTTTGCCTCAAGCTTTTCTGCAAGGTCTACTAGGGGGTTTCTACAACCTAACAGCTTAAATCGGTTCTCCATACCAAAGAAGTTCCCGTCTGATACAAGAATCCACCGTGTGGGCTTAGCATTGTTCAAGTGTAATTCTATAGAGTCTACAAGTACATGGTCATACTGTATAGGAGTACGCTCTATCTTTTTAATGCGAATATCCCTAGCAATATTATGAAAAGGATGAACAAGATCTTTTCTACCTATGTAACCGAAGATTCTTAAGAGCCTCCCTAAACACCCTCCCATAAAAGCTGCAGGAAGGACAAGAGCCTGACAAAACCCATTTAAAAACATTACCAACCCCAAGGGGAAGAAAACCACTGCTAAAAGCAGCTTAATGAGGGAAATTACCAGAGTACAAATCAACACCACGGTGGGATGCTGAAGTTTAAACGTCTCCCATCTCCGTACTCTTTCTGAAGAATAGTAACACACTTTAGGCTCTGGGGAAGGCTTAGACAAATATGCTATCTGCTCTTGAGACAATACTGCGTGAGGGACCAAAGTGATCATAATCTCTACCTAATTGCAATTAGGCAGAAAGCATACGCAAACTAGACAAAAAAAATCTAAAAAACCTAGAACTAAGACTTTTCTTTAATAACGCGAAAATCTCGTATAAGCAAATGAATCACTCCCGAGGAAGAAGAGATCCTTGGGGTATAAACGATCTCTAATGGAAGATGCCATTGAAATTTTAGCTCTAATATACGTTCTCCCATACCGAAAGCAATGGCTTCAAGATTTCTTTCTCCCTGGCCAACAAAAAGTTTCAGATGGTTTCCTGGGAGCAGTTTAGGATAGCGCACCTGATGAACTGTAGTGTAAAATACAGGAACAGGGTTTCCCTTACCAAAAGGCTCGAAGAGTTCTAATGAGGCGAGAAGGTCGTAGTCGATTTCATTAAACTCTGCATGAGCATCCAAGGGGAAGGTAATGGTAGTATCATCTTTTTTCAGAGAAGAGTTCACTAAGTGGATAAACTTCTTCCTGAAATCTTCGATGTGATTTTCTTTTAAAATAATCCCTGCAGCAAAGTCGTGCCCTCCGTAGGAAAGAAATAGGGAAGAACACTTTTTCAAAATCCCAAACAAAGAAAAGGCCCCTACGGTCCTTGCTGATCCCTTTCCTATCCCATCTTGAATAGAAATAATCACCACAGGCCTATTATAGGCCTTTGCTAGCCTTGCCGCAATTATAGGAATTACCCTAGCATGCCACTCTGAAGATGCCAATACAATAGCTGCATGTTTTAAAATCTTGGGGTCGTCCTCAAGGATCTTCTGAACACTTTGAAAGACTTCTGCTTCTATTCTCTGCCGTTCACGGTTAACCACATCAATTTTTTTAATCAAATCATCTGCACGTTTAGGATCTCGTGTTAACAGCAGTTCTACTCCCTCTGCAGGATCTGCGAGCCGAGCTAAGCTATTAAGTTTCGGGGCAATCTTCAATACAATATCTGTAGAAGTCACCTTGCTTTTCTCTACTCCTGATAATGCACACAGCTTGTTTAATCCTAACCGTCTTCCTCGAGAGATCTCTTTAATTCCATACCGAACCATCATACGATTCTCTCCTAAGAGCTCTCCCATGTCCGTTAGCGTCCCAAATGTCACTAAATCTAAAAAACGTTTTAGGTCGATTTGCTCCTTTTTTAAATCCCCCTTAGAAACCAGTGCATTATATACTCCTTGCGCTAGCTTAAACGCTACGCCAACACCTGTAAGTCCACGATTTGGATACGTGTTGCCTTTCAGTTGAGGATTTAACGTCGCTACACAATGTGGAATTTTCCCTGTGGGCATATGGTGATCTGTAACGATAACATCGATTCCTTGTTTGGTAATATCACTAATTTCTTTTCCAGCAGTAATTCCACAATCGACAGTGATGAGCAAAGAGGCATTTTCCTCCTTTAACTTTGTAATCAATGTTAAAATCTCCCCAAGCTGCTTCAGCATCCCCCCAAGGAAGAAATAACTTACCTTAATACCTATCATCTGGAAAAACTCTACGAGTAGAGCGACTCCCGTCATCCCATCTACGTCACTGTCTCCATAAATCACAACATGCTCTTGCTTTTCCCTTGCTAAAAGAAGCCGGTCTACAGCTTTGGGCATATCGCAAAATAACTTAGGATCATAAAGACTCGATAAATGGCTATATAGGAAACTATGGATTTCCTCGAGGGAATGAAACCCTCGAGAAACAAAAATCTGTGCTACAATAGGGTTCAAGTGAAATTCTTTTATCACCTTTGAGCGGAAAGCATGATCCTGCTTAGGATATACCCACTTTGGAGAACCTTGAGGCACATGTACATTTTTCATCATTAAGGTATCAGCCCCAATAAGGCCTTTTTTTTAAGATTTTCTCTTAATAAAATCGACAAGCAATCGTAATTTTCTTTATTGCTTAAGCTTCTCTTTCCGAACCATGAATAACAAAAGAGGAGGGGCAATGTATAACGACGATAGAGTTCCTAGCAGGATCCCGATTGTCATAATGAAAGCAAAGTTAAAGACGGCGCCCCCACCAACGAACAACAATATCAGCAACACTGATAGTGTTGTCGCTGTCGTCATTACTGTACGGCTCAAAGTCTTTTGCAATGCATCATTTATTAATTCCGGCATAGGGGTAAATAATCTTTCTTGACGATCCTCACGAATCCGATCGAAGATAATCAACGTGTTGTTTAATGAATAACCCAATACAGTCATTAAAGCTCCAACAGCCTGCAAGTCTATTTGGATCTTCTGTAGGAAAAAGTGAGTAGCAACAAGCACCGCACATGTTGCGATTAAATCGTGCATCAAAGCACACACAGCACTAAATGCATAGCGCCATTCAAAACGGAAACTTACATAAAGCAAGATGATCCCCATAGCTCCTAAAAGCCCCAGGAGAGCTTGCTGCCTCATTTTATTAGAAAATTGCCCACTCACTTTTGTCCAAAAGTTTTGTATCTCCTTCAGGCTCTCTGAAGAAACATCTACTCCTGTCTCTGACAATAACCCCACTGCAACAGCCAATTCTGGATCTGAAATTTCTTCTCTTGCAAAAGAAGGATTGGCTCGAGACAGAGCTTTACGGCTAAAATACACTTTGAGCTTCTCTGAAGACGAAAGGACCTTAATACGATAATCTCTAGAGGACAACCCTGCCAGCTGTAGCTTATTTGCTACCTGCTTCTGGATTTTAGAAAGATCCGCATCATGATTTTCTGCCTGTACTGTAAATGCATAGCCTCCCTTAAAGTCCATACCTAATACAGAGTTCCATGCACCAAACCCTAAAGCTACGCCTCCTAGAACTATAACACTTCCAGAAACCAACCAAAGCTTCTTGCACTCTTTTAAGAAATCATGTCTGATCCCGATGAACTTGTTCATCATGTGCAACTGGGTTTCTTGCGTTTTACGTATCCACATGACGAAGAAAAATTTCGTCATAAACAATGCCGTAAACATCGAGGAAAAAATTCCTAAGATCAATGTTAATGCAAACCCTTTAATCGGCCCTGTGTCTAATAGCAAAAGCAATACAGAAGCCAACACTGTAGTCAAATTGGAATCAAAAATTGCCCCAAAGGCTTTTTTATATCCCGTCTCTATGGAAAGAGCCAAACTCCGCGATAAAAGAAATTCTTCTCGAATCCGTTCAAAAACAAGAACGTTCGCATCCACAGCCATTCCCATAGCAAGGATTATCCCGGCTAGGCCAGAAAGCGTCAAAGGAGCATCCAAATATTGCAGCGCAGCCCAAATCAATAACATATTCAGGATAACAGCTCCCGAAGCAATCACCCCTCCAAATTTGTAATACACGCTCATCAATATGATCAGCACTGCTAGCGCTAAACAAGCGGAAAAAGCCCCTTGCACTCCCTGTTGTTTCCCAAGTTCTGAAGAGATGGTCTCCTCACTAAGAACCTCGGGGACAAAAGATATGACTCCAGATTTCAAATCTGCAGCGAGCCTACTTACTTCTCGATGAGTGAAATTTCCAGAAACACTAGCATGTTCTCTTAAAGGTGCATTTAATACGGGACTGCTAATCACTTGCCCATCAAGAACCACAGCCATACGCCAACCGCGATTTCCTGAATATTGGCTCCGTGGACTTCCCGAAACACCATCCTGACAAAATGCTGATGTCCATGCATAAAAGCTCTCTGTAGGAGAACTATTTGAGCTTTGCGAAACTCCCCTATCCTTCACTGAGAAACTCAAAATATACCCCTCTCCTGGGGAAAACTCAGGACGGATATCCTTTAAGGAGGCTCCATCTAATGCGTAATTCCTAAATACAATCATTAAAGGATTCACTTTGCTCTCTACATCCCTTTGAATGGCAATCATAGAAAGCTGGGTATCCAATTCAGAAGAACTCGGAGCACTCTCTTCTAAGGAAAAAGCTAGTCCCTCTTGCTTGAGCTTCCCGATAGCCTCACGAACACTAGGAGGCAAAGTCTCTTGAGACCCATAAAAAACCTGACTCGCCAAGGCATTTATAAATTCCGACGAGAGCTGTCCCTGAGATTGTGCTGAAAACCACAGGTAATCTAAAAATCTCTGCACTTCATAGCGGAACGTATTATAGGGAGAGAATTTCTCGTTCACTACATGGAAACTCATCTTTGATGTCCCTAAAATCTCTGCAGGAGACACCTTCGCAGAACCAGGAACACTTAGGTATATGTAGTCGCCTTCTCGACGGATTTCCACTTCAGAAACCCCTAGTTTATTTAAGCGCGAGTAAAGCTCATCAGAAACCTTTAAGATGTTCTCCTTATCAGAAAGTCGCTTGCCTTGATGATCTTTGAAGGAAAGCATGAGCTGTTTTCCCCCGATAAAATCCACGCCTAAACGCAGGGCATTCTCCCCCCTAGCATACTTTCTGAAGTTCAATTTTAAGTTCTCGACCAGGGCACTTTGGTGAGGAATTGGAGCCCGCAAACGCTCTTGAGGATTCATAGAGCAGCTTGCCTGACGATAGAGCTCATGCCATTGAACTAACTCATTTTGGCGGTTCTTCTCTATAACATTAAGCCTCTCTAGGCGATCTTTTATCGTACTAACTTCTAAACAGGCATTACCTTCTTGAGAAAAAACAAAGTCTTCTCCCCACACATCCACATGGAATTTTAAAGGATGACGGATTTCTAAAACTTGATCTTCTCCTATAGCCCAAGAGGAAGATTCCATATGAGAAAAGCATTGATAGAGCTTTTGTAAATCATATTCAAAAGCTTGGCGTTCCTCCCCAAAGCTTTCTTGGTATTTCGCCAAAACTGTACGCAATCCTTTAAATACCACATAAATCGCACCTCGATAGAAATGCTGGCAATCTTCCTTGGGGGAAAAGATAAAACACCCTAAAGCGTCCTCTTGCGTCGGAGGGCGGCTGTAAATTGGGAAGCACTCTGGAGAAAAATCACAGGAGATTGGGGAAGGGCGATTTTTCACTAGCGTAGTTAAATGAGCAACAAGATTTTGCGTCACTTTCTCTTGCATTAAGACAATTTTCCCACAAGCTTCCTTGTCTATAAACTCACAAGAAAACCCTTCTGGGCACTCTTCCAATTTTCGATTGAGCTTCTGGGAAATCCGTTGTTTCTCTGTAGCTAGCCAGCCATCTAAATCCAAGCGCAATTCAGGAGAAAGCGTCGCTCTTTTCTCTAGAAGTTCAGGATGTAGGGAAAAGCGCACACTTTTTGTCTTGGGAAGAAAGGTAACTGAAGAGAAAAATAGGGATGAGCGATCACAATGAAGTACATTCTCTTCGACACACAATCTCTCAGAAACTCGGCTCTTCTGATGCACTTTGCGCAACTTTCTATGCAGGGAAGTCAATTCCTCTAGCTTTTCGGAAGAGAGCTTGGAATTCTCACTCAAAGACAGCTTCTCTAGCCTATGAAGAAAAGCTAGGACATCCTTATCTGAAAGAAACATCATCCTTACAAAGGAAGAAAAATTCTTCTCGGGGAAAATCTGGAATCCAGAGGAAAGGCGCCCTACATAATGCAGTACCTGTTCATTAGAAACTGTTTCCCATGGAGAAGGGTAATCACAGGAACACTCCAAGGGAAGCTCTTCAAAAACTTCGCGAACTTCTGAAAGCACAGCTTGTGAGACGGCTTGGTTATCATGCGCATAGGAAACAAAATAAAAATCCTTTTCCTCAACAGGAGCCACCTGTGCCCCAGAAACTTGCACTACAGCAGTATCTACACGGGAGTCATGCCCAAGCACATAAAGCTTTGCGGATTTTATCGGAACGCTGGGCTCTCCATGCGCTAAATTCGCAATAAAAACTTGCGCATCTTCTATATTACGAAAATGCACATCAAACACACCCTGAGTTTTTGCGTGGGGTTCAATTTTTGCTTTGATATTTAAAGAAGAAAGAACCGCAGAAATTCGCGTTCTTACCTCCCGGCACGCTTTTGAGGACTGTTTTACAAACTGTTTAATGATATGCGTTGCTTCCTTATGATCTATAGGTTTTTGCAATGGACGCATATAATAAAAACATGTTGGCAATACATAGTATAAAGCCAAAGAAAAGACGCAAATAATTATACTAAAATTTCGCCTAACATTAGATTTCACGACAGGCTCTTCTTCCTTAAATTATTAAAACCAAAATACCAATTAAAAAAAAAATCGTCAAACGAAGAGGGGGACGGATTGTAGAGACACAATTATCGCCTTCCTTCCCATCCCCGTTTTTAGCTACATTACGACACAACAACGGCTTTCTTCTGACAGCTCTGTAAAATTGATTCCTGCATAGTTTAACTTCTGCTGGAAAGAACGTAAAGGCGCAACACTCCTAGGATCTGTAAGTACCAAGGTAATCGGCCAACACTCTCCCTCCATAACTAAAGTTTCTGAAGCTAGGGATTCCGCAGCTTGCATAAAAGCAATTTTTGACAAGTTGAGAGTATAGGTTTCCTCTTTTGAAGAAAGACTTTGTGGGACTCCGAGAATTGGAGTTAGTATGCATAACCCTACATGATTTACAACACGCGAGGTCTTTGCTGTTTCAACAGCTTTAAGAAAACCTTGTAAGTAGCACTTCGAATAGGACCTAATTTTATCCTCATCGGAAATATCGTCATCGGAGATCCCTGGAATATTTACACAAATAACCCACTGCGGGAAAGGCTTCCCTAGAGATTCTGGACATAATACTTCTAAGGGAGCTAGTAGCGCATCCTTTTTACTTATACTATGCCTTAATTGGTTATGAAATTCCCCAGGCAAGTGAAAAGCCTTTTGAGAAAGCGTATTTTTCCCCTGACTTTGCGTATAGATCGCTTTATAGTCCATCTCTTGCAGTAAAAAAATCCCGTGATTCTCCCCTTTTCTTTGTCGAAAGATTGCTTGAAGAGCAGCCTTAGACCCCTCACAGACATATAAGGGTTTTTCAGGATGGCAAAAATATCCTGGGGCGACTTTTTTCCAAGGCCGTAATAAAGAAAGAAAAGAACCCCAAGAAATCTGGGCTGCAGATTTTCTACTGGATATCGGCAGGGAAACCTCAACTCTTCCCTTAAGATATTGATGATATGCAAGAATAAAAAAACACAGCCCAACAAGAGACAATGCTAATGATGGGATAAACGTTTGACATGCGCCAGCAGCAAAGACTGCACACCCTATTAAGCTTAACCCTATACATGTAAAAATGGCTGTGACCATTTTTTTTGCAGTCTGTTTAACTTTGGGTAAATAGAGAACTTTATGATTCCCTCGAGAAATTTTCAGCCAAGGAAACGAAGGTCTAACAACAAATCCACCGCCAATACGAGAAAACTTCATAATTTAATTCTCACTAAAACTTTATTTAACAGGCACATAAAAACTCGAATTAAATATAACAAAACATCCAATAAAAAACCGCGTTATTTCAAAGTGAGAAAAAAGATTTTCAAAAAGCCTTCACAACAGATATATTAGAACAATATGTCTAAAAACTTTTTATTAAAAAAGACTTAAAAAGTTATGAATGTCAACTTGTCAAGATATTCTAGTTTCTTCTACTATGTCTTTTAGGCTCCAGCCAACAAGCAAAGTTCTATGGGTATATCTCTAAAATAATTTCTCAATTATTACATTAATTCGTTTGAGAAAAACTCAGGAATCTCATCTAGAGAATTGTGGCGTACTATAATACTATATGGATGTATCTCTAGCTTCGGATCAGATAAGTGCTAGTCTTGCTTTAGGAAAGCCTCTCCCTAAACATGTTGCGATTATTATGGATGGCAACCGAAGATGGCTTAAGCAACGTCGTCATCTTTGTTGCAAAGGGAAAACTTCTGGTCACTACTACGGGGTTCAGGTGCTTCCGAAGATTGTTTCTTCTGCGGTCACCTTGGGAATTAAAGTCCTAACACTTTTTGTGTTTTCTACTGAGAATTTTTCTCGCTCTCAGGAAGAGGTCAGAGAATTATTTTTACTGTTTCATTCTCAGTTGGGTAAACAACTTCCTTTTCTTATGAACCAGGGGGTCCGACTCCGTTGTATCGGGGATCTTTCAAAACTTCCTCAAAATATCCAAGAACAAATTACTCATGCAGAAAAGCAAACAGAAAACTCTTCTTGTCTAGAATTGGTCCTAGCTATTAATTACGGAGCTAAGGACGAATTAGTCCGCGCTTTTAAGAAACTTCATTACGACCTTACGCGCCAAAAAATCTCTTCCGAGGATCTCTCTGAGTCTCTAGTTGGGTCGTACTTAGACACTGCAGGCCTCTCAGATCCTGATTTATTGATTCGTACGGGAGGAGAAATGCGTGTGAGTAATTTTTTATTATGGCAAATAGCGTATACAGAACTATACGTTACGGAAGTTTTATGGCCAGATTTTACACCTCAGCATTTCATTGATGCAATTAAAGTCTATCAACAAAGATCTCGACGAGGAGGGAAATAGTGAGAGATAGATTGCCTAAAAAATTCAAACCTTTAGTTTATGGAGATCTTTTTCAACGTGTTGTCGTACACTCTCTCGTGCTTACCTTTCTTGTTCTCCTACTCTATAACTCATTAATCCCTCTAACCTCTTTGGTATTAGGATTTATTGTCGCAATCTGTAGCACTGTAGGGACATATGAGTACTCCACAATGGCATATGTGAAATGCCAATACCCTTTTAAAACCTATGCTTCCCTTGGTTCCTTTATTTTTATTGCCATGAGCTTCCCTACGATCCGCTGGAGTCACCTCCTCCCCGAATATGTTTCAGTCTTACCTTGGACTTTTCTATTAATTTGGCTAGTAATTAACATCTTCAAATCCCGAAAACTCTCTATAGGTCCTCTGTTTGTCTCTGGGATTACCTTATTTTCTATTCTCTATGTTGCTGTCCCTATCCGTTTGTTTCTTCGTATCCTTTATGGCTTTGTAAACTCTCCAGAGCCCTATTTAGGGGTATGGTGGGCATCCTTCCTTATTGCGACAACAAAAGGCGCAGATATTTTTGGCTATTTTTTCGGTAAGGGTTTTGGGAAAAGGAAAATTGCCCCTACCATTAGTCCAAACAAAACCATTACGGGTTTTGTGGCAGGATGTTTAGGAGCGACGTTAATTAGTCTAGTGTTTTTCTTCCAAACTCCTGAAAACTATATGAGTTACTTCCCTTATCCTGCATTGCTCATTCCCCTCGGAATGATTTTAGGGGTCTGTGGCTTTTTCGGAGATATCATAGAGTCCATGTTTAAACGTGATGCACATCTTAAAAATAGTAATAAAATCCAAGCGATTGGTGGGATGCTAGACACGTTAGATTCTCTTCTACTTTCTACGCCTTTAATTTATCTCTTTCTGCGCATCATAAACATCAAAGAGTTCTTAGGATGATTATCACTATAGATGGCCCTTCAGGAACAGGGAAAAGCACGATTGCCAAAGCCCTTGCAGATCGTTTAAATTTTAACTACTGCAATACAGGAGCTATGTATCGTACTCTGGCCTATGCGCGCTTACAAAAACCCTGGGACTCTCTTCCCTTGCATGCTTTTCTTGAAAATCCTCCCTTTTCCTTTACCTTCGCTACAGGACAACCCTTAAAAGCATTTTTCCAAAATCGACAACTGGGTTCTGAACTCACAACTCAGGAAGTTGCCAATGCTGCTTCGCAGCTTTCGCAATCTCCTGAAATTCGTAAGTTCATGCATCTTTTGCAAAGACGCTATGCACAATTGGGCAACTGTATTTTTGAAGGAAGAGATTTAGGCTCTAAAGTCTTCCCCAATGCAGACGTTAAGATCTTTCTTACTGCACATCCTGATGTGCGTGCACAAAGGCGCCTACGGGATCTTCCTGAGAATTCTTTATCTCAAGAGATGTTAAAAGTTGAGCTACTACAAAGAGATGCTGCAGATTCCCAACGTCTCCACGATCCTCTTGTTGTCCCTGAAAATGCCATCATTATTGACTCTTCGGATTTGACAATAAGCCAGGTTCTGGAGAAAATTTTGTCGGTATTATTTTCTTCTCAGCCATGATCTTTTATATTTGTAAATTTTTTACTCGAGTAGTCTTTTCTCTTCTGTATCGGTTAAAAACTTTTGGAGTAAAGAAGAACTTCATTCGCGGCCCAGCGATCATTGCAGCAAATCATAATTCCTTTTTAGACCCTGTAGCGCTTCAACTTTCCGTTTTTGGCTGTCTTCATCACCTTGCTCGCTCTACGCTCTTTGGCAACCGCTTCACTACTTGGCTTTGGAAACAATGGGCCTGTCATCCAGTTCATCGTGGCGGGGGCAACTCTGCAGCTCTTAGAATCTCTTGTCAGCTCCTTCATGAGGGGAAAAAGCTCGTGATCTATCCTGAGGGTGCGCGAAGTCCTGATGGAGAATTACAAGAGGGGAAAATTGGCATAGGGATGATCGTGATGAAAGCACGTGTTCCTGTGATCCCAGCATATGTTGGAGGGTCTTATGAAGCTTTTAGCCGTCATAGGAAATTCCCAAAAATTTGGAGAACAATCACTACAGTATTTGGGACACCTCTTTACTTTGATGACCTTTTTAATCATCCAAACCTTTCACATAAAGAAGCCTATAAACTTGCCACCGAACGCATCATGCAAAAAATTGCAGAGTTAAAAACATGGTATGAAGCCGGTTGCCATGGAGACATCCCATAAAATATGCACTCTCTCCTCTCAGAACTTTCAGTTTTATGTCACCAAGCGCTCTCTTTAGCCTTTCCGGAAGTGAAAGGATGGGAGCCTGAAGTTACTCCTTCTACAAAGGAGCTGTTTGGCCATTACCAGTGTAACGATGCTATGAAGCTTGCTCGTGTATTAAAACAAGCTCCTAGAAGTATTGCTGAAGCAATTGTCTCCCACCTCCCTCATAAGGAATTCTTTGATTCTATAGAAATTGCCGGCGCGGGATTTATTAACTTTACCTTTTCTTCTAAGTTTCTTACTGAGCGTCTCAACTCCTTTTCCTCTACCTTAGCTTCTGGTCTTCGCGTAGAACATCCGCAAAACATCGTTATTGACTTCTCCTCTCCAAATATTGCTAAGGATATGCATGTGGGCCATTTGCGTTCTACCATCATTGGAGAGTGCCTCGCTCGGATTCTCTCTTATGTAGGCAACTCGGTCCTACGTTTAAACCATATTGGAGATTGGGGAACAGCCTTTGGAATGCTGATCGCTTTTATTGAAGAGTCCCCTGAGGAAGCGAACTTAGACAACCTTAAAGACCTTACGGAGCTTTATAAGCGTGCCCATAAACGCTTTGCTGAAGAAGAGGCCTTTAAAAAACGCGCTCAGCAACGCGTAGTGGCATTGCAAGCACAAGAGCCTCAGGCCCTAGCGCTTTGGAAAAAGATCTGTGAGATCTCTGAAAAAGCTTTCCAGCAAATTTATGATATCTTAGACATTACCTTAGAAAAGCGAGGGGAGTCTTTCTACAATCCTTTTCTACCTGAAGTGATACAAGATTTAGAGAGCAAGCACCTTATTACGTTATCTGACAAAGCAAAGTGTGTGTTTCATGAGGGCTTTTCTATTCCCTTTATGGTGCAAAAAAGTGATGGGGGCTATAACTATGCTACGACAGATCTTGCAGCCATGCGCTACCGCGTTGAGCACGATCATGCAGAGAAAATCATCATCGTCACAGACCTCGGGCAGTCGTTACATTTCCAGCTTCTTGAAGCGACCGCAATCGCTGCGGGCTACCTCCATCCAGGGATGTTTTCCCATGTCGGTTTTGGCTTAGTCTTAGATGCTGAAGGGAAGAAGTTTAAAACCCGTTCTGGGGAAAATATCAAGCTTCAGGAGCTCCTTGATACTGCTATAGAAAAAGCTAGGGAAGCTTTACTCTCTCATCGTCCTGAAGTGACAGAGACTGAACTAGAAGAGCTTGCTCCTATTATTGGCATCAATGCCATTAAATATGCAGATCTCTCTTCGCACAGAGTGAGCGACTATATTTTTTCTTTCGAGAAGATGCTCCGCTTTGATGGCAATACAGCAATGTTTCTCCTGTATGCCTATGTAAGGATCCAAGGGATTAAGCGACGCTTACACCTTCAGGAACTCTCCTTATCTGGCCCTCTTAGTCTCCAAGATCCTGCGGAAGAGGCTTTAGCACTGTCTCTATTACGTTTCCCTGAAGCGCTACAACTCACCATTAAAGAACTCTGTCCCCATTTCCTTACGGAGTACCTCTACACCCTCACGCAGAAATTCAACAGGTTTTTCCGAGACTGTCATATTGAAGGCTCTCCACTTGAAAGCGAGCGTTTAACCCTATGTGCCTTAACAGAAAAAGTCCTAGCAACAGGGATGCATCTTTTGGGACTAAGGACCCTCTCCTACCTATAATGTGCTGTCTCTTTTGTAAACACCTGAATCTTTGCTCCTAAGCTCTGCAGTTTCTCGACCCAATTGTAATACCCACGATCCAATATATGGGCATTCTCTATTAAGGAAGATCCATGTTCTGCTACAAGCGCAGCCATAACATAGGCAAATCCTGCCCGAAGGTCAGGGATAGTAAGGTGGGCAGCACGTAATGGTGTAACTCCATAAATTACTGCGCTGTGGGGATAATTTCCCGTAGTGTATCGACAAGCTTTGGAACTCAGGCACTGATGAAACAGCTGACATTTTGCTCCCATCTGTTGTAGTCCCTTTAAATACCCTAAGCGATTTTCATGTACAGTTTCATGAATGACTGAGGAGCCCTCAGCTTGCGAGAGCAGTACAGCAAAAGGCTGCTGCCAATCTGTTAGGAATCCCGGATGCACATCGGTCTCTATAACAACTCCTCCCTGCAGAGGTTTTTCCTGGAAGAACTCTATTCCGGAATCTAAGATGGTAAACCCTCCACCTATAGAACGTAAAGTCTTCAAGAATGGGATCAGATGTTCTTGCTTAGCATCTCTTACAAAAACTCTTCCTCCCGTAAGGACTGCCGCCATCCCAAATGAGGCCGCCTCAATTTTATCTGGGATCATGGTATGCTCTACATCTCGAAGCCCTTCAGCACCAAAGATCTCGATTGTTCTATCGTTATCTGTGGTGATCTCTACACCGGCTTTTTGTAAGAATAATATAAGATCTAAGATCTCCACCTCCAAGGCGGCATTTTTGATAATCGTCCTCCCCTGCGCACAAGCGGAGGCTAAAATGAGATTTTCAGTAGCCCCAACAGAAGGATAAGGAAGATCGATGTATGCCCCTACGAGCCCCTTCTGAGCTTGGGCATAATACCCCCTAGCATCTAGGGAAACCTCAGCACCGAGTTTCCTCAAACCCTCAAGATGGAAGTTTACCATCCGCGCTCCTATAGCATCTCCTCCTAAAATCGGCACGCGAATCCCCTTGGGACATCTTGATAACAATGCCCCAAAAAGCAATATCGGGATTCTATTCACCTGGGAAAACACTGCCGGCACTTGAGAAACTCGAATCTCTGGAGTGTGGATCTCGATCACCTCAATATCCTTATCCCAATCCACCTCTGCCCCTAAGGACCTGCATAACTCCACTGTTAATCGTACATCCTCTATGTCGGGGACATTTCTTAAAACCGTCCTCTGCTGAGAAAGTAATGACGCAACTAACAACTTCGTCGTGGCATTTTTTGCTCCGGAAATTCTCACCTCCCCAAAAAGCTCTCCCCCTCCAAAGACCTCCGCTGTCAGCATCTCCTTATCTCCCATGTTGACTATCCTGTTAAAGAACTTAACGTTCTTTAAGGTTAATTCCAAGGAAACTTTTTTGAAACTAAAAAATTAATAATTAAAAACAAAGGTTATTAAAAACAAATTTCATCTTAAAAAGATAAAGAGAAATATAAAAATATTGTTTTAAAATTTAATTACAAAAACAAATTATTTTATTTTCTCTATAAACTATGACCTCTCCTATTAATGGCCCATCTATAACAACACAAATTACTTCAACAGAAACGACGACAACAACAACGACAGTTGGGTCTTTAGGGGAACATACCGTAACAACAAGTGCTACGGGTCAGCCAGAAACAACAGCCCAGACTACAGGTACAACAGCAGAAACAGTTATTTCTGATATTTCCAGTCAGGAAGGCTCTCCTAGTGAAGTCTTATTTTCATCAGAAAGAAGCATTTCAACAGAACCTCCAACAACAGGTGGAGCTGGAGCTTCTGCAGCTGCAACCCATACCTTGGGAATGCAAAGATTAAGACCTTCCTCAAGCTCTTCAAGTTCCTCCACTATTTCAAGTTCCGATGATGCAGGAGAGACCACATCAACCCAACAATCTCCAGATTTGGGAGACTTACAGGGCCTTCATGGATCTGAAAGGTCTGAAGGAACAATGGGAGCTGAAGGCCCTGGAGGATTACCAGAAACCGCAATTCCTCAATATGACCCTTCAAGCAAAGCATCTATTATTAATTTCCTAAAGAGTCCAGCTGTTCAACAGCGCATGCAAACTAAAGGTGGGCACTTTGTTTTTATAGATGAAGCGCGGAGCAGTTTTATTTTTGTAAGAAATGGAGACTGGAGCACAGCAGAATCTATAAAAATCACCAATGCAAAAACTGGCGAGAATATCACACAACCTAAAGATCTCGAAATGTGTGTCGCAAAATTTTGCGTGGCATATGAAACTATACAAAGTGACTGGGCAACAAATATCCAACCGAGAGTCTCGGAGCGTGCAGGGGGAGCTCAAGGAACTTACGATCACCTTATGCTAAGCTTTAAGTTCAAAACTGCCGTTCTTTATGGCCCTTGGAACTCTAAAGAATTAAGTTCTGATTATACACCATCAGTATGGCGTCGCGGAACTAAAGTTGACACAGGTCCGATCTGGAAAGACGTAGGTGGTCTCCAAGGAATTAATTGGAAAACAACACCTAAACCTGATTTTGATGATGCTAGCTTCACAAGAGAAACACCAGGTGCAGGGCAAAGCTCTGGAGCACCTGCACCATCACCATATGCAGCTCCTATTATTAATGTTAACCTTGGTGGTATCTCAACAAACGTTTCTGTTGGAGGCACAACAGCGACAACAACTGTCAATACTGGAGGGACAGCAAGTCAAACTGAAGAGACAGAAAGCACAACAACAGAGGAATCCAATAACAGCTTTGAAACAGCAAGTGAAGGAGACGATATAGAAACAGCAAGTACGTCTTCTGGAGGAACCATTGAAGAACCAACTCTGCATTATGAAGAGGAAGGAAATGGAGAAGACGACATGTCCCCTCCTCCTCCTCCTGGACCTCCACCAGCATCAAGCAGTGGCTCAGGAATTACTGGCATGTCAGGATCCACTCTCAAGGACGTTCTGAAAGCAGTTGCTGCTCATAACAAGGTTGTTTGGGGAGCAGACGGAGAACACATTTCAGGAGCTAACCAAGATCTAGGTACTGTTGTCCGCAATGCTGAGCATGGGATTTTTAATCAAACCGTTATACAAAATGGAGGAAATTCTGTTTCTGGAGCTGATCAAGGTGGTTCTGATGGGGGTGCCGGAGGAGCAAGCGGCTCCGGAGGAGGAAATAGAACAAGAGGCTCTGGTCAAGGAGAGGATGGCGTTGTTGATAATAGAGATCTCTTAGGGAAAATCCGCGCTCACCTCGATTCAGTATATCCTACAGAAAACCTTACGCCAGACGGAACCACACTGGGAGATATTATCAAAAATGAAGAGGGCAGCGGAGGAGCATCCGAGGGATTTGTCACAGCAAATCCACAAGCAGGCCCTGCACGAATGGCAACACGTGTAGTTCAAAATACAGGAACCTCAGAAACAGCTTCTTCTCAGCAAGCTACTGCTAGTTCTGGGACAGAGGAAGCGGCATCTTCATCAGGAGCGTCTGGATCCCAGAGTTCTTCGGACCCCAGCTCTGCAGGAAATGACACAGGAAGAACTCAACGGGGCGGAACAGGAGACGGAAGTCGCGTGAATACCTCTTCTACAACTTCTCGTATGGTAGGGAAACAATTCGAGAGTTCTCAAGATAACAGAGATCTCTTAGCAAAAATTCGTGCCCACCTCGATGCAGTATATCCTACAGAAAACCTTACGCCAGACGGAACCACACTGGGAGATATTATCAAAAATGAAGAGGGCAGCGGAGGAGCATCCGAGGGATTTGTCACAGCAAATCCACAAGCAGGCCCTGCACGAATGGCAACACGCGTAGTTCAAAATACAGGAACCTCAGAAACAGCTTCTTCTCAGCAAGCTGTGCCAAGTAGCAGTTCCTCACGACTACAACAAGCTTCCGAACGCCTTCAAGGTGCACTTGGAGACCCTGCAGGTCGCAGTACAAGAGCAGATCTACACAGTGCAGCGCGAGAAGTCGCAGATTCTTTAAGCACTATGGCAGGCATAGTTCGTCTGAATACTCCACCATCAGTACTCACATCAGATGATTCTTCTAGTACAGGAATGGGACTTTTAGCTGCAGCAAGAGATGTAGCGCAATCTCTGACTAAAACCTTAGATAATTTTAACTAGAGTTTCATCCCAAGAAGACGAACTACGCCATGTTATGATAGACCTCATCCACATCACTGACCTGCTCTAACCACTCAATAAGGGCAAGATTGGCCTTACCGTATTCTTCATTACAATCCACAAGGCGCAAAGGAAGATATATTAACTTATCTTCTACACAATGCACTCCCTGAGATAGGAGGTTTTCTTTCACAGCAGCAAGTTCTGTAGAATCGCAAATAACTAAAAAATGCTCCTCATCTTCATTATCAAGGTCCTCAGCTCCAGCATCTATAGCTTTCGCTAAGAGCTCTTCCTCTTTTATAGACGCTTTAGGAACATAGCAGGCTCCTTTTCTTGCAAAGTTGTAAAGTACACTCCCCGGCTCTACAAGAGACCCTCCTCGTTTGTTTACTGCTATGCGCATATCTGAAGCTGTGCGATTTTTATTATCTGTCATCGCCTCAACGATAATCCCCACACCACCATATCCATAAAGCTCATAGGTCACTTCCTCATAGGTATTCTGTTCTGCGGAAGAGGCTTTCTTGAGATTTCTTTCGATGTTTTCATTAGGGATATTATGATCTTTAGCTTTCTGTATAATCATACGCAAACGCGCATTAGTCTTTGCATCTGCACCGCCAAGCTTCACTGCAGAGATCAGCTCTTTAATAATACGGGAAAAGATCTTCCCCTTCTTGTGATCTGCACGTTCTTTCCTATGCTTTGTGTTCGCCCACTTGCTATGCCCTGCCATCTTCTCCCTAATTCCTAATTTATTTTCCTCGAAGTAATACCTTAATATGCGCCTTTTCCCATGCTACAGCACGCTCATACAAAGGGAAGCGCTGCTCATACTCCTTAAATTTCTTCCCATGAAAAATCGTCCTTCCCGATAAAGAATATTCTCTAGGAACTACACTATGCGCCATCTCATGATAGACAAGATACTCCATAAAAAACCGAGGGATCTCCTTTCTATCTAAAGACTTATGTATCCGAATTAACTGCTCATCCTCATGAAAACTCCCTAAAACCACTTTGCGCGCTCTTCCAGAACGAGTTCTACCAAACCACCCTATCCTCAAATTTAAAGCATTCTTAAACAACCTGCGATTAAGATCTTGATAGATCTCCTGTAAATCATATACCTCTCCTCGGGAGAAGTCGACAGGGAGCGCGGATCTTAATAGAAGTTTCTTAGAAGTGGTAGACGCAGGCATGAGATGATGGCGATATAAAGACTGGCGTAAAAGCTTATGTAGGTAGCCCCTAAAAATTTTAACAAAGACATCTTAGCTGGAAGAGTATACAGCAAACTCTTAAAAACGTGAACGTTTATAAATCCTTTTCCATGGTGATCTTTGCTAAATAGCCGAGTTCATCTTTGTAAAAGCGTCGTTGCCTTCCCACCTCGACAAATCCAAATCGTTGGTATAGAGAGATCGCAGGATTTTCCTCATACACTTCAAGATAGAGAACCTCAAGGTTAAAGCGGCTCTTTGCCAAATGGCAAAGATTATTCATTAAAGCGGTGCCGATGCCTTTATTTCTATAAGGCTCGCCAACAATAATAGAAATCAGAGCATGATGGGCAACCTTAATGTAGGGATTTAATATTAGAGTTGCCACACCTGCAACTTCTCCCTGATATACAGCTGTTAAACTGCTATGATAGCGATAAAAACTCACCCAAAAGTTCACAGCATCTCGAATTTCTGATTCTGTCTTTAAGGGAAATCCCCGGAGAATCTTGGGATCATTCAACCACTGCTGCATATACGTCCCATCCGTAGGGACGGTAAAACGAATCTCCAAGCCTGGGATCCCTGTCTTATGTTCTGTAGTCATAGGGCTTCTCCATATTCTGCTAGATACACCTTAATAAACTCATCTAAGAGCTCTCCATCCATCATAGCCTGGATGTTGCCGACCTCATATCCCGTGCGGACATCTTTAACAAGAGTATAAGGCTGAAAAACATAATTACGGATTTGTGAACCCCAAGCAATTTCTTTTTTATCTTTTCTTTCAAGAAGCCGGCGTTCTAAACGTTCCTGCAACTCCCTTTGATACAACCTCGCACGTAAGACCTTCATACAGCTCTCCCGATTTTGTAGTTGGCTGCGTTCATTTTGACACGAGACAACAATTCCCGTAGGGAGGTGGGTAATGCGTACAGCAGATTCTGTCACGTTGACATGCTGTCCCCCCGCTCCCGAAGAGCGAAATGTATCAATACGTAAATCATTAGGGAGAATCTCTATCTGAATCTGGTCATCCACTTCAGGGAAAACATCTACAGAAGCAAAGCTTGTGTGTCTCTTGGCATTGCTATCAAAGGGCGAGATTCTCACCAACCTATGCACACCACTCTCAGCCTTAGCATACCCATAAGCATACTCTCCTGTAAGCTTTAAGGTAATATGCTTGATCCCTGCAACCTCCCCATCTAAGCGATCTATCACATCAACTTTCCAATGATGTCTTGATGCCCAACGAGAATACATACGAAAGAGCATCTCTACCCAATCACAAGATTCCGTTCCCCCTGCACCTGCGTTTATGGAAAGAAAACAAGAATTTTTATCTACCTCTCCCGAAAGCAGCCTTTGGGTCTCCCATACTGCCAAGCAAGATTCACAAAAAGCAAATTCCTTTTCTAATTCCTTGCCTACCTCGGGGTCAGCACAAGCTTCATTATCGTTAAGAAAAAACTCAATTGTTTCTATTTTCTTCTGCAGCTCAGAATATTCGCTAAGCTGTCGCTTTAACGCGGCGATCTGCTCTGAGATCTTCCCCGCCTTAACCACATCCTCCCAAAAATTCTCTTGAGCGCTCTGTTTCTCTAGCTCCCGAAGGGTGGCTTCTTTCCCTTCCAAGTCAAAGAGACCTCCCTGCTAACGCAAATCCAGAACGAAGAGTTTCTAAACGTTTTTCTAAATTTTCCTGCATGGACACATACCTGAAACCGAATTCACGGGCATTCTAGGAAAGAACCCCTATAAAGTCAATTAACCCCTATTTCCTCTTAACATAAGGGACAAGATTTCCCCTTTAAAAACTAGACTTAGCACGAATTCTATGTTTTTTACTTTGACGAGAAACCTTCTTGAAAGATAAAAAAGTTGCGTCGAAGAGCTTAGGTCTCTTCTTACCACCTTTACTAGGAGTAACCAATGAGTCAAAAAAATAAAAACTCTGCTTTTATGCAACCTGTGAAAATTTCTTCTGAATTAGCAGTTATAGTTGGCGAGGGACCTATGCCAAGAACCGAAATCGTAAAAAAAGTCTGGGAATATATCAAAAAACATAATCTTCAAGATCCTAAAAATAAAAGAAACATTCTCCCCGACGCCAGCCTTGCTAAAGTATTTGGAACACACAATGCTATAGATATGTTCCAAATGACAAAAGCTATTTCTGCACATATAGTAAAGTAAATACTATAATCACATTTTAGAGATTCTAGCTTTAAATTTGCGTCTTCCTCGTTTTCTTATAACGAGGAAGTCTTTTTAATAGGGTGGCATTGTGTTACTTCCGCTTTCTTTATTTGCTGCACTTCCTTTGGGCATGTGCGCTTGGGCCTCCCTCATCGAACCAAACCTTCTTATCCCTTCTCATATTCCCTGGAAGCTTGGGAAAAAGTTCTCCTTCCTCTATGGATTCCGGATTGCCCATATCTCTGATCTGCACTTTTGCAAAAACTTCCCACAAAAATTCCTAAAAAAGATTTCCATGAAAATTAAGGAGTTTTCTCCAGACCTTATTGTTTTTTCTGGTGATCTTTTGTGCCGCGCACGCGTAGAAGATGGCGAACGCTTAAAGGCTTTCCTCAACACCCTAGAGGCTCCCATGGGGATCTTTGCCGTTCTTGGCAACCATGATTATGAAGCTTATCTCTCTCGCAATTGCAAAAGTGAAATCTCCGTTATCCCTCAAGAAAACAGTGCTCCCCTAAAGCGCGCATTTATTTCTATCATTCAGGCGTTTCTTCCCTCCTCCCCAAATCAATATGCCCCTAACCATACCCCACAACACCCCAACTCTCAACTCCTTACTCTCCTCCAAGACACCCCAGTTAGGGTTCTACACAACTCCTGCCATCTCATTCCTGACAAACTCAACATTGTCGGTCTGGGAGACCTGTTTGCTAAGCAGTTCTGCCCTGAGGATGCCTTTGCCCACTACAACCCAACCTTGCCAGGGCTTATCCTCTCTCACAATCCCGATACCGTCCCTATGCTTCTCCACTACCCCGGAGAGCTCATCCTTGCCGGCCACTCTCACGGCCCACAAATCTCCCTTCCTTGGCCAAAATTCGCAAAAAAAATTTTAGAAAGACTTTCAGGATTAGAGCACTTCCATTTTGCTCGAGGATCCTTTACTCTAGAAGGCAACAAACAGCTCTATGTAAATCGCGGCTTAGGAGGCTTAAAGAGAATTCGTTTCTTCTCTCCTCCGGAAGTATGCTTTATTCATTGCAATCATGATTAAGTGTTCGTTAATTCTACTCGGTGGGGGTCAAGGAAAGCGTTTCGGCTCCCCCCTCCCAAAGCAATACCACCCTTTCCGTGGACTTCCTCTAATTTTACACTCTCTAAACACTCTTATTCACGTCCCGCAGATACAAGAAATCATCGTTGTCTGCCATGAGAAGTTCCAAGAAGTTTTCCGAAATTACCCTGTCCTTTTCGCCACCCCTGGGGAACGTCGTCAAGACTCTGTGTCTTCTGGCCTTCAAAAAGTCTCCCATCCATGGACCTTGGTCCATGATGGAGCACGCCCTTTTGTCTACCTTGAAGAGATTTCTAAACTCCTTGAAGCATGTTTGCATAACGATAGTGTCGCTCTGGCATCCTCCCTGCCTTACGCGATTAAACAGCGCTCCCCAGTGAAAACCCTAGATCGCGAGGCTCTTGCTCTTGTCCATACACCCCAATGCGTAAAAACAGATGTCCTTAAGCAAGGGCTTCTTCTTGCCCAACAACGCAACCTTACCCTTGTCGATGATACGGAAGCTGCGGAAATCCTTAGTGTCCCGACAAAGCTGATCTTCGCTACGCATCCACAAATTAAAATCTCCTATCCTGAAGATCTCACCATAGCAAGCTCCCTAGCATGAAAAAAATCGTTCTTCTTCTTGCTTATCAAGGTACTGCCTACGCAGGCTGGCAACGGCAACCTCAGCATCTCACTATCCAAGAAGTCCTGGAAACCCTCTTTATGCCAATTCTACACTCCCGCGTTCCCATGGTAGCCTCAGGAAGGACAGACTCCGGCGTCCACGCCTACGGGCAGGTCGTGCACTTCTCCCTCCCTGACCACCCCCTAACTTCAGATCCTTGTAAACTTAAAAAGCTCCTAAACGCAAGACTCCCTAAAGATATTGTGGTACGCGATATTGCCCTTACAGATGCATCCTTCCATGCGCGATATTGCGCTATCGCTAAGGAATATCACTATACCCTCTCCAAAAACATAAAACCCCTCCCGTGGCAAAGAAACTTCAGCTATTCTCCTCCCCACCGCATCCGCGCAGATTTAATGCACCAAGGAGCACAATACCTTATTGGAACTCACGACTTTGCTTCTTTTGCCAATCTTGGAAGAGAATACACCTCTACAATAAGAACTCTCTACAAAGTAGCTATAGAAGAAACAGAACACACCCTCACCTTGATCTTTAAAGGCAACGGCTTTCTATATAAGATGGTAAGAAATCTTGTTGGGGCTCTCTTAGATATCAATAAGGGAGCCTATCCCCCTGAGCACATTTTGAACATGCTCAAAGAAAAAAACCGTAGAAAAGGGCCTCCTTCTGCTCCTGCGCATGCCCTATCCTTGCATCATGTGTGCTATCGTTCCCCTTATAACTTCTTCTGCACGCCACATTGCTGCATCAGCTCACAAAAAGACGTATAAAAGAAAAATTCCCGAGAAGCAAACTCAGGATAAGTTTCTTGAGAAAGTATAGCTAAGGGGCTCACCGCAACCATCGTCGCAGGAATAGAAGCTAATGCACGAAGGCCCTTTAAGGAATCCTCAAAGCCGACAATACGCGCTCCTTCAAAGGCAAAGCGCTGATAAGCATAGCGATAGCTATCCCCATAGGGCTTCGGGCGGGAATAACACTCCCGAGTGACCCAAAAAGAAAAAAGCTTAAATACTGCATGCTCCCTACGCAAACGCATGACAGCCTCCCCAGGGGAGTTCGTCACCACACCCAAAGGTCTCTCCAAAAAAGACAAACGTTCTAAGAACTCCTCTACTCCCGGCATGAGAGGAGGGACTCCGTGCACTAAAGAAGCCTCATAAATCTGATATCTCCTCTCGAAGATCTTTGCAAGGCACTCCCCAGCCTGAGGAAACTGCAAAACAAGCTCTCTGGAAAACTGCTCTCTTCCTAGGGAAGAATAGCGATAATACGTAGGGAAATCCCAAGGGATCTCCAAGGAAGTTTCTGTACAAGCTTCCAAAAACGCACGATAAAAGAGTGGTTCCGTATCTATCAATAATCCATCTAAATCAAAAAAGAATACGTGATAATCTTCTATATGCATATCATCCCTAGAAAAAGGCTACTATAAGGAATGGACCTCTTAAAAACAATTTTTTGTCTTAGCTTTCTTCCTCTTTTATCAAGCTGTTCCTCAAAAAACTCCTCTTCTTGTGAAACGCTTGCTGAGCGGATCTTCTCTCAAAAAGGATGTCCAGTCCTTCTCCACCCTCCTCAGGAAAAGCGCTCACCTCCGTGCTATCCTTGGCACCCCTATCCTAATCCCGTTCTAACACGGTATGCTTTTCTCTGTCAGGGAAGAGAAGCTTGTATAGAGACCCCCGAGGGGATTCTTTATGACTGTAACGGCTTCAACCACAGCCTTAAAGAAGAGAGGTTTAAAACCATCCATCCCAAACTTATCGAACTCTCAAGGAAATTACAACAGTCCTATCCTCGGCTCTCTATTGTCGAGGGGCTATGCTGCCAGAAGCACTTTCGCTTTCTACAAGCCTCTAAGAAATCCCCTTCGGAAAAACATCTCTCCGGCCATGCAGCGCTTATCACGATCCCTGAAGAGCTTTCCCTAGAGGATCTATGTAAAGCTCTCAAAGCTAAACACCCTATTAGAGATCTTAGGGACCCCTCAATCTTAGAAATTTCTGAAGCCCGTCTTTCTCTTTACAGAGAGGGGGACACAAGCTCCCTCCTTATAGAAATCTTGGACTCCTGATAAACCCTCTCGGAAATTTCTCTTGCCTTATTGCCTTAGAACCCTTACAGTTATGCCTCTGCTTTATGCCGGTGTGGCGGAATGGTAGACGCGGTAGACTCAAAATCTACTCTTAGCAATAAGGTGTTGGTTCGAGTCCGATCACCGGCATAGAGTTTCTCTTTTTTCAAGTTGCCAATAAATTGCTTTGTGGTTTTTTTAAAGAAAAGCTGTACAACAAAACTTTGGCTTCCTTATGAACGAAGATGCCCTTCTACTTTTATTGAGAAAAAAAAAGGGGCTCTTTCTTGCCATTCTCGATCTTACAGAGACTGAAGGAGCTTTATCTACTATAGAGCTTGAGCGGGTGTTAAAACAAAAAAAAACCCTACTCGCCTGTATTGATAAAATCGATCTTCAAATCCAAGAGTACCATTATAGCTTTCCCTCTCCCCTCCCTCAAGAACTCCAAGAGGAACTTGTTGAACTTCGCCAGGTAATTAAAAAAATCCTCGAAACAGATAAGCTCAATTACCTCCAAAGAAAAAAGGAACTCGGGCTATATGAATGACCAAGATTCCCTAAGTCCCTTATCTCTATCTTCTCCTGAGGAGCTTTTAGAAATCAAATCGCGAATTACGCAATCCTATAACGAAGCCAACACTATCCTAAAGTCTATTCCTGATGGGATCCTTCTCATCTCTCAAGAAGGAGAAATCCTGATCTGCAATTCCCAAGCAAAAGAGATTCTAGGAATTCCTGAAGATCTCGATATCCTAAAACAACCCTTCTCTACCGTCTTCCCCGATACCTTCTTTGGCTTTTCTCTCCAGCAAGCACTTGATTCTTTTCCTGTTCCGAAAACCTTGCGTCTTTCCCTACGCCATGATGCGATCGAAAAAGAAATCGAACTCTTCGTAAGGAAAAACGAAAGTAATGGCTATCTCTTTATACAAATCCGCAATAGCTCCGAATATAAACAGTTAGAGAGCGCCATAGAAAGATACAAAAATATTGCAGAGCTAGGGAAAATGACCGCCACCTTAGCCCACGAAATCCGCAATCCCTTAACTGGCATTGCGGGATTTGCCTCCCTTCTTCAAGAAGAGCTCTCCTCCCCCCGTCATCAAAGAATTCTTGCTTCCATTATCTCGGGGACCCGCTCTCTAAATACTCTAGTCTCCTCCATGCTAGAATACACAAAATCCCAACCGCTAAATCTCAAAACCGTAGATCTTCAAGAGCTCTTCTCTTCTCTTATCCCCTCACTATCCGTCGCTTATCCCTCCTGCATTTTCACTCGAGACTCCTCTCTCCCTCTCCTACGCTCTATAGACCCTGACCGTATTCTGAGCGCCATCTGGAATCTCGTCAAAAATGCCTTCGAAGCAAGCGAATCTACCATTACCGTCTCTCTCCTTGCGTCTGGAGACATTTCCGTATCCAACCCTGGAGAACTCTCCACAGATGTCAAAGAAAAACTCTTCACACCCTTCTTCACAACTAAAGTTCATGGACATGGCTTAGGTCTTGCAGAAGTACAGAAAACTATGCGACTGCATGGAGGAGAAGTGTTCGTGGAATCAAAAGCCTCTAAGATCACCTTCATATTGAAACTCCCCCCCTCCTAACTAGATCCTTAGGATTCCTTAGGCTCCTTCCTAGGATACTTCTTCCTACAATGCGCAACATAGGCTTCTATCCCCATCTCTCGCGCTTGAAGAATTTCTTCAGCATGTACTGGATGAGAGAATGTCGTAAAGGACCTTTCCAAGGTTAGCGCTTGTACCATCTCGACAAGCGCTTCCCAATCTAGATTCCCACAGTGAGTGTAGTCCAAACACCCTAAAGGCCGAGAGCTTCCATCTACAGACCCCACCCCACCCAAAGCTAAAGGAACGGCTCCAGAAAAGCACGAAACAGTCTTGAGAAACTTAACTTCCTCTTCTTTCAACTGATGGAAGCATCCTCCTTCATTAAAATGGAACCTGCGCATACAAGACAACAGTGTAGGATAATACTTATCTTTATTGGTACAGGGAACCCCAGGATGGGTATTCTGCAACCAGCGTGTCGCACACAACACAGCTTTTGCAAGACGTGCATTTTCTTTGTAAAACCCATCGAAAATTTCTCTGCAGTCAAACCCTGAAGGATGTTTTTTGATCTCTTCCTCAACTTTCTGGGACAAGCTTACCACCTCATCCAAGGACATGGCCCCCAACAAAGAAAGAAGAAATGTGCGCATATAAAGAAAGTTAAGCTTCTCTTCTTTTTGTTGTTGTGATGTTTCTTTTTCGGCTTCCTCTTCAATACACACCCCTGGAAGCAAAAAGCTACATGAAACCTGGCACCCTAAAGCACAAAAAAATCTCGGAGAAGCATAGGCTAAGATCTTCATAACATCGCCAGAGAGGATCTCTGCCTTGCATTCCCTCTTAATATAGGGGGAATACCTAACAATGTGTTCCCCAGCACAAAGTAGAGCCTCAGAATGACTCGACGCAGCAGTCTCTTGAGACTCTCGTAATAACTTCTCCAAATTCCGGACTTCCTCTCTCAACCTTTGGGATTCCTTCTCATAACCTTCACGATTCTTCTCTAGTTTTTCTTTTTCTATCTTCCAGACATCACAAGCTTTTTTGTATTTCTCCTGTAAAGCTGTAAGCTCCTTTTGAGCTAAGAGCCTTTCTTTTTCCTTCTGTTCCAGTGCTTTCTTCATCGAAGAAAGTTTTTTCTGCAAATCCTCATTGACATTAGAAAACGCAAGATTTTCCTTTTCCAATCTTTCTATTTCCAGAAGCAAGCTGTGGTTCTCTTCTATTTTAGGAAAATGTGACTCTAAGACTTGCTCATATTGCAGAAGAAGAGCTTCTGCATCCATGGCTACCTGTGAAGTACTCTCCAGTTCCCCATCTAAAGAGAGCAACTCTTTCTTCAATAGCACTATTTGCTGCTCTAAGTGCTGAGCATTTTCTAAAGATGCCGCTAAATCCTCTTCCGTATGATTGAATACTGTCTGAAGGGCCTGCAAGGCAAATGTCGTGCTGTTAAGTTCTTCCGTTAACTGCTCAATGGTAGCGGAGTGACTTGATGATACCTCAGAGAGTTTCTCTTGTAGTACCTGTATCTCCTTTTCTAAAGCTTGATTTTTTTGCTGTAAGGACAAAAAATCACATTTTAACTCAGCAAGATTCTTCTCTAAAGAAGACTTTTGCATACAGACATTTTCATAATTTTCTTTAAATTTTACTGTCTCCTCCTGAAACTCCTTATTCTTCTCTAACTCCTTTTGCAGCCCGAGCACCTGCTGCTGAAACTCTTGCAAAGCATCTTGCAACCCTCCCTTTTCTATGCTCTGATCTTCAAGCTTTTTACGGAGGTTATTCATTTTGGAATATAATAGTTTCTCCAAAGTCCCTTTTCTTATAATCGCTGCCTCCAAAGCCTTCTTATTTTCCTCCATCACCCCCTCAATCACTCGAACCTTCTGCTTCTGTTCCGCTTTCTTAATCTTCAGTTTGGCGACCTTCTCAAGCAAGCTCGTGTACTTCTCCTTATATTCACGATACAAAACCCATTTTTCTGAAGACTCTTCCTCCAGATCACGAAGCCTCTTATGGATCTCCCTTAATGATTTTCTCGTCTTCTCCTCGTTCCTATCGATCCCCAAAAGCTCATCGTTTATCCTCTCGACTTTCTGAAGCAATATTCCCTGCTCACGAATCAATGTATCCACTTGTCTCCGGGTCTCCTCACAAAATCCCTCAGCTCCCTTAAGCTCCTGATGAATCCTCTGCAACTGTTTCGAAGAAATCCCATATCTTCTGTGAATCTCGCAAAGCTCTCCAGAAAGTTCTTTCCTGCGCTCCTTGCAACTACGAAGCTCTTGCAAATACAAGTCCCTGCTCTGCTGCAGCTTGGCGATCTCCTCCTCCTTATCCGCCCCCTCTGCAAAGATAGGCCCTTCATATACGCGATAAAGCCTTTCCAGCTCTTCCGCAACCCTACTTTGCATCTCCCGAAATTCTACAAGCTTAAAAAGAATCTCTCCCCTTCCTGTAGACTCCGTAAGTTTGCGATACAGCCCCAGCTCACGACGACGCAACTCCCTGTCAAATTTCCCTAGCTGCAGTTCCTTCTCACGAATAAAGTTCTCTATATCCACCTCACGATCAAAGCCAAGCTCCTGCAAAGCCTTGATGCGTGTCTTCTCCAATAACGTCCGCAACTGCTCCTGCAGCTCTTCAATAAGAGGATCTTCAGCAACAGCAACCCTAGGAACCCGACAGCATTCAAAAAAACATAACACGCCACTCAAAAGAAATAACGCCACCCCAACAAGGATCACGCCAAGAACAAAAGCATAAGAAAGATTCATAACTCCAGAAAGAGCCAATACCCCGCCCACAATAAAAAGCGCGGAAAGACAAACCATCGCAATCTTAATCATATTGCGAGCACACGTACAAGATGCCTGTGTTACTTCTCCTCTTTCTAAAGGAGTTAAGGGAGAAAATATTTCAAAAGAACTCGCCATTTTTCCACTCAAAAAAAAATTTGAAAATGTGTGTAAGCAAAATAATCGTTGGTATGCTTAAGAGAAAGGAGAAAAACGTATCTGGTATATTTTTTATGAACTCTTTGCCTCCATTTTTCACATGAAGTAAAAAGGCAAAGAAAGCTCAAAGGAAGGTTCATGAGTATAGAGCATATTCTTATTATAGACGATGATCCTCTTCTTCAAGAGTTTCTCTTTGAGCTCTTATCCTCCCGAGGCTATTTCCCCTCAGTAGCTGAAAATATCTCCATAGCGAAGAAAAAGATCAAAGCAAACCGTTATGATCTTATTATTTCCGATATGAACATGCCCGATGGAACGGGAATGGATGTGATTCATCTCACAAAGCAGCGCTCTCCAAGAACGCCGATTCTTATGATTACAGCCTATGGCTCCATAGAAAACGCAGTGGAAGCCATGCGCCAGGGGGCCTTTAATTACCTAACAAAGCCGTTCTCCTCAGAAGCCCTCCTTGCCTTCATCTCAAAAGCCGAAGAGCTACAAAACCTTGTTCAAGAAAATCTCTTTTTAGCCTCCCAAACGACAACGAGCTCCTACCCTCTCATTGCCGAAAGCCAAGTGATGAAAAATCTTCTTGCCAAAGCAAAGAGAGCCGCCCAAAGCTCCGCGAATCTCTTTATTCACGGGGAATCAGGATGCGGAAAAGAAATCCTCTCATTTTTTATTCATACGAACTCCCCAAGAGCACACCGCCCCTATATCAAAGTCAACTGCGCAGCAATCCCAGAAACACTCTTAGAATCTGAATTCTTCGGACACGAAAAAGGTGCTTTTACAGGAGCAACAACAAAAAAAGCCGGTCGCTTTGAGCTGGCTCATAAAGGAACTCTCCTCCTTGATGAAATTACAGAGATCCCCCTGAACCTCCAAGCCAAACTCCTAAGAGCTATCCAAGAAAAAGAATTTGAACATCTCGGAGGAACAAAAACTGTTTCCGTAGATGTTCGCATCCTCGCCACCTCTAACCGCGACCTTAAAGAGGCCATCCAAGAGAAAATCTTCCGTCAAGATCTCTATTACCGCCTGAATGTGATCCCTCTCTACCTCCCTCCATTAAGAGAACGTAAAGATGACATCCTACCCCTAGCAACCTACTTCCTAAAGAAATTCTGCCACCAAAATAATGCGCCAGCAAAGACTCTCTCCTCAGAAGCAAAAAAACTCCTTATCGAATACCCTTGGCCCGGGAATATCCGCGAGCTCTCCAATGTTTTGGAGCGCGCTGTAATCTTAGAAAGCAGCACTTCCCTGACGAAGGAAATGCTCTCCTTAAACTAAGGAGTTTTACTTGAGTTTCTCAAGATTATCTGATAAGCTTGCGAGACTCTCTTACGCACCGATAGCTCAATTGGATAGAGTACCTGGCTTCGGACCAGGTGGTTAGAGGTTCGAGCCCTCTTCGGTGCGTTATGCCTTTCCCTGAAAAAAGCTATTCCCTTTATAATAAATTTAGGAGATCTCTTTTTTCTTCATTCTTTTTTATGTTCAGCAATTTAGGGAGTCTTAATGAAACCAAAAAGACGCACAAAAGCTTCATCTAAGGAACTTCCTCAAGTTCAGGTGGAGATTACCGGAAGGTCGTTTCATGTTTCTAAGCCTTTAAAACAGCTAATTTTAGAAAAAAGCCAACAGTTGCCCCTCTCGGCTTTTGTACATGTGGTGATCTCCTCCCACAAGGACAAGCAAGGGACAGAAGTACATATCGTGCTCTCTAAAGGCAAGGAGACGATACAAGTGAAGGTCTTCCATCCCAATGTCTATACAGCAGTGATTCAGGCATTTAAAAAGATCCGTACAGGATGTAGCAAGCTACAGCTAAAAAAACACGATCGTATCAAGCACCGCCATAGTCTCGCAGAAGAAGAGCTCCTTTGCATAGAAAAAGAAGACGAAAGTATTGAGAACTTTGAAGAGGAGTGGCTTCCTTTTACCCCAATGGATGCTTGGGACTCTCTGAAAAACTTCGGTCACGTCCTTACAGCTGCAAAAAAGAAAGTCTCCAAGAAAAAAACTACGATCCCTATGCTATCTGAACAAGAGGCTATTCAGAAATTGGCCTCCTCTAAAGAAGCCGCTCTTCTCTTTCTAAATGAACAAGAAAATAAGATCCAATGCGTCTATAAACAGCACAACGGCACCTATGTCCTCATTGACCCCACCCTCAGAAGAAATTCTCTCCCCTAAAAAAGATCCCTCCTTTGAAACAAAGCTATTTGACCCAATCCGCAATAAAGCTTTAGAGTGTACGCCTGAAGAGAGAGTCCGCCAAGACTTGCTTTTTCTCCTTATTCATAAGCTCAACTACCCTGAGCACCTCCTCATCGTAGAGAAGGAACTTAGAACTCTCTTTCCCCTTCTGGCTAGGAAAAGGGCGCGCCTTCCCAGGCGTCGCCCAGATATTCTTGTCATCACGCCCAAAACCTATACAGATCCTACAGGAGAAACTTTCCATCTTGGCGAACCCAAACCCCTGTTACTGATAGAATGCAAAGCGCAAGTGATAAACCAAAATACACTCATCCAATTGCTTAGCTATAACTACATTATTGGTGCTAGCTGCTTAGCAATCGCAAGTAAAAAAAAACAACTTACAGGATTTTTAAACCCTAAAACACAAAATTTAGACTTTTATCCCGGTCTTCCGGAATATTCTCAGCTTCTACGTTATTACTGCTCCTTAAACACCTTAGCTCCACAGCCTTAAACTCTAACCCTATGCGCACTTTCACCTCCGGAATAGTTCTGCAAAACACTCCCTTCGGGAAAAACCATCTTCTCGTGACACTCTTCTCCCCAGGGGGACTCCTAAAGTTCTTTGCAAAACAAGGGCTATCCTTAAACTGCACTTACCGCGATGCCCTACAACCTCTTGTCTTCGGAAACTACACCTTAAGGGGAAGCTCAGCAAAAACCCGCACCCTCATAGAAGGAGAAGTTCGTTACGACTTCCCAGAGCTAAAGCAAAGCTATTCCCTCCTGCATGCAGGAGGGAAAATGATCCAAGCTGTGCTCTCCTCACAATGGAACGAAAAGCCCTCTCCAGAGCTCTTCTCCCTCTTGTTCAATTTCCTCTACCGCCTCCACAAAAGCCAAAATCCTGATTTTTTCGCTGCGATCTTTCTTCTCAAGCTCCTACAATACGAGGGAATCCTGGACCTTTCACCCTCATGTTCTCTGTGTAACACCCCACTAATCGATACCACATGCTACCGCTATCAAGGACAAAAATTATGCAAAAAACACGCTCCCCAAGAAGCCATTACCCTAGATAAAGATGAAGAACATATTCTCCAAGCTATTATCTATGCGAAGCATTTCCAAGAGCTTCTGCAACTCGCAGACTTTCCCATAGCGATTACAGAAAAAATTTCTTTTATGTTTGAAACCTCTTTGCATAAAGAGACACACTTAGCGCAAGGAGATCGTGCCTCCAGAACTTTTCACATGAAACACTAATGTAATCGGAGACGTCCCAACGGAAGAGTTGTGATAAGTCTTATGCCATACGCCTCGTCCCGAACGAATCAAGTCCCCCTCTACCAAAACCTTTCCCTGTAATGTGGTGGTAGTATGAACAATGACACCGACATCTCTAGGAAGAACTAAAGAAATCGGCTGCTTTTCATTGCAAATGAAGATGGTAGAATTCTGAAACCACTTCCCGCGAAAATCCATATCCATCTGGCAGGTCGTACATGAAATATGTATCGAGGTCAAACTCGGATACTCACCTTTAAAATCTGCATGTAAATAACCAAAAGAGCCCAGATAAGAAATTGTTTCTAGCTTGGGAAAATTGCCAGTAACATCAAACTTGACATGTTTTTTTCTCTGCGCATGTATTTTCATTGTTTCCATATCGGGGAACTCCCCAGAAAAATTTAATTTATGCACATAAAATGTCTCTTCTTCAGAGACATAATGAGGAACAGCATAAGCCACATTCCCTAACAGAAACATCCCCATGAAAATACAACACAAAGCTCTCAACAGTGACCTCGTCATTACCAATACACAAACACACATCTTAAGAAAAAAATAGAAGAAAAAGAAGTGCTCTCGCGCACTATATGCGAAAGAGGGGACTCGAACCCCTAAGGAAAGCTCCACTACCACCTCAAGATAGCGCGTATACCAATTCCGCCACTTCCGCAAAAGAAATAAGACAATAAGCTTACTGAGGTTCTTCCCTTTACCTCAAGAAAAAAAAGTTTTCCACAGAGAAAAAATCCTGTATACTGGGAAGCAAAATGCAAAGAAAAGACACGAGATGCGTTGCGCAGCATACTGTACAGCTTCCCACTATAATCTACATATCCTCTTTCACTTACTAAAGCCGCGCTTTACTACGGTACTATCTCGAGAATATGTGATGACCTCTAGTGAGGACTCTTTAGATCAAATTTCGGTCTTTTTCCCTTACGGCGTTGCGGTGTTTTGGGGATGGGAAGAAGATGAAGAACATAAGCTCTTACAAACCATCATTCCTGCCTCACCAGAAATCCTCCCCCAACCAGAAATTGACTGTTACAACTTTTTCTATGGAGATAAATTACAAATCCGCAGAGACCGCCTTATTCTTGCAGACACAACATTAAATACAAAACTTGCGATTTCCTTTGGCTTAGCGCAATCTGTCAAGCTTACTTTCTTTGAAGAAACAATTTACAAAACTATAGAAGATTCTAAAAAACTCCCTCAAGATCTTGCCGCTAAAGGGAAAATCTCCATGCCCCGAAAAGCAATCGCAAAAAAAATCGGCAAGCTCTTCCTAGACAAAGCTACAGTAAACCTCCATTCAGACATTCTCGATGAACCTGATTTCTTTTGGGAACATCCCAAAACGCAACCGATTTACCTCGATGTTCTTAGCTGCCTAGATATTGACTCCCGTATTAATGTTCTCAATCACAGGCTCACTATTCTAGGGGACGTTTTAGAGATCCTAAATGACCAGCTCAATCACCAACATACCTCCTCTTTAGAATGGACCATCATTTATCTCATTATGATAGAAGTCTCCGTAGCTCTACTTAAAGATGTTTTCAATGTGTTTTAAACTTAGAAAAGCCCTGCTCTATTGTGCACTCTCTCTTATTCGTGTGTATCAATGGACTGTCTCCCCTCTTCTTGGCAACTCTTGTAGATTTTTCCCTTCATGCTCCCACTATGCCCTACAAGCCCTTCATACCCACGGACTTCTATATGGCCTTTGGCTCACCCTAAAAAGACTAGGGAAATGCGCTCCCTGGCATCCCGGAGGAATTGACCTCGTCCCTATGACGACTTTGGAGGAAGCTTTAGAACCTTCCCAGGCAACAAGCGATGATGTGACAGCTGATTCCTCCGCATCAACTCCTCAATAGATACCCCCTCTCTACGAGAAATTACCCAAAGGGAATCTCCCTCCTTCACTATATACTCCCGAAAAAGAGAGTTCTCCTCCACAGGAGGAGAGTTCTGAGACAATTCCGGTTGCTCTCGAGGGGTTTGAGCATAGCGAGAAAGAAATTCTTGACACTTAGGAAACCCACGAGGAAGCAAACAAAGTATTTTCTGAACATCTTCATTTCGAAACTCATGTAAGATCGCCTCTGAATCATGCTCTAGCAAAAGCAGTGCAGCTAAAGGCTCTTCCCTATAGACATAGGCCAACAGAACCTCTTGACGCTCCTTCTCAGAGATTGCAGAAAAGCGCTTCTCCGAAGAACATAATGAAAAAAATACCTCGCTGCCACCACGAATGACCATCCTAGCCAAAGAAGCCACAGAGATCTCCCGATCTGCACCAGCCAAAAGGGTCCGCAAATAAAGAAACTCTGGAGTGTGGCAAAAACTATATAAGCATTCCTCATCTACCTTACCCTCCCCTAAAGAACTGGCAACTCTCTTAAATAAACCGCGAGAAGTAAACGGGAATTTCCTTAAGGAAAGATACTGTACTACCCCAGGGAACTCCTGCTCTTTCACATTGGGAAGCAGCCAAGTACGCGTCTGATCCTGAAGCTCTGTAAATGTCAGCTCGTGAGATAACGCAGGAGAAATATCCACATCAAACTCCTGAATTGCTACACTTAATGCCCAAAGCTTTACAGGATAGCCAAAAACAAAACGCTCTTCAGAAAAAAAAGAAGAAAGCTCCTGAAAAGTAGAAGTCGCAAGCTGGTGCAAAAAATTTTCTGGAATCTGCGCTTTATAGCGGTTTTTCGCAATCAAGGGACCTGAAAATAAACACAGTTTATAAATGTCTTTTCGAAAGATGACAGAATAAAATAACAAAAGAAACAAAACATTCAGCCCAAGACTTAAGACTAAAACCTGTCTAAGCCTTGTTACCTGCTTTCTTGCAGTCATGTAAACTCCATGCTGTTTGTTCCCTAAGGATTAAAATGCTTGCCACTATACACAACTCCTCGTAAAATCTCTCCTAAAAGTAGCCTCTGACCAAAGTATCATGCATGTCCCCTTATCCTTATTGCAAACATACTTCTCTGCGCCCTTACGTATTAAGGATCTTCTCAGTGCGTGCGATCGTATCGGCATAGAAGCCGAAGTGCATATTGAAACGTCTGCTTCCTTTTCTTCTGTCATTACAGCAAAAATTTTACAAGTTTGTCCCCACCCTAATGCAGATAAACTAAAAGTAGCAACCCTCTTTGATGGTTCTCAAGAGTATCAAATTGTTTGTGGAGCACCAAATTGTCGCGAGGGAATTGTCGTTCCCCTAGCCCTACCCGGAGCGAAACTTACAGATTCCCAAGGGAACGTTCTTACTATAAAAAAATCCAAAATTCGCGGAGTAGAATCTCAAGGGATGTGCTGTGGAGCAGATGAGCTCGGCCTTCCTGAAGAACTCGTGACACACGGCCTTCTTGAGCTTGCAAACGACACTCCACTAGGAGAGGATGTCGCAACAATCTTTAGTGAAACCATCTTGGAGATTTCCCTCACTCCTAATTTAGGCCACTGCGCCTCTCTTTTTGGACTCGCAAGAGAAATCTCCCATGTAACCTCTGCAGCTCTTACTCTTCCTAAAGAGTTTTCTTTGCAGCCCATGCCATTACAAGAGGTCCCTTCACGAAATGATTTTTCCGTATGCCCGCTCTTTTGCTATATAAAGATTTCAGGGATTCCCCCTGCGTCTCCTTCTCCTGCACATCTGCAGAATGCCCTGCGCTCTTTAAAACAGAAATCTGTCAATGCCCTCGTAGACGTCACTAACTACCTTATGTTTTCTCTTGGGCAGCCTCTACATGCCTACGATGCGCGCTCTGTACATGTAGGCTCTTTGCACGTACAATATACAGAGTCTGCATGTTCCCTAACGTTGTTAAATAACGAAACCGTCATGCTTCCTAAACAGGTTCCTGTAGTGTGTGATGATGAGCGGATTTTAGCTCTTGCTGGTGTGATGGGAAGCTTAGAGAGCGCCGTTTCCGATGAAACAACAGAAATTATTTTGGAAGGGGCCTACTTCCCCTCAGAGGTCTTACGGGCTTCTCAAAATCTGGTCCCAATACATTCAGAAGCTAGCTATAGATTTTCTCGTGGGGTGGATTACAATAACGTTGTTCCTGCGTTTTTTGCTGCGATACACTACTTGAAAAAGATGTTTCCAGAAGCAGAGTTCTCCCCAATTTATGTGATGGGAGAAGCCCAACGTACGCAAAAAACTCTCCTCCTAAGAGCCTCTACAGTGGAAAGAATCCTAGGAGAGACGCTGACAACAAAAACCATACATGCAAAGCTCAGCTCTTTGGGATTCCCTATCCGGGAGGAAACAGCAAAGCATCTTCGCGTAGAAATCCCTTCGTACCGCCACGATATTCAAAGAGAAATCGATCTTGTTGAGGAAGTTTTTAGAACACAGTCTTGGCATGTAGAAGCTCGTAAGCCTACGCCATGCTATACCTCTATTTATAAATTAAAACGCCACCTTGTGGATCTATTAGCAAACTCTGGCCTTCAGCAATTTTTCACTTGTGATCTTTTAAAGCCTGAGCTTGCAGCTTTATGTGATGCGGAGCACCTCATTACCCTCCAGGGCTCTAAGCATGCGACAGCCCTAAGGCCTTCCCTACTTCCTGGACTATTAGAAAGCACCGCGACAAACCTTAACAGACAAGCAGGGGGAGTGTACGCTTTTGAGCTAGGAGCAGTATATAAAAAAGTTGCCTCCCAATACCAAGAAACTCAAACGTTAAGCATTCTCCTTTCTGGGCAAGCAGAGGCTCCCTCATGGCTTCCTTCTCAAGGGCCCCTTTCCTTCTTCTCAATCAAGAGTTGGATAGAAAAGATCTTAAATCACCTGGGGATCTCTTCTCAAGCTTATACTCTGGAACCCAGCAACCACGCATACTTCCATCCATACCAACAAGGTCTTCTGCGTTTGCATAAGCATACCCTGGGAATTTTAGGGACAGTACACCCCAAACTTACAAAAAAAATGCAGATCAAACATCCTGTATTTTTTGGAGAGCTCTCTGTGGACCTTCTCAACCAGGGACAAAAGAAAACTTCTTCTCAGTACGTCCCCTATCCGATTTACCCCTCTTCGTTCCGGGATGTGACTCTTGCTGTCCCTGAGGAGCTCCCCGCAGATGCCTTACGTAAGGAACTTTTACGTAGCCCTTCCAAATGGCTTGAAAGAGTTTCTATTATCAGTATATATCAAAATAAAGCTTCCTCGAATCAGGAAAAGCATGTCTCTTTACGGTTAGTATTTCAAGATCGCAAGAGAACATTGTCAAACCAAGAAATAGACGAAGAGTATGAGCGCTTAGTTTCTGGACTGACGCAGCGGCTCAAAGATAAAGGAATGATCCTCACATGAAACACGTATTTTTTTGTATTCTACTTTCACTATCGAGCTCTGCATATGGTTCTGCTCGTAAAAGTGATCCTTCTGTCATGAAAGAGACCTTTCGTAACAACTATGGTATCGTAGTTTCCGGAAGAGAATGGACAAAACGAGGATGTGACGGCACCATTACGAAAATACTAAAAGATGGATCTACTTTACATGAGGTTTATGTAGGGGGGCTACTTCATGGAGAGATAACATTAACCTTTCCCCACACAACAACGTTTGCTGTAGTAAAGACCTATGATCAAGGGAGACTCACATCATACAAGACGTTCTTTCATAATGGCCAGCCTGCCCAAGAAGAGCTTTTCCATGAGGATGACTCCTTCACAATAACACGTTGGCCCGACACTAAAGATAACAATACCATCACAGATCCTTATTTCGTAGAAACGACCTATCAAGGAAGGGTTCTTGAAGGAAACTACCGTTCTTTCAATGGCAAGTACGCCTCTACTATCCATAATGGTGAGGGTGTACGTTCTATCTTTTCCCCTAATAACGACCTTCTTGCTGAAGAAGCTTTTTTCGAAGGTGTGATGGTAAAAAGAACTACCTTCTACCCTAACCGAGATCCAGAAACAATCACGCATTTCGTCAACGGTCAGCCTCACGGCTTGAGATTAACGTATCTCATGGGAGGGATTCCTAACACTATCGAGGAGTGGCGCTCAGGAACTCAAGATGGCACGACAACAACGTTCAAAAATGGCTGTAAGACCTCTGAAATTTCCTTCGTCAAAGGGCAAAAGGAAGGCATAGAGCTGCGTTATAATGAGCAGAACGTCATTGCTGAGGAGGTTTCTTGGCGCAACAATGCCCTTCATGGCATGAGAAAGGTCTATGCTGGAGGAGTTTATAAGTGCGAATGGTACCATCGTGGGCGTTTGGTTTCCAAGGCGAAGTTTGAGCGTCTCAATGCTGCAGGGTAAGTCTCTCTTTCTATGAACGACAGCCTTCTTGTCTCTAAAGAGCTTAAGGACTCTTTAGCTCAAGCTTGCTCTCAAGGGGTTCCGATAGCAAAAACTCCTCCCTTGCAATTGATCGTACACTTTCATAACAGCTATATTGTAAAGACAGAGCTTACTGTAGCGCCGATATTTTCGTGCTTATGTTTGGGGGCTGCATCACACAAAGCTATGGAAGAGGTTCTTCTATGGTGTGCAAAATATGCACAAAAACTTCCCCCAAAGAAGCCTTCCTCCTATATCAACATAACCACCCTCCCAGAAAAACGTCGGGAAATTCTCAACGCTCTATTAAAGATCCCTTTTGGCGAGACCCGCACCTATGGAGAGATTGCTACACAGACAGACTCCCATCCAAGAGCCGTAGGAGCCGCCTGCAAGTCCAACCCATTTCTTTTACTGTTCCCCTGTCATAGGGTGCTCGGCAGCCGCCAGGAGCGCAATTATGTGGCAGGAAGCCAGATCCAAGAGACCTTACTCAACTTCGAAGCTCAGGGTTAATCCTGGACACGGGGATCTAAGGCGTCCCGAACTCCATCTCCAATTAGGGCAATCACAACAAGTAGTACCGTAAGCATAAATGCTGGAGGCCAAAGAATCGCGCTTTCTGACGGGAACCCTGCAACGCCCTCACGCATAAGATTGCCCCAAGATGCGGAGCTCTCTTCTCCTAAGCCTAAGAATGTCAAACCCGCTTCGCAACTAATCATGGCCATTATAGAAAAGGGCAACAAGGAAATCACAGGGACTATCGCATTAGGTAAAATCTGATGAACCATAATGTGGTAATGACTATAGCCTAAGTTTCTTGCTGCTAAGACATAGGCCATATTGCGCTGCTTTAATGTCTCCACGCGGATATATCTGCTAAACCCTGTCCAGCCGAAACATCCTAAGAGGACAGTATCTAAAATTAAGGATTTCTTCTGTGTGATAGAAATCACAAGCATCAAGATAAATAACATCGGCATAGTTTCCCAGATTTCCGTGAAACGTGACAAAGCCATATCTACAGCACCACCGAAATACCCCGAGATCAACCCAATAATGATCCCCAAAGTGAATGCAATTGCAACTCCTATTCCACCTACAACCAAAGCAATCCGAATGCCAAAAATTAATGAAGACAATAAGTCCTTGCGGTTGATTCGTGTGAGCTGCCACCAAGCAACATGCTTGTTCATCTCTCGAGATCCTCCTGCGTCATCTTCCCAATGGAAACAACTAAACAAAGGATGTAGCAGGATCTTCATATTCTGGGACTCCTTCTCTATCCAAGCAAGCTTATCTCGGATGAAGTTCTCCGCCCCTTGTAGCTTAGCATGTTCCTCCAAAATCTTACGGACCTGCAGTAAGTTCTGACGATAAGGCTCTGCAGTCCTTTCTATATCCGCATATGCCTTGATAAGACTCTCGGGCTGTTCCCATTCATGATACAAAGCAAGGTTCAGTTCGTGTTGAATGCGAAGCAAAGACATTAAATAAGGCCTATACTCATCTATCACAAATTTCCACGAACAAAGGACATCTTCGTGAGACTCCTGAAGTTTCTGCAGCCTGTGCTGTAGCCTCTCCAGACAGATCTTCTCATTCTTCTTTTCTAAATTCCGCAATGTTGGCATGGGCATATTCCGCAACCCTTCAAATGCCACACGATACTTCTGTACTGCCGCATCTTGCCGCTGACGATACGCAAACTTTATTAAAATCCCCAGCTGCTCATACGTACTCATATACCGCCGTTCCATTTCCCAGGTACGGATATCCTTGGGCATTATGGTTACTGCTTCGATATTTGTCCTAGTCATGTTCTCTTGGATCTTCTCCGCACGAAGCTTCTTCAAGGAGGCACTCGCAGCAGGATCTTGAACATGCCCTGAAAGAACCCAAGCAAAGCCTACGCACTGCCCAATCATCAAACAACATAACACTACCTTACGCACCCATCCCCGCAGGAACTTAAACGACAGCACTACGAAGGGGAATACCACCATGAACACATTAAAAAATAGATCTAGGGGCTTAGTGTAGAATCCAGGGAAAAACAAATATCTAAGCAAAGGAGAAAAGGTTTCTGAGTGCCACCGCACTAGCAAAGGCTTGCTACTGGCAAATATAGGAGCATAGATCCCCACAATGGCGATGCAGACAAAGCACTTCCATGCTAAAGAGGCAGAAAGACTCTTGCGATACGCCAAACAGAACCTGCGGAAAAAAGAAACAGAAGGAGGCATCTTTTTAGATCCTCCTACTATCAAATTGCACTCGGGGATCTAAAATTACATAGAGAATATCCCCTAAAAGATAGCCTACCAGGGATAATGTCGACCCGACAAATACAGAAAACAACACTACATTGTGATCTCGATTTAAAATCGCCTGGTAAAAAAATTTCCCAAAGCCATCTATATCAAATAAGGTCTCTACAACCAAAGCTCCTCCTAAAAGTGTTCCTAAAGAAGAAGCCAGAGACGTCACTAAAGCCGCAGCAGCATTTTTCCCTACATGCTTCAACAGAATCTCCCTAAGGGGGATCCCCCTCGCCTTTGCTGCACAAATATACTCCTGCCCCAAAATTTCAAGAAATATCGATCGGCTCAATCGTGACTGTGCAGCGAAGGCGCCATAACTCACAGCACAAAATGGCAAAAAACTATGTGCAAGGATGTCCAAAAGCCTCCCAAATGAGCTCAACTCATTAAAAACCTCTGGGGAAGATTTCAAACCACTATACGGCATAGGGATCGAGGTAAAGGGAATATTTCTATTGATCACAAAATTATCTAAAATCCAAGGGACCGCAACAAACACAGGAATCGAAAAGAGAATTAAAAAGATAAAGTTTAACCCATGATCTATCCAATGATTCCTTTTTAGTGCCATGATCATTCCAAACACCTGACACAATACAAACCCAAAAACCATGGGGAGCACAGAAAGAGTTAGTGAACAGTGTAATCTCTTAATGACTTCTGAAATTACAGTTTTATGTGAGTCGTTGCGCAACGTCCCAAAGTCTAACCGACAAAATTTCGAAATATAACGGAAAAAACGCGTCTCAAAGAAAAAGATCTTCCATTTCTGCTTTGCCGTGTAAGAAAAGGCCTCCACCCCTCCTCGTTCCTTAAACCATTGCTTCAATACTTGGAGCTTTTCTTCAATATTCTCTTCAGATAGCTGCTTTACTAATAAAGAGTTACTCTTAGAGACCTCCTGATTATACTTCCTTTGCTCTGGAGTTAAGTTTACTCCTACAAAGCCCTGAAGTATACCTCCACGAATAAACAGATCTGCAGCAACATGACGATAAACTAACGGCTGAGAGGAATCACTAGCTTCAAATAACAATATCGGCATGATAAATTTCGCCCGATCCCCCCATAAGATCTTTAATTGCGAAAAACTCTTCTTTGAAGTTTTGTTCCCTTGAGAGCTCCTGACTATCTCCTCAATACCCAGCTTCACCTTTTTATGAGGGATTCTCGGGCGAGCATTAAAAAATATCGGTAAGGTCAAGCCATAATGCTCACGAAATTGCAAATAGCGATCAGGGCCCTTATACGTTCGAATTTTATCTGACTTTCCAGCCTCTCCACGAGAATCTACAGCCTGATCTTCGATAACGTCTCCAGGAGCAGCATTCAAAATGATAAAATTAATAGAAATGATCGCGAATAACGTCAGAGGAATCAAAATCAAACGTTTTAAGATATACTTAAACACTTGTCCTCCTATCTATCTACCCAAACCATCTGAAGGTTGACAGTTTCATCTTGAGCCTCAGGAATCAGATCTTTTCGTGCAGTCGGGATAAAGACGTTTTTCACATAATCCTTATAGAGCAATGAAAACTTTCGAGAGAAGAGAAAGGCATAAGGAGCTTCCTCATGGATCACCTCATGGAACCGATGATACAAATACAAACGCTCTTGAGGATCATACTCATAACTAAGCTTTTCTATAATCCTATCCGCCTCAGCATTACAAAATCCCACAATGTTTGCTGAGCCCTTTTCCAAGGCTCCCTCGGAATGCCACAGCGCCCTGGGATCTTCAGGAGGTGGACCTAAAGACCACCCAAGCATAATTGCATCAAAACTCTTTTCTTCAAAAGCTTGAGAAAGATCCGCCGTATCTAAACCAAGTAAACTACACTCAATCCCAATCTCTTTACACGCTGTGGCGATATATTCTGCTATCGTCCTTCCCGTCAGGCTTTTTACAAAATAAGAAAGACGAAACTTAAAGGGAACTATAACCCCATCGATTACCTTTTCACGAATCCCATCGCCATCAGAATCTATCCATCCTTCCTCTTCAAGCAGGCGTGCAGCCTCCTCTGGAGAGTAATGCCATCCTTCCACACAAGGATTATATGAAGGGGAGCAAAAAGCAAATGGCCCCGTAATCGTATAGCCACGGCCATCTAAGCACTGTTCTATGATTCTGTCTCTATCTATTGCCATGTTCATAGCTTGGCGCACTTCACGACTCTGGAAGAATAACGACTGACAATTCCAACCTACATAAGTATAACAGCGGTCCGAAGCAACCAACTCACGGATTGCCTCACCCTTTGAGACCTGCTTGCTATACGCAGCACTTTTCATAAAGGATTCAAGGTTATCTCCCTGATTTGGGGGAAGATAGACGATGTCTAACTTTCCTGCTTTAAAATCTTGAAACAAAGAGTCTGAGCTATCTTTGAAATAAATAGACCGCTTTTCTACAAGAGCCTCTAGAGGATCATAGTGGTCGGGATTACGATAAAGAACTACCTTCTCATCATCCATCCCGCCGAAATAAAAAGCTCCACAACTGACAATGTAATTATTTGCCCAATGTTTTGAGAAATTCTGTGCCCACACGGAATCTTTGCGATAGATATCCGGATCTTGGCTATCTTGAATGATCTTTTCCCCATTGGCAAAATACTGATAAACAAAACAAGGTAGCGGTTGCAAACTCAGAGTATTAAAGAATGCAGAATATAAGACTTTCTTTTCTTCCTCACCCTTTTCATTAATTACTGTTCGCGCTCTCCAACGGACAACAAATTTTAGATCATCCTCTACGGAAACAGAAACAATATCTTCAAAATACGACCGCAAAGCTACAGCACGCATCTCTGCTAAATAAGGGTTCATCACAGCATCATAATAGAACTTAAAATCATGAGCCGTGAGCGGATGAGGTTTGGAAAAACTCTCAGCAAGCTGCACATGTTTAGGAAATAAACTTGCATCAATCCCATGCCAATAGACCTGAGGACGCAAATAAATATGGAACTCTTTATCTCCAGAGCCATCTTCAACATCATGCTCTTCTATTTTTAGAGCCAGCCCTGGGCAAAAAACTTCATACTTCCCTATGTGCGCATTTGCTAATGAAGGAATACAATGCTCATATAAATTCACAATATAATCAAACCCATTAAAGGGACTTAAATTCTCAGGTTTTCCTACATGTGCTGTACGCAATTCTCCCTTGGGAGCAAAATCTGCACTTAATAAACCTGGCAATGTCTGCTGTCTATAGGGATCTAGCGATAATAAATTAGGATACTGAAAATCTCCACATAATGCCGCCCTCAACTCATCTTCAGAAACATAAGAGGGAGCCGCAGGAGATGCTACTGTTGCTTGCAGAGAAATTTGCTTCACTAGTCGCGCAAGCTCTCGGATGTCTTCCTGAACGTGCTGTATGCTCTTTTTGACACTTTTTACATCCTTTTCGAGCAAATCAGAAGACCAATACAAAAGAAATAAAGAAAAAACAACAATGCCTTTCACAAGTTTATCTAATAGACATCTACTCATATATAGCACATCCCTTGATCAAGCTCCTTTAGCATTCTCATTGCTTCAAAAGTCCAGTTCCTAAGCCTTCAAACCCTTTAGGCCTAAACCAAAATAATGTACTATAGGGAAAGAAACGCACCTAAAAAAATAAAAAATTATGAATTAGAAAAAGAAATATAGAAAAGAAAAATAGACGAGGAACTCGTCTATTTTTTTTATAAAGAATACCCTTAATCTTGGGATTCAGCATCAGGAGTTTGTTGGTCACCATTGTTACCGTTGTCGCCTTTTTCTTCTCCATTATCAGGATTGCCACATTCTACGTTTTCACAAAAATTAGCAAATAAAGAAGTTTGTACACCAGGAACAACAAGAGCTAAAAGAAGTGTTAATATTAGCTTTTTCATATCAATTCTCCTTGTTAAATTGCTCCGCGCCTACATGAAGTAAAAAATCGTGATTAAAATCCTTCAATAAGATCCCGCGGAAACAACGATTTCAATGAATTATATGAAAATAGGAGAATAGTTATCAATTTAAAAACTAACGTCAATTTATGAACGTAGTTTTAGGTTTCTCCGGTAATAAATATACACCACACAACAACACTAATATTCCTAGAATTAAAGAACCAAGAGCTACAGCTACAGGCTCTAATCCTAAAGCTAAACACCCCTGAAAAAAGCTGGCAGAGAAAGGCGTCGAAGTAAATACAACATACACTGCGACAGAAGCCAATAACGATGTCAGTAATCCTATAATCGCTATCGCACAAGCAATCTCATGCCGCGTGCGTACGGAAAACCTCGCTCGCCAAGAAATGCTCATCCTATGAAGAAATGCGGCTTGATCTACAGGCTCAGTATACACTCTATCCACTTGTACCTAGAAAGCACTAAAACCATTAAATTATAAATAAAAAAGCAAAAAAAAAAAAAACTAATAACTATTATATTCTATTCCGTAAAATTTAATTAATCTTTGAGATTTTTTGTAATCTCTTTTCTTTAATTCCTCATAAATACGCAAACCTTGCGCATTCATCCCTTGTTGGAAGTAGAGAATCCCTAGTTTTGACATAATTTCCACATCATTAGGTTTGAGTTTCAAGACGGCTTCGTATTCTTGAATTTCCTCTAAGGGCATTTGCAAATCATGGTAGCTGTAAGCAAGTTGAGCATGTACCCAGGCATTCCCTGGGGCATATTCATTTAAAATTTTAAACTCTTCAATCGCACGCCGTGCAGAAGCAAAGAATTTCTCCTGAATATCTTCTCCGTATCTTCCTGGGGGCACCCAATAATTTGCGTCAAATTCGGGATATTTCCTAGGGTCTGCATAGAGCCCAGAGAGTGCTACGTAAGCATCTGCTAGGGAGACATGAGCTCCTAGGTCTGTAGGAATCATCTGTACGACTTTAACATTGGCTTCTATAGCTTTTTGTAATAGACATTCTCGAAAAGCAAAGCAGTCTTTCCAAAAGCAAAAACAACTCATCTTCCTAAGAAAATCCTGTCTGGGGAGGAACTGTATGAGGCTAAAGACTAATGTGTATTCTTGATTTTGTAAATTTATAGAGAGTTTTGTTGCTGCGGCAGCTTGATGAGAGAGCTCCTCTATTGCAGAGTGTTTCCCTTGCATTAAGGGAACAACTTCTTGAAGGTACTGTGAAACCATCTCTTCAAAATCGTCTAATTTTCCAGAGAGAAAATACAAGCGAATCACGAGAAAGATAAATAGGGTAAGGAAAAAGCAAGCAAGGCAAAATGCTGGGACTAGTGTTTTCCCTGAAAACAAAAAGAAGTATAGAAATACGACAAGCTCAATAGCCATCAGTACGATGGCAACACAAAAATATACGCTGTGGCGCAAGAGATATTGATGTAAACGTCGGGTTGTTTTCTGACATAAGGCTTCGACACCTGCATGGAACTTTGAAGTCTTCATGAATCACTAAACAGAGAACAAAAATTTAATGGAAAATTATGTGATTCCCCGTTTAAATGCAACAGATGAGGAAATAGCTGTCCCTAAGGTTTCTATGTCTCCTTCCGCGTACATATTAGCAAATTTCGGTGGCCCTCGACATGCTGAGGAGCTGGGAAGTTTTCTCACTTCCCTTCTTACTGATAGAGATGTTACGGGAAATTTCCTCCCCGACTTTCTCCATAAAAAGTTATTTTCCTTTATTGCCAAAAAACGGGTCTCTAAGGTTCTCCCTCAATACCTTTCTTTAAAGAACTGGTCCCCCATTTACCAAGACACTGAAAATCTTTCCCAAGCGTTACACGGTCTTTTAAAGGCTCCTGTGATTCCATTTCATCGCTACTTACCTGCAACACATCATACCACATTGGAAGCTCTACATACCCTTCAGCCACGCTCCATTATCGGAGTCCCTCTATTTCCACATTTTACGTATGCCATGACAGGGAGTATTTCTAGATTCTTCACTCTTCACGCCCCGCAATATAACATCTTATGGATCTCACAGTTTGGTTCGCATGATGCGTTCATCTCTTGCATGGAGGCCCATGTAAATAGCTTTCTTGACATGCAGGGGATCCCTGAAGAGAACTGCTGCTTCTTATTTTCCGTACACGGCCTTCCGAAAAGAATGGTCTCCCAAGGAGATCCTTATCAAAAACAGTGTGAGCACTCGTTTTCTCTACTTTCTTCTCGTTTCCCTAAAGCAGAGAGTATCTTATGTTACCAATCAAAATTTGGCTTTGGGAAATGGCTCTCTCCCTTATTAAAAACGCTAAGTTATGAGCTGAAAAGCCAAAAACCTTACGTTCTTATTCTCCCTTTTGGCTTTGTTTCTGATCACCTTGAAACTCTCTATGAGATCGAACATGAATACCTTCCTATTCTTAAATCTCGAGGTTATAAAGCCCTGAGGCTTCCTGCCATCTATAATGCCTCTTCATGGCCACGCACCCTTGCACAAATTATCTCTAGCTCCTTTCCTTCGGAATCTGAGCTATTGATTAAATAACCTCGTTAAGGTAGGCGGTTTGCAGTTCTTATCATCTGATATTTCCCTGACCGTATACTTTTTGCCAGGCCTAAATTAAACCCTTCTAGCAAATCTTCATTTGTCCCTTTTAGTACCGCCAACCTCAGGCCATCTTCATTTAATGGCTCGGAGATAATCTTCAGGCGATCCTTATATGCTGTTTGGATTAATGCCGTAACTTCAATTACAGGGGCTAAAAGTGCATCATAACAGTTAGAAACAAGAGATTCCAAAGCAACAGGGACATGTTGATACAAGTGAATGACCGCATCAGGGATGTCTTGGGCAATAAGGACGGAAGAATCAAACTTATACACCCCAATTAAACGCCCTTTAAGGTCGTTTATAGATTTGTATGGAGAATTTTCTTTAACAACCACAACAGGACCGGTTAACAAAATCGGCTCAGAAAACTGATAATGATCTTGCATTTCTATTGTGGGTAAAATCGATGTGAATGCCCCTTGGGTCTTCCTGTCATCTAGGTTTTCAAAAAGATGAATCCAATCTTGATTGACGATGATGATATTTAAGCCTTCACGATGATTTATCTCCGCAACCAAATCATTTAAGAACGCATTAATACTTGAAGTATAAATTCCAAATTGCTTAGGGAACCATGTCACATCACGCCCTACAGGCTGTTCTTTCTGATGTCGGGAACATCCGGAAAAAACAACACTTATAGAGAGAAAACACAAAATAACACTGAGCTTCCAGGAAAATCTAAATTTCAAAATGATGCCTCTTTTGTCTCTGTTTTTGCATCATATTCTAGATAAGAAATTTTTATCTACTACGTGATCTTCCTTCCTATCTGCTCCTATTTTGACAAAACATCTTCTCTAAGAGGCCTCTCCATAATGGCCCCCTTTTAGTACTATGCGGTACAAACATATTCAGAAAGAAACGTGTTTCCGAATTTTCTTCGTTTTCTTAGGGAAAGTCCCTCTACAGCAATCTCCTCCCGGGAAGAGTTCTCTAAAAACAGTAGCCCTCCTTGACGCAACAGCGCATGTGTGGCGATGCTACGCAAAAGCCCCTCTATATAAGAAGAGTCTAAATCATAGGGAGGATCGATATAGATCAAATCAAAAGAAAGATGCTTCTTTGCTAATCTTTGCACCGCTACATATGCCTCATGTTTCATTACCATGACTGCATCTTCCGCCTCTAGCAACCGGCTATTTGCATGAATCAAACGCACAGCTTGCAAAGAATTATCCACAAAGACCACACGTGAAGCTCCCCGACTTAAAGCTTCAAACCCTATAGAACCCACCCCTGCAAAAAGATCTAAAAAATCTGCTCCTTCAAGATAAACAGCACAGATGTTAAATAAAGATTCTTTCACTAACCCACATGTGGGTCGAATTGAACGCTCTGAAAATGTCTTTAAAGAACGCCCTTTATACTTACCGGCAAGAATTCTCATTGGATTTCCTGGGGAGAAAAATCTACATAATCCGCAGCAACTAGGAGATAACGAATCCCCCGCACTTCCCCAAATCCCTGAAACCCTTCTGGAAGATTATGCAAGTGACCAAACACACAGGTTGTTACCTTCCCGTTAGCTTCTAAAAGCTTAGAGACCGGCCCTGGAGACCCGTCAGAGCTGATGGGAGGATAGTGCGTCATGACAATGATTCGTTCTACTTCTTCAGGAACCGCAGCAAGAGCGCGCTCTAAACGGCCTAACTCCCGCAAGAAGATCTTCTCATCTCGTTCTGTATAAGGTGTTTCTAAAAAAGATGGGGGATCTATGCGGATTTCAGGGTGATTCCAAAGTCTTACCCCCACGATGGCAAGAGTAGAGGTAAGCAGCGAAAATCCCTGTGATAGGTAGTGTACATTTGGAGGAAGTGCTTTAGAGATCTTCACTTGTGATGCGGAGCTCCAGTAATCATGATTTCCGCGAATCATATACTTCATTCCAGGCAATTTCCCTAAAAAAGCAAAGTCTTTCTCTGCTTGAGCAAGGTCCATTGCCCAGGAAATGTCTCCTGGGAGCAAAACTACATCTTGAGGAGAAACTGTAGCGACCCAGTTTCTTTGGATCTTTGCGTGGTAATCCAGCCAAGGACCTCCGAACACTTCCATAGTTTTTTCTGGAACTCCAAGAGAAAGATGAAGGTCTGCCAAGCTGTAGATACGCATACGCTCGTCTCGTGCACAAAAGAGAGAAAGTCATTCACTGTAAGGGCTCTATTGATAAAAAGCAAATCCCTCGTTGTTCCCTTTTTTCTAAAAGACGTAGTTATCAGGAAGTTTGGTCCCGCGAGGGATAATAGTAATTCCATCTCGGACAAACAGCTTCCCATCTGGGGAGTCATAGTGAGAATAACCCTTAAGATTAGACAGCTTCACGCCGTTCCCTATAGAACAATTCTCATCTATAATCGTTTTGTAAATCTCACAATCCTTTCCGATTCCTAAAGCTCCTCCATGCATAGAGTCATAGCCCTCATTGCCCATGACAATTGTATGGTCTAAAATGGAGTTGCTCCCAATCATCCCGCGAATCCCTACAACACTGTGGGAAACTCGGCTAGACTCAATCACGCTCCCCTCACAAAGTAAAGAGTTCGAAATCATTGACTCTACAACTACAGCTCCAGGTAAATGATGGTTTTTACTATAGATCATACCCCGGGCATCGTAGCAATTAAACCCCTTTACGGAGGAGTGAGGTTTTTGTGCCAGGGCGATGTTTGCATGGTAGTAGGACTCTATCGTGCCAATATCTGTCCAATACCCATCATACAAAAATGCCTGTACTCTTCCCTTTTGCATTTGCGCATGAATCAGATGCTTCCCAAAGTCCTCTCCCTCTTCTTCTGCTAACAGCCGAAATAAGCTCTCCTTTCGAAACATATAGATCCCCATAGAGCCTAGGAACTCCCCTTCAGACTCTAAGAGGTTGTGTTGTTTGCGGACGTCAGGAGTAAGGCGAAACCGGTTTAATAACTCCTCATCTTGTGGCTTTTCGTAAAAATCTATCACCTTTCCTTCTATATTTATCCGAAGAAGGCCCATTCTTCGCGCATCCTTTTCTGATACCGGCTGCGCAACAAGAATCATATCTGCTTGGGAAGAAATCATGGATTCCACGATTACATGGAAATCCATGTTGTAGAGCTGATCTCCAGAAAGAATCAAAAAGTAATCCAAATCTAAATCTTTAAGATAAAGGAGGTTTTGTCGAATTGCATCTGCGGTTCCTCGATACCAAATTTGGTTCCCCTGACGTCCTTCAGGGACTAAAAGATGGATATGATCCTGAAGCACACCATGGTAAAAATAGGTCTTAAATAGATGCTGTTGTAAGGTGTAGGTAAGATATTGCCCAATTACAAAAATCTTAGAAAATCCAGAACTAATAGCATGAGAAATCGGAACGTCGATAAGCTTATACCTTCCTCCAAAAGAAACGGTAGGTTTACACCGACTATCTGTCAATGGAGACAGCCGCTTTCCTTCCCCACCACATAAAACAATCACCCCAACCCTATCTCGATAACGATAAGACGTTTTTCCTCCTGAAAGGTGATTCTGAAACCCATTTATCATGTATTTAGCCCTCTCTCGTTTTAATTCTAAAATATAAACAAATAAAAAGGCTATACAAACGTATTTAAACTAAAATCAAAATAAAAAAGAAAAAGAACAGCAAGTTATTAATATTAAGCTTAACTTACTTCTTCTAAGCTCTCGACAATTTTTTCTGCATAGGCCGCGTCGCTTTCACTCAGCTCCCCACTCTCTATTAAGGTTTTTACTAGAGAAAATAAGGTAAATACCGAGCTGACTTTAATCCCCTGATCTTTAAGGAACTCTTTTCCTCCTACAAGTCTATCTAAAAACACAAATGCCTCACGGACAATCAATCCTTGTTCTTTTAAGGCTGTTGCAGTTTCTAAAATGGAGTTTCCTGAGGAGATCACATCGTTGATGATAAGGCAAGTTTGCCCTGGAGTAAAGCGCCCTTCTACCTTAATTGTGTCGGAGAAATTTGGATTTTTAAGTTCTTTTCTGCGCAGCACCATGGCAATGTTGTACTGTAGAGAAATGCTAGTTGCTAGGGTCAATGCCGTATAAGGAACACCACAAAGCAAGCTACTGTTAAACTCTTGACGCAAGCGCCAGATTAACGTCGCCATAGTTTGCAAAATTTCTGGGGAGGAAATGATCAAGCGCATGTCTACGAAAACCGGAGTTTCCTGCTCCTGAGATAATACGTAGTTCCCAAATTTAATCGCCCCAATTTGGTATAACTTAATTACCGCATCATCACGTAGTTGCGTTTCATCATAACTTACCACAGTACATCTCCGCTTTGACAAAATACAAAATCCCGGCTTATAAAAGCAAAATATGCTAACTTGCCTATTTCTTGGAATCCCTCTACCTAAAGATTTCTCCCCTAAAGTCCATCCCCCTATAGTAACTACTATCTTTCAGGGAAAAACATTTTTAGGAGTGCGCAGTAAAGAAGGAGATCCCCTTGTTCTTGACGATATCGACTTAATATCTTGCAGTCTTCAAGATTTTCTATATGAAAGCATTCCCCTACATTACCAATCCCTATACAAGAACATCTCGCTTGTGATATTCCCAGAAATCTTAATCGGAGCGCCCCAAGATGCCTCTTTAAAATCAGAAATAGCGCTATCTCATCAAGAGTTGCTATCTAAGTAGACTTATTCTTTCAAAGAAAGCAGAAATTCAGCGTTACTATTCGTCTTCTTCAGCCGACCCAAAAGCAGATGCATCGCATCTGTAGCTGTCAAATCTGCTATCGCTTGACGGAAGAGATACACCTTTTCTAACTCACAAGGATGATATAGAAGTTCCTCTTTTCTAGTGCCGCTCTTAATCAAATCTATTGCAGGATAGATTCTCCTATCTGATAAACGACGGTCTAATACTAACTCCATATTCCCAGTACCTTTGAATTCTTCAAAGATTACCTCGTCCATTCTCGAGCCTGTATCTATTAATGCAGTCGCTAAGATCGTTAAGGATCCCCCACCTTCGATATTCCTGGCAGCACCAAAAAAGCGCTTGGGTTTATGTAACGCACTCGCATCCACTCCTCCAGTCAAAATCTTCCCAGAGTGAGGCTGTACTGTATTGTACGCACGTGCTAAACGCGTAATTGAATCCAAAAGGATCACAACATCCTTACCATGCTCTACTAAACGGCGAGCCTTTTCTATGACCATCTCTGCCACTTGAATATGCCTTTCTGGCTGCTCATCAAATGTTGAAGCCACGACCTCTCCGCATACCTGTCGAATCATGTCCGTAACTTCCTCAGGGCGCTCATCAATCAGCAATACAATCAACACAATGTCAGGATTATTCACAGCGATCGCATGTGCTATGCTTTGTAATATCACCGTTTTCCCAGAACGTGGAGGCGCTACAATCAACCCTCGCTGCCCTTTCCCAATAGGAGCCGTTAAATCCAAAACACGCTCAACAAGTTTGTCTTTCCCCATCTCCATAACGATCCTTTCGTTAGGATATAGAGGTGTTAAGTTCTCAAAAAGAACGCGCTCTTTTGCTTTATCTGGCGTCGACCCATTAATTTTATCCACTTTCAATAAGGCAAAATACTTTTCCTTTTCCTTTGGAGAACGTATAGTCCCAATGATCGTATCGCCCTTTTTCAAATCAAAACGGCGGATCTGTGCAGGAGAAACATAAATATCTTCAGCAGAAGGCAAATAATTATATGTAGGGGAGCGTAAAAACCCAAAACCATCAGGAAGGACTTCTAACACCCCCTCGCCAATTAAGAGCTCATCTGGACGCTCAGACTTCGCCTTAACAATCTCAAAAACCACTTGAGATTTTGTTAGGGAACCAATGTTTTTCACCCCATATTGACGAGCCAAAACATTGAGTTCCTCTATGCCCATCCTTTGCAACTTCGCAATTTTTGTAGTTGTCACAGGCAAGGCTTCTTCAGGTTCGCTGACAACAACAGAACTCTCTCCTACAAAAGGTTTTTCTTGTGCAGAGCTTGCATACTTTTTGTTTTCTTTCACCTTAGGCAAGACTTCTGAAGAACGTTCTTCTTTCATATTGCTCCCTTTAAAGCGTAAAAATATTCTTCGACTTTCTGATGGAATTCTTCTTTAGAACCATTATTTTCAATAACAATATCTGCTTGGGCAGCCTTTTCAGCAAAATCTGAAAAACGTGCACACCTCTGATAAAAATTTTCTCCAGAAAATCCTGTTTTCTTAATAAATCTTCTTCGACGTACATCTTCATCCGCAGCAATAAGGATAACCTTATCAAACCAATCGGCATAATGTATCTCATATAATAAAGGCACCTCAGCTACAAATAAAGGGTACCGCCTACTTTGTGCAGCTTGATCATATTGCTCCTCAATTATCCGACAAACTTCAGGATGTAAGATCTTTTCCAAACCTTCCAAAAGAGAAGGACTTTTAAAGACCTTCTCTGCCATGGCTCGCGAACTTAACGTTCCATCGACAATAACTTCTGGTCCTAAAAGATCAACTATCTGACAACCTATGTGCGTATGGAGAATAAGGAAACTATGTGAAATTTTATCAGCACTAACAACAAAGGCCCCTAGCTCCTGAAAAATCCGCGACGCTTCAGTTTTCCCAGAAGAGAGATCCCCCGTAATGGAAACCTTCAACAACTTTAACATTCTGCCCAATTTTTTCCAATTAAGATATTTACTACGAGCGGAACGGTCAGGGTCATTGCAGCTTCCATCTTTTCTTGAACAAGAGCACACATTTCCTGCATTTCCCCATCGGGGACTTCAAAAATTAATTCATCATGGATTTGAAGTAACATCCTACTCTGAAGCTTTCTGTCTTGGATCTCCTTAGAAATCTCTAGCATGGCACATTTTATTAGCTCTGCAGCACTTCCTTGTATTCGGGTGTTCACTGCTAAGCGTCCTGAAGAAGCCCGTATTCCAGGATGCTCATCCCAATTATCAATAACCCTCTCGCGTCCTAGCATGGTTGTTACTTTAAGGTCGTGAGACGCTGCTGCAATCGTTTCTTCTACGAAGCGCGCCACTCCAGAGTACCTCTCGAAGTATGCCTGAATCAACTCCTGCGCCTCACTAAGAGGAATCTTTAAGATTTTAGACAAGCCATATGCCTGTTGGCCATAGATGATGCCAAAATTGACTGTTTTCGCATACATACGCTGCTGTTTTGTCACCTGATCTAAAGGCACAGAAAAAACCTGAGATGCCGTAAACGCATGAATATCCTCTCCCTGATGAAATGCATGTAGCAATACCTCATCCTGACTTAGATGAGCCAGTAGCCGTAATTCGATTTGAGAATAGTCTGCCGCTAAAAAGGAGACAGTTTCACATGGCACCAAAAAGGCCTCCCGCAAAGAAAGCCCCCGAGAAGATCTTTTAGGAATATTTTGCAAATTAGGATCCCGACAGGCGAGTCTTCCTGTTGCTGTTCCCATCTGCTCAAAAGTTGCATGAATTCTTTGTGTTTGAGGAGCAACTTGCCGAGGCAAAGCTTTGACATAAGTTGAAAGCAACTTTTCTAAAGCCCGAAACATGAGGAGCTTTTCAATAATTTTATGTTCCTCACGTAGTGCTTCTAAAACTTCTGCCCGCGTAGATTTCGCTTTATCTAAAGGGGTGATCCCTAGTTTATTATACAAAATATTTGCCAGCTGCTTTGGAGACTTAATATTAAATGGCTCCCCTGCCAACGTGTAAATCTCTTCCGTAAGAATAGCGAGGTCCTGCTCTAAAGAATGCTCTAAACTAACAAGTTTTTTGCTATCCAAAGGCATTCCATTTCTTTCCATGGAAAATAGCACGTGCTCTAAAGGCATTTCTAAATTAAAGAACACGTCTGTAAGTTGTTTCTTTTGTAGTTCCTCAAGCAAGCTCTCCTTAATCTGGGGAAGGAGTGCTACAAGCTCACCAAAATACTTCTCAGGGTTTTCTGGAAGCTGAACAAGAGGCAAGGCATGATGTCCCCATTCTTTCACATACCTAGCTGCCACTGCTGCCCATCCATGGCTAACAAGCAACGATTGAAACGATGTTCTTGCTCCGCCATGAATGAGATGCTCCGCTAGAGCAAGGTCACAGCTCACATTATAAATAACAATACCTGCATTTCTCAGCGCATGCAAATCACGCTTGATATTGTAACCATAAAATGAAAGATCCTCTCTTGAAAAAAACTTGCACAATATCTCTAGAAGCTCTTCGGGACGTTGCTTAAGCTCTACATATACCACGCGGTTTCCATCCGATAGTGCGATCCCCTGCAAAGCTAAAGAGACAAGATGCTTGCCTACATAGGCCGCTGCGATCGCTAAGGACTTCTTCTCAAAGCTCTGCAACACATCTATGAGCTCTTCCGGCTCTACAACTACGGAAACATTAATCTCTGAGAGGACAGCATCTTCTCGGTGCACTAAAGTCTTAAATCCCTGCTGCATATAAAACACCTGTAGCTTCTCCTCATCTACGGAGAGGTTCGGGAAAGTCAATGACGCTATGGAACAGGGCAAAGAGACATTATGATCCAACACGGCTAATTTCTTACTTAGCTGCAATATCTCCTTTTGTTCTTTAAGCATTGTTTGGTTAGATCCTTTGATGTGCTCGAGATTCTCTAAAATCCCCTCAACACTACCGAACTGCTGAAGAAGCGCTGCAGCTTTCTTTGGCCCACATCCTTTGACCCCTGGGATGTTATCCGAGGTATCCCCAACTAAAGCGAGATAATCTGGAATACACTTTGGAGGCACCCCATAACGCTCCAAAACTTCTTCCTCTCCGAAAATTCCCTGTTCTTTCCAGGGGTTCCATAGCCCTACTTGAGGCCCTGCCAACTGCAGGAGATCTTTATCTGCTGTGCAGATACACACATCATACCCTTCATGTACTGCCCGTGTAGTAATACTTGCGATCACATCATCCGCCTCAACAGAATCCACCTCTATGTGAGCCAGCCCACGTAATACACAATACTCTTTCACCAAGGCAATCTGTATAGAAAGGTCTTCGACTTTCTTTTCTCGGTTACTTTTATACTCTGTATAGATCTCTTGACGGCTTTGCTTATTATTAGGCCCATCAAAAACCGCAACCATGTACTGAGGAGAAAACTCCTTGATCAATTTGTTTATAGAACGAACAAAGCCAAAAACCACCTGAGCTCTCTCTCCCAGAGGGGTTTTCATCTCTGGAAGGGCAAAATATGCTCGAAATACAAATCCCGAAGCATCTAAAACAAACAACCTCTTTGAAAGCTTCTCTTCGCTCTGTCCCATGTACATTTATCTCATTATCTAAAAATATGCGATTTCCCTAGCATGCTCTTCTGAGGAAACACTCCAGGTAAGCTTCCCAGTAATTAAAGGACTTGACGCTGCTGCCGTGGCAATTTTCTTCCATAAACCGCCCCCTTCAATTCCCACAACACGATAGCTCTCCTCTATCCCACATGCCGTAACAAGCTCTTGTAATACATGCTGCTTTGTTACATTAATCACATCAACAAATCCCTCTTCTAAAGCCTGCTGAGGGGGGAAAATCCGAGCACCTAAGGTGCGTTCAAGCTTGTCTTTAGTTAATAACGGACGATGGGATGCCACAACATCCACAAACTGCCCATAAAGAAAATCTATTACTCCCTGACGTTCTTTCCTTGCTTGAGCTGTCCATGGAGTATAGGGGTTTAAAGGTGCCTTTTCTTCTCCTGCAGTTAAGACATCACTTTCGATCCCATGTCGATTCAGGCCTTCTTTCACGTTAAAATAGGGCCCTGAAAGTACACCCACAGAGCCAATTAAAGATGCAGGAGATGTATAAATTTTATCTGCAGTGCAAGCGATATAATAGCCTCCAGAAGCACAAAGGCCATTGACAAACACGTATAAAGGCAAGGAGCTTTTTTGCTTCCAGAAATTTAACGTAGCATAAATCCGGGACACCTCAAAAACCTCTCCTCCTGGACAGTTCATATCGAGAATTACCCCTTTCACACGATCCTTAAAAGGCTCTTTCTCCAAAGCCAAAAGCGCCTCTTCTAGAGATTTTGCTGAGCTCTTTGCAGAAGTAATGCTATCTTTTATATCCAAGACAACAATAATTGGAGCAGTCTTCCCTAATTCTCTTACTACCCCTTGAGCATCGGGTAAGTTTACAAAATTTGTCGGGCTAAAATTGGCAACAGAAGCAACAAGTCCTAACAAAAGCATAAAAGCAAGCACCACCCCTAAGGATAGCCCTATAATGGAAAAAAAGGCCTTAGAGAAACAACGCCACAAGATTTTCATAAACACCTAAAAAACTCTTAATCATTTTTAAGAAGATAAAATAGGATATCAAAAGAAAAGCTTAAAGGTGAAAAGTGGTCTACAGAGGGAAAAGCTTAAGGATTTTCTCAAGCCTTTCCTATAAAAATCCCTATATCACACCTACAGTCTCTGGAGACTGCTTCTGAGTTTGCTGAAGTTGCTCTTCATCTTCTTCTATAGCAGCAGAAGACAAAGACTGTTGGGGAGCATCTGCAGAGGTTGCTAAAACCTTTTGCTTATACTCCCGAGCAATATATGCAACGACAATAATCCAAACGACGATGATTAATAGCAAAACTGTAGCGATGACATTCAAAGAGGCTGCTACAGAAGAGAAGACTATCAGCAGGCCTTGATAAACTAAAGACCCTCCAGATTTTCCCACCCTAGAGATCACACCATCGATAGCCGCCTTCCCATAGTTTTTATCATCGTGAGAAAGCGGGATGAATGCCATTTCCTTAGTCTGATCGAAAAAGGTGAATTTCGCTCCACGAGCAAGAATATTTTGCACTCCTCCCATCCAGGCTGCAAGAGCCAAAGGAGCCATGCCAAACACCCCGCCAAAAATCATAATATCCCTTTTTACAGCAAAAATGGCGCCGAAAAATAGCACTCCCGTAACCAACATTACAATAGGAGTAGCTAGAGCTCCAGCAAACCATCCCCAACGGCGGATACTTTGTCCCGCAATCAAGAACGAAGCAATCACAGACACTATCCCAATAAGGGTGGTAATTCTTCCCATATAGCTATTGAATTCCACATGAGAACTATAAATCTGACTTACAAGGTCTTTCCACACCACTTCGAAAAGATGAATCACTAGGTTATAGGACAACACGATCACCGCAATTCCCAACAAATACCGAGAGCGAACTAAATGCAAGAATAAACTTTTTGCAGGAGCTTTAACTTTCTTTTTCGCTTTGGCGCCTGCAACACTCTCTTCCCCTGACAAGGAATTTGCTATCCCTGAAGAGTCGTACCCCTTGGTGATCTTATGAATTCTACGATATAACAAGATGATAATGAGCCCCGCACATGTAATAAACCCAGTAAGGTTCAACATCACCTCATGCCAAGGATCACACGCAAATGCACAGTGTAGAATTTTATGTTTCCCCATCGCGCAGGAAATTTCTCCAGCACAAATTGAGGACAAGTTTAACCCTGTATGCAACAAGGCATAAGAACGGGCAGCCTCTTTAACCGTCGTAATCTGATTTGCTAACCCCCAGAATAACGTGGAGAGAACCACAGAACTCCACAGCTCTGACATAACATAGTACAAGCTGTAGCTCCAGAAGCGGATCATCACAACAAACCCACGCAATCCCTTAGGAAGAACTCCCTGCAACCAATTTGCCACTCCATGCAAATGTAGTTTGTCCCCCATCGGGTAAATAAAGACTACGAAAATAAAGAAAAATCCAAGGAACCCTCCTACTAACAGATAGAACACGACATCCCTAGAGTAGCGCCGGCTAAGCAGACCATACACCATTGTAATGAGTACAGCCCCAGGAACTATCCCCCAAACCTTTAAAAAAGGGATCACCTCAGCCCCAGCGCTGGAGCCGACAATCACCAATGTATCCTTCATACTTTTTAGAAGACAGTAGTTAAAGCCAACAAAGAATGCGAGAAAGAAGAGGGGAACAAATTTTGGAATTTCTGATCGATAAATAGGGCACAAATACGCCCACAGCCTTGAAGAGGGTTTCACTTCCGATGACTGCATAAACTCCTTCCGAATATTATGGAATAAAAAGACTTGACAACGCAAATTTTATGCCCCAAGAACTCCGCCTGATGTGAAAACCGCTTATAACACTGGTTATATTGCATGCAGCGAGGCATAGATTAAAGACTATAATAAAAAAACAAGACACCAATTGTACTTAAAGCACCCGTAAACTTCAAGAGGTTCATGTGACAACCCCTGGCTATTTCTTACAAAAAAATTGTTATAAACTAGCCTAAACACTGCTTCTTGTAGTCTAAGACTCTCTCAAGAAAGTAAAAAAAGCCCAAAATCACGAGAGGCGTCAAGCTCATGACTGGGATCTGCCCTCCAGCAGTCACCCCTAATAAGATGATAAACTGGACAACAGTAAACACTTTCCCCCAAAATAGGGCTTTATAATCATATCCCTTCCAACCACGCACTCTAAGCAAATAGATAATAAAAATTAAAAGAAAGATATCTCTAGCACAAATAAAAAGGAGATGAGTGACAGAAAGCGCTCCCTCAAAGTAGAGAGTAATAACACATACAAATACAAAGATTTTATCCGTAGCCGGATCAAGAATCGATCCTAAACGGCTTGTGACTTTATAGCGACGAGCTAGATACCCATCCAAAACATCACTCACCATGGCACCAAAGATAATTAGGAGACGGAAATACAACTTCTCTTGAAAAAAGAATAGAGCTAGCCACAAACGTGATAGAGAAAGTAAATTACAAAATTGTCTCATGATTTTGGCTAACTAACGCGACTTTTCCAGACGATTTACAGCCTAATTAGAAACCATTATAAAACAAGGTCTCTCTACAAACAAGCATAGAGTACTTCTCCCCTCTACACTCTTATCAGCTGCTCTGCCTTATACAACTAAAAAAAGTCAAAAACGCGTTAAATATTTTTTTAGCAATCTTTCGGAAAGAGAGGGATTCGAACCCTCGGTACCCTTTAGGGGTACGCGTCCTTAGCAGGGACGTACTTTCGACCACTCAGTCATCTTTCCTTACGTAAGTCAAATATACCTTGCTATGTTCCCACTTAAATTTCAAAAAGACAAAGCTGGAACTAGATAGCAAGCTCTATTCCGACCCATTATATGGCAGATGCATATTAATTACTACCCAGTATACATGTCATCAACAAAATCATTAAAATAAGGAGGTTTCCTCATCCGCCTCCTTGAACTAGAGCTTGAGCATATATACTTAATGACCTAACCTAGGTTAAAAAATAAGGCACCTGCATGAATCGCGGATCATCGGCTCAGACAGAACCTCCTCCCCACTCTCCTCCTCTCTCTCCACCTAACTCTAAAGAATCAGAAATGATTGTTTTGGGCTGCATGCTAACAGGAGTAAACTACCTCAACCTTGCTGCGAATCAACTCTACGAAGAAGATTTTTATTATCTAGAACACAGACTGATTTTTAGAGTGCTGCAGGACGCCTTTAAACAAGACAAGCCCATAGATGTTCACCTTGCAGGGGAGGAGCTTAAGCGTCGCAATCACCTTAAGGTAATCGGCGGTCCTACTTACCTGATTACCCTAGCAGATTTTGCAGGAACAGCAGCTTATATAGAAGAATATATTGAAATCATCCGCTCTAAATCAACCTTAAGAAAAATGATTCAGGCGGCAAAGGAAATCGAAAAAAAAGCTAGTGAAGAGCCCAAAAACGTCACAGAAGCTTTAGACGAAGCCCAAAGCGCCTTTTTTAAAATCAGCCAAACAACAGCTGTGGCACCTTATGTCCTTGTTGCAGATAAACTCCGAGGTCTTGTTGCCGCCAAGGAAAAGCCCTACCTAGAGCAGCTTCAAGAAAAACAAGAGTTTTTTCAACAGCATGCGCAAACTAGCGAAGCATCTTTTTTCTCAGGGATCCCCACACATTTTATTGATTTGGATCGGTTAATCCATGGGTTTTCCCCTTCAAATTTAATGATTTTGGCTGCGCGCCCCGCCATGGGGAAAACTGCTCTCGCTTTAAACATTGCAGAAAATCTTTGCTTTCAAAATCAAATTCCTGTTGGAATTTTCTCTTTAGAAATGACTGTAGATCAGCTCATCCATAGAATTATTTGCTCTAGAGCAGAAGTCGAATCTAGGAAAATCAACATTGGCGATCTTTCAGGTCATGATTTTCAAAGAATTGTTTCTGTAGTGAACGAAATGCAGAAACAGACTTTACTCATAGATGATCAGCCTGGGTTAAAAGTTTCTGATTTACGTGCTCGGGCACGGAGGATGAAAGAGAGTTACGATATCCAATTTCTCATTATTGATTACTTACAACTACTTTCTGGCTCGGGCACCCTAAGGTCTACGGAAAGCCGTCAAACAGAAATTTCAGAAATTTCACGCATGTTAAAAACATTAGCTCGAGAGCTAAATATCCCTATTTTGTGCTTATCACAGCTGTCTCGAAAAGTTGAAGACCGAGCAAACCACCGCCCTATGATGAGTGATCTCCGAGAAAGTGGAAGCATTGAGCAGGACTCAGACTTGGTGATGTTTCTATTACGTCGGGAGTACTATGATCCCCATGACAAACCCGGCACAGCAGAACTAATTATCGCTAAAAACCGCCATGGCTCTATAGGTTCTGTCCCATTAGTTTTTGAAAAAGAACTTGCCCGCTTCCGTAACTATGCTGCGTTTGAGTTTGCAAACTAGCCAGAGATTTTACTACATGCAATAAATTTCTATAGCTTTTAGTCAATCTCTCTTAGAGCATAAATCGTTAGTAGACCACAAAACCCTTTTGTAGTAGGATCTTGCTGCATAGAGCTTTTTTCAGCAAATTTCGGCCTCTGTAAAGAAAGAATTCTTGCGTGCCAAGATGATTTGTGCTGATAAGGGCTGTGCATATACTAACCATATACGTTGCTATGTCATCTGTTAAAAAGAAACGAAGACTTAAAATCGCAAATCACAAGCGTAAGAAGCGAAGTCGAAAAAATCGTCATAAAACCAAGTAATTTTTGACTCATGTGGACTTATCCAGTTAATTATGATGTCATTGTAGTTGGTGCTGGACATGCGGGTTGTGAGGCTGCTTATTGTGCTGCCAAGATAGGAGCTCTTGTTCTTATGCTCACATCTAATTTGGATACTATTGCAAAATTGAGTTGCAATCCTGCCGTTGGAGGGATTGGCAAGGGTCATATTGTCCGAGAGATTGACGCTCTGGGTGGCATTATGGCGGAAGTTACAGACCAAACTGGGATACAATTTCGTATTCTCAATCAAACAAAAGGCCCTGCTGTTCGTGCGCCTCGGGCTCAAGTGGATAAGCAGTTATATCATATTCATATGAAGCGCCTTCTGGAGAAAACTGAAAATCTCCACATTATGCAAGGAACTGTGGTATCCTTATTAGATAAGGAATCTTGCATTTCTGGCGTCACAACAAAAGAAGGCGTCACATATTTGGGGAAAACTGTAGTTCTTTCCTCTGGGACGTTTATGCAGGGGTTAATCCACATTGGAGAGCGTAATTTTTCTGGAGGTCGTTTAGGAGATCCAGCTTCTTTAGGATTATCTGACTCCCTGAGACAAAGAGGTTTTCCCCTTGGCAGGCTAAAAACAGGCACTCCCCCGCGGTTATTGGCCTCTTCTATTGATTTTTCGTCGATGGAAGAGCAGCCAGGAGATCCTGGCGTCGGTTTTGTACATAGAAATGAGCCGTTTGTCCCTCCTTTACCTCAAATATCTTGTTATATCACCCATACTACGTCTGCTACAAAGCAAATTATAGAGGAAAATCTTCATTGTTCTGCGCTTTATGGAGGACGCATTGAAGGAGTTGGGCCTCGCTATTGTCCTTCTATTGAGGATAAGATTGTCAAATTCGCAGATAAGGAGCGTCACCACATCTTTTTAGAACCTGAGGGGCTCTATACCCAAGAGATCTATGCTAATGGCTTATCTACTTCCATGCCGTGTGATATACAGCGTCAAATTATTCATTCTGTTCGTGGCTTAGAAGCTGCTGTGATCATGCGTCCTGCATATGCTATAGAATATGACTATATCCACGGGAATGTGATTCATGCGACGTTGGAAAGTAAGATTATAGAAGGGCTATTTTTATGTGGTCAAATTAACGGGACAACAGGCTACGAAGAAGCTGCAGCTCAAGGTTTAATTGCAGGGATTAACGCTGTTAATAAAGTCCTTAATAGATCTCCCTTTATCCCTTCCCGTCAGGAGTCTTACATTGGAGTCATGTTGGATGATCTTACGACGCAAGTTCTTGATGAGCCCTATCGTATGTTTACGGGAAGGGCAGAACATAGGCTATTGCTAAGACAAGATAACGCTGGAACACGCCTTGCACAATATGGGTATGATCTAGGGCTTTTATCCAAAGAGCGCTATGAGTTCTTTCAGAATCAGAAAGTACGTTTAGAAGAAGAAAAACAGCGGTTACAAAAAACATTTAAAAAATATGAGAATTCTGTAGTATCCCTAGCCAAGGTATTATGCCGCCCCGAGGTATCTTATGACGCTTTGCAGAAGATTTTCCCTGAGGATGTTCAAGATTTAGGCCCTGTATTAAATGCTTCTTTAGAGATGGAAATCAAGTATGCAGGGTATATCAGTCGCCAACAAACGTTAATATCAAACCTTGCTAAATCTGAAGAAACCGCAATCCCAGAGGATTTAGACTACCAAGCTATTGTAGGGTTAAGCTTAGAAGCTAAGGAAAAATTTACTAAGTTCACTCCTAGGACGTTAGGATCTGCATCACGTATTTCTGGGATTTCCTCTGCAGATATTCAAGTTCTTATGATTGCTTTGAAAAAGCATGCGCTCTCTTCCTAAATGTATACTTCTAGATTTCCAAGGTCTGCCGATCTTCAAGCAACTACAGATTGAAGAAGCTCTTCTTCGTGTTGCAGATCAAAATTTTTGTATCTTCAACAGAGCAGTCTCTGACTCTGTAGTCTTGGGGATCTCTAGAGATCCAAATCAAGATACGTATCTTTCTCGCCTACAAGAAAACAACATCCCTGTTATCAAACGCTATAGCGGAGGAGGAACAGTATTTATAGATGAGGATACTTTAATGGTTTCCTGGATTATGAATTCCGACCAGGCCTTCGAAGACCCTCAAAGTATATTATCCTGGACGTATGCTCTTTATGCACCCATGTTCCCAAACACCTTCTCTATTCAGGAAAACGACTATACCCTAGGAGAAAAAAAAATTGGAGGGAACGCTCAGTATATCCAAAAACACCGTTGGGTGCACCACACAACGTTTTTGTGGGACATGAATCTAGAGAAACTAGAATATTACCTTCCTCTTCCGAAAAAGCAACCAAAATATAGAAACCAACGCTCCCATAAGCACTTCCTCACCACACTTCATCCATGGTTTCCAGACAAGGAAGCGTTCTTTACTCAGCTAAAAAACCTCATACAACCGAGATTTTCTTGGCAAGAGCTTACAGACTCCGATCTTGAAAATCTCCTTGCGCGCCCCCATCGCAAATCTTCTATGCATCTATACACATAGAAGCTTAAGCTATTTATTGCGCTGCGTTGACAATCTCCGTACGTGCGAAGAAATAAGCGATTTCTATAGCGGCATTTTCTTTGCTATCCGAGCCGTGAACAGCATTGATCCCAATAGATTCCCCAAATCTTGCGCGGATAGTCTCTGGAGAAGCTTCTTGGGGATTTGTTGCTCCCATAAGCTCTCTGTTACGCACAACAGCGTTTTCTCCTTCCAGAACCATCACTACAACAGGGCCTGAGATCATAAACTCTACAAGCTCCTGGAAAAAAGGGCGCTCTCTATGCACAGCATAAAACCCCTCAGCAACAGCTGTAGACATCTGCAGCATTTTCATAGCAGCAATACGTAACCCTGCGCTTTCAAATACTGTAAGGATTTCTCCTATGTGTTTCTTGCTTACAGAATCCGGCTTGATAATTGATAATGTTTGTTCCATGCAGTATATTCTCCTTAACAAGGCTCAATATTTTGGGAACAAGTATATCATGATTTCAAGGAAAGTCTAGCTCTTGTTCGAGTTTTGCAAGCTCTTTTTTAAAGCTATCGGAAGCACTTCCGTTAAAGAAGCTCCCTTTGGGAGCTCCTTCAGAGCTTCTGCTATCATATGCTCTGCCATAACTTTACTATATCCTAACCCTACGAGAGCCTGGACGCCATCTTCCCTATGTGAAAGCTCTAAAGGCTGCCAGGGGCTTGTCTCCCCCCCGCCTAAAGGCAATACACTCGGAAGCTTCTGTTTTAAATCCAACATTAGCTTTTCTGCTGTTTTCTTCCCGATTCCTGGGATAGAAGAGAGTGCTTTGACATCCTCATTATGAACTGCGCAGCATAACTGCTTTATAGGGAGGGAGTTTAAAATGGCATTGGCAAACTTGGGGCCTATCCCAGAAAACGAAATCAGCATACGAAAGCAATCGCGCTCCTCCCGAGAACAAAAACCATACAGCGTATGTTCTGTTTCTTTAAGGACAGCATGGGTATAGATCAGAACTTCCTTCTGAGAAGCCGCTATCAAATCGCATCCCCATCTTTCCGTAACAAAAATGCTATAGCCCACTCCCTGACATTCTAAAGTAACGACTCCGGAGCGTACACAAATAAGAATCCCACGAATATAGTCATACATTATAACACTCCTAGACTCGCATAGCTATGCATATGTGTGTGGCATATCGCCAAGGCAAATGCATCCGCAATATCTTCACAATCAGGTTGTACCAGCTCAGGCAATCCCAACATCTTACTCACCATGAGCTGCACCTGCTGTTTGCTAGCCCCCCCTCTACCCACAACAGCTTTCTTTGCCACATTAGGGGTATATTCAACTATAGGGATTTCCTTCAAAGCTGCAGCTAGCAACACTACGCCCCTTGCCATTCCTAACTTTATCGTGCTCTGAGGATTTTTAGAAACAAACTGGGTTTCTAACACTAAGACATCAGGAGAGACATCCTCTAGAACTTTAGAGATCTCTAAAAATAGCTTTTTATAGCGCTGTGATAGTAGAAGCTTCGGGGAAAGACGCACCACGCCATAACTATGAGCAGAGAGCTGATAGCGCGCCTCTACACGAAGAATCGCATAACCTGCAGCGATCGTTCCTGGGTCAACTCCCATAATTAATTGTGTCACGTAAGGCTTCCTGGATAAAAATTTTTCGCTATATGCTCTCAGCACATATTCACAACATAAAAGCAGTTTCTATGAAATACACTTTTATCCCAAGAACTATCCTTACCGTATGCCTTCAAGTGCGTAATCTCTTCTCCTTCCTATAAGATCACCACGAACGCAGCTCTCTTCTTTTTAGGAGAAAGTTCAAGACTTACGGGCTCCATCCCCTCCTGACTGCACATAACGAACGAATCTACAGAAATTGCTCTTCAATAATCTCTCGCAAAAGTCCCTCTTCTCTTGTCCTCTGCAACAGATCCTCTTGCAGTTGTGTAAGCTGCATTGCCTCCTTAGGCTCTGGGCTTTCCTCCTCCTGCTCTTCTCTTAACAAGGATAGCCTCTCTTTATGCAAAGTCTTCCCTCTTCCCTCTGAGGTTGCTTTCTCAAGCTGCTTTTCTAACTGCTTAATCTTATGCTCATAACATAAACAACGCCCTGCACTTACCTCTGTCTGTTGCACACTCGCAATCAGATCCTTCTTCAGCTGATCAATCATATCCCCTTGTAAGCGTGCATGTTGAAGCTTCTCAGCTAAACGGTTCTGCAACCATAAGTTCTCACTATGTAGCTTTGCTATTTCCTTCTGTTTTTCCTCTTCTTGAAAGGCCAACTTCTCTTTTAACTCTACAAATTTCTCTTCCCATTCTTCTCTCTTATCTTCCTGCTGGGGAGCCTGTTCCCTCTCTTGCAACATAAGTAGCTGACTGCTCATCTTGCTGCATACTTCTGACAACAAATCACACACATGTTGCAATTCTAAAATATCTACATCTTTCCAACGGCACAACAATACAAGCATAGAACGCGAATACGAACGATAAGAAGAAGATTTTGAAGACCAGAAAGAAGAGAAATGCAGCTTTAAAACCGAAAAGAGCCGCAAAGGATACCTCTAGGTTTGCCTATCTCTAGACTCCATAACATATCTAAAGAGTTCTTGTCTTAGTTGCTCTAAAAAATCTTTCAAAAAATAAAGGAATCCTTTTGACCTAAAGGAAATAGAAAATAAAAGAAAAATGCTCAGAGTGGGACTCGAACCCACACGGGCCTACGCCCAAGGGATTTTAAGTCCCTAGTGTCTACCATTCCACCATCTGAGCTAAGAATTAAGAATTCTTTCGTTCCCCTTAATAGAGACTTCTAAATCTTCTAGGGGAACCTCTCGGGAAGAGCTTATCACAGAGTTTTTTCTAAATCAATGGTTTTTAGACCATAATCTAAAAACTATCATCCCTTAAAACTTACATATCCGTTTCTGGAGATAAAGAAACAGAAGGAGTATCTTTAGGCTGCTCTAAAGCAACCTCTTCAGGGAAATGAGCCACATCATTCGTGGAGAGCAAAGCACTAATTACTTCATCACTCTCCTGTACTAATGCTTGTAAGGACTCATTAAGATCCGCAGAAGAGACCGTTGTGGTATCTTCCACTGCTTGAGAAATCACCTCAGAAATCAACTTAGAAGGAGGTGGTAATAAGGAAAACTTCTTCTCATTTGCAGGGTTTTCTGAAGACCCTTCCCATCCTTCTTCCGTTACACTTCCCAACATTTCCTGAGAAGAATCCACAACCTCAGAAATTTCTTTGATGTTCTTACGAGAAGAATGTCTTTTCTTTTCTTTCCAACTCTCGCTCCCCTTATGAAAATCCTTATCTTTGCGTCCTTCTTTCTTCTCTTTCTTCCCTGCATTAAAAGAAGGCGCTCCAGCATCCACAGCTACCTCCTCTACAGTTCCAGAATTTACACTGTTAGAAGACGCTGCAGTCGAGGAAGACTTCGTTAACTTAATTAAAGCCTCTCTCCCCCCTGCAATTTTAATTCCGCGATCCAGACCTATAGCTTTCAAATTGATCTTCGCATCTCGGATTTCCATAACTTCATAATCCCCCGCGGGGACCATAAAAGGCTTGCTTTGATCACAATTACGGAAAAAACAAATTCTTCCTAAGGAAACAACCTCTATTGCTTCAACAATAAAGGGATCTTGAGAAAAGTGTTTTGTATTTCGTACTGATAATTTATATCCTTCACGAGAAGTAATAACGGTTTCTATAACTGGTTCTCTTGTAAAATACACTGATTATAAACCTTTTATTTAGAGTTTTGCGCTACATACTCTAATAAATCTACAATGCGCGTTGCATATCCTATTTCATTATCGTACCAAGAAACCAACTTGAAGAAACGATCATTCAAGGCAATTCCCGCAAGAGAATCAAAGATAGAAGAAAATTCAGAGCCAATATAATCGGAAGAAACAACCTCTTCATCTGTGTAACCTAAAATCCCTTTTAAGTTAGTCTCTGAAGAATGTTTCATCGCACTACAAATTTCCTCATATGTTGTAGACTTTGCTAACCTCACGGTAAGATCTACAACAGAAACGTCAGCAACAGGAACCCGAAAGGCCATTCCTGTGAGTTTATTCTTTAATTCAGGAAGACAAAGAGCAACAGCCTTTGCAGCCCCCGTAGATGCAGGAATAATATTTTGCAAAGCGCTACGACCACCTCGCCAATCTTTTTTCGAAGGACCATCAACTACAGGCTGAGTCGCTGTAGCTGCATGAACTGTCGTCATTAATCCTTCTTCTATACCAAAGTTATCTAACAGTACTTTAGCTATTGGAGCTAGGCAGTTTGTTGTGCAAGAAGCATTAGAAATAATTAGATCTGTAGCTGGATTATATGCATGATGGTTTACCCCCATGACAAATGTAGGGACATCTCCCTTTGCTGGAGCAGAAATAAGCACACGCTTTGTTCCGCTTTCTAGATGTTTTGCAGCGTCTTCTTTCTTCGTGAATAATCCCGTACTTTCTACTACAACATCTACACCGAGCTCTTTCCAAGGGAGCTTTTGAACATCACGCTCTGCTAAAAAACGAATTTTCTGTTTCCCAGAAATTAAGCAACCATCCTCATAAGAAACCTCACTAGAAAATCTTCCGTGAGTAGAATCGTACTTAAATAAGTACGCCAAAGCATCGCCTGGGACAAGGTCATTAACAGCTAGGACTTGAAGATTAGAATTTCTTTTCAAAATTTGTCTTAAGACTAATCGCCCAATGCGCCCAAAGCCATTAATTACAACATTCATCTTTATCCTAAAATCGGAGCAAAATTTATTCTAGTTAGCTAAAAATTCTATAATACACTTTTGAGCATTATCACCAACCCTATTTTGTAGTTTCAAAATGCGTGTATAACCACCCTGTCTTTCTACAAAACGAGTTCCTAACTCTTCGAATAATTTTTTAATCACTACACGATCAACATTATAACAAGAAGTGTTGCCTTCCTTTGCTTGACGCGCCTCTTTCGGAGACAACTTATTGTAGCGAACCATCAATCTACCAATAGCCAACCGTCTCGCGGCCAAGGTGTTTTTCTTAGCCAAGGTAATCATCTTATCTGCATGACGACGCAATTCCTTAGCTTTTGGAAGTGTAGTTTCTACTCTTTCCAGATGAATGAGGGACTTCAACATGTTAGCCAACATACAACGATTATGAGAAGAAGTCCGTCCAACTCGAAATTTTTTTCTAGCATGCTGCATAATTTACCCCTTAGTACCCTTTACGCGAATTTTTTCGGCATACCACTTCATCTTTTCTTTTACATTATCTAAACCAATACCAAACTGACTTAGATCCATGCCTAACTCAAGCTTCATCTCTTTAAGCTTATTCTTGATTTCACATAGAGATTTTTTCCCAAAATTTCTAAATTGCAACAAACGAGGCTCAGGCATAATGACAAGCTCTCCAATAGTCTCAATATTTGCATTAGATAAACAGTTTGTCGACCTTACAGAAAGCTCTATCTCGTTAATTCCTAAAATCAGCTTATGAAGAATGTCATCTTTATTTTCTTTTTCGATGGAAACAGCTTCTTCAAAGACGATACGCTTCTCATCCATCTTTTCAAAAATAGAGAAATGCTTTGTCAAAATTTGCGTAGAAAATGCAAGAGCTTCTTTTGGAGTAATTCTGCCATCTGTTTCTACTTGTAAAATCAACCGATCAAAGTCCGTGTCCTGACCTACACGGGTATCTTCTACATAGTAATTCACTAAACAGACAGGAGAAAAAGCCGCGTCTAAAACAATCTCATTCACGCCCTTATCTTCCAAAACAATACGCTCAGAAGTAGTATACCCTCGCCCAAAAGCAACCCGCAAAGTAATGTCTAATTGCATTGGCTGGGTTACAGTAAAAATCACCTGCTCTGGGTTTACAGCTTCAAACCCTCCCTCTTGCAATAAATCTCCAAGAGTAACTTCTTTTTGCCCGCCAACAGCAGCTAAATCTGAAGCGTCAATAGAAATACTGGATTTCAGCAATTGTGTAGACCTTCCTTCTTCAGACCCTTGCATTGGATGCTTTTTCAATAAAGCGCTCTTCAGGTTCAAAATAATATTAGTTACATCCTCTATAATACCTTCTATGGCCATATACTCATGCAAAACTCCGGTCATAGAAAATGAAATAATTGCTGGAGCTTCTAAACCGATTAATAAAGCTCTTCTTAAAGCATTGCCAAGAGTATGACCCATCCCTTTTTCTAAAGGCTCGGCAACAAAGCGAGCGTGCGTATCCGTAGAAAATCCTTCCATCGAAAGCATTTTAACCGATTCTGGCAACTCAAACTTGTCGTAAAGTAAATTTTGCAAATTCTCTGACATCCCTTTCTCCTTCCCTAAAACTATACCCTGCGCCTTTTTCTTGGACGACACCCATTATGAGGAACAGGAGTTTCATCACGGATAACAGAAACAATTAAACCAGAAGAAATCAAAGCTCGAACAGCGGACTCCCTACCTGCACCGGTACCTTTTAAGCTAACTTCAACTTCCTTTAAACCAAAGTTCATTGCAATCTTAGCAGCATCCTGTGCAGCAACTGTTGCTGCAAATGCAGACGACTTACGAGAACCTGAATAGCCCACCTTCCCAGCAGAAGCCCACGAAATTACATTTCCTGCAGGATCTGTGATAGATACAATCGTATTATTAAAAGTCGCCTTAACGTGGACTACACCCGAGGGAACATTTTTAGACTGTTTTCTTTTTATGCTTTTTTTCGCTTGAGCTTGATTTTTAACCAAAACACAACTCTCCTAATTAAAAATTATTTCTTCTTACCAGCGACTGTTTTACGCTTCCCTTTGCGGGTGCGTGAATTTGTCTTTGTTCGCTGCCCTCGTACAGGCAAAGAAAGTCTATGTCTTTGGCCTCGATACGCATGAATAGCTATTAACCTTTTAATATCAGATTGAACTCTTCGACGTAGATCACCCTCAACAACATATTCAGATTGTAAAAGAGCATTCAATCTTCCAACTTCTTCTTCAGTGAGCTCTGACGTCCTAGCTTCAGGATCCAAATTCAACCTTTCAATAATTTCCTTGGAAAGAGCTGGCCCTATTCCGTAAATATATGTAAGACTTATTTTCAACTTTTTCTTCGCAGGAATATCAATTCCAATGATGCGTGGCATACGTAGAGCCTCCCTTAAAATAGTGTAAGCATCTTAGGTCAAAAATTGTTATTTTTCAATGCCTTCCTTTAGAACGATCGGTTTTCAAAAACCCATCATAACGCCGCATAAGCAAGAAGGCATCAACTTGCTTCATTGTATCTAAAATTACCCCAACAATAATCAGCATAGCAGTGCCACCAAGAAAATAACTTACGTTGGAATCTACATGCAATACGCGGCCCAAAATTGAAGGAAGGATAGCTATAACAGCTAAAAATACAGCCCCTAATAGAGTTACGCGGTTCATTGTATATTCCAAATAGCCCTGCGTAGCCTTCCCCTGGCGTATTCCAGGAATAAACGCATTATTCTTTTTCATTTCAGAGGCAATCTGTTCAGGATGAAATTGCGTTGCAGTCCAGAAGTAGGTAAAGAATATGATCAAGAAAACATATAATAACGAATATACCCAACTCCCTGGAGATAACATACTTGCAACTCGTTTTATCCACGAGGACTCTGAGGACATAAATTGCCCAATAGTCGCGGGGAACATCAACAATGATGAGGCAAAGATTACAGGGATCACTCCGGCATAATTTACTTTCAAAGGAAGATACGATCCTCCTCCAGGGACTTCCCTTCTTCCAATCACCCTACGGGCATATTGTACAGGGATTTTTCTCACTCCTTCGATAATCAAAATCGTTGCGATCAGGACAAAAACAAAGACCGCACAGAGCAAAAGAATAGAAACCAATCCTAAGTCTGAGGGATCCTGAGATCCTAAGTGCAACTTATTAACAATAGAGCCTAGCACAGAGGGGAATGAAGCTAAAATCCCCAAAGCAATAATCAAGCTAATCCCGTTGCCTATACCCTTATCAGAAATTTGTTCTCCTATCCACATTAGCAAAAGTGTTCCCGTAGTCATCACAATTACTGTTGTCATATAGAAAAGTAGAGGCACTCCAAAAATTTGCGGAGAGACCAATATAGGCAAAACAATCCCAGGAATGGTTAAATTCATTCTCAAAGCGAACTTTGCGAACAAGAGGGACTGAACTATAGCCAACCCTACAGTAAACATACGAGTAAGTCGTCCAATCCTTCGCTTTCCTTGATCAGGGGACTCTCGAAGTTCTCTTTGCAGGGAAGGCATGAATACAAGAAGCAATTGGACAATAATAGAGGCTGAGATGTAGGGAACAACACCAAGAGCGATAACTGTCATTTGAGCAAAAGCACCGCCAGAAAATATGTCGGCTAATTGAAATAAATTCTGACTAGAACCTAAAAGTTGCTTAAAATATGCAACCGCACGCTCTCCATTAATTCCCGGGACAGGGATAAATACCCCTACCCTACAAGCTGCAAGCAAAGCAAAAGTATAAAAAAGCTTCTGCCGCAATTCAGAAATCGAAAAAATTTGTTTTAGTGTTGTCATGCGCGGATAATTATCCCTTTTATTAAGCAGCGCTTAAGACCCTCTGAACACCCTGAGACAATACAACTGCAGAGTCTTTCCATAAAAATGCTTTTGTTAGTTCTCCCTTAAGAATAACCTTTACACGCACTGCGTCCTTGCTAATTACTTTTCGATCTTTCAAAGCTTCCAGAGTAATTTCTTCTCCTTCCTGAAAAACTAACTGCAAGCGCGAAGTAGTTACTTCCTCCACGCACTTATCAAAGCGTGCATGGGAAAATCCTCTTGTAGGAGCCCTTCTATAAAGAGGAACCCCGCCTCCTTCATAACCAAAGCGGCGCTTATATCCCGAACGGCTTCCATCTCCTTTATGCCCTCGACCACTCGTTTTCCCATGGCCAGAAGAAGGCCCTCGACCTAATAACTTTGTTTTTCTTCTACGTGGTGAAGGATCTCTTAAAGACTCAAGTTTAATCATGTGTTGCGGCTCTCCTTCTTCTCAATACTTCTTTTCGAACAGAAAGTTCTGTAAGAGCTTTAAATGCAGCTTTTACTTGATTCATTGGGTTGTTCGATCCCAAACTTTTAGCAACAATATCTTTTACCCCAGCCATCTCTAAAATCAAACGAATGCGAGAACCAGCAACAATTCCCGTTCCTGGCTTTGCAGGCTTTAGCAACAATTGAGCTCCATCATGATGCACAAGAACTTCATGAGGGATAGAGCCATTTTCTAAAGCAAGTATCTCTATTAAATTTTTTCTTGCAGCCTCACCACCCTTACGGATAGCATCTGTAAGTTCGTTCGCTTTAGCAAAACCGTATCCCAGGCGCCCCTTTCCATCTCCCACTAAAATCAAAGCAGAAAAACTAAATTTCCTTCCGCCTTTTACCACTTTAGAGCAGCGATTAACAACTAGGACCTTCTCTTCGAGCTGATCTTCTTTATGAGAATTCTTTGATAACGTCATCTCTTTTTAACCTTTCATTAAAACTGTAATCCACCCTCTCTAGCTCCATCTGCCACCATAGCAACAATGCCATGATACTTGAAGGAACCTCGATCAAACACAACGCGTTCTACTTGAAGGTCTTTGCCTAGCTTGGCAATTTTACTACCCAAAACCTTAGCACATTCCTGATTCTTACGTGTGAAGCCTTCACTCTTACATACTTTAGACACAGTAGAAACTGAAGCCAAAGTCCTTCCAATAGAATCATCTATGAGCTGCACATAAATATGCTTGTTTGTTTTTACAACAGACAAACGAGGTTTCAAAGATGAGCCTTTTAGGGCCTTACGCACTCTCAAAGCTCTTCGCGTTTTCTTCAAAGATTTTTGGAATAACGAACTTTCCATAATTAAACTTTCGCCCTATATCTTACTTTTTGCTTGTCTTTGCTGCTTTCCCAGCTTTTCGACGAATATATTCATTTTCATAGCGGATGCCTTTACCCTTATAGGGTTCTGGAGGCCGTTTAGCACGAATTCCAGCAGCAAATTCTCCGACCAACTGCTTATCAATACCTTTCACAGAAATTAACACATTTTTCTCTACAGCTACTTGCAAAGACTCCGGTATAGGGATTTTTACAGGGTGAGATACCCCAATAGAAAGATCTAAAACAGACCCTTGTACTGCAGCTCTAAAACCAACCCCAATCATTTCTAGACGCTTTTCAAAGCCTTGGTGAACTCCTCGAACCATATTAGCAATGAGCGCCCAATATAAACCTTGCATACAGCTAGGTTTATCAAGAACATGAGGAGCAGCCTTGACAAGGATGGATTTATCTTGCAAGACAATATCCACCGCATCAACCAATTTTTGTGTTAAAGAACCTTTAGGACCTTTGACAATAATTTCATTATTTTGAATGGAAACCTCGACTCCTTGAGGGAGCGCAATAGGTTCTCGAGCCTTACGAGACATTCTCTTACCGTCCTATAAATTATTTCCTATTACCAAACTAAACAAAGCAATTCTCCACCAACGTTTTTCATTCTCGCTGTAGAGCCATCCATGACTCCTTGGGAGGTAGAAAGAATAGAGATACCCATATTCCCAAACACATAGGGAATCTTCGCCGCAGAAACATATATTCTTCTAGAAGGCTTAGAAACACGCTTAAGTTGGTGGATTACAGATTCTCGGTTTTGATTATACTGCAAGAAAACCCTCATTAAGCGTTTACGGTTTTCTTCTTTGACTAAATAATGGGCAATAAATCCCTTGCTCTTAAGAATTTTTATAATAGCTTCGCGCATTTTACTGTGTTCTAAATCCACATACACATGTTCCGCCCTTAGAGCGTTTCGAATACGCGTTAACATATCTGCTATAGTATCACTTGTCATGCCCATACCAAACTACCTCTCCCTTATTGTGCCTTCTTAAATCTTAGCCCCATCATCTCCAATAGAGCCAAGCACTCCACATCTGTTTGTGCAGTGGTTACCCAGGTAATGTTCATTCCTTGAGCACGCTTCACAAGATCTAAGTTTACCTCGGGGAAAATCTGCTGATCATCTAAGCCTAAAGAATAACAACCTCGACCATCGCCCTTGGTAGAAAATCCTCGAAAATCTCGAATTCGAGGAGAAACTATATTACAGAAACGATCCATAAATTCATACATGCGAACTCCGCGAAGCGTAACCTTAGCGCCAACTCCTTGGCCTTCACGAAGCTTGAAGCCCGCGATAGACTTCCTTGCCCTAGTTACTAAAGGTTTTTGCCCGGAAATCATAGCAAGCTCTTCTAAATGCGCCTGAAAAAGATTTTTATCTTTAGAAGCTTCAGCAAGACCCATACTTATTACGATTTTCTTTAACACTGGAATCTGCATGACATTTGCATACTTAAACTTCTCCTGCAAATTCTTGCGAATTTCTTCAGTATAAAAATTTTTTAATCTGCTCATACTAACCTTTTCTCTCTTTCACTAAACGGTATAGCTTAGTGCTACCATCTGAGCATCTTTGCCATAATTCTCTTCCCTTTTCAGAAGCTTTAACGAAGAGTCTTGCAGGCTCTCCATCTATGCTCAAACGTACATTGGAAATATGTATAGGAGTTTCTATACTAATACGCTTACCCTTAGGATTTTCTTGACTACGTTTAATATTTTTGGTGCGAACATTTACACCTTCAACAACTACACGATCTTTACAAAAAGAAAGAACTTTTCCTTCTTTTCCTTTATCGTTTCCCGCCAATATATGAACTGTATCGCCAATACAAATACGTCTTTTCATAACCTATTCCTTAAATTACCTCTGGAGCTAAGGAACTAATTTTAATAAAACCTCGATCTCGAATCTCCCTAGCCACAGGCCCAAAGATACGAGTTCCTTTAGGGTTCCCTTTGTCATCGATAATCACACAACTATTGGTGTCAAATCTTAGAGACGAACCATCTTTTCTTAGAATATCACAGCGAGTGCGAACGATTACGGCTTTAACCACATCCCCTTTCTTTATAGAGCTATCAGGCTCAACCTCTCTAACGGAACAAACGATAACATCTCCAACTGTAGCATAACGTCTTCGGGATCCACCCAAAACCTTAAAACACTTGACCCTTTTCGCCCCAGTATTATCGGCAACCTTTAATTGACTTTCTTGTTGAATCATAATCCATCTACCCGATGCTATATTGGTAATCTGCCACTAATTTATACATTCAATAACACGCCATCTCTTCAATTTAGATAACGGCCGAGTTTCTTGAATCCTTACTTTAGCTCCTTCAGTAACCCCATCTAAATCATTGTGAGCGTAAAACTTTTTCGAATCACGAACCACTTTAGCATACTGAGGGTGTGCACAAATTCTCTCTACACGAACAACAACGGTCTTATCCATTTTGGCGGAAACGACAACACCGATTTTAGTCTTTCTAGCGCCTCTTTGCTGGTTAACCATGAACTTTACCTTTTCTTTCCTGTTTGACAGTTAAAGCCCGAGCTATATCTTTCTTAAGCGAAACAAACAGATGTGCTTTTACAACTTTATTCTGCAGCAAAGCCTCTGCTCTTAAACTGTACAGCGCTTTTTTACTTTCATGAATAAATTTATCCAAATCTGCGTTACTCTTATCTCTAAGCTCGGCGAGAAGATCCTTTTTTTTAGCCATAATTCTACACTCTCTCTACTCGCTTAACAAAGCGTGTTTTTAATCCTAATTTCGCCGCAGCCCTTCGCAGCGCATCTTGAGCATCTTCTCTTGAAACGTTAGCGACTTCAAATAAAATCCTACCAGGACGAACAACAGCTACCCAATGATCCGGAGCTCCCTTACCTTTACCCATACGAGTCTCTGCAGGCTTTTTCGTTACACTTTTATCTGGGAAGACGCGAATCCAAACCCTTCCTCGACGTTTCAAATGTCTATTGATGGCAACCCTACAAGCTTCAATCTGCCGACTTGTTATCCAGCCTCGTTCTAAGGTCTGCATGCCAAATTCGCCGAAATCAACAAAAGTAGCGCCCTTGCTTAAACCAGCAAACTGACCCTTTTGCTGCTTACGAAATTTTGTTCGCTTAGGCATTAACATAACAACACACCTTTATTTTGACTCTATGATGCAGCCGCAGGCGCTGCAGGGGCATTTCCAGAGACAGCTTCGTTACGAGGCGCTGCCGACGCAGTTTTTTCCCCAAGATTAATCCAAACTTTTACACCAATAATTCCATACGTGGTTTCTGCAGAGGCAGTAGCATAATCAATATCTGCTCTCAATGTATGCAAAGGCACTCGGCCATTCTTGTACCACTCAGACCTAGCAATTGCTGCTCCCGCTAATCTTCCAGACACCTGGATTTTTACCCCAACAGCTCCTGCATCCATAACGGACTGCATTGCCTTCTTCATAGCACGACGAAAAGAAACGCGACGCTCTATTTGTCTCGCGATATTATCTGCAACAAGCTTAGCATTTAATTCTGGACGCTTGATCTCAGCAATTTCTACCCAAACTTCTTTTCCAGTAAGTTTTCTAAGCTCTTCCTTAAGAAGATCAACCTCTGTTCCCTTCTTTCCAATAACAAGACCTGGACGCGCAGTTTGAATTGTTACTTCAATTTTTCCGCTCATACGACGAACAATGAATCCTGCAGCACCTTGACAAGAAGGCTTTTTCCTTAAAAACTCTCGGATTTTTACATCCTCAATAAGGAAGTTCCCAAACTCTTGTTTGTTTCCGTACCAAAGAGAGCGCCACTTTTTTGTAACACTTGTGCGAAACCCTATTGGGCATCCTTTTTGACCCATAATCTTCTCCTATCGCTCCTTCTCGCCAACAATAACTGTTAGATGGCTAGTACGTTTCAAAATAGGGGACCGCCCTCCCCGACTTTTAGCTTTTGCGCGTTTATATGTAGGACCCGCATCAACACGAACTTCAAGTACATTTAACTTTTCACGCTTCACATTGTCGTGAAGCTCAGCATTAGCAACGGCACTATCTAAGACCTTCTTAAAGCATCTTCCAGCTTTCAGTTGAGAAAACTGCAATTGCTCTTGAGCCTCTTTAACACTTAATCCCCTCATTAGCCCTGCAACCAATCTAGCTTTACGAGGTTGTACCCGGATATAACGGGCGGTCGCTTTAAACATAATGTCTCCTTCAGACTTACCCTTTTTTCACAGGATGACTCTTAAATATCCTTGTTGGGGAAAACTCTCCGAGCTTGTGGCCAACCATAGTTTCCGATACAAATACTGTGAGAAACTTTTTTCCATTATGCACTTCAAACGTATGACCAATCATCTCAGGAGTAATGATCGAACGACGGGACCACGTTTTAATCGGAGACTTTTTCTCCTCAAGATTCATTGCTCGAACCTTTTTTAATAGATGGTGATCAACAAAAGGACCTTTTCTTAATGACCTACTCATAAATCCCTATTTCCTTCGATCTTTGATTATCCACTTATTACTCTTGCGCTTATTTCGAGTTTTTAATCCCTTAGTCACTTTCCCCCAAGGAGTACGAGGAATGTATCCGTTATGTCGGCCTTCTCCTCCCCCGTGTGGGTGATCCACAGGGTTCATTGCTGTACCACGCACTGTAGGGCGAATTCCTTTCCAGCGCTTTCTACCAGCCTTCCCCTCAACCCTTAGATTATGGTCCGCATTTGAAACTTCACCGATGGTTGCTCGACAACTCTCGTTCAACATTCTAAACTCACCGGAAGGCATTTTCAGAGTAACGTATCCTGGAGTCTTTGCAATAATTTGCGCAGCCAATCCCGCAGATCGAACCAACTTTCCTCCTGAACTGGGGCGCATTTCTATATTATGCACAGCTAAGCCTAAAGGCATGCTCTTTAACGTCATGCAGCAACCAACTTTAAAGGGGCTTCCCTCTCCAGAGATCACTTTATCCCCACGCTTAAGCCCTTTAGGAGCCAAAATATAGCGCTTTTCTCCATCTTCATAATTCAATAAAGCAATGTATGCCGAGCGGTTAGGATCATACTCTATAGTAGAGACTTTCGCCGGGATTCCATCCTTATTTCTTCTAAAATCAATAACTCTATAAAGCTTTCTCACTCCTCCGCCACGATGACGACAGGAGATGTGACCTAAATTATCCCTCCCGCCACTGCTTTTTTTGAAACGCGAGAGCTTTTTAAGCGGCCTAATACTTCTTTTAGAAGCTATGCCCAATAAGTCTCCTCGAGTTGTCAACTCATCAAAAGCCGGAAGAACTAATTGTCTGGTTCCTGGAGTTACTGGCTTAAACTTTTTAAACATGACTTTCCCTTTACAATTAGATAGAGTGACCAGACTGGAAGGTTACAATAGCTTTTTTAAAGCCTGAAGTTTTCCCTTTTCGATTTCTTCGTCCCCGAAGAACCCGAGCTGGCTGAGGCTTTACACATATGGTATTTACACTTCTTACCTTTACATTCTTATCAGCATAAATCATCTCTAAAGACTTCGCTATAAGAGGCTTAGAAGCGCTACTATCAACAATAAAAACAAACTTGGGATGCTTACAAAAACTCCCTCTTTTCTTGCCTTCTCCAGAGCCTATACTTAACCCTTCTAGCATCTTCGCTTTTTCAGTTACGTAATGCCGCTTAATTACATCATAAGGATCTTTCATATCCCAAGTTTCCCTTAATCTTTTGTTTCAGAAACAAGACGCTTAGACAGATCTTGCAAAGCTTTTTCAGAAATCACAACATTATGAGCTGCAGCAAGATCATAGCCATTAAGATTAATGCCATAAACAAATCCTCTCAAGGCCGAAAGATTTCTTAAGCTTAACCTTAGATTTTGATTGAGCTCTACATGAGCAAGATGATCTATAAATAAAACTCCCCGACACTCTACGCCACACCTTTTAAGGAATTGCAAGGCCTCTCGAGTTTTAGGAGCCTGCAAACTAGAAATAAACACACTATCTTCAGCCACAATCAACTTCTCAAACTGAATTTTTTGAGACAATAAGAGCCGAATCGCAGCTCTTCTTTCTTTGCGGTTTATACGTGTGTGCTGATCGAATTTAGGTCTAGGACCAAAGACTATTCCCCCTCCACGAAACTGAGGAGCAGCAAGACATCCCTGTCTAGCATTTCCCGTCCCCTTTTGCTTAAAAGGCTTCTTTGTTGAATGGCTAACTTCTGAACGATTTTTGGTATTTGCAGACCACTGTCTTTTATTCGCACGAATTGCGGTAAGATAATCCTTTACTAACTGAAGCCCTCCCTCCTCTTGCACAAAAAAAGAGTCGGACACCTCAACCTCACCGGTCTTTTCCCCTGAAAAATCAAATTTTGATAACAACACCATGATTAAGACCTCTTCTGTACCCCTATTGTCCGCTAAGCCCTAGAAGAACGCTTAACCACAACAACAGAACCCTTGGAACCAGGGATTGCCCCCTTAACCAACAATACCTTTCTTTCTAAATCTATTTTTATAACTTCTAAATTCTTTATCGTGACGTTTTCGCTTCCCATATGACTAGGACGCTTGCTTCCAGGAAAACACCGCCCTGGGGTAGACCTCATCCCAATAGACCCTGCATGACGATGGAATCCAGATCCATGACTCCCTGGACCTCCTCGAAATCCATACTTCTTCATGACCCCTTGAAAGCCCTTCCCTTTCGAAACTCCACTAACATCTACAGCGCCGACTCCCTCGAACACTTCGATTCCAAAGGCCGCCCCTAAAGAGGTGGACCCAATAACTTCTTCAGAAACGCGAACCTCCTTTAAAACACGAAAAACCTGATCTCTAGATTTCTTTAAGTGCCCAAGCTTTGCTTTGGTGTAACGTTTTTGAAGAGTCTTTAATGGAGCTGACTCTTTTCCTGAGCCCATCTGTAAAGAGGTATATCCATCCTTCTCTAAAGTTTTAATTTGAGTCACAACATTCGGCTCTATACTAATTACAGAACAAGCTACAAGACTGCCGTCTTTATCAAAAACATGAAGCATTCCTTCCTTTTTTCCCATCAAGCTCATATGAGACTGCATAAAACTACCCATTAATAAGACGACTTGCCTGATCTTAAGCAGCCAGACAAATCCTTGTTCGTACTTCTCTGTTTACTTGTAGAATTCCCTAAAAAGAAAAGGAGCCTTTTCCTTAAGAAAATAAAGGGAGAGGTTATCAGAGGGGGAAGATTTTTACAATGGAAAAAAGTAACTAGAGGTCATTAATGCGAAAGATAAAAACTTCTTTTTTTTAAACCTCTTATCCGAAAAATAAAAACTAGCTTCTAAAAAATTAGAAGCTAGTTAAAAAACACAAAAAAAATTAAAAATAAAATTACTAAGAAGATGATCCTGTAGATTGCCAGACCTTCCATAGCGCTAAGCTTGAAGATGCTGTAGTTATGGCTCCTACGCAAGCAAGATTGCATGCTGCGCTCATTGGCCAAGGGATAAGTTTCAAGAAGTCTGCCACGAGTTCAAGGGCTTTCTCAATTATTGTAAGAATAATATTTCTTAAGCGCTTGACATAAGAGCTTCTCATAGCCTGTACTTCTTGTGCAGAACCGCTTTCTTCCTGACCGACTTCTTTCTGATTTAACCTTTCTAGGCAACGTTGATAAGCACGTCGTTCCCTGATAATAGATAGACCTCCTCCAACAACTCCTGCAGCATGGTTTGCAGTCATAAGGATGGATATCCCAGTACCCAAACTTGCTTTAGCTTCTGAGCTAAGGAAAGGATTTCCAGCAACTTTATTTGCCAATAATGTCGGCTTTAAACCACCGAAAGTAACAGCAAAAGTAGTGCCACTAATAAGATCACATACAGTTTTCGCTGCGGCCAAACGAAAATCACTTTTTGTATAAAGAGCATTTGGTGAAAGCTCTTTATTAGAAGGATCAAACTCAGCTCTAGCTGAAAAACTCTGCCTCATAAGCAAACAGCACTTCCGCGCATTTCTGATAATATTAGGAATGACTCCGCCAACGACATTCCCTAGTCCCATGACATCACGAGTGACCTTTGTACAATCTACAATGTTTTTCGCTGTTTTGACTGCAGACTCACTGCCTCCAGTTTCTTGAAGAATCCCTTGGGTCATCTCTGCAACTGCCTTCCCTAACTTGGCAGTCTTGTCAAGACCTCTGCTGGTCTTGACAAACCTAGACAAATGGTTATTGCCATTTGTAAAAAATTGTGAAAAACAATTTCTTGCTATTTGACCGGAGACTCCTGCGGCCCTTGATATACATGTTAAACTCATAGGCCTCCTCTTTCTTGGTATATATAATGAAAAGCCATCATAATACCATAAAACACATTAAAACCAAGTGCAGGCCAAGAAAAAACGCTACTTACAATAAATTAAAATATTAATTTTGCATTAAAAGAAAGATAGCCGTTTAAAAAACTTTTTGAATCCATAAGGGCTTTCCCTTCTGGCTGTACTTCAATAAGTTTTAGGGCACCTTCGCCACACGCAACTAAAACCTCTTGGTTACGTGCAATGAGCGTTCCTGGAGAGCCGAAATGCCCTGATTCGGAAAATAGCCGTGCGCGGCGAATCCCCAGGCGTTTCTTTGGCTTATCGTTTATGGAAAAGAGCGTCCATGCTCCTGGAGCTGGTGTTACTCCACGGATATGTGCGTAGACTTCTTTTGCTGGTTTCTCCCAAAGAATTTTTCCGTCTTCTTTAGATAATTTTGGAGCTATTGTAGCTTTTGTAGAATCTTGAGGCGTTAGGATAAGCTCTCCAGCCTCAATTTGAAGTAAAGTCTTTTTTAGAACCTCGGGGCCTTGCACTGCTAAGGCTTCAGAAAGTTCTCCGGCAGTCATATCTGGCCCTATGTGTACATGTGTCCTAAGGGCGATATCACCTGTATCCATACCCGCATCCATACGGATGACAGTATTTCCAGATTCTGTGGCGCCATCTATAATGCAGCGCTGTATAGGGGCTGCGCCACGATACGCGGGGAGGAGTCCCGCGTGGAGGTTATAGCAACCATAACGAGGAAGATCTAGTACTTCCTGACATAGGATTGCTCCAAAAGCCACTACGACAAAAACATCTGCATGAAAAGCTTGAAGCTGAGTGATAAATTCAGGAGCAGAAGCTTTTATAGGTTGAAGCAGAGGAATCCCATGGGCTGAAGCTAATACCTTCACAGGGGAGGGAATGGGCTGTGCAGAACGCTTTTGGGGTTTATCTGCTCTTGTGACCACACCAATAATACGAATCCCCAGAGAAAGCAGCCCCTCTAAAACACGAGCAGAAAACTGCGGCGTTCCAAAGTAGACAACTTTAAGATCCAACTAAAGCTCCCGTTTTTTCGAGATTTTCCTCTTGAAAAGCCTGCTTATCTACACTTCCTTCGATCCCCCTCTTGCTTGGGTTTCTACAGAAATCCACAAAATGCAGCACTTCAGGAATATGATTAAACTCCTGTTGAGCTTCTGCTAGTGCCTCAGAGAAACAAGTATCTGCACGATAAATCTTTTTAAAAGCTTTAATCAAAGCTAATCTTGTCGCAAAGGGAATCCCCCTTCTTTGCAGTCCAACTTTATTAATGCCTCCAAACTGATAGGGATTCCCACTGCCTATAGTATAGGGGGGGATATCTCGACGTACACCACTTAGGGCTCCGACCATAGCATGCGCACCTATACGTACAAACTGATGCACTCCTACCATCCCGCCGATAATGGCATAATCTCCTATCTGGACATGTCCTGCGAGCTGAGCATGGTTACTTAACACTACATGATTTCCCAAGACGCAATTATGTGCGACATGAGCACAAGGCATAATTAAACAATTGTCCCCTATGGCAACTGTGGTGCCTTCAAAGGTCGAAGAGGTAATGATTGCGAACTCTCGAATTTCACAATTCTCCCCGATTGTTACAAATGTTTTTTCCCCTCGAAACTTTAAATCTTGGGGTTTATTTCCAATCATTGCTGAAGGCCAGATGGTTGTTCCTTTGCCTATTGTGGTATGCCCATCAATATACGCATAAGACTTCACAACAACATCATCACATAAAGTCACTGTAGATTTGATTATAGCATACGGCTCTACAACAACATTCTTACCAATTTTTGCCCCAGGCTCAACAATTGCAGAAGGGTGAATGCTCGTCATATTTCTCCGTTACCTATAGGGATTCTTTATCTACTAAAGCGAAGCTCAACTCTGCTTCTGTAGCAAGCGAAGAATTCACATACGCTTGCGCAGTCGCCTTGCCCCCCTTAGATGATATCAAGGAAAATTGTGCATTTAGAATTAGAACATCTCCAGGTAACACAGCGTGTCGAAACTTCGCTTTTTGTATACCTAAAAATAATGCTATTCTTTTGCTTTTATCATGTTCAAGGACCAAGCCTAATAATACACCAGCAGCTTGTGCTAAAGATTCTAAAATTAACACTCCAGGCATAATGGGAGCCTCAGGAAAGTGCCCATTAAAAAATGGCTCATTTATGGTGACATTTTTTTGAGCCTGTATGCTCCGTTTTTCTATGTCGTAAGACAAAACTTTATCCACAAGTAAAAACGGATAACGATGTGGAAGTAACTCTAATAACTTTCGAATTTTTATTGTCGGCGGACTCATTTTTTCTTCTTTTTACACTTGCAACACTTTTAGGATTTCCTTCCCAAAAGCAACGTTTGAGGTATGTCCAGACCCTACGGCAATCACATGAGCTGCAAACGGCCTTCCTATCAAAGACAGGTCTCCTAGCAAATCTAAGATTTTATGCCTCACAGGCTCATCCGGAAATCGTAGTTGTCCTCGGCTGATGATACCATCATCTTTAAAAACTACTGCGTTTTCAAGACATCCCCCACCAATCAAACCTTTATTCATTAAAAAACACAACTCATTATATAGAGCAAATGTTCTACAAGGAGCAATGTTTTCTCGAAATGACTCTTCTGTAATTACAAGAGAACGATACTGCGTTCCTATTGTGGGGCTCTGAGGATAATGTAACGTATAAGAAATTGTGAGTTTTTCTGCAGGGAAAGCAGCAAGAAATGTTTCTTGATGTTGGTAGTATACAGGCTGACTCAACCGTGCTACAGGGATAGTTTCGTCTAATTCACAAGTCCCAGCGGAATCAATTAGCTCCATAAAGACGCGTGAACTCCCATCACCTATAGGGATTTCCTCTTCGCTACATTGTACAATGACATTATCTACATTACTAGAACGCAGAGCTGCCATGAGATGTTCTACAGTAGCGATACTTACAGATCCCTGGGACAATGTTGTGCTTCTCCCTGTAGCGCATACGTGCGACAACAGTGCGGGGATATCCAAATGCTCTCCGCTAGGAGTACATCGGCGAAATACCACCCCAGTATTTGCTTTTGCAGGGAGTAAAGAGAGCTTGGCAGACTTTCCAAGGTGGATCCCCACTCCAGAATAGCTAACTTCGCGTTTTAACGTTTTCTGAGCTCGTTCTAACATGTAAAAACCTGACACAGAGTCTCCGTATATTATCCTTTTTCTTTTTTAGCAAGCAAGCGATATCCGAAGACACGGAATCCAAGATATCCAGATAAGCATAAAGCAATACTTAACATCACCCAATCGCCACAATATGTATAGAGAGTAGGATAAGTAAACAGTGGCACAGAAACTTGAAGCACTCCTGGCGAAGCTTTTTTCTTTCGTGTCTCGTAGGGAAGCTGTTTTATTACTCTTCCTAGAGCATCTGCGGCAACTGTTACTCCAGTTTGGCATGCACGAACGCAAGGCATCCCCAGTTCTTGATTACGCAAAATCCCATGGGAGAAGTGCACTTGAGGGAGGCGAGAATTAGGGTACCACCCATCATTTGTTAAATTAATAAGAAGTTGTGCTCCCTGCTTTTTATAGTTACGTAAAAGGTGTCCAAAAGTCTCTTCGTAGCATATAGATACTCCTAATGTAGGGGCCCCTGAGACACGCAATACTCCTGAACGCTTTCCTGGGACGCGTATGCAAGATAATGCGTACTCAGGGAAAAACTTCTTACAAATCCATATGCCTAGTTTCCCTCCGGGAATATATTCCCCTCCAGGGACCAATACACGCTTATCATATCTCTGATTCTCTTCTTGTGTAACAAGCTCTGCAGCGTTATAAAAATAGTATTTCCCTGGATGTTCTTCCCAGCGCTCCATCCCAATCAATACAGGGCACTGGAAATAGTGCGAAAGGCTATTTGCCCAATCGAAATTTGTGAGGAACTCCTTCTTTTCAGGAAGATGTAAAGGTGCGAGGATTGGGAGGCTCTCTTCATAGGCATAGATTTGTCTATTTCCATCAAAAGGTACCGCGACTTCGGGGAAGATCAACAAGTCTATAGGATGTTTCACTTTTAAACTCAGCTGGATCAGCTGGTGCCATATATGCATAGGGGAACGGTTCCAAGGTCCTTCTGGGGAAGTCGCGGGTTGGATCACAGCCACATGAAACTGTTTCGTTTCTTCTGAACTTCTTCTTTTTAGATATTCGTAATGGATCCCTCCTAGGCATAAGGGAAGCCCTAAAGCCACTAGCCAGTAGTGTGCGGCATATTTCCTTTTGAGCAATAGACAATAAAAACTGATTCCTATTGCAATGAGAGAAAAGCTTTGCCCTGCCCAACCAAAAAATCCTCCAAACTGCCTTCCATAGGCGCACGCCGTCATGGGGAGTCCGAGATAATCCAAAGACATCCCTGAGCATAAACCGTAAAACCTAAGTATTTCCAATGCCACCCATAAGCCAGGAAGGCACCAAAGCAAAGAGAACCTTCCCTTACGGACAAGAGCAATAAGAATACAAGAAAAACAGGTAAAAATAAGCGCGAGAATCCCAATCAACATAGCCCAGACGGCATAGATAAACTTTCCTACATATATATCTGAGAGCATCCAAGAAAAGTGCACTCCTTCTACAGAAAGTGCCCAGATAAATAGCATTGCGCGCAAGACTTTCCAAGAGAGCCTAGCACCTCGCAATGGCTCTAAGCTATACCATAAAAGTCCATAGCCGCAGGAGAGTCCTAGGAGACAACATGTCTTGCTGAGATCTGGCTGTGCACAGGCCATGAGGATCCAAGAAATCACAAATCCAAAGACTCTATTCACAAAGTTCCCTATGTTTTCTCTTTCAAGCGTGTTTGGCGACGCTTATCGGCTTCGTTGTACCTGCGGATTTCTTCTGGGGTTTCTGGGACAATATGGTGTATGGGTGCGGGTTGATTGTTGTTGTCCATAGCGACAAAAGTAAAATATGCCGAAGTGATATGCCTTTGCTCTTGACGATAGATATTTTCTGCCCAGACCTTCACGCCTACTTCTAAAGAAGTACGCCATGTTCTGTTAACTGCAGCTTTACAAATGAGAATTTCCCCCATGTAGGCTGGGGCATAGAAACGCAAAGCATCAACGAATGCGGTTACGCAGATTCTTTCTGTATGGCGCTCTGCAACAACGAGAGCCAAGCGATCTAGCAAGCTCATTAGCAAGCCTCCGAATACAGTATTGTTTGCATTAAGATCATTGGGAAAGATTTTATATATGTGCCCTTCTATGCAGCTAAAAGACACAGGTTTTTTTTTAAGGCCCATGCGCGCTCTCCAAGAACTCCTAAGAACTCTGTCGGATAGTATCGGGCAATTTAAAGAAAATCAAGAGATTCCCAAGGGATCTTTTAAGAGTACGACCTTGGCACCCTAAATAACTATAACCCTATAAAAGGATTATTGACTTGGGTAAACCTAGTTCCCTTTTGTCTATGTTTGATCTCATGACGAATGGAAAAAAGCAAATCGGAATCAAAGTCCATCTTTGCTGCCCATTGCAAATATGCTAAGGGAATTTCTGAAAAACACCTGCCCTTGTGTTTCCCTAAGGGCATATACTTCATTTTTATCGGCTTAGCTAAGACTTGGCGGATCTGCTCTATCGTGTGGAAGCGCTTGCACAGGTGTTTAAAAATGCTGATGTTGATTTCAACATCCTTCATGGCGCGGTGGTTCCCATCATAAGGAACATTGAAATGAACAGCCAAAGATTCTAGGGAGTTATTTGGGCTATCTCCATATTCCTTTGCTAAACGTAGCGTATCTATCACATGATACTTTGTAGGAAAGGTTTCCCCTAGCCTTTCGACTTCCTGAGCCAACACCTGCAAATCAAATCCAACGCTATGTCCTACGATATTATCATCATCTTTCAAGAATGCCTTGATCTTTGGATATACCGCAGCAAACTTGGGCTGATTTTTCAACATCGCATTGGAAATGTGGTGGATCCTTTGGGACTCTATCGAAACCTCTTTTTCAGGGTTGATAAGAAACTCTATAGAATCTAGAATGCGTTCAAAAGTAAAGCGAACTATGGCAATTTCAATAATACGATCCTTCTTAACATCTAGCCCTGTCATTTCACAATCTAGGCAAACAAAAACCGCGTTCTTTAATAACACCATAACCCCTTGGTATCTTAATCTTTATGCTAAAAGCGTAGGTGCTGCTTCTATACGTACCTCTCGCTGTTCTAACATCAATGTTTCTATATAAATACGTAGAGTTTCACGAAACTGTGGTGTGTGGGCATGATCTGCCCACTCCACACATATTACATCATCTTCTTCTGCATCTTGAAACACAGAGCTTGTGTCCTTATCTAACCGATAGAAATCGTAATGGCACAACCTTCGAGTAGGACTTTCATACACATGTAGAAGAGAAAAAGAAGGACTCGCGACATCTCTGGCGTATGCTTCTCCTAGGTATCCCTGAACAACGCCACGGACAAACTCTGTTTTTCCTACTCCGTAATCTCCAAATAACAACAGCACCACTCCTGGAGAAAGACGCTTTCCTAACCAAGCCCCCAGCGCGATGGTCTCTTCGGAAGAACTCGTTATTCTTCTGTATCTACCCATTGGCTAATATATATGTGAAATGCAGAATCATCAGCTAATCCTTCTATAAATTCGGCAATTTTCTCCTCTTCTAGCGCATCTTGCAATAACGCCAAAAAAGAATTCTCCAATTGGAATCTATTTTGATTTTGCACTTCTTTTAAAGTCATTGGCCGCAAATAGCCAGAAACAAAATCTTCTAAAAGATCTGATAAATTATGGAACAATTTTCCAGTAATCACGGAAGCAAACACTGTTTTTACAATAGGCTCTTTAGGAGGAACTATATACTCACGGATTACTTTGGGATCATCGGAAACAAGAAAACGTTTTACTCGCACACCTCCCTGCCTCTCTACGTTTTGAGGGCAAGAAGACAACCAGTCATAAATCGCATCTTGAGGATTCTCATAGACATTGTCCGCAAATACCTTCCCAGTAAATGGACAGATATATATCCGCTTCGTCTGTTCATTTACTTCTGGCTTTCCAGAACAAATTTGTATTTCTGTTTCTCGCCAAATCTTTTTATCTGCTTCAAGAATGCGAATGGCATCTTCAACGTTCTTAAAAATGATTTTATCGCGAACAAAAACTACTGGACGCAACCCCATAGCTTGCTCTAGATAAAAAAGATACGTAGCCAGTAATTCTGGCTTTTTTCGGCTTTCTAAAAAATTTAAAAGCTTTGGCTTAATTTCTTCAGAAATCTCCATGCTTATTCCTTTTTCTACAGTATTGGGGATAAAAACCTCCCCGTAGGGGCGCCCTTGTCTCGAAAAAACGCTTAGATTTCCCCTATATAAAAAGAACGATAGTATCAGAGACGAGAATTATGTTGAATAGAAAGGTAGATTTCTCCAAACCTCCTAAACTAGAGAGGATTTTTTAAAAGTTTCTTATTTGTGTTTTTTATTTCCTATTGTCTACAATTTTGTGCAATGCAGCTATGGCGGAACCGGTAGACGCGCTAGATTCAGGTTCTAGTGAGCTTAAGCTCATGGAAGTTCAAGTCTTCTTAGCTGCATAAATTAAGACATTACTTGAGAAGGGGTAGAATACTTATGGTAAAAATCGTGTCTGCGGAAAACTTTGATGCCTTTATTGAAAAGGGACTTGTTCTTATAGATTTTTTTGCCGAGTGGTGTGGCCCTTGTAGAATGCTTACACCTGTTTTGGAAACTATTGCATCGGAACTCCCTCTCGTATCCATTGGGAAGATCAATATTGATGATAATGCTCAGCCTGCAGAAAAATATGAAGTTAGCTCTATTCCTACATTAATTCTCTTTAAAAATGGAAAAGAGGTAGCGCGTACGGTCGGTCTTAAAGACAAAAACTTTCTAATAGAGTTAATTAGTAAACACGCTTAAAAAGCTTATAAGGCAAAATTTGCATAATTTTGCCTTATAACTTCGTACAATACGATCCCTACAGTTGTTGCTAAATTTAGGGATCGTGTTCCTTGCAGCATGGGCACAAAGTAGCACTGCTCGTGATATGCATTTAAGACTTCTTGGGGAAGTCCCTTAGATTCCGAGCCAAATACAAAGGTCCCCTTTAGGGGAAGAGAGGCGTGAGCATAATACTTCTTTCCCTTTGTAGATAAAAAAAAGAGCTGCTTTTTTTCGGTATCCTGTAGGGCTTCTTCTAAGGAGTCGACAACTCTTAATTTGAGTTTCTCCCAGTAATCCATCCCCGCACGTTTGACAAATTTATCCAACAAAGAAAACCCCAGGGGCCGAACTAAAATGAGTTCCGCTCCGAGGGCAACACAAGTTCTACCGATGTTCCCTGTATTTTGTGGGATATCCGGAGAGAATAAGATTACTTTCATGAGGTTGGGGATGGGCTCTCCTCTGTGGCTGCAGCCATACCCTCTTCATTTGCTCGGATCAAATTAATCTCAAAGATTAATAGGGAATTTGGAGGTAGCTGACCTGAAGTTCCATAGGCAAGATCAGGGTGGATATAAAGAATCCGTGTTTCTCCCTCTCGCATACCTTGCATTCCTAAAGCAAATCCTGGAATAGTTTGATTCAAAGGCAATAAAATAGGTTCCTTATTCGTATCAGAGCTGCTAAATACCTGCCCATTCATAAAGGACCCTTTATAGTGCAATAATGCTGTGGGTTTCCCAGAAACTACTTTTCCTGCTCCCTCTTTGATAATTTTGTATTGTAGCTTGCAGGGCTGAACCTCTACAACTCCAGCATTTTTACTATTCTCTCTTAGAAATTTTTCTGCTAAGGAAAGATTCTCTTTTGCTTTCCTCTCAAAGATGTGCTTTTGCATTTCTGCCATTTTCTCTTCATATTCTGATTCTGTTAACGGAGCGTCTTTACATGATAGCTCCCCTTGCAATCCCTTGGCAACCTCTGCAATGTCAAACATGACATCCTCAGATTTACGTAGCTGTCTGGCAAGTAAATGACCAAAAGTTCGTGATAGCTGTTGGTTCTCTGTCAATTCTACAGCATTCTCTTCAGGCTTCTGATTTTGATCAGAACGTGAATCGCAAGAAGAAAGAGAAACTGTCACTATTGTGACCAAAAACAAAGTCCATCGTTTGCGCATGTATGTATCCTCCCTATCGTTTACCTTTCGCCAGACATAAATGTACCTTAATTAAGAAGTTACCTTAATATGTAATTCTTTTAATTGTGAAGTCATAATTTCTGAAGGAGCCTCCATCATTAAATCTGCCGCCTTCTGCGTCTTAGGGAAGGCGATCACTTCCCGAATTCCTTCAGCTTGCGTCAATACCATAACTATACGATCCAGCCCCAATGCAATCCCCAAGTGCGGAGGCGTTCCAAAACTTAAAGCTTCTATGAAAAATCCGAATTTTTCCTTTATGCTTTCTGGTGACATTTTTAATAAAGTGAATATTTTGCTTTGCAGATCTGCATTATGGATTCTCTGAGATCCCGAGGCGATTTCGTAGCCATTAAGAACAAGGTCGTAACTTGAGGAGCGCACAGATAGTGGGGAGTCCTCTAAGAGCGGGATATCTTCTTCTAAAGGTGCTGTGAAGGGATGGTGCTCCGAGCTTAGCTGCCCATCCTCCAGAGAAAAGAGAGGGAAATCTGTGATCCAGACAAAATTATATTGTGTCTCGTCATACAGCTGTCGTTCTTTTGCGATTCTTCTTCGCAAGTGATCAAGAGCTTGGTTCGCTACAGACTCCTGAGCTGCGATTAGCAAAAGCATATCTTGATCCTTTGCCTCGAACTCTTCAAACATTGCATTGAACACCTCTTCAGAGGCAAACTTTGCTACGTTAGAAGAGATGCCGCCTTCTTGTTTCTTAATCCATACTAGCCCCATCGCCCCATAACGCTTGACAAACTCTGTATAAATATCTAACTGCTTTCTGGAAATGTCTGCGCCTCCAGGGACACAAAAGCCTTTAATTTTCCCTCCCTGAGCAAGCTGATCTAAGAAAATAGAAAAAGAAAAGCGTTCAGCATGTTTCCGGCAATCTTTTAAGCGTAGATCGAAGCGCAAATCAGGCTTATCTGTACCATAGAAATCTTTCGCATCTTGATAAGTCATGCGTGGCAAAGGCAAGGAAATTTTTATCCCCTTTACAGCAAAAAGCTCCACAATAAGCTCCTCAATGATGGGGAAGAGATCTTGGGGATCTCCAAAGCTCATCTCTATATCGATTTGGGCAAACTCAGGTTGACGGTCTGCACGAAGGTCCTCATCCCTAAAACAGGTGGCGATTTGAAAATACCTATCCAACCCACCAATCATCAAAAGTTGTTTAAATAGCTGTGGGGATTGAGGTAAAGCATAAAACTTCCCAGGATAAATCCTTGAGGGGACTAAGTAATCTCGAGCTCCCTCAGGAGTAGATTTCCCCAGTACTGGGGTAACAACCTCAATAAAGCCTTGGGAATGCATATATGAACGGCATGCCAACATCACCTGATGTCTACAAATGAGTCTATCGAGGATCTCTCCACGGCGCATATCTAAATAGCGGTACTGCAAACGCAGCTCCTCGTTCACATGGATATGCTCATCTGCTATAGAGAAAGGCAAATTTTGAGATTTCGACAGCACCTGCAGTTGATGGATTTCCACCTCTATTTTCCCCGTGGCAAGGTTCAAATTCTCCATTCCACTCAGACGTGCGCAAACTTTCCCTTCAACAGCAAGCACCCATTCGGAACGAACAGCATCCAATCTCCTATGTAAATCAGCATTGTCCTCTTCGCGACAAACGATTTGTGTAATCCCATAGCGATCGCGCAAATCGATAAAGACAACACCACCATGATTGCGATAACGATGGACCCAACCTGAAAGCCTTACCTGCTCCCCAAGGTGATCTAGGGATAACTCGTTACAATGATGTGTTCTGTATCTCATATAACAACCTCTGTTCTAATTCTCCCTGTGATCCGGAGAATTCTTGCCGTGAAAACATATTTTTAATTGTAAATTGCTGCTCCTGTAGCTCCCTCGCTCCAATAATACAAACATATGCCACCTGTTCGTGACTTGCAGCATGCAGTGCAGCTTTAACTTTCCTATGGGACCACTCTACTTCTGTAGGGACCCCCAAACTACGCAAGTGCTGTGACCAGGAGAAGCAAAGAGCATCCGCCTCTGTTTCTAAAGGAAGCAAACGCAACATCGGTTTCTTCTTTAAAGACATCCCTCCTTGAGCTAGTAGTGTTTGAATGACGCGCTCTAACCCAATGCCAAAACCACAGGCAGGGAGTGAGGGGCCTCCGGAAGCTGCAATTAAACCATCGTAACGCCCTCCCCCGCCCAGGGCATAGGTGTGTCCTTGAAATGTTGTAAATGCTTCAAATACTAAATCTGAGTAGTAATCCAAGCCTCGCACCAAGCGTGGATTTACGGTAAAAGGGATATGAAGATTTGAAAGTGCCTCTAAAATTTTATCGAAGTAAGCACGATCTACCTCTGACACGTACTCTAAAATTGGCGGGGCATGACGAATGAGTTCCTGATCTTCCGGCTCCTTAGAATCTAGGATCCTTAAGAGGTTTGTTGTGAATCGTTCTTGGCTTAATGGAGATAAATGAGAAAAGTGCTCTTTAAAGTAAGTCCGCAGCGCAGCAGTATAATGTGTTCGCGTATTCTCCCCTCCGAGAAAGTTTAGCTGTAGGTGCATGCATTGCAGACCAACGTTTTTGTAGAACTCCCAGAGCAGGGAAAGAATTTCTGCGTCTCGTAGGGGATGCCTTATCCCGATCGCCTCTACCCCAAACTGATGATGCTGACGATATCTTCCCATTTGCTGGCGTTCATAGCGAAACATCGGAAGAATATAATAAAATTTATTATCTCCGCGATGCTCTGCGGTATGTTCTATAAATGAGCGCACCACAGGAGCTGTTCCTTCAGGCCTTAGTGTTAATGAACGTCCTTTTTTATCTAAAAAAGTGTACATTTCTTTTTTTACGATATCGCTATGGTCTCCAACATGCAAGAACACCTCAGTCTTTTCAAATACAGGCGTGCGGATTTCGCTAAACCCATACAAAGCACAAAGCTTTCTTATAGTGTCTTCTATGGTTAGCCACAGAGAAGAATCTCTCCACAGTTGCTTCGCCTGAGTGACATTGGGAAAGATATCAAAAACCCCTTTTGGTAAATCTACATTCACAAGAAACTTTTTAATTTAGATTATGAATATGATTAAGCTAGGGTAGCCAAAATCTAGATAAAGAGCAAAATTAAACCCATCCCTCTGACCAAACTTGACCTTCCGCACGCACGGGCTCAATAATTTCCTGTTTAGGGAAATCATTTAAGATTCCCTGTATAGGCCCTTCTAAACCTTTATGCAGCTCTCCCTCATAACGAAGGTCCCCTCGGATAAAGTTAAGCAGCAAACTCAAGATGACACACCGAAACCATTTCATATACGACAAAATTTAGTGCCTGGGAATTCTTAGAAGAAGAAACTTTATGAAAACTCTAAGCAAAAATATAGAGATAATTTCTATAAAAAATAAAAAATCCTAAATAAAGTTATATAGTTTCATCACTTTATCTTTACACTAGATTCCGATTCCTTTCTTGTTTTTTTGCTGATTCCTATGCTAACCTGAGCTTTTGTATTTTTTCTTTATAATAAAAGATTTCGAATAGGCCCCCTGATGAATATTTGGAAAAAGTTCTTACAACCGCCAAAGCATATTCAAGAGCTTCAAGATGCGGAGTTAATCAAAAGAAAATACAAGTACTGGAGAGTGCGTATTTTCTATAGCATGTTTGTAGGATACGTCTTCTATTACTTCACAAGGAAAAGTTTTACTTTTGCTATGCCTACTTTAATGACAGATTTGGGCTTTGATAAGGCGCAATTAGGCATTATTGGAAGTACTCTGTACATTTCCTATGGCATCAGCAAGTTTGTTAGTGGTGTGATTTCTGACCAATCTAACCCTCGGTATTTTATGGCAATTGGTCTGATCATCACAGGTTTAACGAATATTTTTTTCGGGATGTCCTCTTCTATCTTACTCTTTGCTTTATGGTGGGGAATTAACGGATGGTTCCAAGGCTGGGGATGGCCTCCATGTGCTCGTCTGCTTACACACTGGTACGCAAAGTATGAAAGAGGAACATGGTGGAGTGTATGGAGTACCTCACATAATATCGGTGGAGCATTGATTCCTATTCTTACAGGTTTCGCTATAGATTGCTGTGGTTGGCGAGGAGCGATGTTCATCCCAGGGCTTCTATGTATCGGCATGGGATTTGTTTTGATCAATCGCCTTCGTGATACGCCACAGTCCTTGGGGTTGCCTCCCATAGAGAAATACAAGAAGAATCAGAAGAAAACTCCTGACCAAGAGCATGTGGCAGACATTTTAGAAGAGCAAGCAGAGCAGGAACTTTCTACTCGGGAGATTCTCTTCTCTTACGTTTTGAATAACAAGTGGATTTGGCTTCTTGCTTTTGCTTCGTTCTTTATTTATGTCGTACGCATGGCTGTAAATGATTGGAGTGCTCTGTTCCTTATTGAAGTCAAGAAGTATGCTGCTGTAAAAGCCAACTTCTGCGTCTCTCTTTTTGAAATTGGAGGGCTCTTTGGAATGCTCTTGGCAGGATGGCTCTCTGATAAAATCTCTAAAGGGAAACGCGGCCCTATGAATGTGATTTTTTCTTTAGGCTTGTTATTTTCGATTATTGGTATGTGGTATAGCCATTCCTATACTTGGTGGTGGCTGGATGGAAGTTTTCTTTTCATTATAGGCTTTTTCCTTTTTGGACCACAGATGATGATCGGTCTCGCCGCTGCGGAGCTTTCACATAAAAAAGCTGCCGGCACGGCGAGTGGTTTTGCCGGATGGTTTGCGTATTTTGGTGCTGCCTTTGCAGGGTATCCTTTAGGGAAAATCGCTCAGGATTGGGGCTGGCAAGGGTATTTTCTTGCGTTGTTATTGTGTACTCTTGTCGCACTCTTATTGTTCCTGCCCACCTGGAACGCAACGGAGAACAAAGCATAATTGGGGGTACGCTTGTCTTGGATCCCACTACACTGCCATTCGCAGTATTCCATACTTGATGCAACATGTCCTATTAAAGACCTTGTTGCTCAAGCTAAGGCATATGATATCCCCGCAATAGCACTCACAGATCACGGAAATCTCTTTGGAGCCATAGACTTCTATAAAACATGTGTGCAGCAAGAGATCAAGCCGATTCTTGGTTGTGAGTGTTATATTGCTCCAGGCTCTCGGTTTGATAAAAAAAAAGAAAAACGCAGCCGTGTTGCTCATCATCTCATTCTTTTATGTAAAAATGAGCAGGGGTACCGTAATCTTTGCCTATTATCTTCTTTAGCATTTATTGAAGGATTTTACTACGTCCCAAGGATCGACAAGGAACTACTGAAGAAGCACTCTGAAGGTCTTGTGTGTTTATCTGCGTGTCTTTCTAGTTCTGTATCTGAAGCTGCTTTAGAATCTGAAGAGGCCCTTGAAAAGGAGCTTCGCTGGTATCAAGAGCTTTTCAAGGAGAACTATTTTTCTGAAGTACAGCTTCATAAAATGTCTGAGGAAAAAATAGCTAGCTTACCTGAGGAATGGTTAAAGCAGGAGTATTATAACTTCATAGACAAGCAAACACGTGTCAACACGGCAGTACTGGAAGTCAGTAAGCGCTTGGGCATCCCTTCTGTCGCGACAAATGACATTCACTATCTACATCCTGAAGATTGGCAAGCGCACGAGATTCTTCTTAACATCCAATCTGGAGAGACCATTAGGACGGCAAAGCAAAACACCTATATCCCCAACCCTAAAAGAAAAACCTATAGCAGTAGAGAATTTTATTTTAAGTCTCCTCAGCAGATGTTGGAGCTGTTTGCAGATGTCCCTGAGGTGATTGCAAATACTTTGGAGGTCGCGAAGCTTTGTGATGTGCACTTTGACTTTTCAAAAAAGCACTATCCTATTTATCTTCCCGAAACACTAAAGACCAAAGAACATTACACCGAACAAGACCGCTATGAAGCCTCTGCGCTCTTTTTAAGACAGCTTTGTGAAAAAGGCCTCTCGAAGTACACTCCTGAAGTCCTTGCGCACATTGCCAAGAAGTTCCCGAATCAAGATCCTTTGGAGTTGGTCAAGCAAAGAATGGAAATGGAGATGTCCATTATCATTCCTAAGGGGATGTGTGACTACCTCTTGATCGTTTGGGACATTATCCATTGGGCAAAGGCACATAATATTCCTGTAGGTCCTGGACGAGGTTCTGGAGCTGGGTCTGTAATGTTATTCCTCCTAGGCATTACAGAAATTGAGCCCATACGCTTTGATTTATTCTTTGAGAGGTTTATTAACCCTGAGAGGCTCTCCTATCCTGATATCGATATCGATATATGCATGGAAGGCCGCGAGGAAGTGATCAACTATGCCATAGAAAAACACGGGAAAGATAACGTCGCGCAGATCATTACGTTCGGCACAATGAAAGCCAAAATGGCCATTAAGGATGTAGGGAGAACTTTAGATATGCCTTTATCTAAAGTGAATACTATTGCGAAGCACATTCCTGAGCTGAACGCGACCCTAGCAAAAAGCCTCGAAACAGATCCCGACTTACATCAACTCTATATTGATGATGTAGAGGCTGCTCAAGTAATTGACATGGCAATGCGTCTTGAAGGTTCTATTCGCAATACAGGAGTACATGCTGCTGGTGTGATCATTTGTGGAGAGCCTCTCACGAATCATATTCCTGTGTGCATTTCTAAAGACTCTTCTATGATCACTACCCAATTCTCTATGAAGCCTGCGGAGAGCGTTGGAATGCTAAAAGTGGATCTCCTAGGGTTAAAGACCCTAACGAGTATCCACTTGGCGATGTCTGCAATCTATCAGAAAACGCAGAAACGGCTTCATATGGAGACCCTCCCTTTGGATGACAAAATGACCTTTTCTCTTTTGCATCAAGGCAAGACTATGGGAGTGTTTCAGATGGAATCTAAGGGGATGCAGGAGCTTGCAAAAAACCTCCGGCCAGATTCCTTTGAAGAGATCATTGCGATTTGTGCTTTGTATCGTCCTGGGCCTATGGATATGATCCCTTCGTTCATTAACCGAAAGCATGGGAAGGAAAATATCGATTATGACCATCCTCTGATGGAATCGATTCTTAAAGAGACTTATGGAATTATGGTCTATCAAGAGCAAGTCATGCAGATTGCAGGAGCTCTTGCGAATTATTCTCTTGGGGAAGGTGATGTTCTCCGTCGTGCTATGGGGAAGAAGGACCATCAACAGATGGTTCAGGAGCGTTCGAAGTTTTGTGAGCGTGCGGCAAACAATGGGATAGACCCTGATATTGCTACGATAATTTTTGACAAAATGGAGAAGTTTGCTTCCTATGGCTTCAATAAATCCCATGCAGCAGCGTATGGACTAATCACATACACTACGGCATATCTTAAGGCGAACTATCCCCAAGAATGGCTTGCAGCCCTACTCACCTGCGACTCTGACGATGTAGAAAAAGTTGGGAAGCTCATCCGCGAAGCGCAAAGTATGAACATTCCTATCTTACCTCCGCATATTAACATCTCCAGCAACCACTTTGTCGCGACAAATGAGGGGATTCGTTTTGCTTTGGGAGCGATTAAAGGCGTTGGGAAGAGCTTTATAGAACATCTCGTTAAGGAGCGCGAGCTTCATGGTCCTTATCGGAGCATTCAAGATTTCATCCAACGTTCGAACTTTACGAAAATCTCTAAGAAAAATATGGAAAGTCTTGTAGATGCGGGATGTTTCGATTGTTTTGAACCCAACCGCGATCTTGCTTTAGCTTCTTTAGATGCATTATATAACACGGTTTCTAAAGAAAAGAAAGAAGCTGCCACAGGCGTGATGACCTTCTTTTCTTTAGACTCTATGCATGAACAGAATCCTCTTCCAGTTGCGGCCCCTAAAGATGTTGTTTTTAGGACAAAAAAAGAGCTCTTAAAAAAAGAAAAGGAGCTCCTAGGGATTTACCTTACTGAGCACCCTATGGATGCCTTCCGGGAAACTTTCCCGAGGCTTTCTGTTGTTCCCTTTGGGGAGTTTGAAAATCTTTCTCATGGAGCAGTAATCCGCACGGTGTTTATCATCGATAAAATAACGACGAAGTTCTCCTCTAAAGGGCAGAAAAAGTTCGCAATTCTTAGGGTAAGTGATGGGATGGATTCTTATGAGCTTCCTGTCTGGCCTGAGATCTATTTACAATATCAAGAATTGTTAGAAGAAGATCGACTTATTTATGCGATTCTTGTAATTGACAAACGTAGTGATTCCTTGCGACTCACGTGCCGTTGGATGACAGACCTCGCCTCCGTGAACGACCAGGTTCTGCAGGAATGCGAAAATACATTTGACAAAATCAAAGTGCAAACACAGAAAACTTCCTACATCAATTCAAATCTTCAAAAAGATTCTGCAATCAAAACAAAGCCCAAAGGGGCGACCTCGGAAGAAGGCACACGGTCTATTTCTCCACTTACGCTATCTTTAGATATGGACAAGCTTAAACATAGTCATCTATGTATCTTAAAGGCGATCTTAAGAAAATATCCTGGTTCTAGAGCACTATCTTTAGTATTTACCAAAGGCCATAAGCGCATCGCGTCTATTTCCCCCGATACGGAATATTTTGTCTCTGAGGAGATCTCGGCATTACGTCTTGAGCTTGATACAGAAGGACTTCCTATTCGGGTCATTACGGTTTGATCCTTACATAGCTACAAAAGGCTTCCCTGTCACTCCGTTGATATATTCTATACGCACGCTATTATCTGAAGAGACTAAACAAACCTTATACACAGGGACATACACTGTAGAGCTACGTAAAATCAAAAAGTTCTTTCCAAACACCATGCGTACCAAGCGATGGATTTTATCTTCAGAATAGTGCACAGGAGAACACACTGCTCCTGAAGGTTTCCTTAAAAAGACTGGAAGAGCATGCAAAGTTGTCACACACCCTTTTACAGGCTGAAGATGCTGAAAATGCGTACTAATTAAGCTTCCAGAAGCAAAAACCAATCTCTTCTTATGGCACTCTTTAATCGCCTTCTCTGCTCTGACATTCTTCATAGACAACACATGCAACAGAGCATCTCTAGTTGCAGATCCCCCTAGAGTTGCCAAAGCTTGCATGACAGAAATATCTTGTTGGTCTGCATGAAGTAGTAAGCACTCTTGAAAACCCTTAGAACAACTCCATGTTCCTGTATTTAAGACCATTTCCCCATTCGTCAAGCTCCAAAGGATCTCCCCTTCTTGACTGACAAGACTCTTCTTTCCTGTATCTTCTTTAGAAAAACGCACACGCATAAGCACATGAGGAACAAGATGGAGTTCCACAAAAGCATTGCCATCACGAGATTCTGGGAATAATGATAACGCTTGCTCTGGAGAAATATGACGCTCAAATACCTCTAACTTTTCATAACCTGAAAGTCTCCTTACCAACCTACAGCTTTTAGAAAACATGATCATCCCTTGATCTGAAGCAAATTGCATCGCCTGACGCGCTACAGGAACGTTGTCCCATAAAAAAACTCCAGAAAAAAGAGAGCCAATAAAAACAAAAAAACTTAGAAGCATTTTTTTCATAAAAACACCTTTTTATCTATTTTACAAAATAAAAAAACGTTTTATCAAATAAAAAATTAATAAATCTCAAACTAAACATAAACAAGGCATTTGACAAATTCTGTTTTTCTTTTTTATGATGACGTTTTTTGTTTTACCCTGTTGCTCTATCATGAAATCCTTTATTTCGTTGTTGCTGTTTCTCTTTATCAATATAGGATGTTACGCACGTCCGATCTCTTTTGAGCCATTTTTAGGGAAGCTCTCCTCACAAAAGTTCACGCCGAAATATTCTGCTGAAGAGTATTTTTCTCAGGGTCAAGTTTTTCTAGAACGCCAACATTATAGAAGGGCATTGTTATGCTTTGGGATGATTTCCCATCACTTTCCCTCCCATACTTTACATTCTCAAGCGTTGTTTTTTACTGGCAAGTGTTACTTTGAACTGGGGCAGCCAGACCTTGCGGATAAAGCTTTTGCTATCTATCTACAACAGCCTGATGCAGAGTATTCTGAAGAGCTGTTCTCTATAAAATATGCTATTGCAGAAAGCTTTGCACATGGGAAGCGCAAACACCTTTTTCTTTTGGAAGGGTTCCCCAAATTGGGGAATGCTGATGAGGACGCCCTAAGAATTTATGATGAGGTGCTAACAGCATTTCCTAATCAAGACTTGGGGGCGCAAGCACTCTATAGTAAAGCAGATCTACTCATTGTGAAAAAAGATCTTGCAGAAGCAATAAAAATCCTGAAGAAGCTCACCTTACAGTTTCCTTTTCATTCTTTATCTCCTAAGGCATTTGTGCGTTTGTCGGAGATCTACCTACAGCAAGCACAGAAGGAGCCTCATAATGTGCAGTACTTGAGCTTGGCGAAGATAAATGAAGAAGCTATGCTTAAACAACATCCTAATCATCCTTTAAACCAAGTGGTTTCTGCGAATGTTTTGCAGATGTGTGAGCGTTATGCTGCAGGGCTGTACTCCACAGGGCGCTTTTATGAGAAGAAAAAGAAACATTCTGCTGCAAAAATTTATTACCAAACAGCTCTTGAGCATTACCCACAGACCTCTTTAGTGGCGAAATGCAATAAACGACTTCAGAGAATCTCCAAATACTTTTCTTAAAAAAGGTTTGGCATGCGTGAGTTTCTCTTTAGGTTAGGAGTGCTGAGTTTTTTTATTCCCCAGCTCTCTTCATGTGGATATCATGTTCTTCAACATGAACATCTTTCTCCACTAGGGCAAGCCCTCTTTACTGAGGGGGTCTGTGTGGACCCCGTCAGTAAAGACTGCCGAGGGCTATTAACCTCAGCATTAATTCGGGAGCTCAGCACACGCTCTATTCCCTTGAGCAATGGCACTGCAGGATACCGGTTACATGTTAAGCTTATAAATGCTGTTGACGAGAATATAGGTTTTACGTATGCCCCAGGTAAACTTGGAGACACCCCCCCGAAGCATTTTATTGTGTCCAATGAGGGGCGTATCTCCATATCTGCTCATGTGCAGCTCATCCATTGCTGCACAGGGCAAATAGTGATAGATCGCTGTATCTCTAGGGAATCTGTATCTTTTGATTTTCAGCCAGACTTAGGAACTGAGGATTTCCAACAGCTCTCTTTAGGGCAATATGAAATGCATAGTGAAGCGATCAAAAGTGCTCAAAGAACGTTATATACACATTTAGCAGAGGCAATCGTTCAGCAGGTATACTATGACCTCTTTTGAAGGGGAAGCTGTCTTTCCCGCAGTATTGAGTGAGCTGCATAACATGTTGGACCTGATACGAAAAACAGGGGAAAAAAAAGCCTGTCCTCAAGAAAAGCTTCTAAAATTAGAGCTTGCCTGTGAGGAACTCTTGGTAAATATTATTTCCTATGCCTATCAAGGAGAAGGTTCTCCTGGAACCATCATACTCTTTTGCCACGAGGGAACAGACAGCTTTGAAGTGATCATTAAAGATCATGGCTCTAGCTTTAATCCCCTTACAGCCTCTATAAATATTCAAAAAAATCTTCCCTTAGAAGAACGTAAGCTGGGGGGCCTGGGAATTTTTCTAGCAAGAAACTCCGTAGATGAGTTTTCCTATCTCAGAGAAAACAATAGCAACATTGTCAGCCTAAAGGTGTACAAGTAACTTGTGAAAAGTTAGGAATCTTGAGAGAAGCGAAATGAGCGCAGCATCATTTCTGTATCTTTGATCTCTTTAAGGTAGATCTGCAATGCTTCTAAGATAAGTGGGGATTGGTTATACGGTCCTGAAGCTTCAAATGCCAATTCAGGGACGAAGGTATCTCCGGGTTGATACAAGGCAATGTATCCTCTGGTAACGGCCTCTCCATGAACAAGTTCAGGGACAAGCCAAATTGCAAAATCTGTATTAAATAAAGTGAGTTTATCTTCAGATTCTGCAATGATAAAATCATTCGCTTGCCGATTGAAGAAGTCGGCGGAACTCTCGGGAGAGCGCGACAGAACGTCAGCAATATCTACATAACCCTCTGGGAAAGCTGCACCTATGTTGCATATCGACTGACGATAAAACTGCTCTAAAAAATCCAAATTCATGGTGCTTTTCCTCTAATTTATGGTAATTCTTTATTTTAAGGCGCGTCAAGAGCTTTCTCTACTCCTTAACCCTTTCCGACCTAAGTAACCTATCCTTAGAAAACATGTTTTACTCTTCCTTTTGCTGTTTCTTTTTTCTATGGTTGTGTTCCTCTTGCTTTGGGGCGCACTCTTTCCCCTCTACCCGAGGCACCTCTACAGCCATCCTCCATGCAGACACGGGGAAAGTCCTCTATGGGGAAAACCTTGATCTGAGAATCTACCCTGCCAGCATGACGAAGATCGCCACTGCCCTCTTTATCTTACAGCGCCATCCTGAAGTTTTAGAGCGCCTTGTGACAGTAACGCGAGATGCTATTGTCTCCATCACTCCTCAGGCAAAAAAACAATCTGGATACCGCAATCCCCCCCACTGGCTAGAAACTGATGGTGTTACAATACAGCTACAAGCGAAGGAAGAGGTCTCCGGCTGGGACCTCTTTCATGCTCTGCTATTAAGTTCTGCAAATGATGCTGCAAATGTATTAGCTGTAGCCTGCTGTGGCTCTGTAGCAAAGTGTATGGAGCAGATCAACCTGTTCCTCTCTGAGCTTGGCTGTAAGCATACCCACTTCAATAATCCCCACGGCTTACATCATCCCAACCACTACACTACAGCTCGGGATCTTGCCACCATCATGCACCATGCCCTGCAGGAGACGAAATTCCAACAGGTGATCAAAACTACCCACTACACAATGGCAGCAACAAACCTTAGTGCAGAGCGCTCCCTAACTACAACGAACAAACTGATGCTTCCAAGGTCGATGTACTACTACCCCGCAGCACTGGGGGGAAAAACAGGAACAACAAAGAGCGCAGGGAAAAATCTCGTGATGGCAGCACAAAAAAACAATAGAAAAATCATCACAGTCACAACAGGATACTCAGGACCTGTTGGGGAGCTCTATCAGGATGTCATAGCCTTATGCGAAGCGCTCTTTCATGAACCTCTCCTAAGAAAATACCTTATCTCCCCGAAAGAAAGCTATACCTTAAAGATAAAGAACCTCGGGAACATCACTATCCCTCTTTCTGAAGGGGTGTACTATGACTTTTACGCTTCTGAAAAGGATCCTATGCTGTCAGTATCTTTCCTTCCCACAACACAACCCCTCCCTATTCATAGGGGCGAGCTCTTAGGAGAATGGGTCTTCTGTCAAGGAGAGAAGCACGTGCTCTCTAAACCTCTTTATGCTCCCTATACAATTACCCCAACCTTCCTACAAAAGCTGAATCAGCTGAGTATACGTATCCTGACTTCCTATCGCACGTATATCCTTCTTGCTCTAGGGATCTTATATACTTCTAGGAAAACCCGATCTCGCCGGCGAAGATCTTCTATGTATTCCTAAAAATGTCTTTCAGGTTCTTGTGCAGCATGGAACGTTCCTCAAGGAAACCCAGGACCACCACGAAATGTTGAGGCAAGCCGTCATAATTGCTGTGTGAGTTATGCAAGATTTCTTGATCTCAAGAGCATTTATCCTTAGGAAGCGCTCTTTCGAAAATAGGCAGCAAAAAAGCCGTCTCCCTTTCCAACCTCTAGACGAAGGGAAATTCGCTTTTCTTCTTTCCACCCTAAGGAGCGCATATAAGCACATTGATGTTCATTTTCAGCTTTCAATATGGAGCACGTAAGGTATACTAACCTCCCGTGACGGCGGACATACTGCGCAGCACAGGCAAGAATCTCTCTCTGCACACGGCAGTAGTTCTTCAGAAGTCTCTCTGAAAATTGCCATTTTTTCTCAGGATGCCTGCGAAAAATCCCACATCCCGAACATGGGGCATCTACAACTACCGTGGCGAAACTTTCTTGGCGTAGGTTCTCCTGAGCAAGCTGTAAGGAAAAATTCCTAGCCCCCGCTCGAAGGAGTCGGCTTTTAGCTTTTTGGAGTACCTTCCTGCGGCTATCATGCAGGACGACATGTTTTGCTTTTTGTGCGAAGATCAAGCTTTTCCCTCCAGCCCCTGCACAAAAGTCCAAGACGCATTCTGTTTTTGCCATGGGGATTCCCAGGGCAAGGTATTGTGAATGTTCGTCTTGGAGTTCAAACAAGCCCTGCTTAAAAGCAGGGGTGCTTTGTAAAGGATAGCGCTGGTCAAAATGTAGCGCTTCGGGGACTAGCTCCCCAGGGGAACTCGGATATCCTAAGATTTTTTGCAGCTCCCCTACAGAGGTTTTCTGTGTGTTTACGCGCACTGTAATGGGAGCTTCCGTAAGCCATACTCTCGCTAACCTCTGAGCCTCAAGCTCTCCAAAATCCCTAACCAATATACGAGCGAGATCATCAGAAATCGAGTAGCGCACAGGCCAGGGAATTTCCTGATAGGCTTCAAGATCTTCCAATACCCCTTCTTCAATTTTAGCAACTAGAGACTGCGGGGATGGCTTCTCTCCAGAACGAAAAATCAAAAACTCCAGCAGACGTCGATGGCGCATCGTTAAGAAGACGATGTTCCTTAGCCACTTGCGGTCTTTAGCTCCTAAAGCGCGGTGCTGCTGACAATAAAAAGCTACCCGATCAGCCTCAGAGATGGGAGAAGTATATAGCTGCTGCAAGAGCTGATAGGCATGATGATGACGAAAAGAAACCATAACCCTTAAGAGTATAAAGCCTTTTGTCTATTTTTCCTACAGGGAAGAGGGCTTCCTTAGGGCTTGAGCATAAAGAGCTTTAGGAGCTTATGCCTCCATGAAGAGCGAGGGCGGTAGTACTCTATGGAATGTTTTAATTTTGAGAACACTTCCTGATCAAAATCTAAGAGCCAGCGTGCAAGTAAAATACGCATCATCTTGATCCATAGGGAGAGGCTGCTATCACGGATACTGTAGATATTTCCGATATGCTCTGGGGTAATAGTATCTTTCAAGGAAGCCAGAGCCCGCGTCACGACTTTGCGCACCACCTCAGAGAGAAACCCTTGGATTAACGCGAGATCCCGAGGTTCTAGAGAGTTTTGCCAAAACTGTGCGAGAGCCTTTCCTTGTGGGGAAAGCAGCTGCTGGTCCAAGATATCGTTAGAGGGGGAAATCATTTCCATAATGAGAGTTTGAAAATCCCCACGGTTCGAGATAAAGAGAAGCTCAAGATTATGAAGAAACTGAAAACTCGGGTCTGAGAGGGGAAGAAGGGGCTGCGCACGCTCTGCTAAAAAAAGCTCTAAAAGCTCTAGACTTAACAGAGGAAATGTCGCTTGACTTTCTAATACGGTAAGCAAAGCCTCCATGACCATCTGTACACCAGCTTCTAAGGAGAGATTTTCTCGGGCTACCTCTTGTACTGCTGTTGATGTGCTAGGAGCGTCTGCCTGCACCTCATGGGAGAAATCCTCCCATGAGGAAAAGTTTCCCTTCCTAGAAAACACTTTACGTGTTGCTTGAGAGATCTTTTCTAGGGGTCTTTGTCTCTCCAAGTGCATCCATGTCCGTAATGTCAATAGCTTCTCTATGGTAGCATTTTTTTTCTTGTACACCTCTGGACGAAATATCCGACAAAAAACTCCTATGTGTCGCGATTCCTCTCTAAGGCGCACGTCTATAATTGCTAGCAACCTCCCCAGCACAGAATAAGGGACTGCAAAAGAGGAAAAGAGCAGCTGTAGCGCCTTTTGGAGCGTTACTGTGCGAGTATCGTATCTTTCAGATAGGGATTTATCTATAGGCCATGCTTCTAAGAGGTGCCTTTTTTTATCATACACTAGAATTCTAGATGCATCACGAATGACTAGCTCGATCACACGAAGGTAGTAGTTTAAAGAAAATTGGAAATCTAAAAGCATAGTCATGGCGTTTCGGAACTTTTTCTCCTTTATTCCTTAAAGGGGAGATTTTTCTATATGTATTTCCTCTCTAAAGAAAAGTCAAAGTAATCTATACATGCTTAATCTTTCGGTTCAATAATGGAGAGCTGTTCATCACATAAAAGCTTGCAAATAACATAGTTAAGCTTTTTTTGATATCCCTCAGGGTTTGTGCGGAAATCCTCTTCAAGTACGGGGAGGTTTGTCTCTAAGATTGCTGAGACAATGTCATAGTTTACCTCTGCAGCATATTCTCCCAACCACATTTGGATAAACTCTCCTAGTTCTCGGCTGCGATCTTGACGCACCATATACAGAAGATCCTTAATGAGAAGAGTTTCATTTGTTCCTCTTTTTGCCAACTCATCCAACCGTATTGCCCAAGCCATCACCTGACTATAATTTCTCGTGCCGTCATATTGGCTTAAATTTTCAATTGCGGAGAAGCTCTGCATGCCTCCAAAGGGGGGAAAGCAGACTATCTTCGTAACTCCTCGGATGCTTGCCAAGCCATCAGTACGCACATGGGAATATAACAACTCAGAGAGGCCTAGAGAAATGCTTTCCATAGAGCCTATACTATCGAAAGAAAGTGCATTATAGGTCCGTTCTTCTTCTTCCTTTTCTAAGGGAAGCCCTTCTTTTACTAGAATTTCAGCGACCCATTTGCAGGCACAGCGTAATAAAAATGAAAAGGCTACGGTTGCTTCAGGACTTAGGGGATCGGTACCGCAAAGATCTATTGGGGAGGAAGGGTGCTCCCGACGCAAAAAAGAAAAGAGACGCAAATAAACACGAGAAAAGAAGCTCCTACAAGCAATTAACGCGTTACGTAAATCATTGAAATGCTCAGGATCCTCAGCAAGCTCGGGAAGATTTGTTTCTTCTAGAAGGGTATTGAGGGTTTTATCTACATTTCTAGATCGCCTGTGTGACTTTCCCGAGAATAGATTCCTTAGGATCCCCGTAACACTTCTTTGAATGCGCACCAAAATTGCTGTAATAAACCCTTCTCGGGGTTCATACTCTACCCTATTAAGAAGATCGCTTTGTGTACTCTCTGAAGGTGTCGTCTCAGGAATCCCGCTATCTACGATGGTCTCAATTGCCTGCGTAGCACTCTCGGAAATCCTATCATCTAATTCTGGATCGCCCTCTTCTGAGGAAGCCTCATGTAAATGATCTGAAATTGGTTTGAGATCATGATCATCACCCGATATAGGGGCCCCCATGGCTTCTTAATATCCCTCTTCGTGTTTACCAACAATAACATCATTAGTTAAAACATTTAGAGCATTTAAGTAAGCACTATGGTTTGCTTTATTCATCTCCTTTAAATCTTTCCAGCTGGTGGAGACTTCTTCTTTCATCCGTTCTATATCATATTTTCCAGCACTAGAGGACCTAAGACCATTTCCATATCTATTTAGTGTAGCCATTACCTGACGTGTCAGTGAAGCCCAAATGTTTGGCATAGATCCAGGATGTTGAGATCGCATAGTATCTAACTCTCCAGCAAGCTCTAACATTCTTGGCATCATTCCCTGAAAGGGATCAGGAGTGTCTGTAACGTTAAAATCCTCTTCTCTCCCTTTAATAAAATCTACCATAGAAACTTCTGGGCGCAGATGCGGTCCCTCTAAAACCATACTTACAAAAGTCTTTAATAGAGCAGAACTAGATGTAACCAAAACTGCTGGCATTTCTATGTTCCTAGCAGCATGCCCAAGAAGATCTATGCTTTCTTTTCGAATGTCATCAAATTGGCTAGGCAATGGTATTCCAGTCGAAGACATAAAAATTTGATCTTGTAATGAGGCTTCTAAACCTTTCATAAGAACAGTTACCCCATGAACTCTATATCCTAAAGGGTCTGTTGTTTCATAATTTGTCCATTGTGCTTGGAGCCTCTGGGAAGCCGTCTTGGGTCCAGAAGGTCTTCCATCTTCATGACCTATGATCTCTCTCTTTAATCTCGATACAATATCTGTTGGAGGCTGAGGAGCTGGACGCTTGACTCTTGCTCCTGATGCACTAGGGACCTGCTGAGGATTAAGAGAACTCATAGAAGGACTAGTGGACGTGGGTAAAGATGCTGAAGATGATGAGGAAGAAGAACCGCTGGGACTTCTTCCAAAGAGTCTTCTAAAAAAATCCCCTATTTTTTCTGATAAGCTTTTCTTACTTGTTGTGGAGGGAGAACGCGAAACTGTGTGCTCTCCAAGATTTGCAGCTGCAGCTCCCTGGGCACCATCATTATTATCACTAGATCCAGGGATACCACCCATAGGCCCTGGACCATCCCCTCTACTAGTAGGATTAACCATTTTTCCCCCCAATATTTTTTTTAATTTTAAAAATAAATTATAATTAAGGAGAAATGTTTTTATTATAAACAAAAACAAAATCGGATAATTTTTAATTATAAAACAACTAAAACACACACATTTAAAACAAAAATACAAAAATCTATTTCCTCTTCCAGGAAGGAAGCTTGGGGGAAGCGCAATAGGGAGACAAAAAAGAAATTAGGAAAGAGCTGGGGAAAGCATTTCTATGCCTGGTAGGGTATGCTTCTCTAAAAATTCTAGAGAAGCTCCCCCTCCAGTAGAGACATGGGTGACTTTTGTAGCACAACCTGCCAAAGCAACTACGGCAGCAGCGTCGCCCCCTCCGACAATAGTAATTCCAGAGGAATGTCGCCCTAAAGCGTGGGCGATTTCTATAGAGCCTTTATCAAAGGGAGGCACTTCATATACCCCTACGGGGCCATTCCAGAATACTGTTTGAGACTCTTCAATAATGCGGATAAACTCTGCGAGGGTTTTTGAGCCGATATCATAAGCCGCAAGCCCCTGAGGAATCCCTTGATCTATGGAGACTTCTGTGTAGCTTGTTCCTGGGACGCATGCTTCTGCAACGCGAACATCTTGAGGCAAGACAATCCGAACGTTACGTTGTGCCGCGATTTTCATCACCCTCTTAGCGAGTTCTATCCCAGACTCTTCAACAAGAGAACTCCCAAGAGATTTTCCCATAGCCTGCAAAAAGGTAAAGCCCATGCCTCCGGCAAGAAGCAAGGTATTTACCTGAGCAAGTAGAGCCTCGATTACTCCAATTTTAGAGGAAACCTTTGCTCCCCCTAGGATAGCTGTGAATGGACGCTTAGGGCTTTCTAATAAGTGTTTCCCTAAAAATGTGAGTTCTTTCTCCATTAACAGCCCTGCAGCGGCATGTTCCGGAAACACCTGCGGGACGACATATACAGAGGCATGTTTCCTATGTGAAGAGCCAAAAGCATCATTTACGTACATATCTCCGTAAGAAGCAAGTTCAGCAGCAAAGACAGGATCTTTTTCGGGATGCTCCTCGCCTATATGAAAACGTAAATTCTCAAAGAGCAAAGCCCTACCGGGAGCGAGCTGAGCCACCGCTTGGCGAGCGACCTCTCCGATGCAGTCTGGCACAAAAGGGACATGGAATCCCAAGTAGGACTCCAAGACATCCCTGACAGGGAGTAAGGAATAGGCCGCGTCAAACCCCGAGCCTTTAGGTCGTCCTAAATGGCTCATTAATATGACGGCGGCATCTTTTTTCAATAGATAGCTGATCGTAGGGATTGCACTACGTATGCGGATATCATCAAGGATCTTTCCTTCTTTCATAGGGACATTAAAATCCACCCTTAGAAGCACCTTTTTCCCTTCAGGAGAGAGATCTTGCACCTTCAGCGTGTTCATATTTCACACCCTATGAAATCAGCTTTTTTTTGTATTTTTAATGAAATAGTGCTCTTAAAGCAAAGAAAAAGAGCATAGAAAGAATCGCACCTGCAGGTAATGTAATGAACCATGACGTCACGATGTCTTTGATAATGTTTAAATTAATCGCTTGTGTTCCTCGTGCTAAGCCGATTCCTAAAACCGCTCCGACAACAACATGCGTTGTCGATATCGGCAATCCTAGAGCAGAAGAAGCCGCAATGGTTAAGGTCGCTCCCATTCCTACAGAAAAACTCCGAGAAGGTGTCAGCTCAGTAATTTTACACCCTACGGTCTCAATCACTCTCCAGCCCCAAATTGCCACTCCGAGGACAAGCCACACGCCCCCACCAGCCATCAGGAGAGTTAACATACGGGAAGTGTAGAGTTGGGGATAGGCATGGCGCAACACTCCCATAACAGGAGCCACGGCATTAGCCACATCATTAGAGCCATGAGCAAAGGCCATAAAGCAAGTAATGATAATTTGCAAATACGCAAAGATTCTTTCTACGACAAGGTACTTCTTCCCATAATCTCCCCCTCGAGCCTTTAAGCGGTAAGTCAATCCTCCTACTTTTGGAGAGTCAGAAATATATACGCAGTGGGGCGTATGGACGTAATGCAAGGTGATGCAATATGCACACGCTCCTAAGACGGCGACTCCTACTAAAGACCATGGAGATACAGTTTGCGCTACGACCTGACCCAAGACAATAATGACCCCCAAGGTGACAATTACAAGCGCTGCCAAAAACGGCGCTATGCGAATCATTGCTTGAACAGGATCATTCTTATAGAAGATATGCCGACGAATGAAGGAAAAGACCAGATAAGCCCCTCCTCCTCCAATTAAGGGAGAAAGTAACCAGCCTATCAAGATAGTCCCTACAGAATCCCAATGTACAATAGAGCCTTTCCCTAATACTATGCCGAAGCCTACAACAGCACCAACAATAGAGTGCGTAGTAGATACAGGCCAGCCGAAAAGAGAGGCAATCTGCAGCCAAACGCCTGTAGAGATCAGGGCTGCAGTCATGCCATAGATGTAATCTTTAGGGGCAAGGCTAGAAACCGAAACAAGGTTGTTCTCTATTGTCCCAACAACCCGATCCCCGAAGAATACTGCCCCTAAAAACTCAAAAATTGCCGCGATAATTACTGCCTGTCGCAAAGTCAGAACGCCAGATCCTACACTTGGCCCTACAGCATTTGCTACATCATTAGCCCCTATATTCCAAGCAGTATAACACCCACTCAGAAATACGAAAACGATTAGGATGAATAGCATGCTTACTTTTCTTCTAGTGTCATATTAATTCTATGTGCAAGTTTTTCGGAGCGGTCAGAAATTCCTGCTGTTCTTCGTATGATCTGCAACCATAAGTAAAACTCCTTTTCTGGAATGACAAACTCATCAGAAAAAAACACCCGCATGAGTTCTCTCTGGACAACATCAGATTCATGTTCTGCCTTGACGATTTTTCCTACAAGAGTACGCGCTTTATCTGCTTTTCTTCCTCCGAAGGAACTCTCCAATAGCTGATTGAACTCATGAAGTAGAGTCGTTGTTAACTCAAAAGTTTCTATATTTTTCTCTAAAAATTGAAAAAAGATCTCCTCCATAGAGGCATAGCAACGCAAATGCCGAACAGTAAGCAAAATAGCCACATCTTCTACAGCATCTGCAATACTATCCTGAATGGAAATAATTTCTAGAATGCCTGCACGCGATACAGGCATAAACAACCCCACAGGCAGATGATTGCGCATATCATTTTTTATACAATCAGCCTTGTACTCTTTTTTAGAAATCCCCTTGGCAATTTCTAGGACATCTTGATATCGGCCATCTCGAAGAGCTAAAAATATTGGAAGCATCTGATGTACACAGGAAGCAACTACTTCTAAATGAGCTTGCAGCGGAGCGAAGGGAGATTGTCCGAATAAACGTGCAAGGGTTTGCATAAGAAAGCCTTTTCCGCAATAATAGCTTGAATTAAAGATCTTGTAAATGACTTATGGCTCAGCACCCCATCTTACAAGTAGAGAATTTAACTATTACTCTTACGAAACAGCGGAAGCGCTATACCCTAGTACAATCCCTATCTTTTGAGCTCTATGAGCAACAAACTTTAGCTATCATTGGAGAATCTGGATCAGGGAAAACCCTTACTGTGCACGCACTTCTTCAACTCCTCCCCCGTCCTCAATTTGCTGTTTCTGGTTCTATCCGCTTTCAGGGACAGGAGCTGCTATCTGCCTCCAAAGCGACTTTAAGGAAGATCATAGGAGCACAAATTGCAACGATTTTCCAAAATCCCCATGCGAGCTTTAACCCTGTTTTCACCATAGAACAACAACTGCAAGAGATTATCCGTACGCATCTACATCTCTCTCGAGATGCAGAGAGAGAAACCCTTCTCCAAGCCCTTTATGAAACAGGATTTCATCAGCCAGAAACCTGCCTAAAACTCTATCCCCATCAGCTTTCAGGAGGGATGCTACAAAGAGTTGGCATTGCTATGGCGCTCCTATGCTCTCCCAAAATTTTAATCGCGGACGAGCCTACAACTGCACTAGATGTTTCCATACAATACCAAATTCTGCAGCTACTTAAGACTCTGCAAGAGAAAACCGGCATGAGTCTCCTGATGATCACCCACAACATGGGGGTAGTTGCAGAAATTGCTGATCATGTCTTGGTCCTGTATGGGGGATGCATGGCAGAAAAAACTTCTGCCACAGAGTTATTCCATAATCCTGCCCATCCCTATACCCAAGATCTTCTTAAAGCACGCCCCTCTGTACAAGGGGCTGTGCTGAGATCTTTTATGTCTATCCCTGGCCACCCTCCACATTATACGGCCTTGCCTTCAGGGTGCGTTTACCATCCTCGATGCTCTCAGATGGTCTCCTCCTGCCAAAAGCAGACCCCAAAAGAGAGTCTAATACAAAAAGGACACAAAGTGCGGTGCTGGCTTTATGACTAAACTTCCCCTAATTCAAGCTCAAAATCTCTCTACATACTACTACAAGCGTTCCTGCTGGCTGCGGAGAAAAACCCTAGCAACAAAGGCCATTGATAATCTTTCCTTTTCTCTTTATCCTAACCGTATTACAGGTTTGATTGGAGAATCTGGATCAGGGAAAAGCACCCTAGCTTTAGGCCTCGCAGGTCTTTTGCCTTTTACTTCTGGCTATTTATCTTTTAGTGGGACTCCCATAAAAATTTCTTCTAAGCAAGGGAGGCAACAACTCTGCTCTCAAACTCGCATGGTCTTTCAAAATCCTCAGGCATCTTTAAATCCTAGAAAGACTATTTTTGACAGCTTGGGGCATTCTCTTCTCTACCATAAACTCATCTCCAAGGACAAACTCCATGCTAAGGTTGCGGAATCTTTAGAGCTTGTAGGGCTTTCTAGTTCTTATATGTACTACTACCCCCAGCAACTTTCAGGGGGGCAACAGCAGAGGGTCTCTATTGCTCGGGCTCTTCTCGGAGCACCGAAGTTAATTATCTGCGATGAAATCGTTTCCGCCTTAGATCTTTCCATGCAAGCGCAGATCTTAAATATGCTTTTAGATCTTCAGGCACGCCTACACTTTACTTATCTTTTTATTTCTCATGACCTCGCTATTGTCCGTTCTTTATGCTCTGATATCTTAATTATGTATAAGGGACAAATTGTAGAGTCCGGGCCTACAGAGCAAATCTTTGCATATCCTCAACACCCTTATACTGAAATGTTATTAAGATCTCAGCTTCCCGACTCCCCAAGCCAAAGAATCCCAAACCAACTCGCACAATACCAAGCCTGTCCACAAGACCGAGCTGAAGAAACAGGCTGTATTTTCTATTCTCGCTGTCCTTATAAAGCAGCCCAATGCAAAACAGGGCCGATTGCAAACACTACCGTAAACAGACATTCCTATCGTTGCATAAAACACTCCTCCACACCCACAGATACCTAAAGGGTTTCTTCAGGGAACCCTTTAGGCTGTGATCGTTAGAAATATTTTTACAGTTGTTTTAGACTTAAAAAAGATTTTGGTTCTTACGTAAGAAGGCGTGTTTTTACATTCCCTTAAATGAGGGGCTGTCTTTTAAAAGCCGCTCTTGTAGCGTTTCTAGCTCCTCAGCATTATGAAGATAAAAAGAAACGCAGATATCTTCCCCTGAGGGTTGGACTTTAACCTTATAGCCACACTCGTTGCTCAAGCGCTTTTGCACTTCCGCATACTTTTCCTTAGGGTGGGGATAGGAAGTTTTTTCCTTAGGGCCTTTTGTAACAAGCTCTTGCTTGCCATGTTGTTGCATAAGAGATTTCGCAAGAAGTTCTGCTTCCCTTACTGCCAATCCCTCTTTTATGATCTCTGCATTCAGCTGCTCCCGCAAAGCAGGATCTTCAAGAGTAAGGATTACCTTGGCATGGCCCAAGGTGACCTCTCCAAGGGAGATGCTCTTTTGAATCGTTTCGGAAAGTGTCAAAAGACGAAGATAGTTCGCTACTGTTGAGCGCTTTTTCCCAACCTTACTTGCGACCTTATCCTGAGTTAACCCAAATACATGAATGAGTTTCTTAAAGGCCTCTGCCATTTCCAGAGGATTCAGGTTCACCCTTTGGATATTCTCAATGAGAGTAGCTTCTGCAGCAACATCATCTGCCATCATGCGCTTCAGCACAACAGGAATCACTGCATAGCCAGCTTTTTGCATTGCTCTCCAGCGTCGCTCTCCAGCGATCAGCTCATAATACAAAACATGCTCTCCGTTGCGGATCTCTCTTACTACGGGGGGATGGATCAACCCTACAGACTTCAAAGAGGCGATCAGTTCATCCAACTCCTCATTAGAAAACACCCTACGAGGCTGAAAAGGACTCACACGAATTGCATCAATTGCAATTTCTATAATAGTATCTTTTTCTGTGCTTGCAACCTCATCTACGCTCATGGGATTCCTAATTACATATCTTTGAAAAGAACCTACTCTATCTAAAAGTAGATTATTATAGGAGTTTTCTATCAAAAGAGCTTCTAGAAGAAAAGTTTTTTTTCCACGGAGAAATCCCTTCTCCTCTTTCCTCTCAGAAGTTTACGAAAAAAAAGTTTCCCTATACACTTAAAAGTTTTAGGACTCTATAGTGAGCATTATGCAAAGGATCCTCTCTGCTCTATGGAAAAAAGTTTGCTCGTACTCTTTTCTTATGGGGTTGCTTTGTGCTCTTGCTGTGTTTCTCTCTGTGAGGATTCTTTCCAACACGACTTCTTACGCTAAAAATAAACGCTCCCACATTCTGATGCTGTCTAAAGCTGCTGAGCACGCTTCTTATCACGGTGTGCTCCCTCCGAAAACAGCCCTTGATAGTTTGGAGTATGCTTACCACCTAGGCAAGGAAGCAGCATACCCTTATGCGAGTTTTCTCTCGGCATGTTTTTATTTGCATAATGATCCCCTCCGCGGGGCTTATTATGCAAGCCTCGCATACAAGCATGGCCTAGGGAAGCATCTTCCCAGTCCGATACAGGCACTGCTAAAGGAAACCACAGAAGCACAAGCCACAAAGCACTATGAGCTTGCCTTAAGCAAATCTTTGGATCTCCTAAGCATGATAACGACCACCCCTGACTATCCTACGTTGCAGTTTCTGACGCTCCTCCGCATCATAGAGCTTAAGGAACTCCTCCATCAAGATCCTAAGCAGGATTTTGAAACACTAAAAAACCTCCCTCTATTTGCACAACTTGAGCAGTTTTATAGAGATGGAGAATGGACATTAACACAGCGCTTTGGCATATGTTCGCAACAAGCGCGTAAAACCTCATAAAGCTCTCTATGCAACCAGAAACAGAAATTCTTGAAACTTCAGAAGCCTCCTCAGAACCAAGTTCTTCTCAAGAAGAGCCCTCCAAGACTCCTCCTCTTGTGATCTCTGGGACCCTAACCATATACCCTGAATCATGATTTATGCTGGGGGTGCTTGCTTTTCGCTCTGTAGTGTTTTCTCGCGTTCCTAAGCACTTAGACTCTCTAAAACACTACCTTCTCCTGCTCAAGCAACATGCTCCGCTCCTCCTCCCTGGAGATCCTCTTCCTCCCTCACGTACAGCTTTTATGCTGACCTTTGATTTTGCCTCTATAGACTTCTATACCTCTATTTTTCCTTTTTTACAGCTCCACCAGATCCCTGCTGTTGTAGGAGTTGCCTGGCGCTATGTCCCTCCCACTACAGCCATGGATCTTCCCTTGTCGTACCGCCTAACACCCTCGGGGACTTTGGCATTCCAAGATGAGGTCTTCTCAAAACATATGCCTTTCTGCTGCCAAGAAGAGCTCCTTGCCATGGCCTCCTCTCCCCTAATCCAACTTGCTTCTTCGGGATTTGCTGTTAGGAACCTTCAGCGTTCTCCTTCTTATCTTGCTACAGAGGTGTTCTTATCCAAACACTACCTTCACTCGATGCTTGGCCAACCCCCTAAAGCCTTTCTTTATCCTTTTGGGAAAGCTGATAAAAATAGTAAAGCATACGTGGAGAAACACTATGATTTTTCTTTCGTTTTGGGGAACACTCTAAATATAAAAAAGACAAAAACTCATGGGATTTTTCGCTTTGACCTCTCTCCAAACCAGTATAGCATCCCTAAGCTCTGGAACAGCCCTCGCTATTTAAAAAACTGGTTCCTCTTTCAGTGGGGAACATCCCGGTTTGTAAAGGGGAAAAAACCCTCCCTATAAAAAGAAAGTCATTCTAAGGATTACCTCCTTAGTTGTGCAACAGCATCTTGCAACGCACAGATAAAGGTATCGATATCGTGCTTATCATTATATACTCCTAAAGAAGCCCTTAACACATGTCCTGTTCCCCAACGCGCCATGGAGGGCTGGGAACATAAATGTCCCGTACGAACAGCAATTCCCTGTAGATCTAAGAGAACCCCTAAATCTAAAGGATGGGCTTGATCAATTTTCATACTCAGCAGCCCTCCTCGCGGGAATCCTAACTCAGGCCCTAAAACGTGAAGCCCTGGAATATTCTTTACAAGCTGCTCATGCATATAAGCAATAAGCTCTGCCTCATGACTATAGATCGCTTCTGGAGACAGCTTATTTAAATAATCCAATGCTGCTCCGAGCCCTACAACACCAGCAACATGCGGCGTTCCAGCTTCAAATTTTAACGGGGACGGAAGATATTTTGGATCTTGAGGATCATAAATCTCTACCATCCCTCCGCCACCTTCTACTGGTGGCAGAAGCTCTAGAAGCTCCTTCTTGCCATACAACACCCCTAACCCTGTAGGGCCATACACCTTATGGGAAGAAAAAACATAGAAATCTACATCCCAACTACGAACATCCACAGACTGATGGCCCATACTTTGCGCCCCATCCACAGCCAACCACGCATGATAACGATGCACAAGAGCCGCAATTTCCTTTATAGGCTGTATTCCCCCAGAGACATTGTGTATCCCTGGGATGCTCACAAGATTTGCCCCTTCCTTTAATAGATCTTCCAAATGGTTTAAATCTATAAGCCCGGAGTCTAAAACAGAAATTTTTTTTACCGAAGATCCTCGCCTACGACAAGCGATCTCCCAAGATATCACATTTGCATGGTGCTCCGTTTCTGAGACTAAAACAACCCCTCCTGAGCTCCACAAATCATTTACTGCTATTGCCAGTGTGTTTAACCCTGCTGTTGTTCCTCGTGTGAAGACGATCTCCTCCTCAAACGCCGCCCCAAGCCAATCTCGGATCTTCTGGCGCACTAGAGAAAACTCCTGAGAAGCTTCTCGCGAAGAGCTGTATATAGAACGCCCAACAGAAGCATAGGAAGTCGTATAAAACTTGATAAGGGCATCAAGAACATCTTGGGGTTTATGTGTCGTGGCGGCAGAGTCCAAATATACAAAAGACTCCCCATTCTTCTCCTTAGAGGCAAAGATAGGAAAGTCTTTCTTTATCTCACGCATAAACCCCTACTTCTTAAAAATATAACCCCTTAAATACTTTAGATAGCCGAGGGAAGGTCTCTGGAGTCGGGGTTAAAGATTTCAGGAACCCCTGAACTAATCGTTCCCTAGCCAGCTTAAGAGGAAGCCCCCGAGAACGCATATAAAACAATAGCTTCTCATCCATAGAGCCTACAGTAGCTCCATGAGAAGCCTTCACTTCATCCGTAAGGATCTCTAAACGAGGGTATGTAGAAACCCGAGCCTGGTCATCTAACAACAATGTATCATGTCTTTGATATGCATTTGCATATTCTCCCTGCGGGGTGATTTTGATCCCCCCTTCAAACAAAAACTCTCCACTATCCAAGACTGAACGGATTTTTTGTTGCGACGTTGTATGTTTCGCATCATGATGCATGAGATTCCTCACCCAAGTCTTTCTTGGAGAACGTGCCGCCACAACAGACTCCGCATGAGCATAATCTCCCATGAGGTAAAATGTATTTTCAAACAAACCATAACTACGAGCGTCTTCAAGAAGATGATGTACAACAGCACACGCCCCTCCAGCTTGTATCGTGGCAATATGTGACCAGCTAAATTGACTCTCATGCGCATATCGTGGATCTATAGAGATGATCGCCTCTGCCTTTTCTGAAACGAAGACCTCTGTTACTCCATTGACCATCATCTCTCGCACCACTGTCCTACAGTCTACCTCTATATGATGAAACACATGAACTGCAGCACACGCTTCGCGCCCAAAAACCACAATAACCTTTGGAGAAAACAGTAAATTCCCCCTCGCTACAGGATAGATAATATGATGAACAAAGATTTGTTCATCTATCACCTTACCGTCGGGAATATAAATTACCACGCCATCTTGGGAGCTCTCTGCATTCACAAAAGCTAGGGGATGCTCCTCCACACGCAAACGTTGCATAAATGTTGCAAAGCTCTCTAAAGCCTCTTTGTAAGGAAACACCTCCACACCCTCAGGCAAATAAGACAGGGAATCCTCATATTTGCCATTCATAATCACACACTCATAAGATAACGAGCGCTTCCCAAGCAGCTGCTGCCTCATTACCTCTGTGCCCCCATAGGCATAACTATATTCCTGGGGAGTATGCGCTATCCCTCGAATCCAGGGGAAAAAACAAAAGATCTCTTTATACGGCTCCCGATGATTATGATATTTATGGCATGCAGTCACTGCGCGATGAATGTTAGAATCTTCCTTAACTAAGGAAACATTTTCTACAAAAGTTAACATACAATGTCTCTATCTTTGAAAAGCTCGGTTCAAAATCTCTTGATAACTCTTATATTCAAGATCCTGCATTAAAGCCCCTCCTCCCGACAAAGCAATATTGCCATCCAAAAAAAGATGTACGATATCTGGATGTAAGAACTGTCCTAATTTCGGGTTGTGCGTAATGATACACATAGAATTTTCCGGATGGATCTCTCGATACCTTTCTAAGGTCTTGCAAACCGCACGTAAAGAATCCACATCTAACCCCGAATCAGGCTCGTCCAAAACTGCCATCTTCGGTTCCATAATCAACATTTGAAAAATCTCGTTTTTTTTACGCTCTCCCCCAGAGAACCCCTCATTAACGTTTCTTTCGAAAAAATGATCCAACACCTCAAACTCATAAGTCTCCTGCAGAGCAGAGAGTAGCATTTCAAAATCTTCTGTAGTTACAGCCTCATATTGATACCGACGACACGAATTATAAGCATCCCGCAAAAACAACTTATTGTTTACTCCAGGGATCTCCGGAGGATGCTGGAATCCCACAAACAACCCTGCGCGTGCACGTTCTTCGGGGGACAGTGTAAGTAGATCCTGCTTTTCTAAGGAAATCTTCCCCGCAGAGACACTTAAACTTGGGTCTCCGGATAACACCTTGGCAAATGTCGATTTCCCTGCACCATTAGGTCCCATGATCATATGCAACTCGCCAGGGCTAATATGCAAACTAAAATTATCTATGATTTTGACATCGTCGCAGTGCACATGCAAATTTTCTATCCGCAACATCTTTCAACTAACCTACGCTATTTTCTAACTTAATATATAGGAGCTTCAAGGCCTCCTGGGCAAACTCCAAGGGGAGCTTCTCAATAATCTCCTTACAAAATCCATGCACAACCAAACTCATGGCAGCTTCAGAGTCTAACCCTCGGCTACGCAAATACAACAGCTGATCATCTCGTAACTTTGAAGTGGTTGCTTCGTGCTCGATAGAAGAGGTAGAGTTATGCACTTCAATTCTAGGGTCTGTATAGGCTCCGCAATGCTTCCCTATAAGCATAGAATCACATTGCGTGTAGTTACAACTGTGCGAAGCTCTCTCCCCTACAGAAACAAGGCTCCTAAAAGTATTATGAGAAAACTCTGCAGAGATCCCCTTGGAGACAATTGTTGAGGTGGTATTCTTGCCGACATGGATCATTTTTGTTCCTGTATCCGCCTGCATCTTCCCATTAGTTAGCGAGATAGAATAAAACTCCCCTACGCTCTCTTCTCCTCGCAATATACAGCTAGGATACTTCCATGTAATTGCTGCTCCCACCTCTACCTGGGACCAGGAAATCTTCGAACGCACGCCAGCACACAAGCCCCTTTTCGTAACCAAATTATAAATGCCACCCTTTCCTGTTTTCCGATCCCCAGAATACCAATTCTGCACTGTGGAATAGCGGATCTCAGCATGACTTTTCGCAACCAACTCTACAACAGCAGCATGTAGCTGATGCGAAGAAAACGCTGGGGCCGTACACCCTTCAAGATAACTTACAAATCCCCCCTCTTCGACAATAATCAACGTCCTTTCGAACTGCCCTGCTTCTTTATCGTTAATCCTAAAATAAGTTGAGATGTCCATAGGACAACGCACTCCCTTAGGAACATAGACAAAAGAACCATCGCTAAAAACCGCAGCGTTTAAAGCTGCGAAATAATTATCGCGATAGGAAACCACACTTCCTAAATATTTTCTTATAAGTCTAGGGAACTCCTGTATTGCTTCACTAAGAGAACAAAATACTACCCCAGCCTCATCCAAAGCTTCTTTAAACGTTGTCCCTAAAGACACAGAATCAAATACGAAATCTACGGCAACATTTTGCACATTAAGAAGACGCTTTTGCTCATCTATCGGCAGCCCTAACTTTTTAAAGGTTTCTAAAATCTCTGGGTCTGCATCCTCTAAGCGGCCTATAGGTTTTTTCTGTTTGGGAGCAGAAAAATAGACCATCTCATCGTAATTGATTGGATCCATCTGCACTCGCGCCCAAGCAGGACTTTGCATCTCCTTCCAGTACCTATATGCTTTTAGACGAAAATTCGTGATGTAGGAAGGCTCATTACGTCTTGCGGAGATTTGTTCTATAGTTTCCTCCGAAAGCCCACGAACTACAGCCTCAGATTCTATAGGCGTGGTAAACCCATAAGGATACTCCCTTTCTTCTCCCAAAAACGCATCTAACATATGATCCATAGATTCTCTCCACAAGTGGAAGCCTCGTTATCCTCCAAACACAAAAACAGAGCAAAAGGCAACAATTTCTCCAAACTAAAAAAGAAGGCCTGAAAATAGAACTTCTGTTCAATTCACCAAGCCCATAAGAAAAGAAGAAGAGTCAGCCCTTCTTCCCATAGAGATCACGCTTTTGTGAAAAAAAGTACAAGACTTTCAAGCACGCGCTCATTTTAATAAGATGCGCATTTTTTTGTCTTCTTTTTTCTTTATGTATATATTTTTGCTTCTCTTTCTGTTTCTATGGCATGAAATCTAACTTTCGCGCCGCATCCAATGATGAAGGATCTGCAGTTAAGGCTTTTTCTAATAAGGGAGCGAACATCGAATGTTTCTCTGCTAAGAACTTGTGTTCTGTCAGAGCTTTTTCTTCCAGGCCTTGCATGTGGTATAAATATCCTAGCAGATAATGGGAGCGCTCATGTTCTAAATTAATCGCTAATGCGCGATGAAAAGCATCATGAGCTCGCGAGGCCTGCTTCAGATCCATATAGGCAAGTCCTGTATAGAAATGAGCATCAGCATCCTCTTCATTTAAGAATAACGCCTCCTGAAATGCTTTTAGAGCAAGTCGAGTTTTATCTAGAATGAGATAGCACAATCCCAAATTGTAATGGCCATCTGCTAAATCTGGACGCAGCTGTACCACACGTTCATACGCTTCTGTAGCCTTGTCCCATTTTTTATTTCTAGAAAGCAAAAATCCCAATTTTACCCAAGCTTTCCAATACAAAGGATTTTTCTTCACTGTAGATTCAAGAAGCTTCATTGCCTCCCCCTCTTCAGCCATATCTGAAAATACTATAGCTTTGTTATATAAGCTTTGAGAATTTGCTGGGTCCAGTTCAAGGACGGCATCAAAACAATGGATGGCTTCCTGATGCCTTTGCAAACGATGATAGACTCCCCCCAGACTAAACCAACACTCTATATCTTCCGGGTGCAATGTAACGTAAGCACGATACTGCTCTATGGCCTCTTCATATTGATGATTACGATCTAAAGCAGCTCCATAACAATAACGCAAATAGCTATCACCAGGCTCTGTCTCTAAACCTTGGGCGCACCAAGACAAAGCTTCGGATACCTTTCCAGTCTCTAATGCAATAATTCCTAAATAACAATAGGCTAGAGCTGCCGTAGGGTCTAACTCTAATGTTTCTTTTAATCTCTGTGTAGCTTGCTCATACTCCCCACTTAGAAAAAAATTAATCCCAGAGCAAAGAAACTCTTTTGCTAAGTGTTTCGCAGCCTCTTCCATGAACTCTCTCCTAACACAACGTTGATCTCTACTTTTTCACAAGCAAAAATCGTGCCAGGAGAAACGCTCTCTAGGAAAACCTCTCCCTTTGAATTTTTTCCCACCGCTCGATCATACGTACCGCCATGGGAGCTGCATCTCGTCCATATTCTCCTAAGCGTAAATACACAACCACTACAAGCTCTGGAGTCTTTAGCTCACGATCTGAAAAGCTTACTGCAGCAAACCACACATCTTTCATTTTTGTAGTGCCATGCTCGCGATCTAGACCTACCCGCAAAATCGATTCTGCCGTGCTGGTCTTCCCAATCACCCGAGATAAAAGTTCCGGAGAAAAGCGCTTTTGAATTGCCCGAGCTGTGCCAAAGCGTCCCCAAATCACCCTATGCATCCCTTCCTTTAACACATCAGCAATAGGTTCAGGCATAAACACTTCTCGCTTCTTTTTGGCGCTTTGGCAAGGCTCGAAATCCTCAGGCAACAATAAGTTCGGAACATACAATGTCCCGCCATTGACTAAAGCTGAGATCATAGTTGCCACCTGTAAAGGAGTCACTACTAACGTATGCTGTCCTATAGCAGTTGCATATAACCCCGAACGGTTATAAGAAATATCCTTAGGGAGTTTTCCCGCATACTCCCCAGGCAAGCCCACACCAGTTTTTTCACCCAACCCTAGTAAAGATGCTGATTCACATAGATCCTCAGGGTCAGCAAGATACTCCCCTACAAGCAAAGAGAAATACGGGTTACTTGACATCTCTAAAGCAGAGACTAAATCAATATACCCACGCCCTGAAAAATCATTTCCTGGCAAACATCCCCCGCGGAAAAAGGTTGGAATAAGAGAGCCATCTTTAAAAAAGCCTACATGAGGAGAAAATGTCGTATAGCCAAAAGAGTTCTTATCAATAAGAACTAAAAGCTTCGAGAGGTCATCATAAGATGTACTCACAAAATACTGAGACAGTACAGAATAGGCAGAAACTAGCTTAAAAATTGACCCTAGAGTTGTTGCTTGCCCAAATGCATAGGGACGCAAATACCCATAACCATATACAGGATAAAACGATGCAGCTAAATCTTGCTCCGTTTGAAGAGAGTTTTTCACAACAGTTAAAGGATACTTCCCTAATAAAGGACGTTGAAGATCAGCAAACTCTCGGAATATGGAAAACAGTCCCGGCAAGTTATAAGAGGAAGAGGCTAAATGTTCTTTTAAATAGAGGTAATGTTTATGCCAAGGTAGAGCCTTATGCGCACCCCGCAATAATTCTTCCCGCCATACAGACAAAGCCTCATAATAAGACCTCATCCCCCCAGAGCAATGCCCAGAAATAATATAAGCAAGAAATGCATTTAAATATTGTTCACGAAATTTTGCATATTGAATTTTTCTTTCTTCTTCTAAGTAATCTACATAGGGAGTGGGATAGCGTTGTTTTTTAGAGTTTTCCACTTTACGTTTCCCTGAAAGAAACTGAGCAAAGTTCTCCTGTCTCCAAAAACCAAAATCGATTTCCGTAAAGATCTCTTCAACAATTTTAGATAGCGCTTCACGAAACACCACATAGTGCCCCTGACACTCCGTAAATTCCAACAATGGGAAAGAAGAGAGCTGTGAAAACAGCTCGGGGGTTCCCCGAGAGGGGTCCACAGCTAAACGTAAAAGATCTACATACAAAATCTTATCATAATTTGCCGGAAGTTTTTCAAAATCCTTTAGCAGACTCTGTCTGATCTTCTCAATCCCTAAAGCATGCCGTTTTAAACACTCCGTAATCCATACTTGTTGTTTTACGGAGATTACCTCCTTAATAAGAATATTCCCCTCTTTTCTTGGAAATACAGCATCAAAAATCGATGCGCATGAACACTCTACCTTACCATAACCAAACAGCTCTAAAAGCGCCCGAACACGACTTTGCACCGCAACAGCATCCCCTAGGGAGCTTTGCTTCACAAGTGCTTTCACTGTAGAGTTCTCAGGAAGCACAAAATCCAAGTAATTCTCAAAAGTTAATGGAAGCTCTTCCTCTATAATTTCCCCTGTGGGAAGCCCCCGCTCTCTATGTAAATTGACCTTCCGATCAAATAGCTCTGCGATATGCTCTTTCCCTTCCAACCAACGGTAGATCTCAGATCGTGTAGCTACACGATCTGAAGACACTTTCATATTCACAAAATCGTTATTGCAATACCGAGGAGATGACGCCATAGCCAAAATATCCCCATTATTTGGATCCAAGGCAAGAATCGCCCCTCCCTTAATCCATGGGTATAACGGTGGTAAAAGCTCTTTTTTCTTCCTAGAGCTCGCACTACGAAAAGGCTCCGTATACTCATGCTCCAGAAGCAACTGCTCTGCAAACGCTTGTAAATCTGCAGACAAAGTTAACCGAACTTTCTCTCCTGGAACTCCAGAAGAAATCTCCTCCAAGTCTTGGATAAATTCCCCCCGACGATCTACCAAAACTGTTTTTTTCCCAATTTTCCCCCGCAATTGCGCATCATACAACGCCTCTACGCCTAACTTCCCAACCAGCGCATTTAAACTATAGGCGCGGCTTTCTAGAGAATCAAGCAGCGTACTCACTTGATCTATACTGGACAAACCAAAGGGGAAGTTTGGTTCCTCCCCCTCGTCATATGCACGAACACACTCCCGAAGCTGGCTTAACTCTTGGGTGACCTTCCTATACTCTTCTATACTTATCGGTCCAACATACCCCACAATATCTGCAGCAGTTTTCCCCATAGGGTAGTACCTCCGCAAAACACTATCTACATGTAATCCAGGCCAATCCTTAGCTATCATCTTCAATTTCAAATAGGTACGCTCGGGAACATTTGCCTGCACAAGATAGGGAACAGAACCTAGCACAGATGCTTTAGAGTGCAAAGCATCTTCAACAGCATTCGCGTCTAAATGTAGCTCTTGAGCAAGAAGCTCTGCCAAACGATGAATGTACTCCTTACGCACCAAAACAGGCTCTTTTTCTCCAAGTTCATTGATTCTCCAAGCCCGTGTTGGCATATCACGAATAGCACTATAGGCAACGCTCACATCATACTGCATTTGGTTTCGAGCCAGCACCTTCCCAAAGCGGTCACAAATTGTAGCTCTTTCCATATACTCTGGGATTACACGTTGCTGAGGTTTAAAAGCTTCCTCTACTTTCTTATCATGCTCTATGACAGTTAGGTGCCACAAACGCAATGCGATTATAATAAAGGCAAGAATAAACCCTGACAGCAGACGATTTGTCTTTTCAGGGACAGTAAGGTGTTTAGAGCGTTTTCTGAGCAATTTCATACACACATCTTCATCAAACTAAATTTCTTGGCTATACAACCAAAACCCACATTTTTAATCTAACAACAAACTCATATGAATATGATAGGACGAAAAGCACATAAAAAGAAGAAAACAATGCAACACAGCCTTTTCAAGGGGGTTTTCTGTTTTATGAAAAACTCTTCTCAAGAAAAAACATATACAAAAAAACCTCTTCCCTCCTATAGAACTCTTAGAGGTCCTTGTTTGAAAACACTGTCTGAATTCACACATTTTTCTTATCGTCTTTACTATAAAAAGAAAAGTTTGTTATGTTTTCGATTAATGAGCTGTGTGTTCATGCTTAAGGCTGTTTTCACTTGCAAGACCCTCCTAACAGTCATAAAATGCCTACAGGAATCTTGTCTGGCTTTAACTTGAACGTAAGTGCCGCCAGAAAACAAGAAAATATAGCGAGCACAAAAAGAATTAAGCATAATCTTAGAGGTGAGTATGAAAAAACTCTTAAAATCGGCGTTTTTATCCGCCGCATTTTTTGCTGGTAACGCCTCCTTACACGCTTTGCCTGTAGGGAACCCAGCAGAGCCAAGTTTATTAATTGATGGAACGATATGGGAAGGTATGTCAGGAGATCCATGTGATCCTTGCGCTACTTGGTGCGACGCGATTAGCTTACGCGTAGGATTTTACGGAGATTATGTTTTCGACAGAGTCCTCAAGACAGATGTATCGAAAATGTTTTTAATGGGGACAGCCCCTACATCACCTAATAATGCTGCAGATTCAAGTACAACAGCCGAAAGAGCAAACCCAGCGTATGGAAAGCACATGCACGATGCGGAGTGGTTCACAAATGCAGGTTACATTGCGTTAAATATCTGGGATCGCTTTGATGTTTTTTGCACTTTAGGAGCCACTAGCGGGTATTTTAAAGGAAATTCTTCATCTTTCAACCTTATTGGTTTAATTGGGATCTCTGGAAGCTCTCTTGAGGGCAAATATCCAAACGCAAATATTTCTAACGGCGTAGTAGAGCTATATACAGACACAACCTTCTCTTGGAGCGTTGGAGCTCGCGGAGCTTTGTGGGAATGTGGATGTGCAACTTTAGGAGCTGAATTCCAATACGCACAATCGAAACCTCGCGTTCAAGAACTCAACGTTCTTTCTAACGTAGCACAATTTACTGTACACAAACCTCGGGGATATGTAGGCCAGACTCTGCCTCTTCCACTCTCTGCAGGAACGGAAACTGATTCTAGTGATAAATTGAAAAATGCCACGATCAACTACCATGAATGGCAAGTCGGTGCAGCATTGTCATATAGACTGAATATGCTCGTTCCTTACATCGGTGTTCAGTGGTCTAGAGCTACTTTTGATGCAGATACTATCCAAATTGCGGAACCAAAATTAGCTTCGCCAATTTTCAACTTGACAACATGGAATCCAACATTATTAGGACAAGCAACTACAGTAGATGGCACAAACAAGTTTGCTGACTCCCTACAAATTGTTTCTCTTCAAATTAACAAGTTGAAGTCCAGAAAAGCTTGTGGTGTTTCCATGGGAGCAACTTTACTTGATGCCGATAAATGGGCAATCACTGGAGAGCTTCGTTTAATTAACGAAAGAGCCGCTCACCTTTCTGCTCAATGCAGATTCTAACAGCGCGCTGATACGCTGTTCTAGTTGTTTTTCGCTACCAGGACAGAATGTTCTGGTTTCTAGCCCAGAAAATCTCATCTTCTGGGTTTTTTTATGCGCAAAAATTTCTCCCTCTCTATAAAGAAATAATTTTTGATTTATCTTGCACGCTCTTTTGTAGATTCCTGATTGCGTTAAAAGCTGGTCTGCTTTACCATCCTTGATTACATTTGATTTTGCGCCCGTAGCTCAATGGTAGAGCTGTAGCCTTCCAAGCTACCGGTGTCAGTTCGATTCTGATCGGGCGCTTCTTCAAATACTCAACCAAGACTGAAATCTTGGCTCAAGTCAAGATGCCATTGTTAATATATTCTAATTTGTAATAGAGGTACAAAGCTTGGAGTCTCTGATCTGCGATATTTCCTTAAGGGATCTTATAGAAGCTGGTGCGCACTTTGGACACCAGACTCGAAGATGGAATCCCAAAATGAAAATTTACATCTTCGAGGAAAAAAATGGATTGCACATTATCAATCTTGCCAAAACTTTGCAACAATTGCGTCATTCTCTTCCCTTCATAAGACAAGTTGTTGAAGGGAATAAGTCCATTTTGTTTGTCGGAACAAAAAAACAAGCAAAATGCGTAGTTCGAGACGCAGCAATTGAAGCTGGGGAGTTTTTTGTTTCCGAGAGATGGTTAGGAGGCATGTTAACAAACATGGCGACAATCCGAAATTCTGTGAAAACCTTAGATAAAATTGAAAGAAACTTTGAACATAATCCTTCGTTTTTCACAAAGAAAGAAATCGCTCTTTTGGCAAAGAAACAACAAAAAATTATAAAAAACCTTGAAGGCGTTCGCTACATGAAAAAGCTCCCAGGGCTTTTAATTGTGGTGGATCCTAGTTATGAGAAAATTGCAGTTGCGGAAGCAAGGAAGTTAAATATTCCCGTACTTGCATTAGTAGATACGAACTGTGATCCTACGCCAATTGACCACGTGATTCCTTGTAATGACGACTCCTTGAAAAGCATCCGTTTGATTATAAACGTCATTAAAGAAAACATCATTCAGGTAAAGAAAAAGCTAGGAATAACCATAGTCTCTCCAATCAAAATTTCAGCTGGTGGTTTCCCCTCTTTCACAGAGGAATTTGATGATTCCCACCCAGAAGAAGAGGAGGACACGAATTCAGATCAATGTGAAGACCTATTGGCAAAGAAATTTGATAATGCGGAGAACCTATGAGAGACTTTTCCATGGATGCCTTAAAATCTTTAAGGCTTAGAACCGGCGTAGGGCTGACAAAATGCAAAGAGGCTTTAGAATCTAGCCAGGGAAATCTTGAAGAAGCCGTAGTATATTTGCGCAAGATTGGCCTGGCTGCTGCGAGCAAAAAAGAGCATCGAGAAACAAAAGAAGGCATTATTACCGCCTTGGCAGACACCCATGGGGTTGCTTTGGTAGAAGTAAATGTTGAAACAGATTTTGTTGCGAATAATCATGTTTTTAGATCTTTTGTAGAGGATCTCATAGAAGAAGTTTTACGCCATAAGGTCAACAGTGTAGACGTCTTAGCACAATTGCCGTCGTTTCGAGATCCCTCCCTCTCGATCGACGACATGCGGGCAGTGACCATGCAGGCTGTAGGAGAGAATATTCGCGTTAGTCGTATAGCATACTATCCTACAAACACCTCCAAAGAAAGTATAGGAATGTATTCTCACGGAAATGGAAAGTCTGTTGCGATTGTGATCCTTTCAGGCTCTCCGAAAGCAGGGTGTCTGGCAAAAGAAATTGCCATGCATATTGTTGCTGAGCGTCCACAATTTTTAAGTAGAGAAGAGGTTCCACAAGAGGTTATTCATAGGGAAACAGAAGTGATTTCTTCCCAAACAGAAGGGAAGCCTCAAGCGGTAGTGGATAAAATTATTTCTGGGAAGTTAAACACCTTTTTCAAAGAAACCTGTCTTTTAGAACAACCCTTTGTAAAAAACCCTGAGGCTACAATCTTCCATCTATTAGAAGATATGTCAAAAACCTTAGAGGCTCCCATTGCAGTAAAAAACTTTACTCTATGGAAATTAGGAGCGTAGGCGTATGTCTAAGCGAATAAAACGTGTTTTGTTTAAGATCTCTGGAGAAGCTTTATCTAAAGATACGAATACAAGAATAGATGAGGTACATCTCTCGAGGCTTGTATCTGATATCCGAGCTGTTCGTAATTGTGATATTGAAGTTGCTCTTGTAATTGGCGGGGGAAACATTTTAAGGGGGTTTGAGAAGCATAGGGAGCTTCAGATAAATCGTGTATCTGCAGACCAGATGGGGATGCTTGCTACATTGATTAATGGTATGGCTGTAGCTGATGCATTAAAAGCTGAAGACATTCCCTGCTTGCTAACTTCAACAATTTCATGTCCTCAATTAGCAGATCTTTATACTCCACAAAAGTCTATCGAAGCTTTGCATCAAGGAAAAATTTTGATTTGCACGACAGGAGCAGGTTCTCCGTATCTCACTACAGATACAGGCGCTGCATTGCGTGCGTGTGAGCTGAATGTGGACATTTTGATCAAAGCAACAATGCATGTAGATGGCGTCTACGATAAGGATCCTCAACTATTCCCCGATGCGGTAAAGTATGACTTTATTTCTTATGGGGATTTTTTAGCGCAGCAACTTGGAGTTATGGATGCTTCGGCGATTTCTTTGTGTAAGAATGCCCATATTCCTATTCGCGTATTTAATTTCGTTCAATATTCTCTGGAGAGAGCTGTTTTTGATCCAACCATTGGGACTTTAATTGGCGAAGAAGAGGTAAGTAATGTCGACATTGCGTGATGCTGAAACAAAAATGGCCTCTACACTTGAGTTTTTTCAAAAAGAGATTAAAACTTTTAGAACTGGGAAGGCTCATCCTGCGTTGGTAGAAACCGTAACTGTAGATGTTTACGGGACTACAATGCGTTTATCGGATATTTCTTCAATTTCTGTTGCTGATGCGCGACAATTGGTGGTTTCTCCTTATGATGCAAATAATGCTTCAGCTATTGCTAAGGGCATTCTTGCTGCGAATTTAAATCTTCAACCTGAAGTTGAGGGTGCGATAATTCGTATTAGAGTCCCGGAGCCAACAGCGGAGCTTAGGCAAGATATTATTAAACAGCTTCGTCGTAAGTGTGAGGAGGCGAAAATACAAATTCGCAATATCCGCAGAGAAACGAACGACAAAGTAAAGAAAGATTCAACCCTTACAGAAGATGCTGTGAAGGGTGCTGAGAAGAAAGTTCAAGAGCTTACGGATAAGTTTTGTAAGCAAATTGATGAGATAGCAAAACAAAAAGAAATTGATATAGCTTCTTTATAAAGTTATCTTTTTATTATAAAAAATGTTCCCAGCAAATTAAAAGCAATCTAAAGAGAAAAGATTGCTCTAAAGAGGGAAAACTTGTAACATTATTGCCGTCTTGGCCCCATCGTCTAGCCTGGCCCAGGACATCGGATTTTCATTCCGGTAACAGGGGTTCGAATCCCCTTGGGGTCAAAGTGTATTTTCAGTAAGAATTCTGGGTCTTTAGCTCAGCGGTTAGAGCACCTCACTTTTAATGAGGGGGTCGAAGGTTCAAATCCTTCAAGACCCAAAGAGTTGTTTTTGGGAATATTCATTTCTTTAAAAATTATTTTCTCCTTTGTGAATTTTTTGTTATGGATAAGGGAAGTTAAGCTTTAAGGAGCTTTTTTCTTATGGGACTTCCTGCATCAGCGTGTTGTTATCAGTGTCAGAATCCCGCGACAATATGCTATACGGAAGTTTCTAGGGACAAGCTGATACGTGTGTATGTCTGTGCGGATTGCCCCAACCCGAATCCGTATTATAACCCTGAGGAGAGTTTTGAGATTTCTGCTACAGGTTTTCCCATTATTTTAACGTGTGGGAACTGCAACATGACGTGGAGCTCCCGAAAGGATGCTCTGTTAGGATGTCACCAGTGCTATACGAACTTTAAAAGTTTACTGGTTTCCAAGCTGCAGCAGCTTAAAGCAGTATCGTCATCATGTTCTTTAGATAAGTCTCGGGGGTGTTTGCATGTGGGTCGTGCACCGGGCGAAGAGAGCAAAACAAATCCCCTTCTAAAGCTGATAGCGTTGAACGAAGCACTTCAAGATACGTTGAAACGTGAGGATTATGAGCAAGCTGCTATCCTCCGAGATCAAATTAACACCTTGAAAAAACAAGAAGATTCCCATGACGCTTCCTAGTGATGTTCTGAAGAGCTTTGTAGAGATGAAGTCTGCTCTTCCTAAGGGCTCTCCCTGGCCTATAACAACGCTGTCCCTATGTCGGAACCTTTCTGTAGCAAAGTTTCTGCCAAGTTTATCTAAGGAGAGTAAGATAGAGCTCTTAGAGCTGATCTCATCACGCTTTCAGGAAGCTGAAGAAGAATTTTTCATTCTTCCTCTTAAGGAGATGCCACTATGGCAAAAGGAGTTTCTTCTTGAGCACTTTGCCTTTCCTTATGATCTTTTTGGAAACCATGAGGCTGAAGCTCTTATTACAAATCGTTCTGGAGATCTTCTTATTGTTGTGAACTTCCAAGATCACCTCATCCTCCATGCTATAGATTTCTATGCAGATCCTGAGAAAACCTTAGAAAAGCTCGTAAAACTAGATATTTTCCTTCATGACAAGCTTTCCTTTGCTTTTTCTTCGGAGTTTGGCTTCCTCACTGTAGATCCCCAGCGTTGTGGGACTGCCCTCCAGGGACGATGTTTTCTACACGTTCCTGCTCTCATGTACTCTAAGGAGCTCCCCACGCTGTTAGAGCCCTCTACGGAAATCTCCTCTTCAGGCCTCCTTCCCTCTTCACCTGCGGACTTTTCTGGGAATGTTGTCGTACTTACCAATACGTGCTCTTTAGGGCTTACTGAAGAGCAGATCTTATCTTCCTTAAGGATTTGGGCATCTAAACTCCTTGTTGCTGAAGCTGCCGCAAAAAAGCGCTTTAGCGATGAAAACAACGGTGAGTTGAAAAACCATATCTTACGTGCTTTAGGTCTCCTTACACATTCTTGCCATTTGGAACTTCAGGAAACTCTAGATGCTCTGAGCTGGCTACAGCTTGGTATAGAGCTAAACTGGATCAAAAATCCCAAAAATCATGCGATAGAGAAGCAGGTTTTATGGGAGGCTCGTAGGGGACATCTTGCCTTGCAGGAGCCAGAAAACTCCCGAGTTCTTCAAAAAGAACATGTCATGCACCTGCGAGCGCACAAACTGAAGACTCTTGCTGAAGATTTCCTTCCTGAAGAGTTTTAACTCAAACTTGTAAAAAATCAAAATTTAGCAAGATAAAAAGAGGCTTTGCCCAAAGCCGGGATCGAACCGACGACCTACACGTTACGAATGTGTTGCTCTACCAACTGAGCTATTTAGGCGTAGGGAAATCTTAAAAAACAGAAATAAAAAAGCCAAGAAAAATGAAAGTCAATACGGCAAGACTCCCTTCTTCTCGGCTTTCCCCCTGAATAATACCAGAGTTAGAAGCTATTCCATGGCGTAGAATACCATCCTACTTTTACTTATACCATCATTCGGCTTCCATTTCCAGTATTTTAAAATCATTTTCTTCTTGGAGCCGTGGAGGTCGTTGACATTCAGGAGCAGGACGCGGGGCAACTTGCATAGATCCCGCTTCTGCTTCCCAGTTATATCTATAGCCCTCTTTGTTTGTAAGATCTGAGCCCTCTTCGAAACTGCTAATCACCTTAGGCTTGATAAACATCATAATATTGCGTTTTTGCCTTTGGTCTATAGTTCTACTAAACAGTCCCCGTATTAAAGGAATAGAATTCAAAAGAGGCACTCCAGAAACAATTTTTGTTGTCTTATCACGAATGTGGCCACTCATTACAAGGAAACACCCATCAGGAACTTGCATTCTTGTTGCTGCGTATGTCTTGTCTGTAACGGGAGTCAGAGTCCCTTGAGCAGAGTGCAATTCCGAGATCGTCTGTTCTATTTGCAATGTCACGACGTTATTTGGTGCTACCGTGGAGGTCACGACAAGATTCACGCCGATATCTTCATATTCGATATTTTGCGTTACAGATCCTGTTTCTTGAATAATCGTGCTTGTCGTTTGATAAGGGATGTTCTGCCCAACGAAAAACGATGCCTGCTGGGTATCCTGAGCCATGATTCTAGGATTGAGGACTATGATCGTATCGCCATCTTGATCTAAAGCGCTAAGTAAGCCTCCTAAAGTTAGGAAAGATTTTCCCTTATGGCTAATGACATTTCCAATGATCCCTAAGCCAAAAGCTGACGATGACGACATCATATCTGAAAATCCTGTCATCTGCGCTGGAGTCGGTAAGGACAAAGATCCTGGTGTAGGAACTCCCGGAGGAACTGTAGCCTTAGCTGTGTTTGATATTACTGAGTTACTCAATAACCCTGAAGCATAGGCAACCTTACTTTGCTCATTGCCTAGCGCTACCCATTGTACACCAAAATCCCAGGATTTTTCCAAGCTAGTATCTAAGATCAACACCTCTATATACACCTGCTTTGGAGGCAAATCCAAACCGTTAAGCAGGCTAACAACTCTGTCCACATTAGCTTGATTTCCTACAACCACTATGGAGTTATTTACATCTAGCCACTGGACGCTATTTAGCGTGTTGATAAAATCTTCATCCATTGCTGTGGTAACATATAAATTATAGCCAATATCTTGAATGGCTTGAGCTATTGCTGCACCATTTTGATATTTTAATTTATACATGAAGAAACGCAAACGCTTGGGGCTAGCTACTCCTGATCCCCCCAAAGCTAAAGAGGGACTCGAAACATCATCGAGAGTATGTGCCATCTCAGGAACATCCAGAGACTTTAACAGCTGCTTAGCTTTCCCTGTAAGCCGTGGAGAAGAAACTATAAAAATTTTATTCGTTCCTGGCTGAACAAAAATTTGAAAAGCCTCTTCTTCTGCGACAGCTCCTAAGACATCTTGGCAATAGCTCACTAGCGCTGCAGGATTCGCATACTGCACATCATACTCTGCCATGTCTATAGAAGTCCCAGGCCCGTCTAAAGCACTTAACAACTCTCCGACCTTTTCAACATTTCCTGCGATATCAGAAACGATAAGGTGCCTTGTGGAATCTGAAGCGCTTACAATAGCATCATGGGAGAGCAACGGTTGAACAATAGTTACTGCTGCAGAAGGGCTCACACTATAAAGGCGAAAAACCCGAGTAACCACAACAGCTTCACAGGTATCTTTAGTAGTTCCATCGGTAACTACTGTGGAAAGTTTGGATATATGCGGGTTGCGATAAATCAAGACGTTGTTTCCCTGCTCAACAACTTTAAGATCATGCATCTTCAATACTTGAAGCAAGATCGTCGAGAGGTCATCCACAGAGGTCGGATCGTGGGAAACAATGGTAACATTAAACTGCAGATCATTACTATCAAAGACAAAATTCGTTCCGGAGATCTTACTTACGAACTGCAGCAGCTCCAAAACGGAAATATCTTCGAAATTTACAGTGTAGCCATTATCTTTGAGATCTTCACAAGTCAGCTCTCGTGTTTTTAATACATCTAAAACTTTAGATTCCTTCTCACTATCTTGATGATGTTGAGGCGAGGAGATTTTTTCTACAAAAGCTGGAGACTCTAACTTTTTTGGAGAATGTACAGAAGCATCTGCATCTACATGAATCTGCGGATCCTTATTAGAATTGGAAACCTTTTGGCTTTCTTCGATTTGTTTTTTTATGCTAAGATTAATCGCATTTACTGCTTTACGAGCATAATTTTGCTTGTCTTCCCAGAACTTTTTTTCTTTTTTTTGCTCTTCCGAAGCTTCTTGGGAAGGTTTCTTTGAAGACCCCATTTCCCTTCTTAGTGGGGAGAGCGTCTGGCCTCCTTCTTGCAGAACCTTCTGTTCTCTAGGGCCTTGCGTCGACTTAGGAAATGACGTCGTCACTCCGGGCTTTTTGACATTCCTCACCTGATAAGAGGGTGCCTTGACTACCTTAGAAGCTTTTTCCCCCTGTGGTTGGGAAGCCCTCCTAGAGGAAGTTTTCACTGTATTCTTAGGACAGGCAGAAAGAAGCTTCTCCTTATGAAGGCTTTCTTGCAGCAAAGGCTCTCCAGCAGAAGTATGCGACGATGCCTGGGAATTCACACTAAGCAAAGTCATATCTAAGAAAAGTAAAGCACCAAATATTCCGATTTTTTTCTTATTCTTACTGATGACCTGAAAAATCTTTCTGCCAATATTCGATGTCACAATTTTCACCGGATTCTTTTTAAGCTAATAAGCGTTGAAGGAGAAGAGCTTTCGTTGACATTTCCTGGAGTCCCATAGCGCACATGCTCTATAGGGCAGAATATAGCTGTTTGCCTTCTATCTTGCAACTCTGCGAATGACAATGCGTTTGAATCTTCTGCGTGTAATGTGCGCAAGATCGCCTCATCACCTATTTCCCATGCAACCTTGCTTTCCTGAATTTGTAAAGAATTAATTTTCCCTAATCCTGGAGAAGAAGTTTTATAGTTTCGGGAAATCCCACGTGTTTTTAGCCAAAAAACTGTTTGGCCACAAGCGATCCACGAAAATACATCCGCATTTGGAAACATGGTAACACAAACGATACTCACGCCAGCTTCATCTATAGGAATTTGCATGTGCTTTAGCTGTTCATTGATCTTGCGTACTCTCTCTATCGGGGGGAGCTCAGGATCCTGCTGCGCTACTAAACTCTTTAACGCCGACAAAGCCAAGGTAGCATTGCTCGTGGTACTATACCCTAACCACAAATGAAACACCTCATCAATGAAAAACGCATCATAATACGCATAGGGATGTGAAGAGTATCCTAGCTGATACAGGCTCCCCGCCACAAACGAAGGGAAACTCAATTCTTGCGGTGCAAGCCAGACACCTTGTTCTCGCAACTGCTCTCCTACATTGATTGCATAATCTTTCTTACGAAAATCTTGCGTTATATCTTCAGAAAGACGGTAGTCTTGCAAATCTTGCAAAAATTCTTTCGCAGAGCTGTAACGAGCTTTTGTAGAAGGCTGTAACGCTTTCGCAAGAATCCTTCCAATTTTCGCAGGAATAAGAGAAAGATGTACCTTCCCAAAAGAAAGGTTCCCCAAGATCAGCTCATATGCTAATAATCCCAAGGCATAGACATCAGAAGCTTCAGAAAAAGGTTCTCCCTGCCGCAACTCGGGGCTCATATAATAAGGTGTCCCCAACACTGCAGAGCGCCCGGAGATTTCTTCTACTCCCCAAGCTGCCAAACCAAAGTCTATAAGTTTGACCTGCCCTCGCAAAGACAGCAAGATGTTTTCAGGCTTGATATCCTTATGGATTACTCCCTGACTGTGGAGGTAATCTACAGCCTTAAGAATCTCAATAAGAATATCTATAGCGCGGGTTAAGGGAATACATTGGGAGAGGATGTAATGTCGCAATGTAATCCCTTCGATATACTCCATAGCAACATACAAATGGTTCCCCCATTTGCCATAGTTATAAAACGTTACAATATTCGGATGTGACGCCTGACGGAGAATATGGATTTCTCTAAGGAAACCCTCCACACGACGGGAATCAAAAACATAAGGTGGAGAAAGCACCTTCACCACGACAGGCTGTAGCGACTCAGGATGCTCACTTTGATAAACTGTGCTCCCCTCTTTACGACTAAGAATCTTTTTTTGTGGATACCCACCTACGGATAAAGTCTCCGGATCAGCATTGGCACGACAATCCATAGCTAAATTCCTTTAGACCTCCAACACTCGAATACCCAAAACATCCCCCAAGGCAAGGATCTCCCCCCTGCCAACCTTTGCGCCATCAAGGATAATATCTACACCTCGAGAAGGATGCACTCCCAAGTTCAAAATGCTCCCTGGAGCGAGCTTCAAAAACTCATCCACAGCAAGTCCATACCTTGCAACTTCAGCAACAAGCTTACAATGTCCTGGAAGGGGAGCTGCGGGAGCCTCGTGGTCCTCTGGAAGAGGAGCATCTTCAGGCTGTACATTAGGGTAACTTGTAATCTTAAAATCTCCAGATTTTGGGTCTAAGAAGCGTCCCCCGAAAAACTGCTGTTTGTGTATAGAAAGCATCGCTCCGCTCTCTGCCGTATCAGGGTCATACAAACAGCTATCTAAAAGAATAAACGATCCCATAACTACCTGTTTCCACTCTTCCTGGGTAAGATGACAATAGCCCACCTCTACAGAAAGAGAAAGCAAACGAGTTTGGTCTATACTATGCACATCAAACTCTTGCTGCATCCCAGAGAAAAATTTCTGACAACTATGATACGTTGCTTCAGGAAAGAGTAACTGAAAACGAAAAAGATGTGCATCTAAATAGCAAGAAATCTCTATAACCTGGACCGTGCCTTGGATTTCCCTTGCGGAAAAGCTCGCTTCTCCTGTGAGCTTTGCCGCAAGAGAAGGAACCCATCCCAACTCCTCAAATAGCTTACATACCTCTGCAGAAAAATAATAATGGAATCCTAAAAGCCGATCTTTTTCATAAAAATATGATGCCAAGCTGGAGTCATTAAACACCGCAACCATAAGCCTTTGGAGCTCTTCTTCTGATGTCAAAAAAAACATCTCTCCATGTTCCCAGGGTTGCACCAACATAGGCTGGATAAACACACGTGCACCATATTCCGAGGCCGCCTGAGCCGCAGCTAAAGGACCTCGGTAATTTATGGTAATCTCGACATCTTCCAAATGAAATTTTTCTTTGAGTTTTTGCTGACACGCTTCCTTGGGAAATCTAGGAATTGCAAAGCGCTCTTCTGGACGCTCTAAAGAACAAAGAAAGTCATTGCGATGTTTTATCCAGCTTGCGCTGGGTTCCGCAGCCACTGCCATAAAGGGTTCCTCTTACAATCGCGCTTCTTCTATTTTATAAGGAGATTCCTGTTGCTCTTGTTGCTGTTGATTTTGTCCCTCACGCTCTTGCTCCTTATCCTCATTATAACGAATTGCAGAAGCAATCATATGCAATGGGGTCTGAATTTCCTCTTGTCGAGGCAACTGCACCACTTGAGATCCTACGACAAACTCTGCCAAGCGCAAGTTACGAGCATATAAAGCGCTTACCAAACTCGAGAGCTGCTCTGCATTATTTGAGACCAACTGCGCTGCTTGCACGGCTTGAGAAGGATCCTGGAAATTCGAAATGTTCACAGAAAGCTCTTCTCCAGATTGCATTAAAGTCAAATTTGCACCTACAAAAACTTCAGGAATTTGATGTGTTGCTTCTAAAACAAGCTCTACCATCTGCTGTCCTTCCAACTCAGAGATCGTCATAGAACTTACTGTAGATAAAATCACCTCTCCTACCCAGCTTAAATCTACAGAGGCTACAGCTACTGTTGAAGACATGGATTGTACTTCCTGAACCGCAACGCTAGGAAGATCAAAAAGAGCAATGCCAGCAGCAACTTGTTCATTGACGAAGAATTTTGCTCCTTCTTCTTCTTCTGCCGCACTATCCTCTTCTTTAGAAGCTACAGCAGAGCTTTTTTCCTCTATGCGTTTGCCATCCTCACTACGCCCCTCGCGTGCTTGCGTTTTCGAAGAAGAAGATGAAGAAGCACTCTTCTCCTGACGCGATGATTGCTGGCTGCCCTCTAAGGAAAACACCTTAACTTCACGACTATCTTGAGGTCCTAAGGCATCTTCTCTGCGCTGTGGTAGATGATTTTCTGTTTTGCAACTGTACTCTGAAGTTCTATTCAATTCCATGACACTAACTCCCCCCCGTTTCACGTTGTTTTTTCTGACGCAACTGATGAAGCAACTGCCCCATCTCATCTTGCTCTTTTTCTTCAGCCCGAGCTTCCTCTTTAAGAGCCTCTTTCAACCATTCTTCCTTATGCAGACGCGTTTTTTCTTCCTCTTTTCGTCTTTTCATGAGGTTGACTTCTGCTTTCTCGAGTTCTTTAGCAGCAACCAGAACGGCATCCTTCTGCTTATTTACCTTTTCTTCCTCTTCAGCAAGCTGCACAGCGACGATCTTTATATAGGACTTTATCTGTAAAATCGCATCGCTTGTTGTGCCTTCATCCAGCAATTCTCGTAATTGTTGGATTTTCTGCATATAATGATTTTTAACCTTGTCCCTTTCGGCTTCTTTTTCTCGCAGTTTTTCTTGTTCAATCTCTAAAAGACGCCGCTTCTCCTTAACAATTTTTTCTGCTCTATCTACACGATCCTTTTTAACAATAAGAACAGGCTCTAACGGGTATTTTGCCACAATCCCCTACTCTTTAACGGAAAATCGCCCGCAGCTGCTGCGCTGCTTCCTCGTAATTGGTCTTTTCATGAATATCTTGCTTCAAAAAGCGATTCAGCTTGTCAATATGATCTATTGCAAAGTCCACTTCGCGATCCGAACCACGTCGGTATTCCCCAATCCGAATTAACATCTCATTCGCTTTGTACTTCGCCAACACCTCACGAGCTTTTCCTATGATGCGGCGCTGTTCTTCAGGAACAATCGCCGTAAGCAATCGGCTTATGGAAGCCAACACATCGATCGCAGGATAGTGGTATGCCTGTGCCAATGCGTTGGAAAGAACAATATGTCCATCTAAAATAGATTTTACCTCGTCCGCAACAGGCTCGTTCATATCATCTCCTGCAACAAGGACAGTATAAAATGCCGTAATCGTGCCTTTGTCAGACGCTCCTGAACGCTCAAGCAATCTTGGTAAAGTGGAAAATACTGATGGCGTATATCCCGCTCTTGCTGGAGGCTCTCCCGCAGCTAAACCAACTTCCCGTAAAGCTCTGGCAAATCGCGTGACAGAGTCCATCATTAACACGACAGTTTTTCCCTGATTACGGAAATATTCTGCTATTGCAGTACCAACATATGCTGCGTTCAACCGCAATTGCGAAGATTGATCCGAAGTAGACACGACAATCACAGAGCGCTTCATGCCTTCTTCTCCGAGATCCCCCTCGATAAATTCACGGACCTCACGTCCCCGCTCACCGATCAAAGCAATAACATTGATATCAGCTTCTTCTGCATTTCTTGCGATCATCCCTAAGAGAGAAGATTTTCCTACACCCGCACCTGCGAAAATCCCTATACGCTGTCCCCGCGCTACAGTAAGCATCCCATCAATACAACGCACTCCCGTAGATAAGATCGTTCGTAATTTTTCCCGGTGTAAAGGATCTGGAGGGGGGCAGAAAATAGGATAGGTCTCATCCACATTCACTAGAGGACCTTTAAATTCTGTATCTATAGGTTCTCCAAGCCCATTTAACACACGTCCTAATAGCCCATCTCCAGCACGGATGTGTAAGGGAAGTCCTGTGGGAACCACCTCAGAAGCAGGGCTCACGCCCGTGAGTTCTCCTAAAGGAGAAAGAAACGCAAAGTTTTGCGTAAAGCCAACAACTTCTGTAACTAAGGGCTCTAGCCCATGACGCTTTACTAAACAGACTTCCCCAACGCGCACGTTGGGAACGACAGCTTTGATTAGCATCCCCACGACTTCAATAATACGTCCCACTACAGTCGTAAGATTGACATCGCCTAGCCGCGCCATCAAACAGTCGAAGTCTGTTGTTAACTGATCCATGTTAACCTAGTTGTGTCGTCATAATTGTTTTTATACTACTTACAGAAGTTCCTACAATGCTCGCAAAAAGTTCGGCTCTTTGTGTGGCTCTTTGCACAGCATATTGCACCTTTAAGAAGTTCGCTAAATTTTCTCTCTCTCCGTTTCTGTCGGAGAAATACAACAGAGCTCTATTTAACACTTCCTCTCCAGAAGAGATCCAATTGATCACCTTTCTCGTTAAGGAGTGCTCAGCATCTTCTTCCTTATCTTTCTGTAAATCTTGTTGTGTGCTTTCCGCTATCGCTCCAAGATCTTCATTGATTAAATCCATGACCACCCCAACAGCATGAAAATGCTCCTGCTCTAGGTTTTTGGGAGTTTGCCCTTCTTCTAAAGACACACGAAACTCCCCGAGACGCTCTCGGAGATTGTTAATTTGTTCTTTGAGCTCTTCAGAATCAAGGGCTTCTTGCAATTCAGGATCTACCAATGAAGCGTTCTCATCCTGCATCATCGCCATAGGATTCGGTAAAGCATTTGGCGCGATAACATCTGAAGAGAGTTTTGCCTCTCCTCCTAAAGTAAATGCAGGAATCTCCTTTTTCAGTTCACTTGCTAGCGGAGTCCCTAAAGATTCTTTCACAGAGGAAGACTCTTGCTCCCCATCAGAACCTGCAAGGAACTGTATAGGATCTATCATAAGACACCATATATGTTATATTCGACTAACCCAAAGGCCCTGCGCTTTTTGCGACTAACGTCTCATGCCAATCTAATACGGACTGTGCAAGACTTCGTGTAGATTCCACTTCACAATGTGCCAATACCTGATCAGCAAGTTTTAAGCTCTGCTCTAAACTTTCACGGCGAACTTCAAAAGAGCTTCCCTGCTGCAAAACGATCATCATATGTGTTAGGGAAAGAAATGCTTTAATGCTCCAATTATCATTTTCTTTTTCTGCCAAAGCTCTTAGTTGCTCTTCTGCACGGATCAGATCCATCTTATGCAATGAAATTAACGCCATGCCCAAATCACATCCATGATGCTCAGGACGAAGAATATGTAAACTTTGAAAAATCTTTTTTGCGCTATCTTCATCACCTTGTTTAATTGCAACAAGGCCTGCTTCAAACAATAAAGCAAAATCTGCTTCAAATACTTCCAAATCTGCCATAAGTTTTCTCTTATATTATTAACTTCCTTTCACTGCTCTTGCCATCGTGATCATTTCCGTATTCACGGCAGTCAAGATGTTCGAAACAGATTCCATATACTGGGACAAAATCTGCATGCGAAATTGCAAGTTAAACATAGTTCCTAAGTCAACAGTTCCTTGCGTTGACGTCTCGAGCTCTGTTAAATATTGCTGTACTCCTTGAACGTATTTACATACGCCGTTGAGCATCTCATTAAAGTTAAATGCGGAACAACTGCTTCCCGTAGTAGTCATAAAATCTCCCCCTTACTTGGTTTACATCATTTTACGGTTCATCCGCCCAAGAACTTTCTGTAAGGCGAGATATCCCGCGAGCAGGGCTTGCTGCTTTTCAAAAGACTCCTTATGAGCACCCTCTCGTAATGCAGCATTTAATTTCTGCACTTTATCCTGTACGCTAGCTTTGATTTCTTGAGCTTTGCCCAAATCTTGCATATCTTTTTCTAAATCAAACAGCGTAGGAGATTGTTTTTCCTCTTTAGCTGCAGAATTTTCCATATTAAACATAAACTATTTACCCAAATACAAAAGAATTAATAAGTTTTGATCTATTTATTGTAGTCTATTTTATATTTCAACCCTTCCTTCTCTAGAAAAATCGCATTTGGTTGTATACTCGTTACTGTCATCCCATCGATAAGATCACCACGAGTTAAAATTCTGCCATTCACAACAACGTTGATGCTGATATCTCCATATTTAGAATATCCTGTCACACGATAACGATTAGGATAGCGAAGATTTAAATTGACTATGCCTTCTTCCGCAGGAAGCATCACTGCAAAGTTCTTCACTAAACGTACGCCGGGAATATTGGAAAGCTCTTGTACTACCGTGCGAAACTTCTCTGCGGAGTCATTATTTACATAGCCTGTAAGGATCACCTCACCATTAACAAAAGACACATGAATATTCGCAAAGCCGTTTTGAAGTAGTTGCCCTGAAATAACCTTTAACATTTGCGACTCAACAACCACTTTGTTCTCAAGCAAAGAAAGATAGTTGAAATGAATGTTTAGGTAATCTACGAGGCAACTCGCCTGATCTGTAGTTTTCACATATCCCGTAATGACAAACTTCCCAGGTTCTGGAGAGCTCATGCTAACACCCTTAAACTCAGGACGCTTCGACAAGAAGATGTTCATTTCTTGCCATACAGCCTCATCATCGATGACGTTGTCATCGATGGATTTCACAAACGCTAGCGTGTCTACTTTGTACAAAAGCTCGCTTTTATCTATGCTATTCTTTACATGTCCTATTAAAAACAACTGTCCATTGGTTTCATTAAACGTATAGCGCACTGTAGGGAATTGCTTTACGATTCTTTCTAGGTCTTCGTTGTAATTGACATGTTCCAAAGGAACGATTTCTTTGGTGTGAAACAGCGAAGCTGTCCCCACACCAAATAAAATTGCCAACCCCCCAATAAACAACGTCAAAATAAACGAACCCGTAGGGAGAGTTGCCCGCTTTTGTTTTTCTTCTTCTTCCTCCAAAGCCTGTTTAGCAATAGCTTCAGCATCTTGAGGTCTGCCAAATAAGCCATAATCCTCGGGAGCAAAAGTCGCAACAATGGTATTGGAGGGAGCCTGATGATCCACCAAAAGAAATAGCGTTGTTCCTAAAGCCACAACTTGGTTCGCAGTTAACGTAGAGGAATGCTCGATTTTCTTACTTTCTACAATTACGCCATTCTTACTCCCAAGATCTTCTATCATGATCACATCATCAGAACCCACAGAGATCTTCGCATGCTGATGTGATACGCTAATATCGTTAAACACAATATCTGCAGATGCTGGGTCGGATCCTATAATGTACGACCTTCCCTCTTCTAAAGAAAACTCCGCGCCAATATTTGCTCCTGCAAGAACTTTCAGCAGGAATCTCGGAGGAGGGGAAAGATCTACTGAGACGCTTTTATGCGTTCCCTCTTCCACCTCAGCAAGAAAAATCCCTTGATCAAACCGAAATAAATCTTGGATGTTAAAGGGAGCCAAGACATGATCTTTATTGTCCTCATGCTCTTCTTCTCCCTGGCTTTCCTCTTTGGGAGCTCCCTCTTCAAGCTCTTTATTCTCCTCAGGATCTGCATCCTCTACAATATCAGGATCCGCATTCTCATCCCCCTTTTCTTCTTGAGAGGATTCTGCTGCAGGCTGAGAAGAAGAAGCCGCTGCAGGCTGGGGCTCCTCAGATGGAGCTTCTTCAGGACGTGCTTGCTCAGCCTCAGCAGGGTTTTGGGGCGCGTCTGGCACAGGCGCAGCTTGGCTTGCAGAGGCTTCAGGCTTTGGAGATTCTGCTTGTGAAGAAGGCGGGGGAGAAGCTTGTGGTGGCACCTGCTCTTCAGGAGAAGCTTCGTTTTCTTCCATAATACTCTTGGACTCTTGGGGTTGTTCTTTTTCTTTTTGAGGAGCTTTCGCTTCTTTTACAAAAGTTTCTGATGCTTTAAGATCTTCGGGACTCTTTGAATGTGCTCCGCTCCCTTCAGCTTTCGCTGAAGATAAAAATGCTTCCGCAAGCTCCTGATCTTTTGCTGTCGGCGCCGAACTTTTCTCTGAGGCTACAGAAGCTTGTTGTGAGGAAGGCTCTGCCGCCCTCTGCGCTTGCTGTCTATTACTATCGGCAGAATTTCCCGAAGCATTAGAAAAATCTTCTGCTGGTAAGGAAAAATCATAAACAACATCATCAGCATCAAAGATCTCAGGGAAAAATGTGTATTGGTTGCTCCCTAAGGAAATGATATCCGAGCTTTTTAATGCTACAGTTCCTGAAATCTGCTTACCATTTACTAAGATAGGAACAGAAGCATCCACATTAGTGATTGTATATCCATCTGCTGTCTTTTGAATTTTCGCTTGCGATGGAGCTAACGCTGGATCCTCAATAGGAATGTCATTGGAAGCTTCGTCCTTCCCTATCAACCAGCTCTCCCCTTGATCCAAGACAAAAACCACACCAGACAAGGGGCCTTCGTTAATAACTAACCGTGCTGCCATGTGTACTTTCCCCTATGTGCCTACTGCTTTTGTTCCGAGTTTAATCCCAAATCTTCCAACCACGCTTCCGAAAAATTCATGAAACACTCTATATGCCGAGCGAAATCTTCAGGAGACACCTCCCCTGAAAACTTCCGGATCATCATAATCTGACCCTCAGGATCTAATCCTAACGAACTTCCCCCGGTTTCTCTTCCTAAAAAGTTCGCAACCATCATTTGTAGGTAAATCTTTTTTGTATCTGCAGAAGGCGGCAAGGTCCCTAAGGATGTACTTAAAACAATGTCACTATCTGCATTTTGCTGAACACGCACTTTTATTACCTCGCCTATAGGCAAAACATATGCCCCATCTGCATCAAATTCCAGGGTTGACGTTATACCCATATACGTGGCAAAATTTTTTATTAATTTCTCCAACATAGCTTGTTGTCTTTTTCGTACAGAAGCTTGCGATCTCTTTTCTTGAGAAGGCCTCCTTCGCTCTTAAATCAAGTTATGCCAACACAAACTTTAAAAATAAAAACGATTTCTTGTTTTTATAAACAACATCATGAACTTTTTTTTTTATCTTTTTCACTGTAAAGAACTAAGCTCTAAGAAAAAAAATAAATAGATTTTATGCGCAAGCTAGCAATAACTTTTAAAAACTAGAGCCTTAACATGCTTTCTAAGAGAATTGCAATATCCCCTGATGAAAGCTTAGAGTATTTTTGATAATCGTATATGTCAAGAATTGAATTAGATGTTAAAAAATCAACAGCTTACAAAAAAATTCGAGCATGAAGATAAAACTGCATTCTGAAATACGTGAGAACATTTTTTCTGATATATTTGCCAATGTTTCTTTGCTGCTGACAATAAAAAAAGATTTTCTTCGTGCATACACGGAAGGTTGAACGTAAGCTGACTTTGGATTTTCTTGCTGAGAAATTCCATATCAAAATATGAGATCCCCCTAGAATCTTGTTGCGATACACATGTCCTAGGGACGGTAAAATCAAAAACAACACGCTGGGGAATCTGCGCTAAATTTTCTAAGGGGATCTCATAAAATGGCTTGGAAAGCTGGGATGAACCAAAACAAATAACCTCATAAGGATCAGAAAAAGACAAATCTTCATAGGAGATCGCCCTATAGGGAAGCGTAATCCTATGCTGTGAGCAAAACACGATATTCTTAAATCCTACGGCATACAAACTCGCTGCAATCTTTCTATTAATAGCAGAGTACCCCACAAATAAAAGAGAGGAAGCTCGAGACTTCCCATAGGCCTCTAAGGTTTCTAAAACTAAAGACTCCATAGTTACCTGAGATCTAGGGAAAAGAGTTCGTGACCGCAGAGCTTTACCTTCTTTAAGTGCCTTCTGAAATAAAAAATGCAAAGCAAAAGGAAGTTGACGGACTGAGGAGGCTTTAAGATAAGCTCGCTTTACCTGTCCTTGAATTTCTGTCTCGCCCAAGATTAAACTCTCTATCCCACTAGTAACACGAAAGAGATGCTCGAAACATGCTCTCCCTCGATATCCATAAGGCTGAACTCCTAATGCAGAAATTCGCGAAAACAAAGCGGTCTGAGCAGCCTCTTCACTTTCAGAGCAATAATAGAGTTCTGCTCTATGGCAGGTTAAAAGCAACACATAGGCACCACGAACCCCAAGCAACCTCTGGGCAAGATGTGCATCTTCTTCCAGAGCGGCTAAGGAAACAATCACGCGCTCACGATCTTTTAACGCAGCATTTCGATAGCAAACTCCGACAACTCCTAACATCATAGCTCTATTCTAAAAGAAACAAAAACCCCTGCTTATATAAAGTACGCTCGTTGTATAGACAAACAATACATTAGTTACCATGAAATCCTATCTCCCTAATAAAAAGACAGGACAAACTATTTCTTCCTGCTTGAACCGGAAAAAGAAAATATAGTAGGATCTCCAGAACACTGTGGATCTTTATTTCATTTGCCTAAATCCTATATCGCTTTATCCACGTAAAGTTTATCTATGAGAAACATAGATACACAAATGCGTTTTATCAAGACTCACTCTCATGACAACATACTCGGAAGCTAGCATCATTTCCCTAGCCTCTTTAGAGCATATCCGCCTGCGCGCGGGAATGTACATAGGCAGACTAGGAGACGGCTCCCAACCCGAAGATGGTATTTATACTTTATTCAAAGAAGTTGTAGATAATGCCATTGATGAATACATCATGGGGCATGGAAGCTCTTTAGAGATTACCTCTAAAGAGAATACGCTTACGGTTCGTGATTATGGGCGAGGGATTCCCTTGGGGAAGCTTATTGATTGTGCCTCTAAAATCAATACGGGAGCAAAATATACTGAAGATGTCTTTCATTATTCTGTAGGGCTGAACGGCGTGGGGCTTAAGGCTGTCAATGCTCTATCCAGTGAATTTACTATTCGCTCTATACGCAACAAAAAATCTCTTAAAGCATATTATCGCCAGGGAGTGCTTCAAGAAACTCAACAAAGTTCTACAAAGGATCCCAACGGCACGGAAGTTTCCTTCACTCCAGATGCAGAAATTTTTGCCAACTTTCGTTTTCAGCAGGAATTCCTAATCAAAAAAATCCGTCAATATACCTATGTGCACCCTGGACTAGAAATCTTATTTAACTCGGAATCTTTTGTCTCTAAAGAGGGCCTCAAAGACCTCTTTCATGCAGAAGTTCCTCAAGGAGCGTTGTATCCTCCTATTTTCTTCCAGAAAGATAAGCTCTCGTTTATCTTTTCCCATTTAGACACCCATACAGAACGCTATACTTCCTTTGTTAATGGCCAGGAAACTCTAGATGGAGGAACACATCTGAGTGCCTTTAAGGAGGCTGTAGTTAAAGGGATCAACGAGTTTTTTGGGAAGAACTTTGCCACAAACGATATCCGCGAAGGACTTATGGGATGCCTTGCCATAAAGATTTCTTCTCCTATTTTTGAATCACAGACCAAAAACAAACTAGGCAACACCCAAATCCGCACGCCCTTAATTAAGGAAATCAAGCAAGGCATTATAGAGTATCTACGTAGCGATAAAGCCACGGCGCATCTCTTATTGGAAAAGATAAAAACCAATGAGAAAACACGCAAAAGCATACAACTTATTAAGCAAGGGATCAAAGAGAACCAAAAAAAGACCCATTATAAAATTCCTAAATTACGTGATTGCAAATTTCACTACCATGAGCAATCTCTTTATGGTGAGGCCTCTTCCCTATTTGTTACAGAAGGAGAATCGGCCTCTGCATCGATTTTAGCTTCCCGAGATCCTCATACCCAAGCTGTATTCTCTCTTCGAGGAAAGCCTATGAATGTCTTTTCTTTAGAAGAAGCAAAGATGTATAAAAATGATGAGCTGTTTTACCTTGCGACAGCTTTAGGCTTTGCTAAGCATGGCCCTCAACAGCTACGTTATAACAAAATTATTCTCGCGACAGATGCAGATGTCGATGGGATGCATATCCGTAATCTGCTCATCACATTTTTCTTAAAAAGCTTTCTTTCTTTAGTGACAGGAGGGCATGTATTTATTTTAGAAACCCCCTTGTTTAAACTCCGCAATCACGAACAGACTATTTATTGCTATTCGGAGCAAGAAAAACTTGCAGCCATACAAGCTCTTGGGAAAAAGAGCGCCTTAGAAATTACAAGATTTAAAGGACTAGGGGAAATCTCCCCCAAGGAATTCAAAGCGTTTATTGGTCCTAAGATGCGCTTAGCTCCCGTAACAATTTCTGATCCTTCAGGGCTGCCTTCTCTATTGCAATTCTACATGGGGAAAAATACAAAAGAACGAAAGCAGTTTATTTTAGATAACCTCATTACAGATGTGTAACCATGCATGACGTTTCCGAATTGTTTAAAACGCAATTTATGCATTACGCCTCCTATGTAATTTTAGAAAGAGCCATCCCTCATGTCCTTGATGGCCTAAAGCCTGTGCAACGGCGTTTGTTATGGACGTTGTTTCGCATGGACGATGGGAAAATGCACAAGGTCGCCAATATTGCTGGAAGGACCATGGCGTTCCATCCCCATGGGGATGCAGCCATTATTGAAGCCCTCGTTGTTCTTGCAAACAAAGGGTATCTCATCGAAACCCAAGGAAATTTTGGGAACCCCCTAACAGGAGATCCCCATGCTGCTGCGCGTTATATCGAAGCGCGGCTCAGTCCTTTAGCGAAAGAGACTCTGTTCAATACTGATCTTATGTGCATGCAAGACTCCTATGACGGTAGAGATCAGGAACCCAAAACCCTTCCTTCGAAGCTTCCTTTACTCTTATTACATGGGGTAGATGGCATTGCCGTAGGAATGATGACGAAAATCTTCCCTCACAACTTCAGCGAGCTCATACAAGCACAAATTGCACTATTAAAAAACCGTCCCTTTACGTTGCTTCCAGACTTCCCCTCAGGAGCCCTCATGGATGCAACACAATATCAAGATGGTTTAGGTTCTGTGCTTCTCCGTGCGAAGATTCAAATCTTGGATGACAAGACCTTGTTAATTCAAGAAATCTGCCCCTCAACAACAACGGAAACCCTCATTCATTCTATAGAAAATGCTGCGAAGCGAGGCGTGATAAAAATCGATTCCATTCAAGATTTCTCTACAGATCTCCCGCACATAGAAATCAAGCTTCCTAGAGGGGTCCATGCTGAAGCTCTCCTCCCCGCGTTATTTGAACATACAGAATGCCAAGTAGAACTATTTTCACGCCCCACGGCAATTCACCATCACTCCCCGATAGAGTGTTCTGTCTCAACAATATTAAAATTCCATACAGAGGCACTTCAAGAGTATCTCCAAAAAGAACTGCAACTATTATTAGAGCAATTAGAGCGCGAGCACTATCATAAAAGCTTAGAATACCTCTTTATAAAACATCGCCTGTATGACCCTGTCCGAGAGCGTCTCTCTAAAGCAACACGAGTATCTCAAGAGCATATCCATCAAACTATTCTTTCTGTTTTGGCTCCTTGGCTTCCTGAGCTTCCCGCTCTCCCTACAAAAGCAGACACAGGTCAGCTAGCTTCTTTAACGATCCGTAAAATCCTTTGTTTCCGAGAAGAGACCTATAAAAAGGAGATCTCTGCCTTAGAAAAAAAACAACTCGCTGTAAAGAAAGATCTCAGCAGAATTAAAGAATACACCATAAAGTATCTTCAAGATCTCCTAAATCGTTATGCTCATCTAGGAAAAAGAAAAACTCAAATTACACAATTTAAAAACCAAAGAAAAACACTTTTAACTATTTAAATAAAAACAAACTCTTTTAAGAATCTGCAGATTTATAACGAGATTCTAGCGAATATAGAAAAATATTTCTTATTCGGAGTAAAATATGCTTAAATGTAGAGGCAGGAATATGGAACCTCGTCATATATCTTCCCAAAATATAGAAGCTCAAGCGGTACGCTCCCCACAAGCTAAGGTCCCCGAAGATCTTTCTGCAGCAAATATGTCTTTTGAAGGCTCTATAAAAACTCTAGATCAGCTCCGCCAAGCACTGATCCAAAAAATGGGGGCAGAGAAAGGTCAAGAGATGTATGACAAATTCTTGAATTCTATTTTAATTTCTTGCTTTGGCACAGTACATAAAGATATGGACCGAGCACAAAAAGCATCCAAAAGAATGCGCTCCATATATAGAGAATAATCATGCAGGCAACGTTTTTCTTAGCCTCTCCCTTGGATGACGCTGTCTCCTGCAGCTTTCTACACACTCCCAAACGCTGGGCCCCCCTAATCAACCACGATCTTTACCTTGACCTTATCCTTTACAAACACACTCTCTATCTAGCAAAACGCCTTGAAAAATTTCCTTTACCTATAGATATATGGCAGCAAACTCTTGCTCATGTACGTAGTCTTCTTACCCAGAAGTTTTGCTATCCATCTCCTCCTTCTGTAGTTTTTCTTGCGTGTTCTCATTATCGCATGATCTCTTCCGAAGAACTTCTTCTTAAGAAGTGTGAACTTTAAGCCTCTCCTGAAAAGCTGTCTCTCGGAGAAACGTTCTCCGTAAAATTCTTTTTAAACAAAGATCTTTAATAAAGAATTCTCCTAGAAGCATAACTTTCCCGATATTAAAATATATGAAACAACAAACTCTTTGTAATATGACAGAGGCTTTATCCTTCACAGTTACAGAACCAACGTTGATGCGCTTGGATAAGTATTTAGCAATGATGTATCCCGAGTATTCCCGAGCGTTTTATCAAAAACACATTGTAAATCACAATGTGTTTATCAATGGAGAAGTTCAGACGAAAGTGTCCTCTCGTCTCTCTGAGGGAGATGTCGTTACTATACACATTCAAGAAAAAGAAGAGCTTTCAGAACTCCTCCCTGAAGAGATCCCTCTGCATAAGGTATATGAAGATTCCATGATTATTGTTGTGAACAAACCCCGAGATATGGTGGTTCACCCCTCTCCCGGTCACCATGCCGGGACAATAGTGCATGCCCTTCTTCATGAAATCGGAGAGCGATTAAAACAAGAATTCCCTGAAGAGCCCTGGAGGCCGGGGATTGTGCATCGTTTAGATAAAGACACCTCAGGACTCCTCATTACAGCAAAAACCCTAAAGGCAAAAAAAATTTATGGAGAGCTTTTTGCAAAAAAGCTTTTACAAAAACGATATCTTGCAGTTTGCGTTGGCAAGCCTTTGCAAACTCAAATTCATACGCGCCTTGCGCGTCATCCACAAAAAAGAAAGGAATTTACCGTCTCGTCTGTAGGGAAAGAAGCTACAACACACTGCCAAGTTCTTGCTTATAATGGCAAACTTAGCCTTGTTCTTCTCTCCCCAGAGACAGGAAGAACTCACCAACTTCGCGTGCATATGAAGCACTCGCATTCTCCGATTTTGGGAGACCCTATCTATGGCTCTTCTTCAGCAAACCGAGTTTATGGCCTTGACAAACAACAGCTCCACGCCTATAGCTTAGATTTCATCCACCCAGAAACGCATCAACCTCTAAAACTCACCGCTGCGTTACCTGAAGATATGAAGGCTTTAATACTAAAAGAATTCCAAAATAGCTTTATTATGGATAAAAAGCTCCTGGGTTTTATTTAAAATCAAGAATTGGTTTCTTTATTTAAAAAATATTAAAATCATTTTATTGAGTTCGATTTTTACCTATCTCCTAAAAATGCGAATTCTCCTAAAAATGCGAATATAGTTATAGGATTGCTTTATGAAAGACTTTTTAGCCTATATTATCAAAAATCTTGTCGACCGTCCGAATGAGGTTCATATTAAAGAAGTTCAAGGAACCAACACCATTATTTACGAACTCAGTGTAGCAAAACCTGACATTGGGAAAATTATTGGCAAGGAAGGGCGTACAATCAAAGCGATCCGCACGCTACTTGTTTCCGTAGCTAGCAGAAACAATGTAAAAGTCAGCTTAGAAATTATGGAAGAAAAGTAGGGAGCTTTTCTTCCATAGAAAAATCAACTGTATTTTTTAGCAGAAGCTGTCAAAGTATCGGACCGAGCAGGATTCGAACCTGCGGCCATTCGCTTAGAAGGCGAATGCTCTATCCACTGAGCTATCGGTCCAAATCTTCCTACCTAAACGCCTTTTACACATGATAGCAAATGGCTTGTACCCACAAGTATAAGTCTCATGATAAAAAAGTCAATTGTGACTCTTTCTCTAAACTTTATCGTGTTCCTCGAAGAGCGTGTTCTTAAAAAATTAGACTTGTTTCCAAGAAAACTCTATAGTACCCCTAGGATAGAGTGAATGGAGTAAGACAAGTGAACAAAGACAAAATGATTCTCATCGCAGGCCCTTGCGTAATAGAAAGCGAAGAAGCAGCACTACAGACAGCAGCGAAGCTTCATGAACTGTTGGCCCCCTATGCAGATCGGATCCGATGGATATTTAAAAGTAGCTATGATAAGGCAAATCGTTCTTCTCTAGCTTCGTATCGGGGACCAGGGATCCGAGAGGGATTAAACATCCTTGCTAAGATAAAAGCTACATATGGCGTGGAGATCCTCACAGATGTGCATTCTCCCCAAGAGGCGCATCAAGCTGCAGAAGTGTGCGATATCCTTCAAATTCCTGCTTTTCTTTGCCGACAAACAGATCTTCTTGTGGCTGCAGGAGAAACTGGGGCCTGCGTAAACATAAAAAAAGGGCAATTCCTCTCTCCTTGGGATATGCAAGGTCCTATTGATAAGATCCTATCTACAAGAAATGACAATATTATGCTTACAGAGCGTGGATGTTCTTTTGGGTATCAGAACCTTATTGTAGATATGCGTTCGTTAGCCGTGATGAAGGGTATGGGCTTCCCCGTAATTTTTGATGGCACGCATGCTGTACAACTTCCCGGAGCGCTAACCACACAAAGTGGGGGACAGACAGAGTTCATCCCTACGTTAACACGTGCAGCCATCGCTACGGGAATTCATGGGTTATTTATTGAAACGCATCTGCAGCCTGCTATGGCAAAAAGCGATGCAGCCTCCATGTTAGATATAGAAACCTTTGCTTCTTTATTGCCCATCTGGGATCAACTCTTTACTTTTGTACAATCCTTAAATCTTCTTCCTGTATGACAAGATTTATTGTGTGTGGTTTTTTGGGTCTTCTGGGGATGTTACTTTTGGCGTGTGGGACGCTCTTTATCATGCTCAATTTTAGTAAATTCTGTGAGCCGCCTTGTGATAAGAAACGTACAGAAGCTGTCCCTCCTTTTTTAAAAATTAAAAAACTTGGAATACGTAAGGAAATTTGCTCTGCTCACCAAAAGTTTTTTCACTGTGACATTATTAAGTCACATATAGAGCTGCGTATCGCCCGCAAGGACGTCTCCTGCAAAGAGTTTCTTTCTCGAATTTCTGGGAACATCCGCACTCAGGAGTTAGATAGAATCATGCTATTTCAGGGCAACTCAGGTCTTTTAGATTACCTAGACGGGATGTTAAGTATTCACAATTGCTGTTTCCGCATTGACTCACTGAATGAGCCTCTAGACCCAGAAGATCGTATCTCTGGAGGCATGAAAACGTTCTCTCTATCTTTACTAAGGAAATAAGACTTATGCCTATACTCTCCGTGCGTAATCTTGTTAAAAAATACAATAAAAAACCCGTCACTAACGATGTTTCTTTCGATATCAACCCTGGAGAAATTGTAGGTCTTCTTGGTCCTAATGGTGCAGGGAAAACGACAGCATTTTATCAAACTGTAGGGTTAATCCGCCCAGATGCAGGACAGATCCTGTTTAAAAACATTGACGTAACACGGAAAACCATGGACAGTAGGGCTCGTTTAGGGATTGGTTATCTTGCACAAGAACCCACAGTATTTAAAGACTTAACCACAGAAGCCAACTTATCCTGCATTCTTGAAATTATCTATAAAGGGCGTAAGCAACAATCCCACTTGCTTCACACTCTTGTTGAAGATTTACAATTAACCACATGCTTGCATAAAAAAGCCGGCTCCCTATCTGGAGGGGAACGTCGAAGATTGGAAATCGCTTGTGTCCTTGCATTAAATCCTAGTGTGCTTCTTCTTGATGAGCCTTTTGCAAATGTCGACCCCTTAGTAATTCAGAATGTAAAATACCTCATTAAAATCTTAGCCGGAAGAGGAATTGGCATTCTCATCACGGATCATAATGCTAAGGAACTCCTCTCTATTGCGGATAGATGCTATCTTATTATCGATGGGAAGATTTTTTTTGAGGGCTCTGCATCACAGATGATCACCAACCCCATGGTAAAGCAACATTATTTAGGGGACTCGTTTACCTATTAGCCAAAAGACAGCACGCAGTTTTAATCTAGGAACTCTTCATCTGAAAGAACCTCTTGAGCTATAGCTTTTATTGTAGCAATCCCCTCGGGGAAACCCAACGTAAGAAGCAATTCATTTATAAACTCAAGTTCTGCATACAGCTGGTCATTTAGGAATTCCAGGCGTGCTAATTTTTGGTGCACTTGTGTGGGATGCATAGAGACTTCTCCTCATACTGTTTCATAAAAAGAAAGAAGCAAAAACTATGCCACCATTTTTTGAGCTATAAAAAACCTCTATGAGGGATCCTTTAACCTATTAAACTTCTTGCTAGGCTTAGGTACATTTGATTCAAAATCTGCAAGGAAGTTGCAACAACTGTCCATTCTTGCTGCATAGAGGTTAAATGCATCTGAAGCTCTAACTGGAAATTCTGCCCTAAATCTGCGAATCCTTGTTGATCTGCCTGAATCGTCGCCTGAAGTGGGAACATCCCTCCATTAATAGAATTCCCTACCAACCCTGAAACTAAAGCATCTTCTAAAATTTCTAAACGAGACTGCCACTGTTCCTGACCACCCGTAACCTTAAACGTCCCAGCAACATCGCCAGCACTAACACTTAAAGGACTTAGATATACCTGCAAAAGAACTAAGGATCCTGAAATTGTATTTAAGTTATCTTGATATAAAGCTAAAGAATCTAGAATCGTCGTACGTTGTTCATTTGTAATGGTGTTATCCTCAAGAACACGCTCTTTTTGTTCTTTAAGAGTGGTTAAAGCCTTCTGTGTTGCTGCTAAATATAAAGCTGCTTGATCTCGTTCTCGGTCTAGTTTTGCCTGGGCACTCTCTTGAGATCCTGGGAAGGTGTTATCTCCTCCAGACCCAGACCCAGCTCCAACAGCAGGCTGTTGCCCTACATAACTCGCAAAGTTAAAATATGTCGCTCCGTTTACATATTGCGCTATAGCTTCGATCATCGCATTGCCCACAGAAGAACCCAAATTGCTATAGTAAAGTTCCCCATAGATACTGTTTAAGAAGTCCACCTCTTTTGGCATATAACGATCTATAAGAACTGAAGCCACAGCCGAAGGAAGAGGCATAGCGCGCACTTCACTTGCTTGAGCAACAAGCTGCTGTGCATAAAGATTTTGCTCTAATGAATTAAACTGCTTCTGCTCATTTTGCAACTCCTCAACTTGAGACTGAATAGTTTCTGACTCTACAGCTGCTAAAGCCTTGTACCGAAAATAAGCACGAGCAGTAGTTTCTGCAAAACTTTGTGCCCAAGATGTCACTTTTGGAAGAAAACCTGTCGAGCCAAAATTTAATAATACTTTGTTAACGGATACTTTAGAATTGTCATTACTATAAATAGTATAATTCTCGTATGTATTTGTACCTGTTGTACCTAAAGTAAATTGCCCACTATTAGTTACTATTTGGTCCATGGCCTGCTTCATTCCATATGCCAACCCAAAGCCTGACCCTGTTATCTCTTCTGCTGCTGCATTTATAGCTTGTCCTACCTCAGTCATTGTTGCTGAAGGTTTATTTGCTAGCACTGTAGCTGCGACAAAATACGCCCATACAGCTCCTAGATACTGATCAATTCGAAACCTTTTCAACGATTCTACAGCATTGTTCACGAGCTGCTTCTGGTTTGCAGTTAATTCTTTAAAACGAGAGTTTATAGCTCGAGCTGTTTGTAAAGCTCCAGAGATAGAAGCACTGGTTACGTCTATATTCGCAGTGCTTAAATCAATAGGCGCAAAAGTCCCCATCAAAGAGGTCATGAAATTTGTCACCAAAGAAAACACTGTTCCTTGATGCTGATTTACATATACACTCCCAGCAATAACAGTATCAAAGGAATTCAGAGCACTCACCTGATCCTCATACAAATCCGAGATATTCTGACAGAAAAAGATTTTATCATTTCTTGAAAGCTCAGACTCACGAATCACTGTAGCGAAATTCTCTCCAGCATTAGCAACTTCTAAAAGTTCTTGCTCAGTAAACTTGGACATATGGCTAGATAGCTCTAAAAGCTTTTGCTCTATTGGTAAAAAAACCTCAAACTGCTCAGTAGTAAGCAGAGCTTTGATCGCAGTCAAAATATCTTGAAATCCCTCTATACGAATATCTGCGAAGGTTTGCACTAAAGTTTGTTCATTCCCAAATTGATCAGCTAATTCATTCGTAAACTCTACTTTCTGCGTTCCCGTTAACGTCTCCGCTCTTTGCATTGCTGTAAATATCTGTTTAGGAAGACTATAAAGTAGAGTAAAATCCTCATTTGTTAGGTTTGTTCCCGCAGCGACTAACCTCTGAACTTCAGCTTGAATTTTATTAAATTCCTCCCGATTGCTCGAGCCATTTACAAATGCCATGATTTTAGTTAACACAGTATTAATCCCTGTGATGAGATTTTTCGCCCAGTTTTGCTTTATGCCATTATAATACGTAATTTCAGATGTAGAGCCCGGCGTCCCTGTCCCTGGAGTTGTGGCAACTACAGAAATAGAATCAGAAAAAGATGAAAGAGGCTTTTCACGCCTCGCAACTGCACATAGTGATTTCATTCCTGTGCTCTGCTCTGCGTCATATTTATGCATCCTCTCTTGCAAATGACGATAGCTCTCGTTAGATTTCTGCTCTAAAACTTGCAATAACCTCTGAACAATAAATTTTTCTGAAATAATGTTCTCATAATGAAATACTTGCTCTAATAACTGCTGTGGCTGCTGTACAGGAACTTTTAAAGAAAGATCTGTAGGAAGTCTTCTGCAAAGCGCTAAAATAGAAGAACTATTCATCATGGCAACGTCCATTCATGGTTGACAACATTATTTTTTATTAACATTACCATGATTTTTTTTATTTTTAATTAAAATAAAAATGCTGTTTTCTTAAAAAACGAACAAACAACACCATAAGAAAAATAAAAAAATCAAAACAAAAATAGTTTTATAGAAAAATCTTCAAAAGAAAGAGAATAAAAGAAAAACAAAAGATAATTTTTTCTATGTCTTCTTTTTCTTCTATTTCATTATGTCCAAAAACGAGCTCTGGAGAGGGTGTGCATGTGATTAATTTAAATCACAAATATTCAAGGTTTAATCCTCATGCACAACCTGCAATCAACATAGAAGAATTAAATTCAGGGATTTATGCATTAAAGCATTTAGCTCTTGCCTTACAGTCAGCCCAAGCTTCTCCGGAAACTTTTATTAATGCGAATAACACAGCTTTTCCTGTTTCTCGAGCGACATCTTCTTTTAAAAAACCTATAAAAAGTTCTGCCCCTATACCTAAGACAATTACAGGAACTACAGTTGCCGCAATTCAAGAAAACGCGGCGTTGGCTTTAATTCCTGAAGCTCTCCAAGGTCTGAATGAGTTGATTTCAACAGTGACTGCGATAGATTTAAGTAGGCTATCCACAATTGCTACAACACAAATACTTCTTTCAAGCTATCAAGGAAAAACTTCTTTATCAGATGTAGAACAAAGAGCAGTATTCTCTGGAGTTTCAGTACCATCTCCAGAAAGCCTTGCTACATATGTCAAAACTGAACAAGCAGCAGAGATCCAGCAAGGACAGACAGAACTAAGGGCAAAATTAGAAGCATCAAACACACCAGAAGAGACTATTACACAGGCCCTAGCAGCTTATGAAACCTCCTATGTTGAGACCTTTATTGCTGAAAATATTGAAGAACATCTGCTGGTATACCGCACTCATATCGGAAGCATCATCAAGGACATGAATCAGGCCTTACTAAGTATCCAATTACAGATTCCTGCAATGACGCCCGAAAATGTCAAAGAAATCAATGGACAAACGATGCTACAAGCTATTTGTAGTGGGCTTCAAGATGCCATGACTCAAGAACCTTCTTTAGGAGGAGACTCTGAAGTCATTCAAATGATTCAAGTTCTTTCTCCTTTGCTTACAAAGCAACCTTTAACAGATGCCGACTTATCTACAATTTACAGAGCTACAGAACTCCCCAACAAAACCGCCTTAGATCGCTATTTGACTGCATCACAAGCAGCAACATATAGAGATAAAATTACAGGAACCTACCAAACCTTAATTCTTAATCTTAATGAAGCACGTAGAGCTATAGATACTCAAAGAAAAGCTGTTGAAGAACAACTTGCTCTGTTTCAAGAAACCAACGCTACCATGACAGCATGGATGGAGTGTGCATCGAAACTAAAAACCGCTTTTGAGGGACAATATGGCTCCTCTATGTTAACCGTTTCTATGGAGCTCGATGCTGCTCTTATCAGTATGTCTTATGCTTATGAAAACCTAACCTCTGAAGAAAAAACACTATTAAATAACTACGTTAATCAGTTCTTAAATATCCGAATTATTTCAGGAGGAGATGTTGTTTTCGGCTGGATCTCCAAAACTGAAGTTTACCAAATACTTGCGGACTACTGCATACATAATGCCGTTACTACAACAGATCAAATGAAAACTTACACTAAAACTCAAGGAAGAGAACTTGCTCAAAGGCACTTTTTTTCTGACATCGGGAGCAAAGTACAATCTATAGCTGACGATAGCAGTTTTGCAAATTACTATATCGAAAAAAACGGCAACTACTACCCCGACTTAAATAAATATGTAACTCAAAATTTATTAAGTGTGGGGAGTATATCTGATACCTTTGTTTCTCAAGCACAAAGCTTACTACAACAATATTCTGCAGCAGCTAACGCCCATATCCAATCGCTACAACAGCAAATTGCAAGCTTAGAAACCCAATATGAGAATCTAGATCCCGGGACAGCTTCATTTACAAATCAAAGAACAGAAGCTGTCCAAGAATGGTTACGCGCTAACAGTTTAGGATCTGCATTTATTTACATGATTTTAAACTCTCAATTACCGAAGCAAGCAAACTTTCTAGAGCCTTTAATTAAAGAAATTAATTTTAACAACCTAGCAGCAAACGCCCTTAACAATCTGTTATCTATCACTAATAGCTTTGCCATTACCTCTGTCTACTACAATTTCTCGTCCTATTTAATAGAAAGTAAAGAAGGAGCAGACCTCTTTTGTGGTGATTACTTCGATACTATCGTAGGAATGTCACGCGAACGTGAATACATCACTAGAGATTCTGAGCAATGTAAACGTGCATTAGCACTTGCAAACTCTCTACTTGAACGGATAAAGAACCTTGAAGGCGTCGATAAGGCACAGCTGGCAGTGATGATTAACTCAGTTACTCGCTACAAATACTCCCTGGCGATTACTTTAAATCAGCTTACGGTCTTAGATTCTCTATTTGTAAGTGTAACTGTTGAACCTCAAAAAGAGGGGAGCAGTCAAGATACCTATGATAAAGATACATTTAAAATTACCAGCTTTAAGGATTGGATTCCAACTCTAGCGGCTCTAGAAGGATTTATTGCTAATGGCTTTCCAGATATCACACCGACAGGGGGATTGAGCCCTATATTTTCTCAAGTGCAAACGGACCAACAAAATTATACAACACAAAGCCAAACGCAACAGTTGAATTTGCAAAACCAAATGACAAACATCCAGCAAGAATGGACATTAGTTTCCACATCTATGCAAATTCTAAATCAAATTCTTACACAGTTGGCTGGAGCAATTTATAATTAACGTATAAATTACAAGCTTTTAAAAGCATCCAGTAAAAAAACGCACCTCTCTGGTGCGTTTTTTATGCTATACTCGCTTCTAAGAAAACTCTTATCAAGAAAAATACCGAAGCAAATACATACCTGGATAGGTATGTATTTTATCTAGCTAAGATACGCTGCGTATAGAGACCCAAGGTTGACCAGAACCTGTTGGATAAATTGTGTGCGTGTATCAAAAGAAAGCATCTTACGTTCTGCAGCAGCTTTAGTTCCATCCACGAACTCCTGCATAAGCTTCCCTAAGTACTTCTGCATAGACTCACTAGGAAGCTGAACATAAGGATACCCAAACTTAGGAGGCTTATTCACCTCTGACATAAGCGCTTGTTTAATCTCAGCATCATTCGCATTAGGATTATTTTGAAGTACTGTGGATAAGCTCTCCAAAGCTCCTACACGGGCATAGATATCTCCGTAAGTTTTGCTATCTTCAGCTATGCTTCTAGCTACACGCTGACTGAGATCCTCAGAACCCCTAGCTCGCGTTTCTGTTCTCCTAGGAACAGGTTGCGACAATGCAGACTGTGTTGCTGCATCTAAGGCGTTTCTACCACGATCATTTATAGAGCTTAGCGTATCCGTTAGAGACTGATAAGCACTATAGCCATCTGCAAACCTCTTGCTGCTTGTGCTGGAAGAGGCACTGTAAAGCTGTTTTACAGATTTCGCTACAGGAGCTGCTGCGGCTTGCGGAACACCAGCAGAGACCATAGCAGCAGAGGCAATCTGCCCCATAGCATCAATTAAGCCTTCTCGAGTTTTTGCTTCTGCCATAGTTTGCAGAGCTTCTTCTACAGCAGCTTGTGCTTCTTCTTCTGTTGTAGCAGAATCATTAGCAGCTACAGCTTCTGCTTCTGTCTCTGCTTTTTGAGCCTCTCCTCCAACAGTAGTTCCGCTTTGGAATAACTCAATCATCTTTCTTAAGCCAGATAGCACAGTCGCTGTGCTTTCGCTTTCTGCATCATCTAATAGCAAAGCAACTCTCACGTTCCCAACAGAAAAAGAACGATGCTGAGCACTTCCTGCAGAAGCTGCGCCTCCTGAAGAAGGAGCTTCTGCAGGCTTGATATTTTGAAGAGCTGCTTCTGCGGCTGTCACACGCGATAGAGCTGTCTGTAAAACGGGAGAATTTGGATATGTTTGTAGAGCGTTTTGAATTGTCTCCTTTGCTTGGGTTATTTGCGCATTCGCAGCGTCAATATTTGCCTGGGAATTATTTGCCATAGCTTGTTGTACACTACCATAGGCATCTTCCCCAGCATTGTAAGCATCTATCAACACTTTAGTAATTGCTTTTGTCTCTTCCGTGACAGTGTCCATTTGTGTTTTTAATGCTTCAGCAGAAGCTGGGACTCTCCCTAAAGGAGGGCTCTCCTCTGCATTCATTTCATCTAGCTTTGCTTCCACTGCAGCAGCATTTTCTTCACTTTTAAGTAGCGCAGCATTCACAAGGTCAATATTAGCTAATGAACTCGCAGAAGATTGATATTGTTTGTTCTCCTCCAATAATCTAGAAATCTCTTCCAAATCTGCGTATACTTGAGTTACTTTTGTATTTTTCTCTCCCCACTCTGCAGCTGTAGTCTTCTGTTCTTCAGTAGCAGTATCCTCTGCAGCAAGTTCATTCATTTTATTCACAGCTTCTTGTAAAGAGACAGCTGCTGCTTGCACTGCACTATAATCTGTCGAAGTTAAAAAGGTATTATATGCTGTTTCAGCTTGTGTTTTATAATCATCAAAAGTAGGCGGAGGCGGGGTTGGATCAACAGGATCTGTAGGGTTAGTCGGGTCTGTTGAATCTACAGAAGGAGAGGTGTCAGGCGAGGTTGTAGGGGTAGAAGATGCAACACCAAGAAGTCTATTGACCAATGAAGACAAGGCATTACGAGCAGCACTTAAAAAACTCCACGTCTCAACTGCTTGAGGCGTAGGGCCCTCTGTTTTTTTCTCCTGCGTCTTAGAAGCCGCTTCTGTAGAAGAAGCTGAACTCGCATCTTTAGAAGCGAGAGGTTCTATAGGAATCTGTTCATGCTCATTCGTGCCAAGAGGATTAACCATAAAAAAAACAACAAAACTTTTATTTTATTATAAAATAAAAACTAAAAAGCTCACATTTTTAAAAAACGTGAGCTCTTTAGTTAAAGAAAGATTAAAAGATATTTCTTTTAGAAAGCAGAGATTAGCCCAAGGTCAAACTTTCTAAAGGTAAAGTCGCTTCCTAAACGATCATCTGCAGGACGAGAGTACGCTCCATAAGCTCTGAAAGATAAAGAATCTGTCAAGCTATACATAAGCAAGCAAGAAGCTCCTTTGTAGTTAGTGAAACCATTAGCCTCTTTAGGATCGTAATTGCCAACAATTGCCTGGGCAAACCAGTATTTTAGAGAATTTCCTCGACCTATTCCAGAAACATCAATTTCAGGAAGTGCCAAAGCTTCAACATACTCATAACGAATTGTTGCAGACCAATCCCCAGCTTTCTTGAGTCTTCCAAAAGTTCCTCCAACAAACCAGGCAAGATTTTGCTTTTCATTCAAAGTCGTAGGAGAAGCTTTTGCTAATGTGTTTGTTAACACTGCCCCATAAAGATATAGAGGTTTTTTCTTTCCTTGGAACCAAGGCAGCTGGCTGTGTTTCCCAAGCAACGCTTGCCACACACAGTACTTATACTTTGTCTGTACAAGAAGGGTATCCGAAGAAGAGAGCTCGCTAGGCAAAAATGAGTTCCAGTCTATAACGCTACATTTTACAAAGAACTGTTGAGGGAGATTGTTTAAGATACCTTCCACTGCCCAAGCATAATGCTTCTTAGTCATATTTACAACAAAGGGCCCTCCGTGAACTATCAACTGATATGGGAGGTTCTCACTCAAACGTTGGCTATAGTAAAGATGCACACCATCGAAGTTACTGTTGAATTGTACATCTGATTGGAATAGATCTCCCAAGCTTGATCTTCCACATTCTACGAAGATATCGGTAATAGGGCTTTTATAAAGACGATATCCTATAAAGGCTCTGTTAATATCCATTCCTGCTGCGGTACTCTCCCCTCCAGCAATTGCTGCCCAATGCATGCTAGATGTTAACCAACTTCTTTCTGTCGTGTAATCGATATAAAGATTAAACTCGCTGCGGTAGCGATTCTGAGGCAAAGGAGTATAGGATGTTGTCGGGGGGTTTACAATATCTTCCCTAGCAAACAGCCATCGTGCACGAACATCACCAGCTAATCTTAAAATGCCATCCCGCTTACGAGCTTCTATGAATCCTCGCTTATTTAAGTATTCTTGAACATCCCCTAATGTTGCAAAAGCCTCGTTGCTCTTATTCGAAACGGAGCGTTCAGCATACCCATAAGTTGTTGAAGTTAAAACAAGTATAGAAGTCAACCATTGATATATTTGTTTTTTCATAATGCCCTTAGCGCTATCAAGTTAAGTAGAGAAGTCTGTTAGAAAAATTCCAAGAGCGGGGAGAAAAAACAGAAATGTCTATCACTAAAACTCAGTTATCTTGCGTAAGGCTATCACCTTGCAAAAGACTTCGCTGCCCTCTCCAGTACTGAAAGGAAGTCAAGTTAACAAGATCTTCTACGCGAAGAAGTTTGGCAAAACCAAACAAAAAAGCCAAGAAAATGAAACCTTCGGCAAAAAAAGCTGCCGCTTGCATAAAGATGGTGTTTAACGGAAAGGCCAAAGGCGTTAGGGGCTTTAAAAAGATAATGTAAGTTGTTCGCGTCATGATGTTTATCCCAATCGTAGTGATGCATGCCAGCAAGGTCGTTCCTAGCACCTTCCAGGAAAGTCTCAACGCTTCGACAAGTAAATTGGCATAGCTTGGCAACCTTTTTCCTAAATAAAACCACAGGAAGTAAAGTTGGACCCAAGCAGTTATAGACGTTGCATAGGAAATCCCCGAGACATCGTGCAATAACCAACAGCCAAAAATTAAGCTCAAAACAATATTTGCGATAGCATTTCCTATTCCGATAAGCAAGGGGGTAGCATAACTCCTTTGAGCATAAAATAATGCTGAGATGATCGGCGCTAGAGCCATGGGGATAATGCCACCACTATATCCCCATAAGACTCGGACAACAGCATGCACAGCATGGGAGGGAAATAGGCCGTGTTCATACAACACTCGCGTTCCTGGCAGCGCAAATAAAACCATTCCTGCTGTCATGATGATCATGACAGAAATCAACAGGTTTAATGTAAATTTTAACAGTAGATGTCCTCGCTCGTGATCTTCGCTTTGAACACAACGTGAAATTGCTGGAAGAAGCACAGCAAATACACCAAGGCCAAAAAGATTTACGGGAAGCTGATAAATCCTTAAGGAATACATAAGATAAAGCGGTCCAATCACATCAACGTAGCGCGCTAAACAAATATCCGAAATAAGATTAACCTGATAGATCCCCGAAGTTAGGATTCCTAAAGATAGCGGGGCTAATAAAGCTTTTATGCTATCTTTTTCTTTTGGCGGTGTCGTTGCTTGTGATAAAAAGTTCCTCACTCCTGGGACAGTTACTAACCACTCAAGAACAAAACCTCCCACAAGCACCCACGCCAATCCAATCACTCTCTGTCGTAGGCTGGCATGCCGAACACAGACTACAAAAGCAATCCAGATAATATTGACTACGGCAGGAGCCAACCCAACGCTGAAAAACTTGTTTTCACAATGTAGCAAGGCTCCATTTATCGTATACATAGTAAGGAAAATCCCACAAGGGAGCAAAATCATTGTGAGCAGCAGCGTGTCCGCAGTTTCCGCTTCTGCTTGATTTAACCATACCCACAATACAACTTCTATGAGGATCGTAAATACCAAAGCTCCGCCAGTAACAAACCGAAAGAAACTACGGAAAAAAAAGGCCGCACGGTTAGTATCTTGAGCACGAAGAAACTCGAAATGAGGGATAAACGCCTGTCCAAGGACAGAGCCTCCGAGAACTTTTCTTAAAAAGAAGACTGTTCTAAAACCGAACCAAAACGCAGCCACTAAGGGATCTGCACCAAAATACGTAGCCATGGCGATTTCCCGAAACATTCCCGTAATTCGACTACAAGAAGTCCCTGATAAAAGATTAAATATAGAACGAATGATAGAACCTTCGCAGTCTTTTTTATTCATTAAAATCCCCATCTGCCTTAATACTTGAAGCTATTCATAGCACATCAAACTTTTAGAAACATTATATGATAAATATCCTCCCTCCTCCGCAATTTCCTTTATTAGGAGCGCACACCTCCATCTCTGGAGGTCTTCAAAATGCCCTCTATGAAGGACGTGAAATCGGAGCTTCCACTATCCAAATGTTTACTGCAAACCAAAGGCAATGGCAGCGCCGCCCTCTTTCTCAGGAAGCTATTGCCTCTTTTCACCATGCCCTAGAAGAAACCGAGCTTTCTTACATCATGAGCCATGCTGGATACTTGATTAATCCTGGAGCTCCCGACCCGATTGTTTTAGAGAAAAGCCGTACTTGCCTATACCAAGAAATTAGAGATTGCATCAGCTTAGGAATCTCTTTTGTAAATTTCCATCCTGGAGCAGCAATTTCTGACTCCAAAGAATCTTGCATGGATAGAATTATTTCAAGCTTCTCTTTAGCTCGTCCCCTCTTTGAATCCTCCCCTCCCCTTGTTGTTCTCCTGGAAACCACAGCAGGTCAAGGCTCTTTAGTGGGTAGTTCTTTCGAAGAATTAGGATATCTTATTCACGGTCTCAAAGACAAAATCCCCATGGGGGTATGCTTAGACACTTGCCATATCTTTGCTGCCGGCTACAACATTTCCTCCTCTGAAGGATGGGAGCAGGTTCTTAAACAATTTGATCAACACATCGGTTTGTCCTATTTAAGAGCTTTACACTTAAATGACTCCATTTTTCCCCTTGGGAAACATAAGGACCGCCACGCCCCTATAGGAGAAGGCTATATCGGAAAAGAATGCTTTAAATTTTTAATGACAGATCCTAGATTGCGCAATATTCCTAAATACCTAGAAACCCCCGGAGGGCCAGACTTGTGGGTCAAGGAAATTCAGATGTTGCTTAGCTTCTCAAAATAAAAAAAAAGAGCGCCTAAGGGTTTCAATAGACGCTCTTCCCAAAAAACTTTCAACATCAATTAATTTTTTTATGTTCTGTGAGAGAGAAACTCACACACAACAGCAACATTAATAGGCAAAGGAAGCTGGGCTTCTATTTGGTCTTGCTCTGGAGACAGCAAAAGCTCCCCTTTGCAATTCGCTTTGTCTAAAGAAATATAGGAAGGCAAAGAGCTCTCATCCTTTGCTTCTAGAGCATCTTTAACGGACTGCAGCCTTTTGGATTTTTCTTTCAAGGAAATCTGCATTCCAGGACGCACAAAGAAAGATCTACGATCCACGCGTTTTCCATTTACCAACACATGCCCATGAGCCACCAACTGCTGAGCAGCAAAAATACTTCTAGCAAAGCCCATGCGGTAAACCATATTATCTAAGCGACACTCAAAACGCTCTAAAAACAACTTGGCAACATCGCCTTTATTTACAACTTCCCTGAAAGCTTTGACTAGCTGCTTTTCTAAAATCATTCCAAAGCAAGCTTTCAATTTTTGTTTTTCTTCTAGCTGCAAGCCGTAATCCGATTTCTTTTTCCTTTGCATGCCGTGCTGCCCCGGAGGGTGGGGTTTCTTCAGCAATGGATTTCGGCTTCTTCCAAAGATATTAGCACCAAAACGTCTTGCTATCCTATTTTTAGGGCCGCAGTATCGAGCCATGTATTTTGTCCTTATATTTTGTAATAAACTTGCCGCTCAAAGTCCAATATGAAGTCAGCGGCATTGCAACTTTTAATTATTCTTTATTTACCAGACGTGCCACGCAAACATAAACATAACGTTGCCACATCTTCTCGACGAAAGACCAAAGAGCATTTTAATTCCACAGGTTTTTTTCTACAATGGAATTATTTCCAGGAATTTAGTAGAGTATTTCCATGGAAAAAAATTATTACGCACTAGCTTACTACTGTATTACACCTGTGGACAATCCACATGAGGAAATTGCTTTGCACAAGAATTTTTTAGAAAGCAAAGATGTTTCTTGTCGCATTTATATTTCTGAGCAAGGCATCAACGGGCAGTTTAGTGGATATCAACCTGATGCAGAAAGTTACATGTCTTGGCTAAAAGAGCGCCCTGCGTTTTCTCAGGTTAAATTTAAAATTCATCATATACAAGAAAATATCTTCCCGCGGATTACGGTGAAGTACCGCAAAGAACTTGTTGCTGTTGATTATGCTGTAGACTTTTCCTTACAAGGAAAACATATTTCTCCACAAGAATGGCATGAGAAACTCGAAGAAAACCGTTGTCTTGTTTTAGATGTTCGCAATAACTATGAATGGAAAATAGGACATTTCGAAAATGCTGTTTTACCGGACATTCGGACATTTCGAGAATTTCCTGCATATGCCGACACTCTTCTTGAAAAATATAGCGCAGATACCCCTGTCATGATGTATTGCACTGGAGGAATCCGCTGTGAGTTATATTCTGCGATTTTATTAGAGAAAGGGTTTTCTACTGTCTATCAACTCGATGGAGGCGTAATAGCCTACGGTCAAAAGGTCGGCACAGGGAAGTGGCTCGGGAAGCTATTTGTTTTTGACGACCGGCTGGCGATACCTATTGATGAAACCCATACGGATATTGCTCCGATCTCTACATGTTCTCAATGTGATCAGCCTTGTGACACCTATTACAACTGTGCAAACACAGATTGTAACAACCTCTTCCTTTGTTGTGAGAAGTGTATCTCTACACAAAAGGGCTGCTGCTCTCAAGAGTGTGCTCATGCCCCTCGTATCCGAAAGTTTGATTGCTCCCGAGGAAACAAACCTTTCCGCAGGGCTCATCTTTGTGAGATAGAAAATCAAGAGATGTCAAGTTCTTGTTGCTGCTCTATATAAACAGCTCTTTTTTTTTCCCAAAGAAAAAATAGTTTCTATTTTTCTTTGGGAGTTTTCTTAAAACTTAAGAACTTTTTAAAGATAAAAAGTATTTCTTTTTCCTTTTCGTTTCATTTTGGGCCAGTTCTATATGTTTCAATTCCATTCCTTGCATGGATAAAGTAGAGATAAACTCCTGAGAACTTTCAGGAGAACCTAAGCAAATCACACATAGACTAGGAAGCTTTTGTAGTGCTGTCTGGATATATTCTGCTTGTGTAATTTCCCAGGCTTTTTGAGAGGATGTTTTTGGATTTTTTGTTGGAGAAATTGCTGTAGGAACACAGTATGAAATCAACCTTGTAGTCCATCCGGGCTGTAATTTTTGATCTAAGACAAATACCATGCACCGCATGGTCTTAGGAAATAAAGCGAGTATACGCCGGACTTCTTGATAACTACGAGCTTCTGTGAAATAACACTCGGGTTGCAAAGAGCTTGGAAGCTTTAAAAAACTTCCGAGCTGCTTCCTTAACACTGTTGCTAGTAATAGACGATATAAATGCTCTTTCCATATCCATAACGTCCACACGCCAACAAAAAGCACCAGCCATCCCATAAAGAAAAAACTTTTCTCTGGAGACAGCCTCAACCCACATCCCAAAACCCTTACAATCACAGCAGCAACAAGAACCCCAAAAAAATCTAAGAAATTATTTGCTGCAAGAATCTGACCTCGCTTGTGTTCGGGACTGGCATACTGCACATAAGCATGTAGAGGGACCTGGTAAATCCCCCCTAGAAACCCTAAAAGCAACAAAAACATCATCACAAAGACTAAAGAAACTGCTGACACAGCCAAGCCCATAAACACGAGAGAAATCCCTATAGCAGCAAGAGGAGTATACCCCAACTTGATATCCTTTCCTGAGATCCATCCTGTAATATAGGAGCCACAGCCCACCCCCAAGGCAACAAGAGGAAACAGATATCCCCCATAATGCTTAGGGTAGTTCAAAGTAAACTCTACAAAAGAAATGATTTCTACTTGTGTATATGCACCAACAAGAAGGAAAAATGCCACAAGCACAATCGATACGGTTAAATAATGCACCTGTCGGGTATCTTTCAAAATTTGCCAAAGGTCTTTAAAATTCACACAGACGATTTTCTGATGGCGATTTTTTATGTTGCTAGAGCGAATGCGAAAGGCGATGCCTGTGCTAATTATGGAAGAAATCACACCAAGCATTGCAGGCCAAACATAATTATTTACTTCAAAATGATGCATAAAATCGACTAAGAGAGGCGCAAAGCACGATCCTAAAATACTTCCTGTATAAGTAGCTGCAGTCATAATTCCATTTGCTTTAGAAAGCTGGTCTAAGGGAAGCATTTCTGGAAGGATTCCCATTTTTGCTGGGCCAAAAATGGCGGTATGACACGCCATAAAAATAAGAACAACATACCCCCCAAATACAGACTGCACATAAAAGAAATATGCCCCAAAAACCGTACAAAATATTTCAATAACTCGAGTAACTAAGATAATGTTTCGCTTCTGATAGCGATCTGCTAAACTTCCAGCTAGAGGAGCAAGGAGAAGAAAAGGAAGGGCAAAGAAAAAACTCACAAAAGATAAAACTTTAGCATTCTCTGCCAGGGTTTTCCCTTCCAAAAGAAAGAAGACCAACAAAAACTTATATAAATTATCGTTTATAATCGTCAGAAAGTGAGTTATTACCAAAGCGCGAAACGATTTTTTGCGAATAGAAACATTCATGAATGCGACCAAACACTGTCAGGCAATTTTTAGCAACTCCCCAAAACACCTTTTAGCGAAGCTTGCAGAGGATATTTCCTCCTCAAACCAACAACCTTTCACAAAACGATGGATTCTTGTTGCAAATACAACGACGGGACACTGGGTTCGTAAAGAACTCGTCAATGCTTCGTCTGACCATATCTTCATGGGGTCAACTATTGTCTCCTCTACAGACGCCGTTGTCAAACATTTATTTTCCAGCATCTGTCAAAGAGATCCTTCTCTGCCAGATTATACCACACTTCCCCTATTGATTCACGAAGCTCTTATAAATAAAGATCTTCAAGAGGTTCATAATTTCCCCCAGATGTTTCTCTCTCCCACTTACAGCATGGCAAAACAACTGAGCTCCACATTTAAAAAATTCTTCACATTTTCCCAGCTCCCCTCTGGAGAGGCACATCTTTATCATAAGCTTTTTTCTTATCTGGAAGGGCTATTTTCCTCTTATAAAGAACTTTTTCCAAAAATTCTTTCAGGTCTTCGTTCTCAACCGCAAAATCAATCTTTGCATATTTTCGGGTGTTCTTCTCTTCCTAAGCACCTCACAAATTTCTTTATAGATTTGGGGGAATTTTTCCCTGTGCATTTTTATTGTTTTTCTCCCTGCAAAGAATACTTTGGAGATGCCTTATCAGATAAAGCTATAGATTTCCTCTGGAGAACGCTCCCTGAGCATAAAAATACAACGGCCTGGGAACAATACATATTAGCGGATAGACAAGCCCTTTTAGCAAATCTTTCTCATAAATCTTCTATCTCTCAAAATTTTTTCTTAGATCGAGATATAGACTCTTTAGAAATGTTTCTTCCTATAGAGGGAAATTCCTCCTTACATCAGGTGCAGGACGCGATTCTTCATCTTCAACCACTCTCTCCTGAAGAACTGACAGAATCACAACAAACTCTCTTTGTTTATCATGCACACTCCCATATCCGTGAAGTTCAAGAAGTTTTTCTTAAGATCGCTGTTCTTTTAAAACAAGGGGTTTCTCCTGAAGAGATTTGTATTGCCTCTTCGCATATAGAAACATACACAGTGTATCTCCAAGCTGTTTTCCAGCCGCATATTCCTCTATACTTTACTCAACCTCCTTCTCACTATGGAAAGTTGCTAAAAGAAAAACTTTTGCTTTTATCTTCTCTTCTCACGCAAAGAAACTTACAATGTCTCTTACAGATACTGATCCATCCTGACCTCCCTCACCCCATAGAGCCAGAAAAAATCCCTCTTATAGTACGCAGCCTAACCAAAGCCTGGGCAACCCTATCCTCTAAAAACCACAACAAAAAATTCCACACCCTTGCCGATCTTATCCTGGACGCTTATCCCTTCCAAGAAGAGTTCGGGAAAATAAGTCTTTTCGACATCTGGGAAACCACGCTGCCTTTAATTTACCATATCCAAGATTTCTTAAATCTTTACATAGATACAGACACCCTCTCTTATCAGCAGCATTTTGAAAACATCTTTTCATTTTTAGAAACTGCTTTTTCTTTATCTACAGAAGAGCTCTCTTTGATTACCTCTTTGAAACACAGCCTTTTTCCAAAGTTTTCCTCGCTGTCTTGTCCTTTCTCCTTTTTTATTGATTTCTGTTTAGATTTTCTTTCTCGTTTTCTTAGCAGCAGCCCTCTTTATGATAAGCCCGGCCCTTTTGTAGGAAGACTATCTGAACTCAGCTTAATCCCTAAACACTACACCTTTATCTTAGGCGCAAACAAAAACGTCTCCTCTCTCAACCCTATTGAATTTTCAAAAGCTACAGCACATGAGGAACTTGCTTTTTCTTCATCAGAAGACGAAGAAAACTTCCACTTTTTACAATTCCTCATTTCTACAAAAAAAGAACTGCACATTAGCTACCTCTCTTCTCCTGACTCCCCCGCCTTACCTAGCGCTTTCCTTAAGCACATACAGGACACTCTTAAGCTTCCTTCCATAGCGATACCAGCAAAGCCTTATACCCCTGTCGCCTTCTTCCAACCAACACAAAGACATATCTCTCAAGCTTACCACTACAACCTCGCCAAAGCCTTTTGCGCCCCTAAACGTCCTTTTCCTCCGCTTTTTGGCTTCTCTAAAGAATCTCCTAAGTTGCCCCACCACCTCTCCTTAGCTCAACTCGTTTGGGGAATTACCTCACCTTTAGATCTCTTTTTAAAGACTCATTTTCATCTTAACCCACGTCCTCCTAAGCTCCTTGGAGTCCATCCTAAACTCTCTCCAACAAAACATAATATCTCACGTTTCTGGGAAGAAATATGCTTAGAAAAAGAAAGTTCTCCCATGCATAACCTCTCTCCTTTTTTAGAAAGTGTATTTTCTCAATACCAAAAGCAAACTCAGCTATGGTTCCACAATATCCAAAACTCTCAAGATCTTCCTTACACTGCAGTGCTTTCCCATGCGTTATTTCAAAATCTTCCTTCTAAAAGCGTTTTGCTTCCTCCCGTTACCCTAGAGCTTGAACAGCACCCCCTACACATCCATGGGAAAATCCCAGGTGTGTTTTCCCATGGACTCTACCTATGTGCTATAGACCCCAATACTATCGTAAAAAACTCCCCAAAACTTCCCGACACTCTACATGAATTAAAAGAACTGTTAGAAAGATATCTCTCTTCTGCACTCTTACAAATCTCTGGGCAGCTTCCCTATCCCTCCCATATCCGTAAACTATACTCTTTCCATGCTTATGAAGAGCTTCCTTTACCTTTTTCCGATCCCCAAGACTACCTAAGAAATGCTATAGACGTATATCACACTATGTGTTCTACTCCTATCCCCCTACTCTCTGCTGCATGTTGGAAGCTCCTTAATAACCCAGAAAAACTGCAGAAAGAAATACAACGCACTATAGAGGAAGATGCCCAGACTCCAATATTCTCTCTCTTTTGGAATTTCCATCATCGCGACATCCCCCAAGAGCTCCTAAATCTAGATGAACATGTACGCTTAAAAATCCTATCTCTCCAAGGTCAACATGGAAGCTTTTAATATCTTTGATCCGCTCACCTCTATCCAAGGGAAGTTTTTTTTAGAAGCTTCTGCAGGCACAGGAAAAACATTCACTATAGAACACATCATCCTCCGCGCCCTTCTAGAGGATACCTTATCCCATCCCGATAAGGTTTTAGCAGTAACCTTCACTAATGCAGCAACAAACGAGTTAAAACAACGCATTCACGCCACCCTAAGAAGCTGTCTCGAAACTCTTTCCCATTTTGATATCACCCATAAAGATCTCCCCCCCTATCTTTCCTCCCAAGCAGATGTAAAGCTGCTTTACATGAAAATTCGCAATGCTATGGCGACGGTAGATCAGATGTCGATATTTACGATTCATGGCTTTTGTAATTTCGTATTACAACAATATTTTCCTGGAGTCCAATTACGTCCTCAACACCCCGCGCTTACACATACACAGGTAATTTCTCGTCATATCCAAGATTACCTTAGCCAAGACCTTTGGAAACAGGTGATGAGTACAGAACAGTTCCGCTTGCTTACCATCCGCTATAATGTCACCTCTAAACACACAATTTCTCTCATAGAAAAGCTGCTATCTAGTTATGGTGAGGAATCCCCCTCTCTCCTCCCTTCATTACAGCACGTACAAGAAACCCTAAATCTTTGGCATCGTCAGCTCTCGTCGCACCTTCAAAACTTTCCCAAGGAAAATTTTTACTCTCAACTTTTACAGTGTGCTAAAGGCTTTAAAAAACAGCCCTTTTCCATAGATGAAGATCTCTCTGTATTTGTAGATTTACTCTATTCTCCTCTTCCCTCTCCAAAGCTTTTTTCCTTTACTAAGCTTGCTCAAACCTTCCAAGAAAAACACCGTTTGATGCGCTATCGTCCTTGTGCAGCTTTAGATCTTTTACAAAATGCTTCTTGGCAAAAGCATACAGAAGCATTTTGTAATGTGGATCTTATCTTTAATACCTTACTCTATGACATTCAAAACTATTTAAAGCGGCACTATACCCCATGGATTTCTCCTGATGAGAGCATTGTGGTTTTAGAAAAGCTACTTTCCTCCCCTGAAGCCCAAAGGATCGTTTCTTCTTTAAGGGAACGCTACCAACTAGTCCTTATCGATGAATTCCAAGATACTGATAAAAAACAATGGAATATCTTCTCTTTACTCTTTGCTCATGAAAATTTCTCTGGATCCCTATTTCTCATTGGGGACCCTAAGCAATCTATTTATGAATGGAGAAACGCTGATCTCCCAACGTATTTAAAAGCCAAGTCTTCTTTCCCTAAACATTCTCAGCTTTACCTCTTAAATAACTACCGCTCCACCCCCAAGCTTATGCATGCCATCAATCACCTGTTCCAAAAGATTTCTCCGTTTTTAGAAATCTCTGGGTATCCCCCTATAGAATACTCTCCTCTCATCCCTAAAGCGCTCCATGAATTCTCTTCTTCCCATGCCCCTATACATTTTTTCCCTTATGAAGATCGCGTTTCCCAAGCCTTATGGATCTCTTCTGAAGCTCTACACTTACAGAAGCACCACCAGATCCCTCTAGGGAACATGGCAATTTTAGTCTCAGACTCTTCTCAAGCTTTTGATTTTATTACGCACTGCTCTCTTCCCGTATCTTTTTCTAAGAAAAAGTCTGTTCTTCATCTTACTGAAACCTACTTGCTAACTCTAGCGATGCTAGAAGCTCTTCTTTTTCCCGAAAACTACGAACGAATAAGCCGCGTTTTGCTTAGCAGCTTATTTGGATTGTCAGCATCTCAAATCTCTCAGGAAAAAGAACGTTTCACAACATATTTCCTTTCCTTACGCTCTCATCTTTTCCAACATGGCTTGTTGGCTACTTTCTATTTTCTCTGCTCAACTCAAGGAGAAACCCTCCTAAGCACCCCACAAGGGGATCTTATCTTTCAAGAAATGGAAAAGCTTTGCAGTTATTTAGATTCTCTTTCTTCCCATCCTTACCAGCAACTGCTGCATCTGCAATTCTTCTCAGAAACAGGAAGGTGGGAAGAAGAGCTTGCTTTATCTTTGCATGCTCAAGATCCGAACACATTAAAGATCACCACGATCCACTCATCTAAAGGGCTGGAATATGACGTTGTTTTTTGTATTGGCCTAGATACCCATAAAAAAAACAAGTCTCCTTCAGAGTCTCTAAGAGAAATGTACGTTGCCTGTACAAGAGCAAAAAAACAGCTTTATATTCCCCTCTCTTTGCAAAAGCAGCACTCCTCTGCTCTTTCTCACTATCTTCAGGCTGTAGGCTCTTATGCTACTCTTGAAGAACTTGTAACCCACCTCATACAAGAGCAACCAGAACTGTTTTCTTATTCCTCAGAAGCACCATCTTTCTCTCCTTTAAATTTTGATTTCCTTCCTCCGGAAACGTTCTCCTTATCCTTGCCCTCCCCAAAAAAAATTTATTCTTTCTCTTCAGTAAAACTACTAGATTCTCAGGATCCTCCAGAATCCTTGCATTCTTCTATAACTCTCTCTAAGACCCATCTACCTCTAGGAAAAAAAACCGGACTCCTGATGCATAAAATCTTGGAAGAGGCGCTCCTAATGCCACATAGTGATCTCTCCCGAATACGTTCTATCATCTATCCTCTCGTACAAAATACCCACCTGGAAGGTTATGAACCCATGATAGAACAGCTGCTAACTACAGTATTTTCTTTTCCTTTAACGTTTTCATCTCAGACATTTACTTTGGAAGAGATCTCAAAAAATCACATGTTTAAGGAGGTCTCTTTTCTTTTCTCTCAAGAAGAAGAGCTGTGGCAGGGGGTTATCGATCTCTTTTTCAAACATCAAGATCATTATTACATTATCGATTGGAAAACTTCCTTTCTTGGAGAAAATACTTCTGACTATACCCCAGAACGGCTCCGAGCTTATATCCAAAAAGAAAAGTTAGATTTGCAAGGATACATTTATATAGATGCTGCTCAAAAGTTCCTTCGACAATTTGATATCCACCACAATGTAGAAATGGGATTTGTATTTCTTCGAGGTCTGGACACCTTAGGAAACGGATTTTTTCCCCTAGAAGCTAGGTTTTCTACTCCCACAATAATCCAAAAATATCCGGTCTATCATTAGGATTAAATTCCATTGGGGGTAAAATAAAAAGATGCGACAACGTAGATATTTGTGATTCCAAAGGCTCTGCTTTGATATTAAAAGCACATGCTCCATCTCTAGGGGGGATCACCTTAGAAACCTTAGCGACAGGAAGTCCTGGAGGAAATACTCCATCTAATCCTGTGGTAACAAGAATATCTTCAGGACACAGGGTTTTACCTTCTTCGAAACAAAACCCTTCTCCTCGTAATACCATTGTTTCCTGTTTCCATAAGGGCCCACCTACTCCAGAAAGCGTTCCCCGAAGAGACTCTTGGTTGTCTCCTTCAGATTGAATAGATTCTGACAGCTCTCTAAGCTGGGAGAGCTTTTCATACTTGTCTTTTTCAAGAATGTAATTATGGGGCAACCATTCCAATAAGCAAGATAACTCGTTTATCTTCTGTTGTATCCACCAAATCTGAATATTCCCTCGCATTGCAATTACAGAAGGCTTCATGCCTTCATCCGTAATTAACCGTACACGAGATTGCTTTTCTCCTACATAATCCACAAGACCAACTAGCACCTTTCCCGAAAGCACAGGAGAATTCTTCTTTACTCCTTTGTCCTTCCCGACATCTACCCAACACGAGCTTGCCCAATGTGCAGGATCACGATAAATAACCCTTCCCTCAATAAGATTTTGGAAATATGGAGATAAGATTTCAGAAAATAAAGGAGGTTGCTGCTGAGAAACCTCCTTAGATAAAAACTTCTGTTTTAAGGTGGTAATGTATTCCTTTAATAAAAGATTTTCTACATCCAAAACAGAGTGTTGTGACGAGGAAAGCTCTGGTTTAGGAAACACCCGAGAATACAGAGCTACAAATCCCCCTTGTAAAGACTCGCTAATTTCTTTAGGGATACTCCAGCATCCCAGCACCCCACAACAAACGAAAACATAAATAGCATATTTCGATTTCTTATTGCGAATCAGATAACTCATAGGCTTGAGCAAAACTTTGAACTACATGATGAATATTTTTATCTGTAAGTCCATTTAAATTAAACCTTCCGCCTTCTGTTGTATATATTGCTTTCTGCTCTCGCAAAAATGCTACCTGCTTCTGAGAAAATCCAGGATATCCGAAAAATCCCTTCTGAGATGCGATAAAATCAAATGTATGTCCTGTAACCTCTCGCATCGCTTGGACAAATTTTTCTCGCAACTTCGCCAAAGCCTCTCGAATCCCCCCTAACTCCGACACCCATTCCTGCTTCAAATACGGATTACTTAAAATTGTCGCGACAATCTCCGCTCCATGCCTACACGGAGAGGAATATTCCCCTCGAGCTTTTTCCTGCAAACAAGAAGAAATTTTTAGCAGTTCTTCCGAAGATCCCCCATGAACCGCAAAATACCCTACGCGCTCTCCATAAAGGCTAAAATTCTTACTAGCACAAGTAGCAACAAATACAGGATTCCCAGCAGAAATACAAATCTGTATGGGCTTTCTATCCTTTTCTAGACCTTCAGAGAAACCCTGATAAGCTGCATCAAAAAAAGTAATGAGCTCTTTTTCCTTAAGAAGAACTGCAAGTCTTTCCCACATATTCTCTGTTAAATCCTTACCTGTAGGATTATGACAGCAACAATGAAACAGAACTAGAGAATGTCTTTCTGCTTCCTGCAAGAACTTTTCTAACTCTTCAAATAACACACTTTTCGTATCTGCATTATAGTAAGGATAACGAACAACATCCAAACCCTCTTGAGAGAAAATTCTTATATGATTCCCCCAAGTCTGTTGGGGAATGTATACCTTCCTAGAAAGCTGAGACATAGAAAACAGCTTTGCTCCTAAATGCAGCGCTCCCGTGCCTCCCAAAGCCTGACATCCCACCATCTCCTGAGGATCTACTGAACCAAATACCAACTCTCGCATTTCCTCTAGAAACGCAGGCAGCCCCAAAATAGGAAGATACCTCTTGTTGCTCTCTTCTTCAGCAATTACAGCTTGCGCTTTTCGGATGCTCGCCAGCCCCCCGTAACGCTTTTGAGGTTGCTCATATACACCAATAATAAAATTCACTTTCTCTTTGCGGTTGTCTTCTGCGAATGCATTGTTTAAACCAAGAATAGAGTCCGCAGCAAAAACGGGTAATCGATCAAAAAAATTCATATTTAACCAAGAGTTTTCATGTAACAAAGATTGATTCTAAACCCCTTCGCGTGGTAATTTTTCTCCTCTTCGGGGTATTAGCTCAGTCGGTAGAGCGCAACAATGGCATTGTTGAGGTCAGCGGTTCGACCCCGCTATACTCCATCTATTCATCAAAGATAGACACTATCTTTGCAATCCTATATTCCCTGCCCTGAAGCTGTACTCTTTCATCTATGTTTTTCCCTAACAACATTTGTGCAAGCTTAGATTGTAATGAAAGAATGTTCTTTTCAGAATCTGCATCCCAGGAACCTAGTAACGTATACTCTATACTCCCTTGAGCATCCTCTAAAGTCACCCTACAACCAACCCCCACCTTATGCGTATGTACATCTGCTTTCGTCAGAATTTTCGCTTTATTTATCTCTTCTGAAAGCACCCGGATTTCCTCCTGTAGGCGCGCCCTTCTTTCCAAAGCAAACTTATATTCCGAATTCTCTCTCAAGTCCCCAAGAGCTCGAGCATCTTCGATTTCCCTAGCATTATCCACCATCTCCTTCCCAACAAGAGATTGTAGCTTCTCCTTCATGCGAGAGAAACTCTGCGACGTCACCCAAAAGACATCTTCTTCCTCTAACGCGCTTCTTCCTCTTTTTAATGAAGGCTGAACCACCTCAGCAAGCCCCTGAAGAATACTCAAATCCCCAGAAGAAAACTGAGGGATTTTCGTTGAAAGCAAAAGAAACTCCTTCAAAAAAGCTTCTGAAGCATTTTCAATCATCTCACGAATTACAAGGAAACGCTGTCCTACTAAAAAGTTATAAAGCTTTTTCCCCAATTCCTTATAAGGTGTCGATGCCACTTGATACATAAAGGTCAAAGTAGCCTCTAAAAACATCCTCTGCATCTCTTTATCTCGAGGATCAAAAATCCCATCTTCATGAGCTCCAAACTTCATGAAAAACCATGAGAAAGCTCCAGGGAACATCATAGGCTGATGCACACATTCCAATATTTTCTGTTTAAGAACCTCGAGACTCCCCTCATCTCCCCTTAAAGCCTTATATACAGACTCCCGAAGTATTGGCGAGGAGGTGTGCAAAAAAATCTGCAAGAAGATCGCTTTCCACTCAGGGGAAAACTTCTTCACCAAAGATAAGAAAGATTTTTGCAAAGCAACAATGGGAATCTTGTCTAAGAAACGCGCCACCTCATCTTCCGATAAAGACGCCACATATTGACCATTAAGAACAAAACCTTTTTCCCCCAAATACTCAGAGAGCAATAAATCCCTCTGGATCTCCATAGCCTTATCTTCCCCTACAGGAAGCTCTTTTAACATTTTGATTAATGCTTCTCTGGTCGGTGCCTTTTTTAACTCACTATGCAAATCTCGAACAAACTGGTATAGCAGGGCGATTCTTTCATTATTATCATGGGCGAGCCCATACTTACGCGTTAACTGAGACAAATGAGAATCTCCCAAAGGGGAACATATATACGGATCTTTCGCAGAATCCGGAGATGTAATACGGATGTCTTTTTTTATCTTTGCTTTCGCAGACTGCCACCAACGCCCCCACTCAGCCTCAGGAATCACCAAATCCACAAGCTCATCCTTTATCTCTTTGGCGGTTTTTGGGCCCAAATCCCTCAGCAAAATTTCTATCACCTCTACGGGATGTTCTTTAGCGTACTCCTCAAACTTATCAGGATCTCCAAACCTTCGAGATAAGAAGTGCTCTTTACTTAAAGGTCGTAACGTTTTAAAGGCAGTTTCGAAAGAAATGTCCTTAGCCATCATTACTCCCTCGAACTCTACCAAGATCTTCTGTTGGAGGAAAGAAACTCCCATAACCTCTCCAACACCCCAGCCTCCATGATGAAAGACAAAATTACCTTCTCGCAGATGCATTAGAAACTCAAAACGACTCAGGCTATATTGGAAATCTCTTCCATCACGCAAACCTACAACCCAAAGAGCTTCATTGAAGTTCTTATGGTTTAAGTACTTTTTGTTTACATACTCCAAAGCACTGTCATAGAACTCCCGACTATTTGAAGTTTGCAAATCTAAGATTAACTGAAGAACCCTGTCTTTCTCTTCCCCTTCTGGGATCTTCTCCCACAAGGGAAGCACCGTATCTGCGATTTTCCCAAACAAAGGAGCTAAAAAAGAGTTTTTGACTTTTTGTAGAATCTGAACAAGCTCATCACCTTTTACAATATCATTAAAACAATACTCTTCCCAAAGGCTGAAAAAGTTCGAAGGCTGCTCCTCTTCAATAAAGACTTGCAACTTTTCTAAATAGTCCACAACGTCTCCCATTTTTAACCGGAAAATATACGCTGAACTATAAAAAAGAGCAACATCTCACACAAAAATAATAAAAGTTATTTTATAATAAAAAAAAGTCGTGAGAATTGTTATGAATAGTAAATCAGCACAAAAAATAATAGATTCTATAAAACAAATCCTAACCATCTATAAAATAGACTTCGATCCCTCCTTTGGCTCTGCATTAACTCTAGATTCCCAAGAAAATTACGAGTACCTCCTTCAAAAAACTCAAGAAAAGATCCAAGAGCTAGACAAAAGAGCTCAAGACATTCTTAATCAAACAGGAATGACTCGAGAACAAATGGAAGTATTTGCTAATAACCCCGACAACTTTTCTCCTGAAGAGTGGTTGGCTCTAGAAAACATCCGCGCCTCCTGTAATGAATATAAAAAAGAAACAGAAGCCCTAATTAAGGAGGTCACTCAAGACTTAAAACCAGAAGCTCCTAAAGAAACAAAAAAAACAAAAACCACACCTAAGAAAAAAAATAAGAAAAAAAACTGGATTCCCTTATAAAAACGCCTATAATCCCGAGGTATGAAAATAGTTATATCTCAGGGATTAGACTTATCTTTACAGGGATCTCCTAAAGAATCTGGGGTTTATAGCAAAATCCTCCCAGATTCTGTAAGTGTAGATCTCCGTCCCTATGAGGCCCTGCCCCTAAAAGTTATGGTTCATCCTGGAGATGAAGTTCTCCCTGGAACACCAATAGCAGAGTATAAAAACTTCCCAGGAACATGTATCACCTCTCATATTGAAGGCACAGTCACAGAAATTAGACGAGGGGAAAAGCGAGTACTTCTAGATGTTTTAATAAAGCCAACAAAACCACAGTCTGATCCCCAAAAAGATGCTCCTTCTTATGATCTATATGCCCTTTCTCAAAGAGAACTTTTAGATCTCTTTAAACGAGAAGGATTGTTTGCTCTATTTAAGCAGCGCCCTTTAGATATCCCAGCGCTCCCCACACAAACCCCTCGAGATGTGTTCATTAATCTCGCAGATAACCGTCCCTTTGTTCCCACTCCAGAAAAACACCTAAAAATATTCCCTTCTAAAGAAATAGGATTCTTTACCTTTACCACTGGAGTGCGCGCAATTGCCAAACTCTTCGGCTTACACCCCCATATTGTTTTTAGAGACCACACGCCACTTCCCACTCATGATTTAACCCCTTTCGCTCATCTACACACGATCACAGGTCCCTTCCCTTCAGGATCTCCATCGGTACACATCCAAAACATTGCTCCCATCATTCATGAAAAAGATCTTGTATTTACTATTTCCTTCTCGGAGGTCTTATCTATTGGCCATTTCTTCCTTAAGGGGTGTGTCCAAAGAGAACAAATCCTCGCTCTAGCAGGAACAGGACTTACTCCAGAGTTCCGCAAACATGTCATCACAACAAAAGGCTCTTCTTTCTCTAGTCTATTTAGCTCTAACAATATAGAGAAAAACTCCTCTTTAATTTCTGGAGATCCTCTAACAGGAAGGCTATGTCAGGAAGATCATCCCCATCTAGGAGCCAGGGATCACACTATAGCAGTACTAAACAACCCAACGCAAAGACTCCCCTTTAGCTTTTTAAGGCTGGGTTTGCATAAAATTACTTTTACAAGAACTTACCTTTCAGGATTCTTCAAAAGAAAACGCGCCTTCATAAACCCCAATACCAGCCTTCATGGAGAAACTCGCCCAATTATAGATACGGAAATCTACAACTCCGTCATGCCTATGCGCATTCCCGTGGTTCCTCTAATCAAAGCACTCATCACAAAAAACTTTGACCTTGCATGTGAACTCGGGTTTTTGGAGATCTGCCCAGAAGATTTTGCTCTTCCCACACTTATAGACCCGTCCAAAACCGAAATGTTTTCTATTGTTAAAGAAGCGCTTACAACTTACGCTAAAGAATCTGGGATCTTTTCTCAACATGAGGTTCTCTGAAGAACTCTCGTTCTTCATAAAGATGCTTTAAAACCTTGGGTGTAGCATAGCTAACAATCATGTCCGCGCCCGCGCGTTTGATGCCAACTAAAGCCTCCATAAGAACCGCATCTTTTTGCACCCACCCCCTATGTGATGCGGCTAAAATCATGGCGTATTCTCCACTGACTTGATAAGCAACTATAGGAAGCTTTGACTGACTTCTCACACGAAAGAGCACATCTAAATAAAGCCCTGCAGGCTTTACCATTAACATATCTGCACCTTCCTTCTCGTCTAAAGAGCTCTCTAACAAAGCCTCTAAAACATTTTTGGGGTTCATCTGATAGCTCTGTTTATCTCCCTGAGCATGAGAAGACAGCGCATCTCGAAAAGGATGATATAAAGAAGAAGCATACTTCACACTATACGAAAGAATTAAGGTCTGCACAAATCCCACTTGATCTAACTTAGAGCGAATGTAGGCAATTCTTCCGTCCATCATATCGCTAGGAGCCACTATATCCGCTCCCATCTCTGCATGCAAAGTAGCAATATTTCCCAAAATATGCACACTCTCGTCATTAAGGATCTCTCCCTCTGACGAGAGTATACCATCATGTCCATGAGTAGTATATGGATCTAAAGCGATATCACTAATTACACAAAGATCTGGGAACCTTTTTTTAACCTGGCTGATCCCACGACACAAAATATTTTTAGGATTTGAAGAATAAGAACCGTAGGCATCCTTAAGCTCGCTAGGAACTACAGGAAACAGCATCACAGCTCTAAGACCATATCTACAAAGCCTTTCTATTTCTTTTAAAAGGAGATCAATGCTCCATCGATATACTCCAGGCAAACTGGGAACTTCTTCCTGAACATTGTTTCCATCCTTAATGAAAAATGGACAAATAAAATCCTGAGGCAAAAGAGCAGTTTCAGCTACAAGCTCTCGTATTGCTGCGGTTTTCCTGTTTCTTCTGGGTCTTCGGGGGAGATCTAAAATGCGCATAATTTATACTTTCAACGCTTTCCACATTCCAAGAATAAAGAGATAGCTATATTTATATAATTCTCTTCTTCTTTAGGGGTGGTGGAAATTGTTTAAAACTGGAGGTTTTCGAGAGAAAAACGTGGGGTTTTTATGTTTAAAACTCTGTCGAAAACGTGTTTACTTTGTTAAAAACAGAAAATATTGCATGTTTACAAACACAAGATCAACCTTTTTTAAACAGATTTTTTAGCCAAAAGTAGTTCTGTTTTTCTTGGTGGTGTGGCAAAATTTTTTAATTTTCTAGGTTTCCCATGTCCAGAGATCATCAACTTTCTTGTAAACAAAAAGAGTGTTTATCGAATTACGTTACAAGTTTAGATTCTGATATTTTTGCCTTGAAGAATCTTCCTGAAGTGGTTAAGGGTGCCCTATTCTCCAAATATTCTCGGTCTCTTTTAAGTTTACGCTCTTTGTTGGTAAAAGAGTTTCTTAATAGCCAAGATGGTGAAGGGGTGAATCCTGAAATCTTTGATCAGGGAGTACAGGGAGCAGCAGATTTTTATCAAAGGGTTTTAGATGGTTATGGAGATGACTCTGTTGGAGAGTTAGGAGGAGCCCATGTTGCCATAGAGAATGTTTCAGTTTTGGCTGCTAAAATTATCGAAGATGCTCGTATAGGAGGATCCCCCTTAGAAAAGTCCACAAGATACGTGTATTTTGATCAAAAGGTTCATGGAGAGTATTTATATTACCGAGACCCAATTTTGATGACCTCAGCCTTTAAAGACCTGTATTTGGACACCTGTGATTTTCTATTCGAAACGTATTCTGCTCTTATTTCTAAAGTGCGAGCATATTTTGAAAAGCTGTTTCCTCGAGCTCATGGAGTTCCAGAAGCAGTATATGCTACGACTCTACGCGCAAAAGTTTTGGATTGCATCCGAGGCATTCTTCCTGCTTCTACTTTGACAAATATGGGGCTTTATGGAAACGGAAGATTTTGGCAGACGCTTCTACATAAACTTCAGGGGCATAACCTAGCTGAGATACGACAGATAGGAGAAAATACATTAACAGAACTTATGAAAGTTATTCCCTCTTTCGTTTCTCGATCCGAATCTCACCATCCTCACCATCAATCTATGGTACAATTCTGTCAGAACGTTAGAAATCAACTAAAAAGTTTAGCCCAAGGGATCACTTTCGAGGATCAGTTGGAAGAACAGCCAGAACCAAGACCCCTGGATGTCAAGTTGGTATATGGAGACCCTGATGGGATTTACAAAGTTGCTGCAGGGTTTTTATTTCCCTACACCAATCAACCACTGTCTACGTTGATTCATAAATGCAAGAAAATGCCAGCAGAAGATCTTATAAGAGTACTAGAGGCTGGAAGTTTAGGAAGAGAGCACCGTAGACACAAGTCCCCAAGGGGATTAGAGTGTGCAGAGTTTGGTTTTGATATTGTTGCGGACTTTGGCATCTATCGAGATTTACAACGCCACCGTATTCTCACACAGGAAAGACAGCTTCTTACTACTCATTATGGCTACGATCTTCCTGAGGAACTTCTAGATACTCCCATGGAGTCAACGTTTCGAGAAGCCATGGAAAAAGCCTATGATGCATATTGTGAGATTTCTCAAGAGTTCCCCGAAGAGGCGCAATATGTGGTTCCTATGGCGTATAATATTCGTTGGTTTTTCCATATCAATGGTCGCGCTCTTCAATGGCTCTGTGAGCTTCGCTCACAGCCTCAGGGACACCGCAACTATAGATTCGTCGCAATCAATATGGCAAAAGAGGTGATAAAGTTTGAACCTCTATACGAAGTCTTCTTTAAATTTGTTGATGAGACTGATGTAGATTTGGGTAGGTTAAAGCAAGAAATGCGCCAGCAATTAGCTACATAGGTTTTAAAGAGAATCTTTGCGTTTACAGGAACTCCTCTCTGCTGTTATTTTTATTTCTTTTCAGGTGGAAAATGAAAAGTCTTATTGATAACAACTTAGTGAGATTTAGGAACATTTCCAAAACGAAGCAGGGGATTTTTGTAAATTTTAAAGTAAAAGGAGAGCGAGGCGGAGCATCGTTTACGGCTTCTATAGCTGTAGATATAGACTCTGCAGATGTTTCTTCTGGAGATTCTTTAGAGGTCATCATAGAAAAATGTGCTCAAATTGGAGTCTCAGAATTTCAAAAATGCGAATTTCAATTTGAAGGGATCACCTGCTTATAACGACAAGTTTTATCTGGGTGTAGCGCAGACTGGTAGCGCACTTGCATGGGGTGCAAGGGGGCGGAGGTTCAAATCCTCTCACCCAGAAAGAGCTTTTAATTAAAGCGTACGCGCATAAAGTTAATAAGAGCTTCAAGTTCTGAGTGATCTTTAAGGTCGTATTTGGAGAGAGTCTCTAGGATGCTGAGGCATGTATTTGCAGAGGTTTCCAGCAGTTTTAGCGCTTCGTTTTCCCCAAAAAGTACGATATAGTTCAGGCCGATGTGTTCGCGGTCTTTTTCATAATCAAGAAAGTCGTCTTTGATTTGAAAAAGCAGGCCAAAATGGCGCGAGAATTCTATAATTTGAGGCAAGAGATTCGGACTTCCCCCACCAAATAACCATCCGGAAACACTCGCGATTTCAAATAAAGCCCCAGTTTTTTTTACCATGATCGATTGAACGTGTTCTCTTCCCTTATTGGAAAAAAACATGTCGTCGTATTGCCCACCTAAAACTCCAGCACATCCGATATTTCTGTTTGTAACCTCTAGAATAATATCATAGGCGACATCTATAGCCTGAGGGTTATAGCCCTGTTTCTTGAGTTTTTTCGCATTCTTGTGAAAATGAGAATATGCTGCAGGAATGAGAGCATATGATGCTAATAATGCCAGAGCTTCACCAAATACTTTATGAACAGTAGGTCTACCCCGGCGTTCATCATCATTGTCCATACAAGGCAAATCATCCGCGATCAGCGTGGAGGTATGAGCGAACTCTACAGCTAAAGCAGAGTCCATCACATCGCAATGTTTTCCAATTCCATGTGCCAGCATGCATACAAGAAGAGGGCGAATTCGCTTCCCGCCAGTTTTTAGAGCATACTCTACAGGAGCGCGGATTGTCTTCTCGGATTCTCCAAACTCATCTAAGGATTCTTCTATCGCAGCTTCTATCGCAGGACGATAGGTATCAAAAATTTCAAAAACTTCCATATGGGGGTTATATTGTTTTTCCTGGACCAATCATACTGTAAGCTGGAATATGGTGCCCAGGATTAATCACTGTGTTACATCCTACAGAAGCATTTTTTCCCAAAAAGCCCCCAAGCTTACGACGTTGAGTATCTATTTTTAGGGATTCTGAACGTACTGTGATATTTTTCCCATCTAGACGGAAGTTTGCACAACGCACTCCTGCACCAAGATTTACTCCTGCACCGAGAACAGAATCTCCTAAATAGGCAAAATGTGCAGCTTTAGCATGGTTTCCAAGGTACACATTTTTTGCTTCTGTACAGTGTCCTAAAATACAATGATTGCTGGTAATGACTCCCCCACGTAGGTAAGCTCCATGACGGATCTGGGTATAGGGACCAATAATGCAGGGACCTATAAGATATGCCCCAGATTCTACATATGCATTTTCTGCAATTTCTATTTGACTTTCATTTTTTAAAAATACTCCGGGCTCTACAGTCCCATGAATTCCAGAAAAGCAATACGTAGTTAGAAACTCTTCCATTAAAGATAAAATCTCCCAAGTGTAGATAGACTTGGAGATGAGCTCAGGAAAAAGAAAATCTTCGGGGGAAAAAAAAGAAGAAGCCAGGCAGTTCATACGATATATCCTGGATTTAGATAGCAAAAACGAAATAACATTCTCTGTATGGAAAGATTTACTTACAAGAGAGAAAGAGAAAGTTTATGAAAGAAATTCTTGAGAGTCTTCTGTAGCAAAGAGATACCCGATTCCGCGAATTGTGGAGATTTTCGAGCCATAAGGGCCGAGTTTTTTCCTTAAAGATGCAATATGGACGTCAACGTTTCTTGGGGTAATTTCTTTTATATTTCCTTTGATTTCTTCTAAAAGGTGCTTTCTCAGGCACAGCTGCCCTTGGTTCATTAAAAGCCTTTTAAGAATTCCTGCTTCTGAAGGAGTTAAGTGTGTTTTCCCTTCAGGAGATTCTATTGTTAAGCTTAGCACATGAAATGTACGATCTCCAAAATGCAAAGTTTCAGGAACTACGGGATGCGTAGAAGAATTATGACGTAAAAAGGCACGAATGACCGCATCCATAACTTTAGCTGTCAAAGGACGTAATAAATATCCTGTTGCTCCTTTATCCAAAACTTCAACTACGCTCTCTTCTGAAAAGAGATCAAACAAAACAATAAGATCTGATTGGGAGGAGAATTTATGAGAAAATATGGTTTCAGGAAGCAGGAGATACTCACAGAAAATCACAGAGGCAGACGTCTCCATAGAAAAAGATGGGGAGATAACAAGATGGTATGGAGAGTCGTAAGAGCATAAATTCTTCAATTCAAGAGACAAGCTATGATCTTTAGTAACTAAGAGGATAGTTTTATTCATAAACAGGTGAAGTTATAAATAGATCTCAACAATTTTACGTAATACAAAGTAAATTATTTTTCAAAGATCCTTTAAAAAAAATTCTTTTTTAGAAGCTTAAAAATTTTTACATAAACTCATCTCTATATATAATTTAACTTGAATTTGTTGTATTCGATCCTAATTTATAATGTCTCTTTTTAAGAGTCCTCAGGGCTTCATGTTTCGCTACTTTCTATTTTGTGCTTTTTTCCTTGCATGTTTTTTTTCCGGAAGCGGGTTGTATTATTTATGTTGTTCATCGAGGTGTTCTAGCTCATCTGGAATTTGGAAGTCCCAAGCGCTATCGCGAGACCAATATGAAGAAATTTCTGCCTTTTGTCAGAATCTTCCTTCTTCGCAACAACATCTGTACGTCCAGTGCTCTCAGGGCTTTTCTTTGCAAAAGCAACTAAAGTTTGACCTTGCAGAAAAAGCGTTCTCTCGAGTTGCTGATGAGATAGAAGACAACGCTTTGTTTAAAGAAGAGGTAATGTGCGGGAAAATCATAAACGCATTTTTTTTGAACGCTTTAGATGAGATGGAAGCGCGATTAAGCCTTTTTGAAAAAAGTGAACCACGATCTATTTACCTTCCTCTTGTCCAAGCTTTATATGCGTACCAAAAAAAAGACTACAGTAAGGTTCCTGAGCTTTTATCTTGCTGGAAGGAAAATCAAGCTGAAAACTCTTCTTTTTGGTTGAATACAAATTTTCAGGTGTTATTTGCAGATTTTTTTTTCGATCATCTTGAGGCGCACTCCTTAATAGAAACCGGAAGGTTTTGTGAGGGACGAGAGATTCTCAACCAGATTGTAAAAGCTCTATTAAAACGAGAACATGAATGGAATACAAAGGCTTACGACTACACAATGTTGTTGTTAAGTCGGAGTTATTTTTTGGAGCTAATTTCCTTAGAGTCAGAAAGTGTTTATCCAGATTACTACGATATGATTTCATTCTATTTGAAGAAAATCCATATCCTGGAACTCTGCCCCTATGCTCAATTACTTCCTGAGCAAGAGTTTATTTCTACTGTTGTCGAGCATTTATTTATACTTCCAAAGCAGCGAAGAGCCTCCTCTATGCAGATTTTAGAGTTGTGGCAACATCACTATTCCCAGCCACAGAACCAGATAGTAGTAGAAGCCTTGCTAGGAAATATCAATACAAACCTAGAAGATGCGGTATGGTTTTGTGAGGAGTTGGCCTCTTCTTCAGGTTTAAATTGCCTAAGGCAAGCTCTTGTAGGCTCTTTAGGGGCTGTGCTTTCAGAAAAAGTCAAGAGCACACAAAATCTTGAAGCAAAACAGAGCTTGAAATTACTACAAGTTCTAGAGCCGAATATTTCTATAAGCAAAAAGCTCTCTTTATCCTTAGCTGCGCTACAAGACATCCTTTTACAGGATGATAAATATCATACAAAACTTAGAGATTATTTAGGTTTGTGGGAGGAAATCCAGTCCTATGATATTGGTAGGCAACAATTGGTACACCACCTTGTAGAAGGGGCTAAGGAGCTTTGGGAAGGAGGGGGAAAAGACGAGAAGGCGTTAAATCTTTTACGTATCGTCTTAGAATTTACCAATTACGATATAGAATGTAAAAACATTGTCTTTCTTTTTGTGAAGCAAGCATATAAGCAGGCGATGGCATTTCATGCCATTCCCCGTCTTTTAAAGTTGGGAATTTTTATCAAAGAAACTGGGATTTCTCCAATTTCCATCAGAGAAGAAGATCTTGCGAATTTTCTTGAAGATGCGGAATACCTTTTTTCACATGGAGAGTACCAGAAAAGCTATCTTTACTGCTCTTGGTTATCTGAAGTGGCTCCTTCTCCCCAGGTGTATCGGTTGCTGGGCTTCTGCCTCATGGAAGAACAACGCTACCAAGAAGCTTGGAACTGCTTTTTAGAGCTTCCTCCTCAAGAAAAACTTCGTAATTTGAAAGTGCAAAAAGCAATGGCATTGTGCCAAAAACATCTATCCAAAGATCTTTCTCTCAGTTATAAATACTCTCGAGAGTAGCTCTTTTATGATAGAATCTTCCCCAAAGATCCCAGATGTTCTTAAAGATTTGCTACAACAGCATGTCGTTTCCCCTTTAGATGTTGTTTTTGCACGTAGACACACCCCTCCAAACACTGAAAAAGCAATGCTATTTTTAGCGGCCTCTTCAGCTTTATGGCGGCATGGCTATCCCTTCCTCTGTCTTTTAGAAGATCGCTTGGTGCCCTCAGTTCCTGGACTCTCTGAACAAGTTTTTTTTCAAGGGTTTCAGGAGTTTTCCGAAAACTCTTCTGAGGAGTTATTTGTTGTTGCTGAAAAAAAGTTGTATTTGCGCTCCCTATATGAGACGCGCAAAAAACTTTTTCAGAAACTTACCAGAGTGTCTTTAGCACAACCTATGTTCCCGAGCTTAAAACACCTCCCTAAAGAGCTATCTCAAGCACAAGCGCATACATTGCAGCAAGTTTCTCAAAGATGTTTTTCTATAGTTTGTGGGGGGCCTGGGACGGGAAAGACGTTTTTAGCCATACAGCTGATAGTAGCATTAATTAATGAGAATCCCCATATGCGTATTATTGTGGTTTCCCCTACAGGGAAGGTTGCAGCGCATTTCCGCAAGGTTCTTGCTAACTATTCTCTACCGGACACAGCCATTTCGGTCCATACGATACATCATTTTTTACAAGAATATGCCCATCAACAATACAGCACAATGAATGTTCTTATTGTTGATGAGGGCTCCATGGTAGATTTTCACTTGCTTCATAGTCTTGTACAAACTCTTCCTGGGCGCTATACCCCATGTGGGAAGGTACAATCCGCGAGTATGATCATTTTTGGAGATAAAAATCAGCTTCCCCCCATAGGAATTGGTGCGGGGAATCCCCTACAAGATTTAATTGAGACTTTCCCGGAAAGCACGATGCATCTTGAAGTCTCTTACAGAGCAAAAACCCAAGATATCCAAGAGATTGCCCAAGCGATCTTGTCACACCAGATGGTCCCCTTCTCTCCCCTTCCTCCTTTTTCCGTAGCTATAGAGCTTTTTGCAGACGCTTTTCAACGAGCATTATCTAGAGGGGTAAGCTTGTGTGTGTTGTCTCCTATGCGCTTGGGAGTGTGGGGATATGTAAATTTAAATCGTTTTATTCATCATGAACTTCAAAAACGTAATCCCCTCTTGCCTGTCCCAATTATAGTTTCCAACCGTTATGAAACTTGGGGATTATGTAATGGAGATACAGGAGTTCTTTCTGTTCAACAACAAAAGCTCATGTTCTCTCAAGAGATAGTTATAGATGCTCAGGCATTCTCTAACTATACCTATAACTATGCCATGTCCGTCCATAAGAGCCAGGGAAGCGAATACGATGAAGTTCTCGTTGTCGTGCCTAAGGGATGTGAAATCTTCGAATCTTCTTTGCTCTATACTGCTGTGACACGAGCAAAAAGTAAACTCTCTATTTGGGCTGATGCTGAAACACTAACGAAAATCATAAAAAAACCCCGAAAGTATAGCTTTCAGGGTTTAGATAAAGCATTAAAGCACTGATGAAAACTTAGCCAATAAAGTCTGCAACAAAATTAAGCGCAGATCCTATAACTCCAAGAATAGCAACAACTGCTAATGCATGTTCCCCTAGTAAAGAAGGAATAATTTCACGAAGAAGTCCTAAAACTTCTCGGATTATATCAATGAAGTCACAGAAAAATTCTAAAATTGCATTACGCAACCCTATAAAGCGGGCCCGTCTAGCTTCGCCGTTTCTTCCTTCTTCTTGATCTACAACTTTACTATCCTTTCCAAAAGAATAGGAGTACACCCCTAGACCGTTTTCCACTAGAGAGAACCCAGAAGATAAAATGGCTGCCCCAGTACCGATTTTTCCTCCTAGGCCAGCAGCATGTTGACCTAAGTCTACCAGTTGCGCTTCATGTAGGAAATCATTCACTCTTATTGTTTTCGAAACCAAACGACATACTTTAGATAAAATCGTTAAAGGAGATCGCATTTGCATTGCTAATAAGCCCTGGTTCGGAGAATTTCCATCACCCTTTTGTGCTTGGCGTGTAAGAATGAAAGAACCATCGGGAGCTGTTTCGTAAAATAAAGACCCAGAGAAACATTGTGTCCATAATGCTGCACAACCCACCATGTTGTTAACACCTTGTGCAACAGAACACACGTTTTCTAGCCTTTCTAGGGATTGATGTGGAGCATTTACATTTACAGAAGATACAGAAGAATCCACTAAAGCGATTTGACTTCTAGCAAGCATAGAACAACTAGATGCGAAGTCAAGCCCATCTCCAATAAGATTAGAAACATTACAAGAAGACAAAGCCTTAGATCGTATGTGATTAAAAGCTGAACGACAAGAACCAGGGAGCAAAGCTCTCATGGCTGAGCTACAAAAAGAAATAGACATATAAAATTACCTTAAACGTAAAAAAGTTGGGTTACGCTTTAATTTTGCACATAGCTCTTGACTTAATGCGAGCAGCTTTATTGCGCTTGAAAATGCCTCGCTTTGCAGCTTTATCTACAATGCTATACACGGAGCAAAGACTGCGCGAAATCTCATTAGAATTCTCTGTTTTCAAGGTGGTCTCAAATTTCTTAAGAATGGTTTTTACCCTAGACTTAAAGCTTTGATTTATAAGGTTCCGCTTTTGTGCAGTTTTTACACGTTTTTCTGCAGAAGGCTGTTTTTGAGGACCTTTATTTTTGTTAGACTTTTTTGGCGCCATTATCTCTCCAGAGTAGCACTATTTTCAGTGTAAACAAATCCTATAAATTGATATAAATTTTGAGATGAATAATACTCGATTTTTGATTTTATCTAAGATTTGGATGGCATTCTAAAAAAAAAGGAATTAATAAAAAAGAAAAAACCAAAGAAGCTTGTTTTTCCAAGAAAATTAAGGATTTTTTGAGCTTTAAAACATAATTTTTTCAAAAATTTCTGACAAAAAGTTTTTTGACTGGCCTAAAGGTTTGATTTATATGTTGCTAGTGAAAAAGTGGTTCCGAACTAATCTTAGGGGTCGTACGTACTTCTTTCCTCTAGCTATTCTTCTTTCTCCCTTTATTTTTTACCCATTTCTTTCTGATTTTCAAAAAAATTATAGCGGGTTTGTTTTTGCTACCATTTCTTCTTTGGGGTGGTTTTTTGCAGTGCGTTATAGGGAAAACCAATTAAAAACAGCAGCAGAACACCTTCTTCAAGAAAAAATTCGAAAAATCACCGAAAACAATGAGGGTTTGCGTCAAATTCGCGCTTCTCTTCAGGAGCATCAACAAGAAGCCAAACAGCTAAAATTGCAAAATCAGAATCTTTTAAACCAGCTATTTCACGCTCAAGAAATTTTTTCGAAAACAAAAGGTGAAAAACATCATTTGGAGGCTTGTGTTTCTAGATTAAAGGAAGAGACGCAACGTCAGCAATTGCAATTACAATCTTTAATGCAGGAGTATAAAGAGAAAGAGGAAGAGAGCATAAAATTAAGTCGAGAGTTGGCTGAGATGACAGCGTATCAGCAAGCGTTAAATGATGAATACCAGGCAACGTTTATAGAGCAGCACTCGATTTTAAATAAACGGCAGGCCTATATTGCAAAGCTGGAGAGTAAAGTTCAGGATTTGATGTATGAGATCCGGAATCTTTTGCAATTGGAGTCAGACACTTCAGATGCTCATGTTCCAGGTACGCCCTGTATTGCTAAAGATGTGCCTTCGCAAATATCTTATGAGTTAAAGAAGATCGTATTTAAAGCGGAAAATATAGAGGCGGCTTCTTCTTTAACAGCTTCTCGCTATATGAATAATGAGGTGGGAATACGCAACTATTCTTTAGAGTGTCGAGAATTATTTGATGGCTTGCGAGAGGAGAGCTTGGGAATGGTTTTTATATATGCGCCTCAATCTCGTCGGGCCGTGTTTGCCAACTCTTTATTTAAAACATGGACAGGCTATAGTGTAGAGGATTTTTTCAAAAATGATGGCATTGTGGTTTCTGACATCAAGCAGTGGGAGTCGGATTTGCAATCTCGTGTTACCCAAGAACGGCGGGGGAAATTAATTATAAAAACAAAAACTCAAGGGTCCTTACCTTTTTATTATTGCTTGACTTCTTTAAGTAAAGGGCCGTTATATCGTCATGTTTTAGGGATTCTTTATCCTGCATGAAAAGAAACTTTCTAGGATAAAAGGTTAAATTTTGTATGCACTACTTAGTAAAAAACCTAGATTTCCTATTTTTCTTTGGCTAAACTTTTCTCCAAGGCTAGGACCTCTTTTATATTTTTGTCACAAATAGTATGTCACGCATGAATACACAAGATAGCCCAGCAATGGACGCTTCTTCGGAAGAAGAGGCACAAAAAAAGCTAGAAGAGCTTGTTTCTCTCGCTAAGGAGCAGGGCTTCATCACATATGAAGAAATTAATGAAATTCTTCCTATGTCTTTTGATTCTCCAGAGCAAATTGATCAGGTATTGATATTCTTAGCTGGAATGGATATCCAAATCCTGAATCAAATTGATGTAGAGAGGCAAAAGGAAAGAAAAAAAGAGGTTAAAGAGCTAGAAGGCCTTGCCAAGCGTACAGAGGGCACCCCAGACGACCCTGTGCGGATGTACCTGAAGGAAATGGGGACAGTTCCTCTTCTTACTAGAGAAGAGGAAGTAGAGATTTCTAAAAGGATAGAGAAAGCTCAGGTACAAATAGAACGGATAATCTTACGTTTTCGTTATTCCACAAAAGAAGCGATTTCTATAGCGCATTATTTAATTACTGGGAAAGAACGTTTTGATAAGATTATTTCTGAAAAGGAAGTCGAAGATAAAGCGCATTTTCTTAAATTACTGCCTAAATTGATCGGTTTACTTAAAGAAGAAGATTTATATTTAGAGACCTTACTTTTATCTTTAAAGCAGCCGAATTTATCTAAACAAGAAATTGCTAAATTGAACGAGGATTTAGAAAAGTGTCGTATTCGTACGCAGGCGTATCTTCGTTGTTTCCATTGTCGTCACAATGTCACTGAAGATTTCGGTGAGGTTGTCTTTAAAGCATATGATTCTTTTTTACAGCTAGAGCAGCAAATTAATGATTTAAAAATTCGTGCTGAACGAAATAAATTTGCGGCAGCAAAGCTTGCGGCAGCAAAGCGCAAGCTGCATAAGCGTGAGGTCGCTGCGGGAAGGACTCTTGAAGAGTTTAAGAAAGATGTCCGGATGTTGCAGCGTTGGATGGACAAGAGTCAAGAAGCTAAGAAGGAAATGGTAGAGTCTAATTTGCGGCTAGTGATTTCTATAGCTAAGAAATATACAAACCGTGGGTTATCTTTTTTAGACCTGATTCAAGAAGGGAATATGGGTTTAATGAAGGCTGTGGAAAAGTTTGAGTATCGTCGGGGATATAAGTTCTCGACATATGCCACGTGGTGGATTCGTCAGGCTGTAACGCGGGCAATTGCAGATCAAGCGCGAACGATTCGTATCCCTGTACATATGATAGAAACAATCAATAAGGTATTGCGTGGTGCGAAAAAGCTCATGATGGAAACAGGGAAGGAGCCGTCTCCAGAGGAGCTTGCTGAGGAGTTAGGGTTAACTCCAGATCGTGTTCGGGAAATTTATAAAATTGCGCAGCATCCGATTTCTTTGCAGGCAGAGGTTGGTGAAGGAGGTGAGAGCGCTTTTGGGGATTTCCTTGAAGATACTGCTGTGGAATCTCCTGCGGAAGCTACGGGCTATTCCATGCTAAAAGACAAAATGAAAGAGGTCTTGAAAACTCTGACTGATCGAGAGCGTTTTGTTTTAATTCATCGGTTTGGTCTTTTGGATGGCAAACCAAAAACTCTCGAAGAGGTTGGCTCAGCCTTTAATGTTACTCGTGAGCGTATTCGTCAGATTGAGGCTAAGGCTTTAAGAAAAATGCGTCATCCTATCCGCTCGAAACAACTCAGAGCCTTCTTAGACTTACTAGAAGAGGAAAAAACCACTTCTGGCAAAGCAAAAAATCTTAAAACAAAATAGCAATATATTTTTGAGCTAGGATAAAAGGTTTTTCTCATCGTAAGAAAAACCTTTTTGCTTTTATGAATTATGCCATTGCGGCTGTCTGAGATGCAGAGTCTTCGAGGGATTCTGTAGGAGCTTTTGGGCTTTCTTCTGTTAAGCGTTTTTCAAGTTCAGCAAAGAGCTTGGGATTTTTTTTGAGCTCTTCGCGGACAAATTCTCTTCCTTGTCCTAATTTCTTATCTTGATAATTGAACCAGGAGCCTTTCTTCTCAATGATATTGCGCTCTACAGCAAGATCTAAGATACAGCCAGCAGAAGAAATTCCCTCATTAAAGAGAATGTCAAATTCAGCAACTTTGAATGGAGGGGCGAGTTTGTTTTTAGCAACCTTTACTTTGATACGATTTCCGATATCTGAGCTATCATTACTTTTTATAGAGCCTATACGGCGGATATCTAAACGTATGGAGGAATAAAACTTCAATGCCCGTCCTCCGGTTGTGGTTTCAGGATTACCAAAGCTTACGCCAATTTTTTCACGGATCTGGTTGATAAAGATCGCACACGTTTGACTACGCGCTAAGGTTGAGGTGAGTTTTCTTAACGCTTGGGACATCATCCGCGCTTGTAGGCCTACATGGACATCTCCAATGTCACCTTCTAGCTCACTTTTAGGAACCAGAGCTGCGACAGAGTCTATAACGAGAACATCCACAGCTCCTGAGCGTGCGAGCAATTCCGCAATGCTAAGGGCATCTTCTCCACAATCTGGCTGGGAGATCATGAGGTCGTCAACATTTACGCCAATAAGTGCTGCATAGCTAGGATCTAAAGCATGTTCTGCATCGATATAAGCTGCTATTCCGCCTTTTTTCTGGGCATTTGCAACGATGTGGGTCGCTAATGTGGTTTTCCCTGAAGACTCTGGGCCGAAGATCTCCACAATGCGTCCTTTGGGGACCCCTCCGATGCCTAAAGCTAAATCTAAAGATAACGCTCCAGTTTTTATCACAGAGATTTCATGAGTTGCGGAGTGCTTCCCCAGGCTCATAACAGATCCTGAGCCAAATTGCTTTTCTATATATGCAATCGCGGCTTCTAAAGCTTTTTTCCGATCGGGTAAATTCATAAGAAGATTCCTTTTTTCATATTCCTAAGCAGCCCGTAAATAGAAGAGTCTTTTTTAAGAGAGAAAGCTTAAGGAGACTCTGTTTACGGACAGAGAGGTGTTTATTATGTATTGGTTGATGGAAGCTATTTAGTAAAAGCAGCAATGGATTTAGGTAAGGAGACATCGAAGTGCGCAGGGAAAAGTCAGAAGTAAGCATGTGTAGGTAGGAAATAGAAATCATGGGGTATCCATTTGCGTGACACCGTCATCATACATGGGTAGGGGGTTATTGACAATTGTCTCCTGAATTCTATTTGGGGAAAGAGGTTTTTGACATTAGCAAAGATGTAATTGTGATAGGGGAACATCATGGCGCTCTCGAGGCAGTTTGGGAAGATATTGCTCGAGGTATCCAACCCCTATGGAAATAAGGTGGCTATGTAAAGAAAGCCAGCGGTCATAAAACCCTCCGCCATAGCCAAGACGGTAGTGTTCATTATCAAAAATGAGGCCAGGAACAAGAACATGGGTGATAAGGGTAGGGGATATTATAGCAAAATTCTGATGAGAAAGGTCTTTAGGGTGCGAGAGAGTCTTTAACGCCTGCATAGAGGGGATGCGTACAGGGAAAAGTTGGTCTCCAAGAACTTTAGGGAATGCTAGGGAGTCGTTTTCCAGGAGAATTTGATTTGCCAAGGTCATATCGATTTCTGAGCCGAAAGAAAAAAAAGACATGACAACGCTATTTTTAGGAAGCTGTTGGACGAAAAAAGCTACGTTTTCTGCGGCCTGTATTTTGCGCTCCGGAGGTAGGTGCTGACGCAACTGGGAAAACGCTTTGCGTAGGAGACTTTTTTCTTTTTTAGGATCCATCCTTAGCTTAAATTTTGCTAATGCAACAAGGGTTTCCCATCTTGGTAGGAGATTTTCTTCGTCACCGTTCCGGAAGGGGTAAAGAAGGTCGCGGTTCCGCAGCCTTTTTCTATCTTCGTATAGGGGAGGCGATCTTCAGGACGGAAATACTCTCCTTTAATTAAAAGGCCATTATCATACTCTTCTGTGACCATCACTTGCCCTTCGGGATAATATATCGTCAACAGTCCAGATTTCTTATTATTTATAAGCTCTTTGCAGCTCTCTACAGAGCCCTGGGGGTACCAGGTTTTTACTGTTCCCTGCAACATACCCTCATGCCAATTTAAAGAAAGCTTTGCCTTCCCTGAATCGGGATAAAAGAAGAGCTCTTCTCCCTCTTTTTGCCCATGCATGAGAGTATAGGTTTGTATAACATTCTTCCCAGAATTGTTATACACGGTGACTTTCCCATAGGGCTTACCTTGAGAAATTGTCATGGTTTTTACAATGGCATATTTTCCATAAATTGCTTGAAGGCCTTCTCCTTCAGAAATTGTAGAGAAAATCTCCTTGGTTTTGGGATGCATGTACGTACCTTCAATCAAGAGGTCGTTATCGTACTCTTCAAGAGCAAGTTCCTCTCCAGACTTCTCTTCATAATATCTGGCTAAACCATGTTTTTTCCCATTGTTGTAAAGCTGCTTTTTTATTAAAACCCCTGTTGAGGAAAAAGTAAGAAACTCTCCATGAGCAAGGCCTTTGCGATAAGCTTGTTGCTTCCAAACGTGCTGGTTAGGATGGTAGTAATATGAGAGTCCTTCCAAAACCCCTTTCTCGTAGTTAATCGTGGCTTCTAGCTTGCCCTCATCATTATAAGCATAGGCTGTCCCATCAAATAACCAACTAGACTCTGCTGAAGGGTGTAAATCTGCGATGCCTCCGAGAACCTGTGCTTGGATTTTGATCTTTCCGTTTGCGTGCCATTCTCTGTACCTCCCATAGGCTCGGTTATTCAGACATTCTAAGTACTGCCTGAGCTGCCCATTTGCATGGTAGGTGGTCAAACATGAAACCTGATCTCCATGGGTGTTTTTATAGATTCTCATGACCTTTTGATAGGGTTGCGGCGCTAGAAAATCCATTTTCATGTACTTCTTCAGCTTGTCTTTAGAGCAGATCGTTTCAGAAAGGCCGTTTCTATCTATGATGTTGATGCCTGTGAGGGTGAGCTTTTCATATACCCCAGCACCTCTACAAGGGACTCCGAGAACAACGAATAATAAAAATGCACAAAAAGGTTTTTTCATATCCATCTGCTTATTGCCTCAGCTTGTATTAACCACACCTCATTGTTTAATGGTGTGGTATGTCTTGTCATTTCCCAATAGGTAAAAAATGCTAGGGGCGCTTCGGGATTGTTTTGGGAGTCGAGGAGATGGAAAATCGCTTTGATATCTTCAGTGTCAGCTTCTATAGCTTGAGAAAAGTTTAGAAAAACTAGATCCTGGTGAACCTTTTTATGGTTCCATTGCAGGTGGGGAGCTTTTGAAAGAGCGTGTTTTCTTGCCCAAACTTCCTTGCTCTGGGCAAGAAGAGAATGTTTGGGAAGGGATTGTAGCCTTTTAGTTTCTTTTTGTAAGAAAACGATCTTTTCACTAGCCGCAGCAAGACGCTCAGGATCGATGTTGCTCCGGTTTTTAGTTAATAGAGCATTGCGTCTGAGAATGCGTTGTTGATGATCTCGGGCCGTTTTTAACTTAAGAATTTGAGAGTTGAGAGCTTCCCAACGTGAGGCTTTGCGAGAGTGGTATGAGAACACCATTAGTGTAGGAAGAGCTCCAAGAAAGGATAAAGCAATGAATAATAGGGAGGATAACCATGTTCTTTTCATGAGGCCTCCTGAGAGATTAAATTAAACCGCACTTCAAAAGTTTGAGAGTTTTTTTGTATCTCAGAAACTTGTTGGAGATTAGGGTGTTTGGTAATTTTTTTTAGAAACGCAGAGATCTCTTCTGAAGAACCCTGGCCTTTAAGTAAAACTTCCGCTGTATAAGGGTGCGAGGGATTTTGTTCTGAGGGAAAATTTGTCAGTTTATAAGTAAAGTGAGAGAATTTCAGCGTAGGGAAATTTCTTCCCAAGGCAGCAAGAAACTTTAAAGTTTCCTCGCTCGTAGGAATAGTAGGCTGCAGGGCGTAAGCTTGAGAAGAAGCCTCTTTTATAGCGCGAAGGTGCTCTTCGGCTGCATGTAAAGATCTGGGGAGGGCAGGTTCTCCAGGGCAGGATAAGAGATACTGTTTCTGCGTGTGATTCGCTATAGATTTGAGCTTGACTGTAGAGGCAAGGGAGACAATAAGCATAGACAATGCTGCCATCTTGCCAATCACCACGGAGGTACGCTTTAGCCAATGTTTTTGGGACCCTGAAGAGGCATGCGTGGGATCATAGGGAAACCGCATCGCTTTGCTGGATGTGCTATGTAAAGCAGAAGCTAATGCATCACCATATTCTTCCCAGTGGGGTTGTAGGTGAGAGGGAATAATCCCACAGGGAGACAGGGGAAGATCGAGCTTCTGAGCAAGTAGAGAAGCAAGCTCTTCAGAAACTTGAGAAAGATGCACAGCGGTAGGGGAAGCTTCCGGAAAGGCTTCTTTCACGTAGTTCAAAGTTGCTAGGATATCGTCGCAGATTTTTTGTGAAGAGCTGTGAGAAAACGCTCTAGATGATAACACTGCTCGATTTTTCACAAATAAACATAATGTTTCCTGTTTATGAGCATACACGAGAAAATAGAGAGAAAGCTCCTTTAAACAAGAACATTCAGCAAGATAAAATATATCTGCAGAATGACATGATAGCGTGTTAGGGAAAAGATGAGCCTTTTCTAGAGAAAGCAGCTCCTCATGAATTGTGGTTTTTTGTGTAATCCATAGAGTTGTTGCCGTTTCCCCCTGTGAGAGCTTTGTAAGCTTGGGAGAAATTACCAAAGACTCCCGAGGAAGCGCAGAGCTCATACCAAAATTAGCCAAAGCTAGTTTTAAAATATTTTTTTTGTTTTTAAGTGTAGAGCACGAGCTTTTGACGAGAACATCAGAACTCCGCAACGAAAAAGAGACTGGAGAAGTAAAGTATTTTTTAGGAATTATAGCTTTTTCTGTTTCTAGAACCCTCTGACAATGACAAACAATCCATTCTTTGCATGTTTTTTGGAGAATTGCTATTTTAATAGTATTATTCGCATCTTTAGCCACTCCAATGTGGTATATCGGTAGTTTGATAGTCTCCATAGCGGGAACTTCTTAAGGATAAAGGAGACCATTTTAGTAAATAAATGTGTGTTTTTCAAGAAAAAGACATTTTAATTAAAATAAAAGTGTAAGATCTAATGCTATCTTATTTTTTAAGAACAGCAATTAATGTTTATAGTTTCTTAATTTTGGTATATATTCTAGCATCTTGGGTTTCGGATTGGCAGTATACTTCGTGGTATCGGTGTATTTTTTCGTGTGTGGATCCCTATTTGCGTCTTTTTAGAAGGTTTATCCCTAGAATCGGATTTATTGATATTAGTCCAATGATAGCACTTTTTTGCTTAGAGGCTGTGCCATTTGTTGTATTAAGAACTCTACGTTTTATTATTCTTAATATTTTTCAGTCTCCATGGCTTCTCCAGTATATATAAGGGATCTGCTACTTAAGTCTCCTGTAGTTTATGCTCCTTTAGCGGGCTTTTCTGATTATCCCTATAGGAGAATGTCGGCTCTTTATGCTCCTGCGCTAATGTTTTGTGAAATGGTGAAGGTAGAGGGGCTTCTTTATTCTCCCCAAAGGACAATGAAGCTTTTAGAGTATTCTGAGGAAATGCGTCCCATTGGGGGACAGTTGTGCTGTAGCAATCCTGAGATTGTTGGAGAGGGGGCGAAGATTTTAGAAGATTTGGGTTTTGATCTGATAGATTTAAACTGTGGATGCCCTACGGATAAAATTACAAAAGACGGCAGTGGCTCTGGGTTGTTGAAAACCCCTTCTTTGATAGGAGTCCTTGTAGAAAAAATTGTCAATACAGTTTCTGTCCCCGTCACGGTAAAGATTCGTTCTGGCTGGGACTCGGAGCATATTAATGTGGAAGAAATTGTTAAGATCCTTCGGGAGGCAGGAGCGAGTGCAGTTTTTGTCCACGGAAGAACCCGAGCGCAAGGATACCACGGTCCAAGCAATCGAGAATATATCGCGAGAGCCAAAGTTGTAGCCGGAGAGGCTTTCCCTGTGTTTGGCAATGGCGATATTTTTTCTCCAGAGGCGGCAAAAGAGATGTTCGCGACAGGGTGCGATGGGCTTTTAGTAGCACGGGGGACAATGGGAGCTCCATGGATTGGAAAGCAAATAGAGGAATATCTTACCACAGGAAGTTACCAACCTGTACCATTTACTATGCGCAAACAAGCTTTTGTTCAGCATTTACAATGGGTTGAAGAGTATTACCAAAGTGAAGCAAAGTTTTTATCAGAAACGCGCAAGCTTTGTGGACACTACCTTATCTGTGCTTCTAAAGTGCGCTTTCTTCGCGCATCTTTAGCAAGGGCGTCTTCATATCATGAAGTGTATCAACTTATAGAAGCTTACGAAGAAGAAGATCCCGCCTAGCCCTCTTTCTTTTTTAGATGCGCACTTAAAAGCTTAGGAAGCGCAAACATATCGATGGGGGCGTTTCCAATGATTGCTGAAAACTTCTCATCCGGAAGCAGTAACTTTTTGTTTTCTGGGGATTGGAGATTGTGAGCTTTGATATATTCCCAGACTTTCTTTGTTGCCTCTCCTCTAGAAAGGGGGGCGTCTCCGATCATGCTAGCTAGAGCCGGAGAAGGCACAAGCAGAGGGGAGTTTTTTGTGGAGGCGGAGGCCTTTTTAACAGCAGGGGCTTTTTTTATTGTTTTTGTGGATTTCTTTGCCTCTTTCTTAGAAGGCTTTTTTTCATAGGGAGTTTTAGGGGTGCCTGTATATTTCGTTAGTACTGCATCTATGGAGTTCCCAATCACGCTACAGTGAGGATACTCAGAACAGGAATAAAAATTCTTGTTATAACGAGAGCGCTTTTTAAGGAGCTTCCCAGAGCACCCCAGGGCAGGACAGGGAACGGGATCCTCTTGCTCTGCTTCTTCTCCATGTTTGCGCAAGGTAATAGTCCCCCGACATGTTGGATAGTTTTCACAACCTAAGAAGCTTCCATAGCGGCCATGGCGGACTTTCATAGGACTTTGACAAATAGGACAGGGGCTGTCCCAGGGGGTGTCTGCAGCATAATCTTCCTTTTTAAAGGAGAGCTCTTCCTCTGAGGTGCGGTGATCGCAATCAGGATAGGCAGAACATCCATAAAAGTAGCCGTTTTTCGACCAGATCTTTATTAATTTACCTTGATGACATTTGGGGCACTCAATATCTGTGGTGATTCTTGGAATTACAGCTTCTTTTTCTGCTGTAGTGACTACAGGGAGAAATTGCTCCCAGAACTCTTTAAGAAGCAGCTTCCAAGATTTCTTATTATCTGCAATGAGCTCCAGCTCATCTTCCATAAGAGCTGTGAAACCAATATCCATAATTCTAGGGAAGTTAGTTTCTAAAAATTGAGAAATAATTTTTCCTAATTCTGTAGGGCGGAGGCGTTGGTTTTCCTTTGTTGTATATTCGCGACTTTGGATTTTATTCATAATCGTCGCATACGTAGAAGGGCGGCCAATCCCAGATTTCTCCAGTTCTTTCACTAAGGATGCTTCCGTGAACCTAGGAAGAGGACGAGTAAATGCTTGCTCTGCAGAAACGCGTTCTTTATTTAAGAGGTCTTGAGCATGTAAAGGAGGAAGAGGATGGAGATCCTCTTGATCATTCTCATCATCGCTTTTCTCTTCATAGACTACCAGGAAACCTTTAAACTTTAATAAGGACCCTGAGGCACGTAAATCTATATGGACATCTGTAGAGATCTGTACTGCCAGAGTATCATAAATGGCTGGAGCCATTTGTGAAGCGACAAAGCGCTTCCAAATCAAGCTGTACAGTTTATGTTGATCTTCTGAAAGCTTACCTGCAAGACTCTCTGGAGAGAGATGGATATCCGTAGGGCGGATCGCTTCGTGAGCATCTTGCGTCATTTTCTTCGTAGAATATACATTAGCTTTTTCTGGTAAATATTCTGAACCAAAGGCAGTGTGAATATAGCTTCTTACGCTATGGAGGGCTTCAGGATCAACACGCACAGAATCCGTACGCATATATGTAATTAACCCTACAGTGTCTTCATTGATGTCAATGCCTTCATATAGCGTCTGCGCTATCGACATCGTTCTCGATGCAGAAAAACGAAAATGCCTGCTAGCTTCTTGCTGTAGCGTGGAGGTAATAAAAGGAGGAAGAGCATGGCGGCGTTTTTCTTTAGCTTCTATGCGGACTACTTTATAGGAAGCAGACTCTAGAAGATCCGCGTATTTTTGTGCTCTTTCCTTAGAGTTAATCAAGAGCACATCATTTTCTGTTTTTTCTTTAGGGAGCTCTTTTTCTAATTTTTTCCCCTCTACAGAGTAGAGATGCGCCCAAAAGCTTTTCTTGGTTTTAGGATCTTGGAGAAGAACTTGAATGTTCCAATATTCCGTAGGAACAAAAGCTTCTATGGCTTTTTCTCGGTCCACAACAAGCTTAAGAGCAACAGATTGGACTCTACCGGCAGAGATCCCTGAGCGTTGTTGTAACTTGCGGCTAAGAATAGGGGAGATTTTGTAGCCCACAATGCGATCTAATAACCTTCGGGCTTGCTGGGCATTCACAAGCGCCATATCAATTTCTCTAGGGTGCTTTAAAGCCTCTGTTACGGCTCTTTTTGTAATCGCATTAAAAGACACTCTTTGTACAGAAAGATGTGCAGGGAGCTGATTAGCAATGTGCCAGGCAATTGCTTCTCCCTCTCTATCTGGGTCTGGGGAAAGGTAGACTTTATCACATTGTTCCGCAAGTTTTTGGATTTGGCGAATGACCTCTTGTTTTTCAGGAAGCACTTGATATAAAGGCTCGAAATCATGGTCTACATCAATGCCAAATTCTTTTGCGGGAAGATCAACAACATGTCCTATGGATGATGCAAAAACAAAATTCCCACCCAAAAATTTTTTTAGGGTTTTGATTTTTGCAGGAGATTCCACAATGATTAAGGACTTCTTCATGAATTGTATTTGGCGTGACACTTCGATTTTTTATTTCGGAGAGACGACGCGACTCCTTTTTATGAATTTTAACGCTAATATCTAAAAGTTTTTCTCATGCAAACAAATATTATTTAATGCAAGCTTTCGCTAGTGTGAGAGATTTATATGCTTCTATTAAAAAATTAAACCCAATAAGTTTGGCAGGATGAAATCATGAAAAAGATGCCGGATTTTATCCTATTTTTATGATAGAGCTAAAAATTTCTGAGCAAATTAGAATTAAATGTGTACAGCGCCATGTTTTCAGGCGAGGCTTCCAAAAAAATACTCACATGCCCCTATGGTTATTGAGTATGATGAGAATTCTTTTCAAGGGAATAATAAGACATTAAAAAGCTTAGGCATGAGTTTTTTAAGCTTTTTTATTTTTTCTTGTGAATGATTTGCGAGTACTTTAACAAGGAAAAACGTACTGCTTGTGTAGAACTTCATTTGAAGAGAAACATTTATGGGAAAACTAGAATTCACCTTACCCTCCGTAGATGTGAATGAGGATATCATAGAGCTCAATAAACAAGGTATGATTGCTGGCCCTCAGGAAGAGAAATATTCGTTTTTTTCGCGTGTAGCAGATATTTTAGAAGAGCAGCTAGACACCTCGACATATTTCCCCCCGCGTTTGCAAGAGCTCTTTGATATTTCCCCTACGCATCTTAAAGTATTATATACAAATGAAGGCTTAGATGTATGGGAGGCGGGGTGTACATGGATCCAAAATAATCGCGTCACGATTCAACTACGCAAGCCCTTATATAAAACCTCGCGATGGCTTATGTATTCTCGAGATGAAATTCTTGCTCATGAGGCTGTACATGCTGTAAGAATGAAGTTTTACGAGCCTATATTTGAAGAGGTCCTTGCGTATCAAACCTCTTCTTGGGGATGGCGAAGATTTTGGGGGCCTCTATTTCGAACTCCTGGAGAAAGCTATTGCTTTTTGTTGTTTGTTGTTATGGGTTTGGGCCTTTCTTTGTGGCAGCCTTTATTAGGATGTGCTGTGATGCTTTCTACGCCGCTATATTTTTCTGCTCGTCTGTGTATTGTCCAAAGTTATTTCCATCGTGCCAAAAATAAAATCAGAAAAATGTTAGGAGTTCCCCCTTTATGGATTATGTTGCGCTTAACAGATAGAGAAATCAAAATGTTTGCTACGCAACCCATTCCGGTCTTAGAGCATTACGCCAAAAAACGAAAGCTCGATAATATCCGCTGGAGACAAATCTACCTTTCCTATTTTGTGTAATGTAAAGCTGCTTTACATCTGCAGGATTTTGCGTTTATGCGCAGGAGGGATTTTCAATTGAGAGCGGTATTTCGCCACGGTTCTTCTCGCACAGGGGATTCCTTTTTCTGCAATTTTTTCACTAAGGCTCTGATCGGAAAGAGGAGAGGTTTCTGTTGCGATCCATTGGCGGATCCAGTGCAAAATAGTTTCTTTGGATAGGGGAGACTCTTCGGTCACCACAGCACGTGGAAAGAGGAGCTTTAAGGGAAGGATCCCAATAGGGGAAGCTAGGCTCTTATTTTGCACAGCCCGGAAAATTGTTGTTTCATGACATTCAAGCTCCTCTGCTATCTTTTTAATCGTAAGTGGGCGTGGAGAAGAGACTCTTCCTAGGAGAAACTCCTCTTGGTAAGGCAAAAGTTTTTGTACAAGGGAAAATAATGTGTGCTCGCGTTTCATAAGATTTTTGATGAGCCATTTTGCAGACAAGATTTGCTGGGTAAGGAGCTTTTTGTCTTCTTTAGGGAGGTCGTCGTACAGTTGAATAGCCTGCGTGTTGAGCTTAATGGCAGGAAGACCTCTGGAGTTAACTCTGATTTCCCAGCCTTGAGAATACGTGACATATATATCAGGAGGAGGAGGAGAGGGGAGATGAGAGGATGCGTGATATCCTGCAGCAGGGCACCAAGGGATACTCCCCAAGGCTTGTTTTAGTATTTCTCGTAGCTCTTTAAAAGTTATGCCAAACCGTTTCATAATAACGGGAAAATTGCATTCCGTTAGTGCGGAATAACATTGGCTGATGATTTGGTAGGCTTTTTGGTGAGGGGTATCCTGTAATCTCATGAGCCAGTAGCTTCTTAATGAGGGGGAGCAGATTCCTGGGGGGTGGAATTTTTGCATGTTTCCCCAAACAGTATAGATGCGATTTTCGGAGACGTGAAGTTGCTCAGCAAGAAGATCTACAGGTTCTAAAAATAGCCCTTCGTCAGAAAGGTTCCCCGCGATGTGGTAGGCAATGCGGATATCTTCTTGGGTATGGAATGCTTGATGAATTTGAGAGAGAATATGGGAGATCAGGGATTCAGGTTGTGAAGGCGAGGATTCTAGATCTGCAAAGGAAGAGCTGTATTGTGATCTCTCTTCTTCTTCCAAAGAAGAGAGATCAAAGAAAGGATTATCGATAAGTTCTTGAATTACATACGAAGAGAGTTCGGCAATCGGTGCTTGTAGCATATGTAACCCCTGCTGCATCCGCAGTAAGGGGAGGGGACGTACAGATATTTGTTGCCTTTGTTGAAACATAACTTAATGCACGTGAATCAAGTAGTCCCTGGGGATTTCCTTTAGAAATCTGCTAGGTTTCATTACTCGAACGGTCCCCCAAAGAAGTCGGGTTTGTGCAGCTGTGAGGTACAGGAGGTCTTGAGCTCGTGTGATCCCTACATAGCATAGCCTTCGTTCTTCTTCAAGATTTTCATAGTTTCCTTTGGAGTTTGCGTGGGGAAAAAGATTTTCTTCCAAACCTACGACAAAAGCAATGCGGAATTCCAAGCCTTTCCCATTATGGAGAGTCATTAAGTTCACGCGATCAGAAATGAGATCTTCTTCATCTGTAGAGCTTTTCAATGCAAGATCATCTAAAAATGCTTCTAGAGATCCCTCAGGATTTTGCTGTTCCCATTCAAAAGTTTTAGAAATGAGCTCATCAAGGTTGTTTTTGCGATCTTCAAAAGAGTCCGGGTCTTCCTTAAGGATGTTCAGGTATTGGGTGATTCTTAAAAGAGAGATCATAAACTCGCTTAGGGGTTGTGTCTCATAGGCAACTTCCATTTGCTGGAAGATGCTAAGGTAGTCTTTCAGCCCTTCTTGCTGTTTTTTTGACAGCTTTACATCTTGGGTTTTAAGAGTTTTTTTGCATGCTTCTAGTAAGGAGAGTCCTTCTGTTAGGGCATAGTGATTAAGAGAAGAGATTGCTGCGGGACCTAAACCTCGCTTGGGAAGATTCAGAGTTCTTTCAAAAGCGATAAGATCATTTTTTGCTGAAAACATTCTTAGGAAGGCAAGAATATCTTGGATTTCTCGGCGTTTATAAAAAGATAACCCTCCCAGAATTTCATAGGGGATTCGCCGACGCAATAGCGCATCTTCAAACGTTCTAGATTGGAAGTTCGTCCTGTAAAAAATACAAAAGTTTCTCAAGGCAATTTGAGATTTCCGATGGATCTTAAGAATCTCCTCTGCCACAAAATCTGCTTCTTCTCTATCTGTTTTTCCTAGGAAAAGGCGGATTTTTTCTCCAGGTCCCCTTACGCTGCGTAGCTCTTTTTTTAACCGTGAAGCGTTATTCTGGATAAGAGCATTTGCTGCGTTTAAAATGTTTCCATAGCTGCGGTAATTCTCTTCCAAGCGCAAAACTTGCGCTTGGGGATAATCCTGCTCAAAGTTCAAAATATTGTGGATATTAGCTCCTCGCCAAGAATAGATTGATTGGTCGGGATCTCCAACTGCAAAGATATTTCGATGTTGATCAGAGATGATTTGCGCCATAGTATACTGTGCATGGTTTGTATCTTGGTACTCATCTATAAGTAGGGCTTTCCATAATTCCTGATACTCTTGGCGTGCTTCTGCGCAAGTTTTAAAAAGTTTTACCGTTAGAAATAGTAAATCATCAAAATCTAACGCATTGGTTTCTTCCAGTTTCTTTTGGTATTCTTTATAGATAGTCACTACGGGATCGACATAATCTTGAGGATCTAAATCCTCTGGGGAAAGTAGGCGATTTTTCGCTTGAGAGATGTGGTATTGCATGCTGTCAACAAGATTTTGTTTGAGGTTGTGTTGTTGTAGACAGCGTTTTATAAGTTTTTCAGCATCTCCCTGATCATAGATAATAAAATTATTTTCCCGATTTAAGAGATGGAGAGAGCGTCTAAGGATAAATACTCCGAGGCTATGGAAGGTGCAGACCATAGGGAGATCGTATTGCGCTTGGGGACATTGATGCATAATACGCTCTTTGAGTTCTTTTGCGGCTTTGTTAGTAAATGTTACTGCTAAAATTTCTCTGGGGGCGATTCCTTGATGGATCAAGTGAAGAATGCGATAAATCACCACACGAGTTTTCCCAGCACCAGCACCTGCAAGTACCAAGACGGGACGTAATGGGGAAGTAACAGCAGAGAGTTGGGCGTCATTTAATTCAGCAGAAATTATCATAGAGTCCTAATTGTTAATTGTTATCCTTTGGGGGAATCTTAAAGTTTGCATAATATAAAGGTGGGGGATTTCCCCGAATAAAGAAATCAAGGTTGTTGTTATGCAGAGAGTTCCCACTATAGACCAGATCCCTAAGACTTGGCAAGATCAGCTTCCTTCTTGTTGGCAAGAGCAACTGAAAGAGGAATGGTCGCAGCCGTACATGCTGAAGCTGAAGCATTTTTTAGAAACAGAATATGCGCAACATACGGTCTATCCCAAGCAAGAATACATATTCTCTGCATTGAAAAGTACCCCTTTTGCTAAGGTGCGTGTGGTCATCTTAGGTCAGGATCCTTATCCTGGAGAAGGGCAAGCTCATGGATTGAGTTTTAGCGTTCCTCCTGGGATGTGTCTTCCTCCCTCTCTTAAAAATATTTTCTTGGAGCTGAAAGCGGACCTAGGCATAGAGAATCACTCCGGGTGTTTGCAGGCATGGGCGGATCAGGGTGTGCTTCTTTTAAATACTGTTCTTACAGTTCGTGCGGGTCAGCCATTTTCTCACGCAGGCCAAGGGTGGGAGAAATTTACAGACGCCATTGTGCATAAGTTAATCCAGGAAAGAACGCATCTTATTTTTGTTTTGTGGGGAGCGGCTGCAAGGAAAAAATGTGACATTCTTTTTCATTCCACACACAAACATGCGATTTTATCTTCTCCCCATCCTTCACCTTTAGCTGCACATCGGGGATTTTTTGGGTGTTCGCACTTTTCAAAAATTAATTACCTGCTTAATACGTTGAATCAACCGATGATTAACTGGAAGCTCCCATGAGTGGCCATGAGTGATAGTATTCAAACTGTTGTTTTTAATAAAACACACCGATTAACTGCAAAGCCTTTGGTAAGTTTAGAGATGCCTTTGGCAATTCAGCAATTTCAACCCAATGAAGGGATGCCTGCAGTCGCTCGGCTCGAGGAGGATTTTCTTCGGGCAGAAGCTCTCCTTGTAGAGATGAGAGAGATTCGTGAGTGTTTAGAAAGCTCCCTGCATAAGTTAACTCCGAGAAGCTGAAGATTTCTCCTCGAGATTTTGCAAGTAGGGGATAAGTTTTTGCAAAGCCTTTGCTTTGTGAGAAACTTGGTTTTTGATTTCTTCTGAGAGCTCTGCAAATGTCTGCTTGTAGTCAAATTTCAAAAAAATAGCGTCATAACCAAATCCTGAAGACCCTTTTTCTTGATGGCTGATATAGCCTTCGCAGATTCCTTGTGTGATATGCACCTCCCCGTGGGGGGAAGCTAATACTACGGAACATTCAAAATACGCAGAGCGATCTACAGGAGACTCCAAAGCAGACATGCTCTTCAACAACTTTTCTCGATGCTCTTTATCGTAAGCGTGTTCTCCCGCAAAGACTGCAGACTTTGGGCCTGGAAGACCATGAAGAGCAGGAACGCGCAACATAGTATCATCGGCAATTGCCCAAGCATTGAGCTGTTGCGCGGCATGCACAGCTTTTGCTAGGGCATTTTTTTCTGTGGTCTCTCCTGATTCTTGCGGGGGGTGGTAGTGGGGGAAGTCTACTAAGGAGAAGATATCAAAGAAGGGAAAACGTTTTAAAAAAGCTTTTGTTTCTCTAATTTTATAACCGTGAGAACTGGCAATAATAATGTCCACAACTTCCTCCTAAACACGCCTATGAGGTTTTCTATGAAACCACGAATCTTCCGTTACGTAGTGTCAGGGAATCCTTAGCTTATCGTATCTTGGGGAAAATTCTCGAGTTATTTGTATTCATCATGTATCAAAAAGTCATGAGATTGTGGTTTTTATTTTTGTTTTTAGGATTTAGCTTCTCCCCTATGAGCTTTGCTCAGGTTCTCGTAGGTTTGGATCGCCTATTTGTTGAAGAGTGCTTTACACAGCATATTGCTGGGAAAACAATCGTTTTAATATCGCATCATGCAGCAATTAACGCTCAGGGGGAAGATGCTCTTTCTCTTTTCCTCGCAAAGCGATCTCTCTGTTCTTTGGTGCGCTTGTGTACGTTAGAACACGGCTATTATGGTTCTTCTCCAGCCGATACAATTACTCGTCTAGAACCCCAGGGGATCCCGGTGACGTCGCTCTATAATATGCAAGATATCCCTCCTGAGGTAGTCCAAGATAGTGATCTCTTGGTTTATGATGTGCAAGATATCGGAGTGCGTTCGTATACTTTTATTTCTGTGCTGTTTCGTTTAGTTAAGGCCTCAGAAACCTATCATAAGCGTTTATTAGTTCTAGACCGGCCAAACCCTATGGGAGGGGAGATTATTGATGGCCCTATAGCGAAGTTTGGAGATCATGATGCTCCTGCAATTCCCTATTGCTATGGAATGACCCCTGGAGAGCTGGCATTGTTTTTTCAGCGTGTTTATGCTCCAAAAGCTGACGTATGTGTTGTCCCTATGAAGGGCTGGAAACGTTCAATGTCCTTTGAAGATACAGGCTGTATTTGGATCCCCCCTAGTCCACAAATTCCTGATGCACAGTCAGCTTTTTTTTATGCAACCACGGGAATTCTTGGAGCATTGTCTATAACAAGCATCGGTGTGGGGTATACATTGCCTTTTAAGGTCCTAGGTGCCCCTTGGATGGATGGGGAGCGTGTTGCAAGGGAGCTGAACCGCCACAAGCTTCCTGGAGTGGTGTTTCTACCTTTTTATTATGAGCCTTTCTTTGGAAAGTATAAGATGGAACTATGCTCAGGGGTGCTTCTTGTCCTTAAAAACCCCAGGGTATTTCTTCCTGTTGAAACCCAATGCACGATTTTAGGAGTGCTGAAGAACCTTTATCCCAAGGAAATCGCCGCAGCATTTCTAGCGATAAATAAAATTCCTGTAAGAAGAACTTCTATTTGCCGGATTATTGGAGACGAGAGATTCTTGCATATATGCCAAAATGAACGCTATATTATGTGGCCTTTACGTAAGCTTTGTGTAGAAGCTAGAACAGCGTTTCATTCTTTGCGCGCTCCCTCTTTAATTGCGGATTATGCTGAGGAATAAAGACTCAGCGCGATTTGACAGGAAAGATTGTTGTTCCTAAGATGACTTTTTTGTAGATCGGCTGCAGTTGCTAGAAAAATTCTATGGCTAAACTATCGCGTCAGATTGAAGGGTTGCGAGCGTTGCATCGTGGAGTGAGCTGTTTAGCCAGAGCCGTGCAAGGCACTTTAGGAGGAGGCCATGTTGTGGTCTCTCGCCTTTATGAAAAACCGATAATTACCAATGATGCCCTAACAGTTGTTAAAGAGCTTGCTCTTGAAGATCCTTTTGAGAACTTGGGCATAAAAATCCTTAGAGATGCTGCTATGCGCGTTGTCAGTCATGTAGGCGATGGCGTAGCAACAACAATACTTCTTGCCGAGGCGATTTTTTCCATGGGCATGGAAGGGATCCTTTCTGGGATGGATCCTCAAGAAATCACCCAGGGGATCCTTCTGGCGTCTCAGAGCATAAGTCAAAAGCTTGAAATGCTCTCTACTCCTGTGAGCTTTGAGGAGATAGCACATCTTGCGATCTCTACAGCTCAGGACGAAGTTTTGGGAACAATGATTAGCCATGCCATAGATAAGATTGGCCCCGAAGGGATGTTTGTCGTGGCAGAGAGTCAAAATGCAGAGTCTTCTTTAGAGCTCATTTCAGGGATGAGCTTAAATACAGGATACCTTTCTTCCTATTTTGTGACGCGTCCCGACACAATGGATATCTTTTGGGAAGAAGCCTATCTGCTGCTTTTAGACTGTAAAATCCATACAATATCTTCCTCCTGCATGGGCTTTTTAGATTTTGTCCTTAGGGAAAAAGCTTTCCCTCTAATTCTAATCGCTAGGGACTTTAGTAAAGATGTTTTGAATACGCTGGTTCTCAATAAGTTGAAGCGGGGGTTCCCCATGTGTGCATTGAAAATCCCCGAATCGGGAGAAAGTGCTCAAGCTTTTTTGGAGGATCTTGCGATTTTCTCCGGAGCTTCTGTAATTCATGAACCAGAGACAGCCTTTCAAAACATTTCTTTGGATGCCTTGGGGAAAGTTCACGGTGTGAGTATACAACATGATGCTGCGGTGTTTTTACATGGCTGTGGTGAGATAAAAGCTAAGGAGTCCCGAATTCGCTACTTTCGCTCCGCCATCTCTCAGAGCAAATCGTGTGAGGAAGCGCATACTTTAAAAGAACGCCTCTCACGATTTCTTGGGGGTGTGGCAAAGATTTCCCTGGGAGCAGAGACAGAAACCGAACTGAGAGAAAAGAAGGTTAAGATAGAGAACGCCTTACAGGTTGTGCGATCTGCGTGTATACGAGGTGTAGTTGCTGATAGAGAGGAGGCGCTACTTCGAGCTGCAAGAGAGATCTCTGTGCCTAAAGGGCTTTCTTTAGGCGCAGATTTTGGGTTTCAGGGGGTGTTGCGAGCAGTATTGTCTCCATTGAGGGCGTTGGCAACACATTGCGAGTATGATCCCGAGCAGGTAATAGAAGCGCTCTCCCATCCCGAGGGGGGAGATCAGGATTATAGAAGAAAAGACTCCTTTGAAAATCTTTTTTTATCTAGGGGATGTACTCCTCTTGAGGTAACAACTTCTTCATTAAAATATGCAGTTTCTGTATCATCCCTTCTTCTCACGAGTTCTTTTTTCGTTGCAAATTCCCCCGTGGAAATAAAGGATGTGTCCTCAAAGAAAGAGGGCCGCTTTCGTCAATTGCGCAATGAAGATGAAGGGTAAGTGTGAAGTAGTTATAAAGATTTAAAGCTCTTGCTTTGGTAAGAGCTTTTGGGATGAGCACCAGTAGCTCAGTGGATAGAGTGCCTGGCTACGAACCAGGTGGTCAGAGGTTCAAGTCCTCTCTGGTGCGTTATTAAGGAGAAAACATGTCAGCATTTTTAATTGGAAAATCTGCCCCTGATTTTGTTGTTCAAGCTGTTGTTGATGGCGAGGAAACCACAATTTCCCTGAAGGATTACTTAGGGAAATACGTTGTTCTTTTCTTTTATCCTAAAGATTTTACTTATGTATGTCCTACCGAGCTACACGCGTTTCAAGAGGCTTTGGAAGCTTTTCAGGAGCGTGGGGCTGTAGTTCTTGGCTGTTCCGTAGATGATATAGAGACCCACAAACGCTGGTTGAATACAGAAAAGCGAGCAGGAGGGGTCGCAGGAATTACCTATCCTTTACTGTCTGATGTGGAGAAGACCATGTCTGCAGATTATGGTGTGTTGCTCCCTAAAGAGGAGTTATCATTACGTGGGGTATTCTTAATAGATAAGGAAGGAATTGTTCGTCATTTAACTATAAATGATCTTCCGCTTGGGCGTTCTATAGAAGAAGAGCTTCGTGTTTTGGATGCATTAATTTTCTTTGAGGCTCATGGTCTTGTCTGTCCTGCAAACTGGCGTGTAGGAGAAAAAGCTATGGCTCCTAATGAAGCAGGGTTGCAGAGCTATTTTGAAACTTTGGATTAAAATAGCACATTAAAAGTGAGCAGATCGTAGAAGTCTTGATCGGAAAAGAGCAGAAGGCTCTTGTGCTTTTGGCATAGGGATAGAGAGGCTTCTATGATGTGTTGATCTCCGACCCCGGGCAAAGCAATTGCAATGATGTTATTTAAGGTGGTCTGGGTATTTAGGAAATGCAGGCCGAATAAGTAGCTATCAATGCAGTAACCTTCTTCTTTTACTCTGAAATATACCACATTAAAGTCATGCAAGAGTGTTTTAATGGCTAATGTCATTCCTATGCCATTGATATCGCCTAAGTAGTGATGTAAATCTACTAAACAACGACAGTAATAGGCTGTATCATAGCTTCCTTTTTCTGCTTCACCAAATAAAGCAACTGCTGGTTTCATTAGGGAATAGAAGGGCTAGCATTTATTTCGCATCCTACAAAAGATATTTTTTATTATCTAGAAAAGTATTTGTGAATAAAAAATAAAAAAACCTATTTATTGCGTGTTCATTGGTAAACATAGCCTTTGGCCAGTATAAATAAGGTCGGAGTTTAATTTATTAATTTTTTTTAATTCATTAACTGAAATTTTATATTTTTTTGCTATGGAGCTTAAATTGTCCCCGGGAGAGACGATATAGATATGGCTGGGGACGGGATCAGAGAAGTCTGGGAAAGCTCCTGGAGTGGAGCCGTCAACCAAAGCTTGTAGGGAGCGACGAAAAAACTTCAGATCTTGAGAAAGGAGTTTATAGTCTTTTTGGAGGTCTTGAAGCTTGCTCTGCAAGGAGTTTTGCATTTCTTTTAGAGAGCTCGTTAATGTTGCTAGCGTTTTTGCGAGTACCTTTTGGTCTTTTTCCAATTGTTGGATCTTTTGTGAGAGCTCTTCAGGCTTTGCCGAAAGTAGCTTATGCAAGCGTGTGTCATATTCATCTAAGCGCTCTGTAAGTAAGAGAAGCTCAGATTCATGAGAGTGAAGTTTTGCTGCAGCATCCTCAACTTCAGCGAGAACAGCCTGCAATGAAGGTGTTCTTGCTGAGGCGCTTATGGCTCCAAATAAGGCGTAGCAAAGCACGGCATAAAAATTAACGCGCATAAATCTTAAACTCTGTTCTGCGGTTTTGCTGCCAAGCGAGCTCATCATGACCAGGGTTGCGAGGGTGTTCTTTCCCATAGGAGATAGTAAATAAACGCTCTGCAGAAATTCCCTGTTTGATAAGGTAGTTTTTCACGGCATTTGCCCGACGGGAGCCTAAAGCAAGATTATACGATGCCGCCCCACGCTCATCCGTATGTCCTTCAATATATAGCGTAACCTTTGGGGACTTTTTCATGTGGTGGACAAGAGTAGTTAAAATAGACAGGTTTTCTTCTCCTTTAATCGAGTAGCTATCAGTTTCAAAGGTGATATTACGAAATGTTGGTGTAGAGGCACTCTTATAATTTTGCTCTTCCTGAGAGTCTACAGCTTTTAAGGAGAAGGGCTGGTTGAGCTCTTCATCAGTATATAGAGGAACAAATCCAAAGGAGCAGTTCTTCTTTTTTGTATGGCATTCTCGGCATGTATCTTCCCAATAGTCATAAGGCCGACTACATGAAGAGAGCATTAATACAGGCAAAAATACACACAACTTAAGTAGAGAACAAATCTTCATAAATACATCTTATTTGTTGTGGAGGAAAGCTCCCCATGAAGGAAAACGCTTTTCTCCTGATCCTATAACAATTTTTTTAGTTTTTTTAGTAATCAGACTTAACAGGTACAGCTCTGACTCTTCTGCATTCCCAGAACTAAAGACTAAATGGCGGCTATCTGCAGCCCACGAAGGTCCTTCTTTATCTTGTGGGGAGGTGGTTAACTGGGAGCCTTCTCCAGAAGTTAGATCATAAACACAGATCTGCCGTGTCCCCTTGATGACAGAACAGAAGGCTATTTTTTTACCATCAGGAGACCATGTTGGGCAACTGCAATTTCGATATTTTTTTGTCAGCAGTCGAGGTGATTGAGGTTCGGGATCGAGGTTCATGATGTAAAGGCGAGGGCGCCCATCACGATTTGAGACAAAAACAAGCTGAGAGCCTTGAGGATTAAAGCTAGGGGAGCCTTGCGTCCCGAAGGTTTCATTTAGAAGCCTCCGAGGTCTCCCTAGAAATCCAGAATATGGAGAAAATGCCTGAATAAATAGATCTGGATTTCCATAGGTATCTGCAATAAATGCGAGGAGTTTCTTTTTTGGAGAATATACCGGCATGAGCTGATTCCCCGTGAGAGAAAGGGCTTTTTTCCCCTCTGTGTTCTTTAGGGAACCTAAGAAGATCTTTGGCACGCCTAGTTTGTAGGATACATAAAAGTAGGGAGAATCTGCAGAGAGGTCAGCCCATTTTGGTGTAACGGATAGGGAGGCTTCTTTAGTAAGTGGCACAAGATTGCCTCCATCGTAATCTACTGCCCAGAGCTCTCCCTGCTTTAGTTCTTGAGTTTTCCCTCCTTTGCTTCGGGAAAAAATAATACGTCCAGAGCTAATCCCTGGAATTCCCGTGAGGGCATGATGGACAATATCTGCAGCTTGGTGAATTTGCTGTCGGTCATGGGAAAGGTCTTGAGAAAGGGTCAGGGAATGTAGTGTTTGAGGGGATTGTTTGGGGCGGAGCAAGATTACTGAGAGGGTAGGATAGCGAAGATGCAAGGAGAGTTGTAATTCTGAAGAAGGCGGTGGGGAGGGGACAAGTTGTGGCAGCAGGCGATCTCCTAGGGCTAAATCGCTTTGGAAAATGTCTATAAGGGAGCGGAGATATTTTTGGTGTTTAGTATCTTCTACACTGTAGGAAATCTTTAGAGGAAGGAGGGCAGACTCTGTAGCGACGACAACTTCTAAATCATGGGCGTGAAGATGAGAGAAGCATAGAAATACTCCCAAACATAGCCTTCGCAGCATACGAAAACCTCCTTTTAATGAAAAGAAGCTCTAGATCTCGTTACTGAGGAGTTTAATATGAAAAGAGATATTTTTCGAGAGTTTGTATTTTGAGAAAAACTTTTGAAAAGGAAGCGAGTGGATTCTTTGCATGAGGATGTGTTTATCTGCAGGGCTTATAGGGGAGAGGAAGATACATTCTTCAATACTTCCTGAGGGGGAAAGAGTAATTTTGATGCGCACTTCTCCAGGAGAGGGGAGAGTCAGGTATTTACGGAATACCTCGCACAATTCGTTTTCTTGAGTTTCTTCGAGGGAAGAGCTCATAGTAAGTTGGGATGGCGTACACAATGAGAATGTCTCCAGGGAGGATTCTGTTTTCTCTATGCGTTGTGATAGCGTCTCAGCAAGCTGTGCTAAGGCATGGAGTTGCTCAAAAGAAGAGGGTTTTTGCGGGGAAGTCTGTACCTTAGGTTTTGGAGGAGCTTTTGGTTTATGCTGGATTTTTTGTGTTTTTGGCTTTGGTTTGGGGGCTAGTTTGTATTGCGAAGGGGGTTGTGGTTGGAGAATAGGCTGGGAAATGTGAGTGGAGATAGTCTGTGGAGATGTAGAAGAAGGTAAGGGGGCGACGAATTTTTCTTTAAAGGGGACTTTGCTTTGGGATTGTTTAGGTTGATGAGGGGAAATACAGACCCCGAGGAGGATAGCAGTATGCAGGAATAGGGAGAAGAGAAGATAACGCAGATATCTGTGCATAAGCTTAATTTTGTAGGGCGACATGAAGCTCATGAAACCCTGCGGATTCTATTGCTGTTTTTACTTGCTGGTAGAGTTTGAACGGCGTTTCTCCATCTTGAAGGAGTAGGGGGATATGTTCAGGGTGGTGTTTATGCACAAGGGCAAGTTGTGAGGCGAGCTCATTTAAGGAGAGCGTACGATCATTTAACGTTATCGTATGGTTTGCGAAGACTTTAATCACAGTAGCAGTATGCTCTTCAGTTTCGAGTTTTTTCTGAGCATTTCCCGAAGCTAAGGCTATGGAATCCAATCTAACCATAGGCACAGCAATCATAAATGTCATCAAGATGACAAAGACAATATCGATTAATGGAGTGAGGTTTACCGAGGCATCTTCCTCGGGATCTTCAGCGAAACTGCGTTTCATAAACTATTTTGCCGATATTTGACTTCTATAGAATTTAATAGCAAGTACGCCGTCTGCTCAATTTCTGAAATGAGTTGGGAAGAGTATGCTTTAAGATAGTTAAACATGATTAATGAAGGGATCGCAACAAATAGCCCCGCAATCGTTGTGCCTAGAGCTGTCGCTAGTCCCTCCATTAGCATAGAGTTTCCTGCATTCCCAGAGCTAATTTGCGAAAATGCTACCAGAATTCCCCAGACTGTCCCTAAAAGTCCTAAAAATGGCGCCAAACTAATTGTTGTTGCAGGGATAAAATTATTTTTATGTAAAAGCGCGCGGTATTTTGGCATCACGGCCCCTAAAAGGGTCTCTAAAGATGAAATATCTTCGGGAGCCAATACGGGACCACGATCAGGAGCGCGTTGGCGATTCTTATCCAAAAGCTCCAAAGTTCCCCTCTTGATCGTGAAATACAAATCCGCAAAAGGACTTGGCTCTGGAGTGACATCTAAAGATAAAGGCGCATGCCGATTTTTTATTAAGAATTCTTTAAGATTCTTCCCTGATTTTAAAAATTTTTTTTGTATGGCAAGTTTTTGGTGGAGTACTGTCCAGGTGCATAGGGACAGAAGGAGGAGGCTAAAAAAAATTCCCTTACCGAAGATATCGGCTTCCCTGTAAGCCTGAATGATGGGGTTTTGCGCAAGTCGTAACATCGTAAAGTTTTTTACTAATACACGTGAGGGAGGTTTGAAAAATGATCCTAGCAAATTTTTAGTATAGAGCCAAGCAGCTTTTGTTAAAGAGATTTACTTAAGCAATTATAAAATTATATTGATAAATAGTGTATAATTATTGCCTTAATGTAGAAATGCATGGAGTTATTTTGAATAAAATCAAAACGTGTTTTCATACAGTACTTATTGCGTTGCTTTTTTCCTTTCCAGTCCTTTCTGGGAAGTTCTCGCCTCTTCATGCTGAGGAGGCGCATGTAGAAAACTTCTCTTCTGAGGCGGAACTTCTTTCTGAAGTCTCGCATCTTGCTCCGGGGGAAAAGACGTTGCGCGTAGGGGTAAGGATCACAACGAGCAGAGGAAATCATATCTACTGGAAAAACCCTGGGGATATGGGGAGTCCTTTGAGCATTTCTTGGAAGCTGCCGGAAGGCTTTAAGGTTCTTGAGGAGCACTGGCCTGCTCCTAAGGTTTTCGAAGATAATGGCATGACCTTTTTTGGTTATGAAGATTCTGTTCTTATTGTTGCAGATGTATCTGTTCCGGAATATCTCTCTGTAGATGAGGAGATTGTTTTAGGGGCTCAGGTAGAGTGGCTTGCCTGTGGTAGGGAGAGTTGTCTTCCGGGATTTGCAGAGTTGAACTTGATCTTGCCTTATAAACAAGGGGGAGCAGAGGTTTTTCCTGAGAGGAGTCGGGAGTTTACAGAAACCTTGTTTTTGCAGCCGCGTCTTATAGAGAATCAGGAAGCGGTTCGTGTAGCTCGAGGAAAGGGAAATGAAATTATTGTGAATCTTTCTGAAAAGCTCAAAGAGCCTACAGATAGGGTATGGTTTATCTCAGAAACAGAAGACTTAGCGTTTTCTCTAGCAAAACGCATGGATTCTCCTAAAGGGGGCTTCGCGTGGAAATTGGCTTCTTTCCCGAAGCTCCGGGAGATTCGTGGGGTGTTACTATTTGCGGATTCTTCAGGAGCTCCTGTGGAGTCTTTAGAGATTCGTAGTGAGATCTTGACTGATGAAGAGGGGACTTCGTTATGGCAGTTTGCTGCGCTGCTTGCTATGGCGCTTCTTGGGGGAGTTCTTCTTAATGTGATGCCTTGTGTTCTTCCCTTGGTGACTTTAAAGGTTTATGGGTTAATCAAGTCTGCTGGGGAACAAAAGTCCTCGGTAATTGCTCATGGTTTGTGGTTTACGTTTGGGGTGGTTGGTTGCTTCTGGGGATTGGCGGGAGTGGCGTTTCTCTTAAAATTTTTGGGCCACAACATTGGCTGGGGATTTCAGCTTCAAGAGCCGATGTTTGTCGCAACATTGATTCTGATTTTTTTCCTCTTTTCCTTGAGTTCCCTTGGGTTGTTTGAAGTAGGAACAATGTTTTCTAACCTTGGAGGAAAACTGCATTCCTCGGGGATGCGCTCCTCTTCGGGCTCTTCGGCATCATTTTTTAATGGGGTGTTGGCAACTCTTGTCACGACTCCTTGTACGGGGCCGTTTTTAGGTTCAATTTTGGGATTGGTGATGTCGTTGTCTTTTCTTGAGCAGCTCTTGGTGTTTTCATCTATCGGCTTAGGCATGGCAGCACCTTATCTTTTCTTTTCGATTTTTCCTAAGATGCTTTCGCTATTACCAAAGCCGGGAAGTTGGATGCATACCTTTAAGCAAGTCACTGGCTTTATGCTTTTGGGGACAGTGATGTGGTTACTGTGGATATTTGGGGCAGAAACGAGCACGAATGCTGTTGTTCTTCTTTTGGTTGGGTTATGGTTGGCTGGCATTGGCGCATGGATGTTTGGACAATGGGGGACACCTGTAAGCCCTAGAAAACAAAGAACTGTGATCTCTTTAGTTTTTCTCTCTTCAATTTTGGGAGCATTAACTTTGAGCTTTGCAGCGACACGTTTTTCTTCCTCCTCAACTGTCGTAAGTGAAGGATGGGAGCAATTTTCTTCACAGCGGTTGGAGGAATTACGCAGTCAGGGGAGAGCTATCTTTGTAAACTTTACTGCAAAATGGTGTGTGACATGCCAAATGAACAAGCCTCTTTTGCACAGTGCAGGCGTACGCAAGATGTTCGAAGAGCAGGGGGTTATCTTATTAGAAGCCGATTGGACTCGTAAGGATCCAGGAATTACCGAGGAGCTTGCTCGTTTAGGCCGTGCGAGTGTCCCTTCTTATGTTTTTTATCCTAAGTATGGGGACCCTGTTGTTCTTCCTGAGAAGCTCTCTGTACAAGTGTTAGAAAAAGCTGTAGCGGGGGCTCTCCTTCCTTAATCCAGAAGTTTACAAGGAGAGACGAAAACAATAGTTTTTGTCTCTCCTTGGTAGAAGATATTCCTCATAGGGAGTAACTTTAAAGGCAGCATTATTCATGTATTTAAGGAAAAGGAACTATGTCTTTAACTGATGCCCACACTCACCTTGCTGACGAGGTTTTTTGTGACAATATTGATGACGTCTTAGGTCGTGCTCAAGATTCTGAAGTGTCATTACTTGTGAACGTCTCCTCCACGGTTGAAGAGTTGGGAAGATCTTTTGCTTATGCAGAAAAGTTTCCCAATATACGCTTTTTCCATGTCGGTGGAACCCCTCCCCAGGATGCCCAGGAAGATATTGAAGCTATGGTGAGTTATGTCCGAGATCTTGCCCTCGGGGGAAAGCTCGCTGCTGTTGGCGAAGTAGGGTTAGATTATAGCCCAAGAGAGACCGATGCTACAATCCGTAGGCAACATGAGGTTCTCAGGAGGTATTTCGAAATTGCTTTAGAAGCTCGGCTTCCTTTGGTTGTACATTGTAGAGGGGCGTTTCGGGATTTCTTCCAAGCTTTAGATGCTTACTATATCAATGACCCTAGAGCGCTTCCTGGGATGCTGCATTGTTTCACAGGATCTTTGGAAGAAGCTCAGGAGTTAATATCTCGGGGATGGTTTATTTCAATAAGCGGAATAGTCACATTTAAAAATGCTCAAAATCTTCGGGATCTTGTTACACAGATTCCTGAAGAGCATTTGCTGATAGAAACTGACGCGCCGTTTTTGGCCCCCACACCGTATCGGGGAAAAAGAAACGAGCCTGCATATATTGTGCATACTCTTCAGGTTCTTGCAAATCTTAAGGGGGAATCTGAAGAGGAACTAGCTGCGATTCTACGTAGGAATACCTTGCGTTTTTTGCAACATACGTAGGATTGATTTCTTTGAAAAAGCACTTTCCAGAATAGTGTGAGAATCTCTATTTTAAGTCGAAAAGGGTTCTAACGAAAATCTTGCTCATGTCTCACAAAAAAGAGAGTTCTTACGAAGATCTTCCCTCGTGGTCGTATTATCTTCCGTTTATTTTGCGGTGTGTGCACTCACTTTCGGGATTGGCATTTACGTTATTTTTATGTGAACATCTTCTTACAAACCAGCTTGCAGCATCTTATTGGGGTTGGGGGAAAGGCTTTATCGCCATGGTGGATCGTTTCCATACCATCCCAGGACTGAAGGTTATCGAGATAACGTGTTTAGCGCTGCCCTTTCTTTGCCATGCCATTATTGGGATTGTCTATCTTTTACAGGGAAAGAGTAATTCTTCCAGAGGGGATGGGAGTGTCCCCTCCCTTCCTTTCGCAAGAAATTATGCTTATACCTGGCAACGAGTGACAGCATGGATCATCCTGTTCGGATTGCTTTTTCACATTGTGCATTTGCGTTTTGTGCGCTACCCTCTGCATATTCATACTTATGGGCAGTCATACTATGTTGTAGGCATAGAGCCCTCACACTATTCTAAAGTCATTCAGGGCACGAAAGATTTTTTCGTATTGTATGAAAAAGATCTTCCTGTGCCCCAAATAGGTAAGAGTGATCTTTCAGAGCAAGATCTTGCTATGCTTCCCGAAGGGAAGGTCTATCTGTTTACTCGTAGTGCGGGACAAGCATTTCTTTATGTTGTAAGGGACTCTTTAAGTTCCTTTTGGATGGCGGCTCTGTATACACTTTTAGTATTGGCGTCGGCATATCACGGCTTTAATGGTTTATGGACATTGTGTTGCCGCTGGGGAGTCGTGGTTTCTTTTCGGGCTCAGTTACGTCTGCGGTATATCTGTTATGGGATGATGGTAGGAGTCGCTGCTTTGGGAGTGAGTGTGATTTGGGACCTATATCGAGTGATGTGATGGGAAATCGTAGAGTTATTGTTGTCGGTGGAGGATTGGCAGGGTTGGCTGCAGCAATTCAGCTGGCAGATCGTGGTGTTCTTGTAGAGCTTGTTTCTCTCACAAAAGTAAAGCGTTCCCATTCTGTGTGTGCTCAGGGAGGGATTAACGCAGCACTCAATCTCAAGTCAGAAGAGGAAGACTCTCCCTATATACATGCTTACGATACAATAAAAGGAGGGGATTTCCTTGCAGATCAACCTCCTGTTTTGGAGATGTGCCTCACAGCTCCAAGGATTATCCGCATGTTGGCGAACTTTGGCTGTCCCTTTAATCGTAGTGCTTCTGGGGATTTAGATGTCCGTAGGTTTGGAGGGACTTTATATCACCGTACAGTCTTTTGTGGTGCCTCTACGGGCCAGCAGCTGATGTATACCTTAGATGAACAAGTGCGCAGGAGAGAAAGTGCAGGGAAAATCATAAAAAGAGAAAACCATGAGTTTCTTCGTCTTGTGACTAATGCCGAGGGAAGGGCTTGTGGGATCATCTTGATGAACCTGTTTAACAACCGCTTAGAGGTGCTTAAGGGAGACGCTGTGATTGTTGCTACAGGAGGACCTGGAGTTATCTTTAAGATGTCTACGAACTCCACGTTTTGTACAGGTGCAGCGAACGGGAGGCTCTTTTTACAAGGCATGACTTATGCAAACCCTGAGTTTATTCAGATTCATCCTACAGCTATCCCTGGTCGGGATAAGCTTCGGTTAATCTCTGAGTCGGTTCGTGGAGAAGGAGGGCGCGTGTGGGTCCCTGGAGATGCTTCTAAGAAGATCCTCTTCCCTGATGGCTCAGAAAGACCATGTGGAAAGAGTGGAGAGCCTTGGTATTTCCTTGAGGAGATGTATCCAGCTTATGGGAACCTCGTCAGTAGAGACGTTGGAGCACGGGCGATTTTGCAAGTTTGCGAGGCCGGATTAGGCGTGGATGGCAAAATGGAGGTCTTTTTGGATGTGACGCATTTGCCTAAAGAAACTCTGCACAAACTAGAAGTCGTTTTAGATATTTATAAGAAGTTTACAGGTGACGATCCCGTCACAACTCCTATGAGGATTTTCCCTGCGGTACATTATTCGATGGGAGGGGCTTGGGTAGATTGGCCTGCTGCTGATGATCCTGATCGAGAAGGGCGGTTCCGACAGATGACTAATCTCCCAGGTTGTTTTAACTGTGGGGAGTCTGATTTCCAATATCATGGAGCGAATCGTCTAGGGGCGAATTCTTTATTATCATGTATTTTTGCTGGGCTTGTTGCTGGAGATGAAGCTGCACGCTATATAGAGGTGTTTGGTCCTGCTTTAGGGAGCTCTAGAGTATATGAAGAGGCTTTACATATAGAGAAAGAAGAAAATGCCAAGATCCTTTCGAGAAAAGGAAAGGAAAATATCTTTGTATTACACGAGGAAATTGCCGCTATAATGGTGCGGAACGTGACAGTAAAGCGTAATAACCATGATCTTCAAAAAACTTTAGAGCATCTTAAGGAGTTTCGTGAGAGGCTTTCTCGTGTTTCTGTTCATGACTCTTCGAAGTTTGCAAACAAGTCTTTTCATTTCATCCGTCAGATGCGGCCGATGTTAGAGCTTTCTTTAGCGATTACCAAGGGAGCTCTCTTGCGTAATGAATTTCGAGGTTCCCATTATAAGCCGGAGTTCCCTAAGCGTGATGATGAACATTGGCTAAAAACGACCTTAGCGTCTTATCATCCTGAAGAGCCTGAGATTACCTATTGTCCAGTGGATACACGCCATGTCGCTCCCTCTTTGAGGGACTACACTAAATCTTCAACAGGAAAGATTGTTTTAGACAACCTTCCCAAAAACATTCGCCTGCCCATATAAGGAAGAGACTTATGGAGCCTAAAAATACGTTTATTTTGAAGATTTATCGTGGCATGCCTGGAAACCAGTATTGGGAAAGCTTCGAGCTTCCCCTACATCCTGGGGAAAACGTGATTAGCGCCCTTATGGAAATCGAAAAACGCCCGATAAATACCCAAGGAGAAGTAGTAGATCCTGTAGTGTGGGAACAGGGATGCCTCGAGGAGGTTTGTGGTTCGTGTGCGATGTTGGTTAATGGTGTTCCTCGTCAGGCATGTACTGCATTGATAAAAGAATATATAGATACTACACAGTCTCGAGAGATTACCCTAGCGCCTCTGACGAAGTTCCCCCTTGTGCGGGATCTTATCGTGGATCGTTCTGTAATGTTTGAGAACCTTCAGGAGATCCAAGGGTGGGTAGCTGCAGACGTTGATGGGGAGACCTTTGGCCCTAAGGTCACTCCTGAGCAGCAGGAGCTTCTCTATACGTTATCTATGTGCATGACATGTGGGTGTTGTGCTGAGGCCTGTCCCCAGGTAAATGCACATAATGATTTTATCGGCCCTGCAGCGATTTCCCAAGTCCGTTATTTTAATTCTTACCCTGGGGATAAGCGCTCTGAAGAGCGCTTGCGTAGGCTCATGGGGAAAGACGGTATTCGCGGTTGTGGGCAAGCATATAATTGCGTAAGGGTCTGCCCTAAAAAGCTCCCTTTAACAGAGAGCATTTCTATTATGGGGAGGGAAACCTCGAGATTTTCTTTAAGGAAGGTTTTCTCTTCACTCTTTGGGAAAAAGAAAAAAACCTAAGGGGACTTAGAAAAACCCTTTTGGCATTTGGCTGCGGTATCCTGGAGGGGGAGGCATGCCGTAATCTATAGGGTTGGCATAAAGAGTCCATGGACGAGTTACAGCAAGAATTTCCTGGAGATTTTCCAAAGGAGAGGCTTTTAGCCCTGCGTAGTTACATTGCCATAAGTCGATATGACCGGTTCCCGGATGGAGCAGGAAGCCGAAGTAGCTGTAAGGCCAATTGCTATCACCGAAGAGCAAAGGTGCAGGGTAGGCAAGTTTATGATGTCTCATAGCACTGGCTACGCGCATATAGAGATCTTCCTCAACATAGACCTTTTGGTAACTTTGCATAAGCAAGCCTAGGTAAAGATGCCGCAGATCAGAAGAGGACAGTAGAGAGAGTTTGGGGATGTGGCGTTCTATAAGCTCTTGAAATTTAGGAAATGCCATGCGGGAGGAAATTCCCAAGTAGGAGGAAATCATCTCTAGGGTTTCTGGAAGCTGTTGTTCTGAGACATAGGGGGGTTCCTGAACGAGGTGGCGCGCGAGCCTACGTTGGTAGAGCTCTAGGGAATGGGCATCTTGGAGGGCTCCTTGTAGAAAGCGAGAACTTTTTTCGTAAAGCTCTGGGAGAGACTGGGAGGGTTCTGCACAAAAATCATATAGTTCTTGAGTTAGAGAATTTAGAGAGTATTTCGAACAGAAACTCCCTAAACAGGCATACACTTCCGGTTGTGAAAGTAAGGTGTTTTCTAAAAAAGTCTTGTGCTGCTTTACCCAGACATCTCGTAGCCATGTGTAGCTGTACCAATCATTATCCCAGGCTTCTCGAAATAAAGGAGAGCCTGCTGTTAAGGAAAATACGTGTGTTGGAGAGGCTGTCAGGAGGGAGTGGTCCCCTTCTTCTAAATAGCTTTTTATGCCTTCGGGGAGGTCTTTGAGGGCGTCTGAGAAAAAAGCAGCGAGCTCATGAGCATTTTCGGGGCGCTTTTGTATTGTCGTGATGGGAGTTGTAAGTTCAAAGTAATCCGTAAGTAGGGATTCTACAGAGCCTCCTGAAATGTAGACCCATGGGGTGATGACAAGCGTGTCTAAGTGATCAAAGAGGGGGGAGGGGACAGGAAGGTTGTAGGTATTTAGGATGCGAGTAAGTGCGGCCTCTTGAAAGTGCTCTGTGTGTAACAGAGAAATGAGATGATGAATAAGAGAAGAGGTTTCTTTTTCGAGATCGACGATTGCGTGTTTTCCCATGAGATCGACTTCTGTTAAGGAGAAGAATTCTGAAAGAAAGCGGATAAATTCTTCTATAGAGTATACCGGAGACCATGCGTGGGGATGGGCTCTTCCATGGGTAAAAAGAAGCCGGAATCCCGCGGGAGTATCTGTATGGATATGGGAGAACTCTTGGATATAAGCATCGTACGCACTGCGGAAGTATTGTGGGATAGCTTTGGCGTAAAAAGAAAGCAGATAGTCAGGGAGATTTAAGAGTTTCTTTACTTTTTCTTGGGCGGCATCCCAATCATAGAGAGCTTTATTTAGCTCTTGGCGGAAGCGTATGTGATCCATAGTAAGGATCTGGCTATCTTGGGTATTCAGAGGGTTTTTCAAGCGATTTTCGATATAGTCCAGCTGGGAACGCGCTTCTTGATAGGTTTGCTCACACTTAGACACTACAGAACGGAGTGATTCAATTTCCTGTTCTATAAACTGTTTCATTTGTGTAGCAATGCTATAGGAATCGTTGCTGTTCCACCCTAAGGAGATGCGGATGTGGTTTAGGGTTGAGGAGGAGTTTGCATCTGCAAGTGTTGCTAGGGAGTACTCCCAAGATTTCAACAGGGGATTTTGCGTGTCGTGGATAAAGGCTCTCCTCGCCTGTTTATAGGCAAAGAGGTAGCCATATACCCTTTGGTTTTGGGAGAGCTCTCGGGGATCTTGGGAGAGGAACAGAGCAGGATTTTTGCTGAACATGCCCTCTTTGCAGAGAGTGGCTTTTACCGTAGTTTCAGAGAGCTGATAGAGGTTAAGAAGCGTGGACTGTAGGATCTCGTGAGCGGAAATGGTATCATGCTCTTGGGAGAGTTTCTTGAGGAGATATTCATGAGCGAGCAGTTTTTGTACTTGGATTTGAGGGGCCTCTAAGGAATGAAGAACACCTGCAGCTTCAAAAGCTTTCTGTAACCCTGGAGAGGAAGAAAGAGTTTGTATAGGATCGGGATGGAGGTCTAAAATTCTTATGCGCTTGAATAGCTCTCCAATGCATCCTGAGAGATTTATAGGAATAGTAACTTCTCTTGAGCCGATGATTCGCGTGAGCTTCCCAGAGCTAAGTAGGTCTTCAAGGTCTTTGAGAAAGCGGTGAGGATATTCCTGATGAATAAGAATAGCCGGCGCTGTAGCGAAACATGAGCCGACATCTTGACGTAAGTAGGAAAACATTGCTGCAAGCACCGCTTGTCGGACATGGAATGTAGATATAGAAGCAGTTTCTTCTAGAGCTAGAGTATCGCGGATGAGATTTTGGATAGAAACATAGGAAGGAACAAAAAGCTTTTTTATGCGGTCTTTGAGCTCGGAAGATTCCTTTAGGGCCTTGAGCATGCGTAGGAGATGCTCTCGGATTTGTGTTTCTTCGTGGCGATATGGCCCTAAAGGATATAAACAATGAGAGAGATGTTCTATAGCTTCTACAAGCCTTACGCTATCTATCTCCCCATTGTCGGAGAGGATATAACGCGCGGTTTCCCTTGCCATGCGGACAGTTTTTGCCGCAAGAGGAGACTGTAACGCTGTCGTGCGATACGCCTCGAATCCTGCTTCATCATCCCTACAAAAGATCTCTTCTAAGGCATGAGGCTGCGGCTCTTGGGTTAAGGAATGAAAAACAGATTCATCTAATCGTGGCATAAAAAAAAGAAAAAACTTTACTATCTTGCTTCTTTATCATGAATCCTAGGTTTATGTCAGTAGGGGACTCTTCGAGAAAAACCAAAGGAGGATGTAAGGTAAGGCTGTGGCTATGCAAGTGACATCTTTAATTTCTCAGGGAGAAACGTCTACATGTACAGAGAGGCTTCTTCCCTATAGAACGTGTTTGTATACGGTTTCTAAGGTGAGCTTTGTTCTTGCCTTAGGTTTTGCGGTAGCCTCTGCTTTCATTGCAGCATTATCAACAGTCCCTACCCCGATAGCATTGATTGCCTGTGCTTCTTTATCCATCGGTTTTTTGATAATTTCTGCAGTGCTTGCGCTATTGTTGGATTTTTACTTCCCGCTGTCTCAAAAAGCTTTAGAGTCTAAGGAAGAAGGAACAGCGCCTTTCAAAGAGAACGAGCTAAATTCTATAAAGAGCGCTCAGTGACTTGGTTTTGCATAGGCGCTTGAAGGGAAAACTTCAGGATAGTCAGGGTGCCTTCTGTTTCCGTAAGGTTTTGAGAGTTTAGGAGTTCCACTAAAGAGGAAATGAAGTTGTCATCGTTTACGGGAGAGAGCGAATCTTTAAGGAGAGCTTCTAGAGGAAGTGTAGAGAGATGTTGTATGAGAGCTTGGCTTCCCGTGACGAAAATTAGGAGATCCCCTGGAAGTATGGGGAGAGAGCTTGGTGAGGGGAGATGTGAGAAGGTATCTTTGCGTTTGAGAAATACAGTAGGAGCATGCCCCCCAGTAGAGAGGAAGGAGAGCTCTTGAGTTTCTGAGGAGTATTTTAAGAATGTCATGGAGACAGAAGCTTCATTTCCTTCTGTTGTTGTGGAGAAGCTCTTTGTAGTTTCTTCGCTGACCTGTGTCAGTGAGGAGTAAAGCGTAGCATAGGCAAGAAAGAGACTGCGGGCAGATAAGGCATAGAGGTAGGAGGGGAGTCCAACATCGCCTGCGAGGCCAACGACACCAAGGAGAATATGGGGATCTTTGGGGCTCCATCCGTAAAAGTGCCCAGAAAGTTGTTTTCCCTGAAGGTGTTTTAAGAAGAAGGTGATCCCCGGAAAGGTAGGGAAAGCAGGGCTTAACAGAGAGTTCTGCAGGGATTCTAAAATGGTGAGTTCTTTTTGTAGCCGCGTTCCGAAAGCATATTCGATATCAGCTTTTTCTATAGAGTTTAGCAAGAGCAGATGGGTGCAGTTAAAGATATTGCCAAGTTCGTTGATTTCGTATCCGTAGGGTTGGGGTTCAAAGCGGACATTGTGGTTCCCTCGCCATGCAGACTCCATACAGAGAGTGAGCTCTTGTAGAGGCTGGTTAAGCTTCTTGTTAATTTTGGAAAAGATCCACCCCATAAGGCAGAAAGCTAAAACATAAAATATGAAGATATTTAAAGGGAGGGTGAGGCTTTCTCGAATCAGCTCCCTAAGGGGAATTAAAGAGAGCGTGTAAGTCCCTTGAATCGGGATCTTATTTAGCAGCAGCCCTAGGTAGCGCTTGCCTTTTATGGTGATGCTGACAAGGTTCTTTTCTCGTAGAACTTTAGGAGGAGCAGAGATCTTTAATGAAGAAGAAACCTTTGGAGAGATCTTTGGGAGGTTCGGAAGATCTAAGGAAAAAATAGGGAGCTCTTCGTCTGGTTGGGAGGAGAAGAGAGTTTCACCATATTTGTTTAGTAAGTAGATGTTCCCCTGGGTGATATGCAAGGATTGAAAGAGGTCTTTTTGTAAGAATGCCATAGGGTAAAATCCTACAAGAAGGCCTGAAATTTGCGGGGAGTTCCACGGGGTGATATCTTCAGTGAGAACAAGGTAGTGTTGGGGTTTGGAGCTTTCGATAGTCAGAAGAAGAGCTCGGCCTATGTTTGCGCTGAGTTTCTTTTTTAGTTCGGGATGTTCCTTAAGATAACGGATAAATGGGTCTCCAGGATATTTGGTGTGTATAGAACCATCCAAGACGTTAATTAGGCAGAGAGAAACATCCGTATCTGGAAGAACATGGAGTTCATTTGCAGCAAAGGTGTAGCCTTCAACTGCAGAGGCATAGGTTTTTAAAGATAGGGTGTTGGCAAGTCTGTCGATGAAGAGCTTGTGGATGGACAGTCTTTTATCGAATTCTATGCTGAGGTTTGTCGCGTGGGAGTATAACGTTTGGACGCAGTTGGTTTTTGCTGCAGAAAAGGAAAAATAGCTAATCACTATAAGATTCAGAATAAGAGGAATCGGAATGACTAAAAATAGAAATAGAAGAATACGCTTTGTGAGTGTTTGCTTCATGATGCGAGTATCTTAAGAATAATCAGGGTAATATCGTCGTGTTGGGGCTGGTTGCCTACAAAAGTTTTTACAGCAAGCATAAGAGCATGAACTGCTTCTTCAGCGGTTTTGTTTGTCAGTGTGCGAGCGAGAGCTAATAACCTCTCCTCTCCGAACATTTCTTGCTGGGCATTATGAGCTTCAGTAATCCCATCAGAATAGAGAATAAGAAGAGATCCAGGTTGGGGGTGGAAGAGGATGGATGAAGCTTTAGCTATGGTGGGGAGGAATCCTAATGCCATGCCCTGATGAAAGAGCAAGCAGGATTCTCCTTGGGGGGTGACGTAACAGGCGGGATTGTGGCCGCAGGAATAGTACTCTAGAGTTTGCGAAGCGTAGCTGTAGCTATAGACACATAGGGTGACAAACATCCCGGAATCTGCGGTATTTTCATAAAAAAGAGAGGAAGTTTTTTCAATAGCTTCTTTTAAGGAGGAGGAATGTGAAAGAAAAGTTCGCAGCATATTTTTCAGGAATAGTGAATATCCACAGGCGTTGACACCCTTCCCCGAAGCATCTGCAACGATCAAAAAGAGTTTAGCATTATGCCCTTCCCCTAGGGTAAATACATCGAAGAAGTCTCCCCCTACAGTAACCGCGGGAATGTAAGCTTTAGCTATTTGTACATCTGGAGCTGAGGGAAGAGCATTAGGGAGAAGCCTTTGTTGGGCTTGTTCTCCTAGCTGAAGAGCATTTTGGGCATTTTCTTTAAGGAGGAAATTTTTTTTTGCGAGCTCTTGCTGTTTTTCTAAATTATCCACCATAGCGTTGAAAATCTCCCCTAAGCGATTAATCTCAAACCCTAGGGAATCTTCAGTGTAGGGGGGATATTTTAGGGTTTTTCTTGTGGCAATCATGGTTGTTGCGAGCTTGCGGATAGGTAAAGAGAGCCTCTTGGCCACAAGGAACGCTAAGAAGCTTCCAAAGAGGATAAAGAAAAAGTAGGCAAAAGACACGACTACTTCTTTCCATAAGGGGGAGAAGCTTAGGCTTTTTTGGCTGTAAGATAGAATAGAAATGTCCATACTAGGGAGGTCTTCCATGTAGCCCCACATTTCTTTATTTTTGATGGTAAAAGAGAAAAAATTTTCTCCAATGGAAGGAAGAGGGTGAAGCTGAAGAGGCTCTAAGTACAAAGTTTTCGTGCAGAGATCATGATTCAGAAACCCCTGGCAAAACTCCTCTTGGGAAATGTTGGGAGAGATCCTTCTAAGATTTAGAGCAGGATCTGAAGCTTTGAGGATCACCCCATGCTTAGATAGGATCGCAGTTTTTATTGTAAGGTAGTCCTGTTGGTTGATCATGAAGTTCTTTAAGAGATCTTTAGCATTAAATGTAGTATATATAATCCCTTGAAGATCTTGAGTTTTAGGATCGAAGAGGTTCAATTGCATCACAGTAAACATCTCATCAGAAGTCTCCCCACGCTTAAACGAAGCTAAGAGCGTTTTGTCTGGAGTGATGGTGATGTTGTCATTGTAATTTTTCCCCAAATGCTCGGGGAGACTCGACGCAACAACGATTTTCTCTCCGTTTTCTTGAATTTTGATCAGGGAGATCTCATCATAGGTCTGATGAAAGATCTTTTGCATTTCATTGCTTAAAGCCCAATCTGGAGCGTTAGGAACACCTTTATTTAACTGCAATACCTCGGAGAACAAAGAAAGGACATCCGAATTTAAAGGGACAATTTGCATGAAAGTATTGGCTTTAAATGCAGTATTTTCCCTTAGTGCCGTGGAGATGGATTTTACTGTAGAGTGGTATTGCCCTAGGTTAAGCAAGACAATATTGATCCCCAAGGGAACAATGATTGCAGTTACGCACGCTAACCATAACCGGAACCCAATAGTTTTAGTAAAAGGAATCATTTATATAACAACTAAACCATCTTCTTTAAGAAGCACAAACTCTTTTTAAAGAATGGATTTTTTCGTAGTATATAAAAATTCTGTTTCTTTTCTATTCTTCGTAAGAGGCAAAAATATTGGAATCTTTAAAGAGACTTTCCTGACCGAGCTCTTCTTCTATTGCTAAGAGCCTGTTATATTTGGCGATGCGTTCAGAACGTGATAAAGATCCTGTTTTTATCTGACCTGTGGAAAATGCTACAGCAAGATCTGCAATGGTAGTATCTTCAGTTTCCCCAGAGCGGTGTGAGAGAATAGTGCTATATCCATGAGAATGGGCAAGCTGTATCGCCTCAGAAGTTTCTGTGAGTGTTCCGATCTGATTTGGCTTAATCAATACCGCATTGGCAAGATTTTTACTGATCCCTTCGGCTATTAAACCAGGATTGGTTACAAATAAATCATCTCCAACAAGTTGAACTTGATCGCCGAGCTCTTGGGTTAATTTCTCCCATCCTTCATAATCTTCCTCCGCTAAGCCATCCTCAATAGAGTCTATAGGAAACCGTTCGCAAAGCTCTTTAAGAATCTCTATCTGTGCATCATAAGGTCTGCCGTGATAGGTTTTTGTCACTGCTTCGTAAAAAGAAGATGCTGCGCAATCTAGAGCTAAAGAAACTTCCTCCCCAGGGACAAAACCTGCGGCTTCTATTGCAGTCATGAGAAGCTCTAAAGCTTCTGCATTGGAGCGTAAGTTCGGAGCAAAGCCTCCTTCATCGCCTACTCCTGTAGCTAAATGACGTGACTTTAAGAGGTTTTTCAAAGCATGGAATACATCCGCCCCCATAGATACCGCCTCGTGCATAGAGTGCGCCCCAATCGGACGGATCATAAATTCTTGAAATTCCAGGCCATTATCTGCGTGCATCCCGCCATTGATAAGGTTCATCATAGGGCAAGGAAGGGTAGAGGCAAAGCACCCTCCGAGATAGCGATATAGAGGACGCTTCAGAGTTGCTGCTGCTGCTTTCGCTGACGCTAAAGAAACCCCTAGAATCGCATTGGCTCCTAATTTTGATTTATTTGGTGTGCCGTCAGCATCTACCATCATAGAATCCAAAAGGATCTGATCAAAGACGCTATAGCCATGTAGCAGAGGAAGAAGAACTTCTTTAACATTTTTTACTGCTTGTAGTACTCCCTTCCCTTGATATCTAGAAGCATCGTGATCGCGCAGTTCCAAAGCTTCATGGACTCCTGTAGAAGCTCCAGAAGGAACGCATGCTTCTCCAAAAGTTCCCAAGTTGGTAATGACTTTAACAGCTACTGTCGGGTAGCCTCGAGAATCTAGAACTTCTCGCGCTTGGATATTGGAAATGGTGGCGTCACACATAATACGTCTCGTTGCACAATCCTTAAGAACAAGGAAGCTTATAGAAAGCCAATAACTTCCTGGGGGAATCCCTCCTTGGCCATATTAGATTTTGTCCTTACAAAAAGTAAATAAGTTTTGTTAGGAGAGCTCTAGAAGTCGCTTTTTGTACGAGTGGATGAGATCACGGTATTTTGCTGCATCTTCGAAACGAAACTCTTCAGCAGCAAGAAGCATGAGCTTTTCATTTTTCTTAATGAGTTTCTCTAGCTCCTCTTGGGAGAGCTCTTGTTCTTGGGGAAAAGGATCTTTTTTTGTTCCTTGAGGAATAGGATTGGAAAAGACTGCTTTGATGATGGGGCGGGGGGTGAGGTTATGTTTTTTGTTGTACGCAATTTGGATCTGCCTGCGGCGGGCAGCTTCTTTCAGAGTCGCTTCGATAGCAGGAGTTTTTTTATCTGCGTAGAAAATTACTTTCCCATGAACGTTCCTTGCAGCTCTGCCACAAAACTGAATGAGTGAGGAAGTGCTGCGCAAAAAGCCTTCCTTGTCTGCATCTAAAATGGCAACTAAAGATACTTCAGGAAGATCCAGCCCTTCACGAAGGAGGTTGACTCCAATGAGCACGTCGATTTTCCCTGTGCGTAGATCGGCTAAGATGTGGGTACGCTCGGCAGTTTCTATATCTGCATGGAGGTAGGCTGCGGGAATCTCCAGCTCATTGAGAAACACTGCGATCTCTTCTGCAAGCTTTTTTGTTAGGGAGATTACTAAGATTTTCTCATGTGTTTTTGCTAATCTTACGCGGATTTCCTCTAGGAGGTCATCAACTTGCCCTGTAGCAGGCCGAATTTCCGGAAGGGGATCTGGGATCCCTGTAGGACGAAGAATTTGTTCAACAATATGCCCTTGGCTTTTTTTGAGCTCTGTGTCTCCAGGAGTTGCAGAAACATAGATCACCTTGCGGAAGTATTTCTGAGCTTCTTCATAGGTAAGGGGACGGTTATCAAATGCGGAAGGCAAACGAAAACCATATTCTACCAAGGCTTCTTTTCGAGATCTATCTCCTCTATACATTGCACGTATTTGTGGAAGTGTTTGGTGGGACTCATCCACTATGAGTAAAAACTCCTCAGGGAAATAATCCAGCAGGCATGCTGGCGGTGCTCCGGGGGGAGCTCCCGTGAAATGACGAGAGTAATTTTCGATCCCTTTACAAAAGCCAATTTCCTTGATCATTTCGATATCATGCGTGGTTCTTTGAAATAACCGTTCTTGTTCTACAGGGCGTGTTTCGAAAAACTTCAGGCGTTCTTCCAGTTCTTCTCGGATAGAGCGTACAGCATATTCTCGAATTGCTTCAGGTGTAACATAATGTGATCCGGGGTAAAGTATTGTTTGTGTCGTTGAGCTCTGAGGGAGCATTGTCAGGGGATCACAAATATCGATAGAGACTAGAGTATCGTTAGCAAACTCTAGCCGAAGAGCTTGATTTTCATAGGCAGGGAAAACATCTAGTACACTTCCGAGTTCTCGAAAAGCACTGCGCTGGGGAAGAGGAGAGGCTTGATAATGCATTTTCGCTAATTGTGAGGTAAGAAGATCCCTAGGGTATGCCTTTCCGACCTGTAATTCTAACGTCATAGAAAGATAATTTTCGGGAGAGCCTATACCATAAATACAGGAAACAGAAGAGACTATTAAGGTGTCACGACGCTCTAAAATTGAACGTGTTGCAGATAAGCGCAACTTATCAATCTCATCATTGATTAATAAGCTTTTTTCTATATAGGTGTCACTACGGGCAATATACGCCTCAGGCTGATAATAGTCATAATACGAAATGAAGTATTCGACAGCATTCTCAGGAAAGAACTCCCGGAACTCTTGATAGAGCTGAGCTGCTAGTGTCTTATTATGGGCTAATACCAGTGTAGGGAGGTTTGCTTGGGCAATCACATTCGCTATGGTAAATGTTTTCCCTGAACCTGTTGCTCCTAGAAGCACTTGAGCACGAACATTCTCCTTTAACCCAGAGCATAGCTTTGCAATGGCTTCAGGTTGGTCTCCACATGGTTGAAAAGGAGAATGAAGGTGAAACGTCATAGAGAGGAATTCAGCAAAGCCCGCCATTTATGGCTAAGTCCTAATTTCTCGTGGACCTCTTCCATTGTGGCTTTTGCTACCTCCCGCATCCGTAACGTGCCCTGTTGTAGGGCCTCTTGAAGGAGCTGAGGATGAGCTAAGAATTCCATCCGTCGTTCCCTAAAAGGCTTAAGGAAAGACAAGATCTCTTCAGCAAGGCGAGCCTTAACTTCTGTATCTTTGATATTGCCTTGACGGTAGCGAGTCTTGAAATCCTCTACCTCATCTTTATTAGGATTAAACAGATCATGGTAAATAAACACAGGATTGCCTTCAACGCGACCTGGCGTTGTCGCATGGATACGACTGGGATCCGTATACATTCTGCGGACTTTTTCTTGAATGGTTGCTTCATCGTCAGAAAGATAAATCGCGTTATTTGCAGATTTGCTCATCTTCCCCTGACCATCAATTCCAACTAAAGAGGTCAACTCTCCTTGGAGAACCTCAGGCTCTGGGAAGATCTCCCCATATAAACGATTGAAGTTTCTTGCGATATCTCGGGTGAGCTCAATGTGGGCTTCGTTATCCTTCCCTACAGGTACCAGCTGGGCTTTTGCAAGGAGGATATCCGCACTTTGTAATACGGGATAGCCAATCAGACCATAAGAAAGTCCTCCCTCTTCTATTGAGGCGTTTTTCGCCATCTCTTTCAGACTAGGGATCCCCATAACGCGATTTATAGAAATCAGCATAGAAAAGAGTAAATGAAGCTCATAAATCTCTGGAATAAGAGATTGAAGATAAATTGTAGATTTTGTGGGATCTATCCCTACACTTAGCCAATCTGCAAGAACTTCATATACATTGTTATCCACGTCTAAAACTTCTTCTTTGCGGACTTTTGTTGTCATTGTATGCAGATCCGCAATGATAAAGAAACATTCGTATTCAGGATGATTTTGAAGTTCTAAGCGATTCTTTATAGAACCTATCCAGTGACCCAAATGAAGTTTTCCTGTAGGACGATCCCCAGTAAGTATACGCTTTTTTTTATTCATAATTCTGATTATTGAAGGGCTTTTGAAAGCTCCTCAAAGTGATTTTTCAAAGATTCAATTTCTTCTTGAATTTCTAGAAGGTTTTTTTCCCCAATGGGATTCTTCTGTGCTTCTAAAAGTCTAGCAAGTAAATGACGGATAAGGTGGCAGGTATTTTGTACATCTGTCATGAGGAGGAACTCTTGCCCATCTACACGAGCTAGGCGATTTAAAAAAATACAGCGTTCTTGCTGCGCTAGCATATCTGAAGTGATGAAGTTAATAAATTCCCCACGTTCATGGATGTCTTTAGAGACACGAATTGGCATCATGAACTCTGCAATGAGCTTTTGCGCAGCTTGTTTTTGGTGAGGAGTTACCTCTTGTGTCAGCTTTCCATTAATTAGCATTTCAAAGAAAAAGTTCGCAGCCTCTTGCTGGCCATTGGCACAATTAAAGACTACATTTTGAAACTCTCGGAATGTCGTATAACCAATTGGGGTCGCAAAAATCCTTTTTAAATTTCCCTCAAGAAGGAAAAATACATTGTCTTCAAGTTCGAGTGTTTTTGCTTTCGACGCCATAGTGATCATACCTTTGTATCAGGAAAGAGGTTATTTTTAACTTTTTTAAGTTTTTTTAGCAATTTTTCCAAAGTGCCTTTTTCTTCTAAGGATAGTGTAGAGCACTTACTAAGAAGCTGTGTTCCTTTTACAAGAAACGCGAGTGCTTGTTTGGATACAGACGTCTGACGACAGTCTGAAGCAATTAAAGGAAATTCTTTGCGGATAATGCGAAGAAGTTCGTCTTTATTTTCCCCTTTATAATTGCGGATAATCTCTTCTTTTTTCTCTTGAGAGCCCTGTCGAGACGCTAGTGTATACATTGCTTGTCGAGGCATCTTTTCTGCCTCTATTTTTAAAGCATCTGGAAGCAAAGAAAACAATTCATAATATACGAGGAAGTTATACGGGGTTTGTCGGTTTCCGTAGGTGAGCATCAGCCAAGAAGAAAAAGCCCCTTCACGGTAGCTTTTGAGAAGATCACGGACTTTCTTAATCCGCTCTCCATGTAACAGGACAGCTTGGTGATGGATTTGTTTGATCTCTGCTGAAAGGACACAAAGATATTGGACGTCTTGTTGTTTTACCTGTTTCTCTAGAGAATAGTGTTCCAATAATTTTTGAAGCCTATCTTGCTCCTGAGAAGAGAGAAGATGTTGCGTAGTTTTTCTTGGCATGGGAGAAAGCTCCCCTTCCATGCGCTTGCGGGCTAAAGACTCTACCTTATTTGGCGAGGTTTTTTTAAAGCGGTTCTCTAATAGAGTTTTTAAATTCCCCATCGAATTACACGTCTTTTAATAAGGTTAGTAGCTCTTTTGTCAATTTCAGGTAATCTTCGGAAGCTCGCCCACTCGGTGCTGTGGCAAATACGGGCTTTCCATAAATTGCCGCTTCAGAAATCGTAATATCCCTGCGGATTTTGGTTTCGAGAAGTTTTCCAGGGAAAGTTTTTTGGATCAGTTGAGCAAACGTTGCATTGTTTTTTCCTCTACAGTTCCAAAAAGATAATGCCACTCCCAGAACTGTTAAAGGATGGCGTGCAGCGATTCCTTGAATGAATCCTGCTAGCCGTTCTAAACCCTTTACACTATAAAATTCTGGGGTGGCACAGATTAATGCATGATCAGCAGCAATCAACGCGGATTCTGTAAGCCAGCATAAAGAGGGAGGAGTGTCGATTATGACATAGTCATAATCGCTCTCCACCTCTTTAAGAATGTGCTTTAGGCGTTCATGAGAGTAGCGGTCTGCAGCAAGATTTCCTGAGACCTCAACCCGCTCCAACCACGTATCCGCAGGGATTAAATCCACATCGGAATCCTCAATCGGGCGGATCACTTCATGAATGTCCTTTTCGCCTTGCAATACTACTGCCAAGCTATCATAACAGTCAGGGTCTAAGCCTAGCCCTGAGGTAAGGTTCGCTTGGGCATCAAAATCAATAAGCAATACTCTAGCGTGATGATATTGAGCTAAAGCTGCTCCTAGATGCAACGTGGTTGATGTTTTGGCAGTTCCTCCTTTAAAACTGTTTACAGCAATTGTTTGCATACTAAGAGCTATCCCTAAATTTTTTGACTACAATAATGCAGTTAAGCTTAAAGAATTCTTTTCTTCAAGTATGGCGTTTAGGAATTTTTCTTCAGACACATCATTAATCACACGATTGTCCCGCGTACGTATAGCTAGAGTATTATTGGCAACTTCTTGGTCTCCAAGCGTAACCATATAATTCACCTGCATTGTTTGCGCATTGCGAATTTTCTTGCTTACAGATTCACTTGCATCATCCACGGTGACTACAAGGCCGAGATTTTGCCATTTTTGTGCTAGCTCTCGCGCACGAGGAATATGCCTGTCCGCAACGGTGATCAAACGAACCTGCTCAGGGCTTATCCATAGAGGGAACTTTCCTTTGAAATGTTCGATAAGGATGCCTAAGAACCTTTCTATGGAGCCAAACAAAGCTCGGTGAAGCATAACCGGAATGCTTTTCCCTCCTTCTGCATTGGTATACTCAAGATGGAAGCGCTCAGGCAAGAACATATCTAATTGTATTGTCCCACATTGCCACGTACGGTTAATAGCATCCTTGACGTGGATATCAATTTTTGGCCCGTAGAAAGCACCTTCTTCAGGAGTAATGATAAAGGAAGAGCCAGACTTCTCCAAAGCGCGTTGAAGCGCTGATGTGGCGTGTTCCCAGAGTTCATCACTTCCTATAGTTCCTGTTTTTGGCCGCGTGGAAAGCTCTAAATGATATGCCAAACCGAACGTGTGATAAAGTTTGGCAACCAAATCAAGAATATTCAGCGTTTCTTCTTCAACTTGCTCGGGAGTTAAGAAGACGTGCGCGTCATCTTGATGAAATGCTCGCACTCGCATCAATCCAGAAAGCGCTCCAGAAACTTCATGACGGTGCACATGACCAATTTCTGCTACCCTTAAGGGGAATTCCTTGTAGCTATGTAGATGTGTTTTGTAATACAACATACAGCCAGGGCAGTTCATTGGCTTAATGGCGTAGTTTTCCTCATCTAACGTAAGGGTATACATATTTTCCTTATAGTTTTGCCAGTGCCCTGAGATCTCCCAAAGACGCTGATTCATTAGTTGAGGCGTTTTGATTTGCTGATAACCAGCACGGGCATGCAGCTCTTTCCAGAAATTAATTAAGGCATCCCAAATGATCATCCCTCGAGGATGGAAAAAGGGCATACCAGCAGCATATTCTTGTTGTGAAAATAGATCTAATTTCACTCCAAGAACCCGGTGGTCTCTCTTTTTCGCTTCCTCAAGCTGATGAAGATGCTCTTTGAGTTCTTGCATTGTAGGGAAAGAAATCCCATACACGCGAACCAAAGATTCTCTCGATGGGTCCCCACGCCAATAGGCAGCGGAAGTTCGGAGAACTTTAAAAGCCTTTACGGGAGCTGTCGAGGGGAGGTGAGGCCCTCGGCACAGATCCATAAATTCACCTTGAGCATAAGCAGAAATCTCTTCGTTTTCTGGGAGCTCTCGGATCAATTCCGCTTTAAATGGGTTATTAGAGAATTTCTGCAAAGCTTCATCTTTAGTTTTTAACACCGATCTTGCGATAGGAAGTTCTTCCTCTACGATTTTTGCTACCATTTCTTCAATGGCAGGAAAATCTTTTTCGCTAATGGAAAGATTGGCGAAATCATAATAAAATCCTTGATCAATCACAGGGCCAATTGTTGGCTGTGCATCAGGCCAAAGACGAAGGACCGCCTGCGCGAGCAAGTGAGCAGAGGTATGAAGAAAGATTTCCCTGCCATGAGAATCCTCAGAGGTAATAAAGGTGACGGTATTTCCCTCTTGTAATGGAGTTAAAAGATCTTTAGGCTGCCCATCGATTAATACGCCAATAAAGTTTTGAGAATCTTTCATTTTACTAGCGAAATCTGCAGCAACTGTTCCTTCCGGCAGTTCATGCTCTTCTTGATTGCAATTTATGCGAATCATTTTTTCCTCGTAAAAATGGGTTTTGTTTGTCTGATTTGACACCTTTCCTGATCAAATATTTTAATACTTTTTCTGATCAAAGCAAGAGACTTTTCCTAAATGTTTTACTTTCTTTCATAGAGGGGGAAATTCTAAAAATTATTTGAGTTGGAGAGTATAGATTTTTCTTTTAAAATGGATCAAATTTTATGCCTTTTAGGGGTTCTTGTGTCGTTATTTCTCGTCTTTTTTACCGCATTCATTTGGTCTTCATCTTTTGCAATTAGTAAACTGGTGATGAGTTCCGCTGCGCCTTTGTTTGTGACAGGAGCGAGGATGCTTCTCGCTGGGGGGATCCTTGCTGGGATAGTATGGGCTCGAGGTGAGACATTGCGTTTCCCTAGAAAAGTGAGCATGTACATTATCCTCCTAGCGTTTACGGGATATTATCTTGCAAATGCCTGTGAATTTTTAGGACTACAAAAACTCAGCTCTGCAAAGGCGTGTTTTATCTATGGGTTGTCGCCGTTTGTTTCTGCTTTGTTTTCCTATCTTCAACTTAAAGAAGTGCTCTCTTTGAAAAAAGTCGTGGGGCTATGTTTGGGCCTTGTAAGCTACTTTGCTTACTTGATATTAGGGGGAGAGGATTTAGGGGAGGCATGGACATGGAACTTTGGCTTCCCTGAAGTGCTGGTATTGGGTGCCACATGTTTTGCTGCTTTTGGGTGGACGTTATTAAGAAAGATTGAGATAACATCTTCATTATCTGTCATGGCGATTAATGCTTTAGCCATGCTGGTTTCCGGGGGATTTTCCCTTATGCATTCCTTGTGTACAGAGCCTTGGGACCCTACTCCTATACAGAATTTCCCTATGTTTTTAGGGGCTGTCTGTGCGTTGGTGTTTATTTCAAATTTGATTTGCTACAACCTGTATGCCAGACTTTTGAGGAAGTTCTCCTCAACATTTCTTTCTTTTTGTAATTTGATCATGCCACTTTTTGCTGCATTTTACGGATGGGCTCTTCTCGGGGAGAGCTTTCCTTGGGGACTCCTCCCTGCAACAAGCTTTATGATTCTTGGCTGTTGTTTAATCTACCAAGAGGAGTTTCTTCAGGGATACATCATTTCTTAATGTAAAGCGGCTGTACATAGCCGCTTTTTAAGAGGCTTTAGTTAAAGATCGCAGAGGTTGTCTGTGTTTGGCTGTCTGCTACGTTCTGTATAGTTTGCAGTGCTTCTCTAAATGCACTGTAGGCTTGTTCCTGAAGCTGTCCAGCCTGTCCTGCATATTGGCTGTATATGGAGGACATTTGTTTGAGTTCCTCAGCTCTGGCTTCTGCCATACCAGCATCTCTTTGGTGTTGGGCGACCTGAGCTCCGATAATCCCTCCGGTGATCCCTTCGATACCTGCAGTGACAGCATGCATCATTTGAGCGGCTTGCATAGAGGCCCCTAGAACTTTGGAGCCAAATTGTGCTGCGCGCGCACCTTGTTGTTTCACTACATTTAGTCCTCGAACAGCCTTCTCTGACCATTTTGGTGTATTTAACATTTTTCCGAAAATCCCTCCCCCTGAGGTTGCGGATTTCGTTGCTGCTGCTGCCATATCATCGGTAAGGTTTGCTGCGGTTTTTGCTGCAGCGCCTCCAATCCCTCCTCCTAGAGCAGATGCTGCAGCGCCTCCTGCAGATGCTGCCGCAGCAGTTGCTGTTTGTTGTGCAGATTGTGTTGCTGAAGAGAGGGCAGAACTTGTTGCTGCTCTTGCTGCTCCTCCTGTTTCTTTCGTAAAGGAGGCAGCTTTAAGGCTGGAGGCTCCGGATTTAAGAGCACTAGCAGCCCCAATTCCAACGGTTAAGCCAAATCCTACAATGTTGACAATTCCAGAAATTAAACTTTGCTTAGCTTGAGCTTCTGTTGCAGCAGCTTGACTATTCGCTTGGCTTCGGATTGCTTCTCCAATTAAAGGAGCCATTTCTGCCTGGCTGCTAATCGCCTGGTTTTGTTGTTGGAAGGAGGCAGACCAACTTTTTCCTGAGGCTTCTGCGAGCAAGGCCATAATTTGTCCAAGTAAAGCTAGAGTTCCCTTCCCTTTTCTTAGGATAGCTCCGTTGATCATAGTGCTTTCTGGAGAGGGAAGTTGGGGAAGTTCATAGTTGCTTGTACCGAGCTTTGTCGCTTGGATTGCTTGGTGAGTCGCAGTTTTTGATGCGCTTGTTACTGTTGAGCTGGATGAGGCTCCTGAGGTCTTTTCACTTTTAGAAGTTTTAGAGCTTTTAGATGACTGAGATGTTTTTTCTTTTTTCCCTGTTCCCTCAGTAGTGATTTCTTGGATGAGATCCTCGAATCCTGCAGCTTCTTCAGCTCCTGCTTTCTTTGCATCTTTAGTCCTCCCTGCGGCAGCTTCGCTTGCCCCACGGGCATTTTGTGCGAGCTGAGCGGCTAATGATGGGTCTTGACTTGGTGTTCCACTAACTCCAGATGTCATAGAAAAATACCTCTTAAAATATGGGGTTATACTGCACTGGCAAGACCAGCACTGATAGCAGCAAAGGCTTTACCTATTTGAGCACCGAGCTTTGTCGCTTGTTGTGTCATTTCTTCGGATTGGCTAGTTTGTTTTGCAGCGATTTTGCTCGCCTGCATCCAAAACTGTGTAAACATTTTTAGCATTTCTGATTGTGCTAAGAGCTTTCCAACTTCTTTCTGTAGCTGAGCTAATTCTTGTTGTTTGTTGGAGATATCTATTTGCCCTATCCCTTTGATTAAACTTGGGACTGCTGTTGCCATGCTAATGCCAATACCTACCCATTTATTCCCTAGGGCATTCATAACTTTTGAGAGTTTTGGGAAGGATTTGGAAATTATACTTTTCCCCGATGAAAAGATCCTAGTAGCTGCTTTTACGGCAGCTTTTGAGAGGGTCTTTACGAGGAATTTAATTGCAGCTTTAATCCCTTGTTTGATAGCTATTTTGATCGCTTGTGTGATAGCCTGTTTGATGGCTTCAACAACAGCAGTTTTTATTGCTTGAATGACTGCCTGCATAGTAATCTGTGTTGCAACTGCAGTCGCTGTAGACGTTGCAGCAGCAGCTCCTGCTCCTACAGCTGCTGTTGCGGCTAAGCCGATCAATCCTGCTCCGCAAGTGAAGCAGGCAACAACAACAGAAACCACAGCTAGCGTTACAGAGATCGCAATGCATGCTGTGTTTACAGCATCGAGAGTTTTTGTATCTTTAGCTTTTGCCTCAAGCTCTTTCATTTTTTGAAATTCTTTACGCTCGGCTTCGATTTTGAGGCCTTGTTTTTCTAGGGAGATTTTGTTAGAGAGGTCAGCTTGTGCCTGTGTGCTCATATAGTTGGACACAGCAGCAGCAGTGGACTCTCCTAGGGCAGAGATCGCCTTTGCTAGAGCCATAGCAATCTCTGAGACATCTTGGCGTGGGGTGATTTTTGGAGGTGTGAGTTCAGGAGTAGTTAAATTAAACTTAACACTGCCTGTTCCCGAAGTGGCCTCGCTAACTAGGGATTGAATCTCTTGTAGTAGGGCTCGTTCTTCGGTAGACAACCCAGAAACTTGAGTTTTAGCCAGCTCTTTAATTCCTGAGGTCTCAGTTCTCGCCCCAGCAGAGGCCTGAGCTGTTCCTGAAAGTTGTGCTGTGGCATTTCCCCCAAGGCCAATCCCCTCAAGATTCTCTGAATCTGCGGTAAGACTTGCCGTTGCAGCGAGACCTTGTCCTTCAAGGGCAGCTACTGCTGTCCCCTTGCCTTCAACGCCTGCGAGCTTAGCGTCGCTTTGCATCTGAGTATCGAACCCTGCGCGTGTTTGCTGTACTTGTTTGTTTTCTTTCCCTGTAAGTTTATCTTGATCAGGGACTCCTTGAGGAGAAGAGGCAAGCGCTTGGCTGATAATGTTTTTATTGCTTTCGGGTCCTGAAGTAGATGAAAGAGACATTAAGGTTCCTGGGTGTCTGAGATTTAGAGCAGTTTACTCAACACTTTCTGATATGTTGTCTTGGACCAGTGAGGAAAGATTTTTTAAGCCGTGAAGAACTGAGGAGAGGTTTTTTGCGAACATTGCATCTTCTTTAGGATTAGGAAAGAGGCCTGCGGTGAGATCTTCAATATGTAAGGAGTCTAATGTTCCAGATAGCGCAGCGATCATTTTTGCCATTTGCTTATTATCATTGATATTGCCAAATGTCTGAGTTAAAGGAAGATCTTGGCAAAATTCAGCAACAGCATTTTCTAAATCATGGATAAGAGCTTCTTGCTGATTAGGATGGGAAATTTCTACTGGTTTTACTAACTTCGTAGATTTTTTAGTTTTTCTTGGTTTTTTTTGCATTGGGGGTACCTTCTGATGCTATTTTTTCTTGCCTTTCTTAGAATCATTTTTCTTTTTGCTAGGAGCTTTGGCTTTTTTTGTTGTTGTTGAACTTGCTTTTGTTGAAGAAGCTGCTTTTTCTTCTTCTTCCCGCTGTTTTGCAATGGATTGCTTCATAATATTGCAGCGCTCTTTAAGTATTTTATACTCGGGCTTGTCTTTACAAATATCTGTAGTGATATCTAAGAAATTTTGTGCTTCGTCTAATTGGTCGAGCTTAAGAAGACTATCTGCAATGTAATAAGGAGGAATTGGGTTTTCAGGTTGTGCATCAAAGGCTAGGAAAAATCCAAAGGCAGCCTCATTATACAACTTGAGTTGATGGAAGCATGAGCTTAATCCTAACATGTACTTATAGCACTGCGGCTTTGATGCAACAAGTACTTGGAATAACCCTACAGCCTCAAGGTACTTTCCTTGGGAATACAGACTGTAGCTAATAGTGTAAATTTCCTCTAAGAGAACATCAGAAATCCCCAAGATCTGTTGTAAGGTTAACCCATTGCTCAAGCCTTCTAAGATGTTGACCATCGCTTGCTTCGTCTCTTCTTCTGTAGGAATCGGATACTTTTGCTCTAAGTTGTCCTCATTCGCTTTTTTCTGGGCCGCAAGCTCCGCTAACCGACTGCGGTTTTTTTTGTTAAATGACGCCGAAGGTTTGTAAGTCTGGTTCGATTTGCCGCTCGATTTGCCAGTAGGATTGCTCATGAATATAATTCCTAAAAATAAAAATTACTGTTTATAACAAAAATGTTAGTTTCATTTTGTTTCAAAAGCAAGCTAATAATTAATAATTGGAACATCTTTTAATATAATAACTTTTTAAGTTGTTAAGTTTTAGTTTATATAAGAGAATTCCCTTGTCTTGACTTTAGCGCGGAGGTTCTTTTATTTTTTTTGCTTAGATGAGATTTGGGTTAGTTATGTCTCAAAGAAGTCCGATTCAGCTTTTGGATACAATTACTGTGAACCAAATTGCTGCAGGGGAAGTGATAGAAAATGCGGCTTCTGTGGTTAAGGAGTTAATAGAGAACGCCTTGGATGCTGGAGCAGACGAAATCGAGCTTGAGACTCTAGGAGGTGGGCAGGGGCTGATCATTGTAAAGGACAATGGCTGTGGGATGACGCAAGAGGATGTTTCTTTAGCGTTGCAACGTCATGCGACCTCGAAAATTCGTGATTTTTCAGATATTTTTTCTTTACATAGTTTTGGTTTTCGTGGTGAGGCTTTGCCTTCCATAGCCTCTATCTCTAGGATGGAGATCCTTTCCTCTTTGCAAGAGGGAGAGGGGGTGCGCTGTGTGATTCAAGGGGGGGAGAGTGTATTATGTGAGCCCGCAGCGAGGCGGCGAGGGACTACAATAACTGTGGACTCTTTATTTTATAATGTCCCTGTGAGGAAGGGGTTTCAAAAGAGTCCTCACGTGGATCGCATGTTGATGCGGAAGATGTTAGAGAATCGCATTTTAGCTACAGAAGCTGTGGGTTGGTCTTGGATTAGTGAAAGAAGCCAAGAGTTGCTAGTGCTCAAGCATCAGGGATTTGCGGATAGGGTCGCGTTAGTGATGGGAGAGAATTTTATGCAGGAGGCTCTCGAAATTGATACGCATGATGGAGATGTTCGCATTAAGGGATTTTTTGGTTCGTTAAACTTTCATCGTCCTTCCCGACAAGGGCAAAGAATCTTTGTAAATGATCGTCCCGTAGAATCTGGATTTATTTCTCGCAAGGTAGGGGAGATGTTTTCTGTCTTGCTGCCTGTACAACGTTATCCTGTATTTGTATTAAAATTATATCTGCCTCCCGCAAGGTGTGACTTTAATGTGCACCCACAAAAAACAGAAGTGAGGATTTTTCAAGAGGAGCTCGTGGGGGAAAAACTTAAGATATGTTTATCCGAAGTGCTCATGCGTTCACAACAAATCCCAAGGGAGCCTCAACCTCCTTCTTGTATCTCAGAGGTTCCTTTTCCTACGCCTACAATTTTTGAGCCTAGAGACCTCTCTGAGGATCTCCTAGAGAAGGAAGTGGGGGGCTTTTCTCTAGAAGAGGCGCTCCCTCCAAAACAAGAATTTGCACAGGGACAAAAAAATTCTTTGCAAATAGATTGGTTAGAAGCGTGTAATGTTCGATTTTTAACTTCTTTAGGAAAGGTAGTCTTAGCAGAAGATTTTGAGGGTGTGTATGCCATTTTCCCCGATGTGTTACGGAAGCATTTGTTTTATTTGTCTTTGCAAGAACCGCAGCAACATAAAAGCCAAACGTTTTTGATTCCACTTACTTTGCAGGTTACGCCTCAGGAAAGCCAAGTGCTTTTGTTATATATGGAAGAGTTGTGTCAGTTTGGGATAGAACTTTCTCAAGTAGGACCCCAGGTATTTATCATCGAAAGTGCTCCAGAGTTTATTGAAGAAGAGGAACTGAAGGCATGGATGTTATTGCTCGCTTCAGAACAGCGTGAGAGGGTAGGTCGTGAAGCATTTTTGATGTTTATACGAGAAACGCTGTCTCGTGGGGTCTTTTCTAAAAGTCCTCGCGTTTTTGATGCTTCTTGGTTAACTCTTCTTTGGGGCTTGGGGAAGCCAGAACGAGCTTTTGATGGGACACAAATTTATCGTCGACTTTTAGATACAGATTTTCTTGGAGGATAGAATGACGCAAGATCGGATTGTACGCGCACAACAGGCACTAAAGACACAAGGGATAGACGCAATATTTATCGAAAGAGGAGAAGACATCGCGTATTTTCTTTACGATGAAGCTGTATCTGGAGGACTATTGATTGGGCAAGAAGAAGCGGTGCTTTTTGTCCAAAGGATGGACAAGGATCTTTATGCAAAAATCCAATGCGTGCCGCTAGTTTTTTGCCGTCAAGATTATACCCAGGAGTTGTCTCAGTTTATACAGTCGCGCGCATATCAAAGTGTGGGATTCGATAGTCAGCATACCTCTTATGAGAGCTATGAAGCAAAAAAACAGTTCTCTTGCCATTGGGAGCCTTTAAAACTATTTGTTGAAAAATTGCGAAGCATAAAGTCTGCCCAGGAAATTACACAAATGCGTCAAGCTGCAGCTTTAGGATCCTTAGGATATGATTATGTACTCTCGATCCTAAGAGAAGGGATAACAGAAAAAGAAGTCGCAAGAAAATTACGCACATTTTGGGCTGAGGCTGGAGCTACAGGCCCCTCCTTTCCTCCGATCATTGCTTTTGGAGAGCATGCAGCCTTTCCCCATGCTATTGTCACAGATCGTCCTTTATGCAAGGGAGATATTGTCCTTATAGATATTGGAGTGCTTCTGAATGGATACTGCTCCGACATGACTCGTACTATTGCTTGGGGGACCCCCCATCCACAACTGATAGAGAGTTATCCCATAGTTGTAGAGGCGCAGAAAGCTGCAATTGCTCTATGCAAAGAAGGCGCCCTTTGTGGAGATATTCATGAGGAAGTCATACGAGTTTTAAGAGAGCAGAACTTAGACCCCTACTTCTTCCATGGGACAGGACACGGTGTAGGAAGAGACGTCCATGAGTATCCACGTCTTTCTCCTGCTGGGAAAACCCTTGTTTTAGAATCTTCTATGACTGTAACTGTAGAACCCGGAGTCTATTTCCCTGGCATTGGAGGCATCCGCATTGAAGATACTCTAGCGATACAAGGAAGTAAAAATTTTAATTTAACGGAGAGGCCTGTATCTCCAGAGTTAATTTGTTTATAAAATACTCTGGATCTTTTTAATTGTTAAAGTGTTGGTTTTATTTCTCTTTGTTTGTATAAATTGATTTTTTTTCTCTAATTCGTTATCTTTTTTCTTATTTTTAATTCGCTTCCACTATGTATCTGTTTCTCTCGGTAGGCTATAGTTTTCTTAGTGTTTTGCTGGTCTGCTCAATTGTAGGGAGTACGTCTCATTGCGATGAGGATATGTATACCTTTTTATTGGAAGAGGGGGAAGATTCTCATGAGCGTATCTTGCCTTCAGAAGATTTTTTTTCAGGGGGGTGGGAGTTAAGTTTTCCTGAAATTCAAGAACAGCTTCCTGATTTGCGTCAGGAGGTGGTGTTTTTGGGGAGCAACGATCGGCCAGATGCCTTAAAACATAAGTTTTCTTTAGAGCTTGCTTCTTCTGGGGAGCAGTATATGGCTGCGGCTGGAGAGAAGGTGTTTTTATGTGTGGGTTCTTCTTCTTCGGGTCCTGTGTATACGTTTAGTTCTTCCCCGACCGATTTGTGGTTGGAATGTCGCCCTGTAGGGAAGGAAGGAAGAGTGGAAATTAAGGTACGCCTGCTTGGCGTCAATAAGACTTTAGTAACCTCTCCTAAGGAGAGGGAAACCTTATTTCTAGGCCCCTCGATAAAAAATGTTTCTTCGTGGGAGATAGGGGGAATTAAAGTAGATCCTAGCTTTCCTATAAAGCAAAAGATGCGGCGCGTGGGTGCGGATAAATTCCTTTTGATATATGGAGGGCCGGAGTTTGCGGATAAAGCGGCTAAAGAAAGAATAGATTTTACTACAGCTAAGGAGGAAAATTACAGTCGGTACCTTGCTGTAGGAGAGATTTTGCTTTGGGATGGAGAGTGTTGGCAATACTGTGGGGCGTTTTCCGGTGAGAGCGCATCGGCACCTCTTTTAGAAGTGAAGAAGATTGATGATAAAGTTGTCGTGATGGAGTTGTGGAATGTGGGGGGAACCGCACATCAGTCTGTAAGCCTTGCGAAAACAATTAGCTCCCCAATAGAAATCACGGATATTTTGCGAGAACTCGCGTTTATAGGAATGCGGTCATGGTCCCGTCCTATTGTGATGCTTGGTGAACAAAGGATGATCCTTTCTCCTAATGATTGGGTGGTAAGAACTGCATCTGGATGGGAAAAGCTCTCATCATTACAGCAAGCGCAAGATTATGTTTCCGGGAAGCTGTTAGGACCGCTATTTGTTTTTGAAAAGTTAGAGAAAGAAGGCCAGAGTTTCGTTCTTCATGGGCGTATATTTAATTCTTCAAGAACTTTGAGTGAAGTTGTAATTCTCCCCTTAAAGCAAGGAGGAGAGGCACAGCTTGAGTCTCAAGAGAAGCCTACAGTTTCACGATCTGCTTCAGAAGGGCTGGGAAACAGGGGAGAGCATAGATGAGATTTTTTTATAGCTCTATAGCCTATATTTTAGGGATGACTGGCTGCGTGTCTCCGTTGGCTGCGCTGACGATTGCAGAGAAGATGCACTCTTTAGAAGAGCATGAGGTCTCCACAGATGCATATGCAGGGATGGCTTCTTTTAATCTTGATATGAAAGAGAGTTCTCTTCGCTTAAAACAGATTTATGAAGAGGCTGCAAACTTAAGAGCAGCGGGATGTGAAGAGGCTCAGGTATGGCAGGAGCTTTTATCTAGGCTTTCTCAAGTAAAGCGTCACCTTCGAGAAATTGAAATGCTTTGGGCTGAAGAAGTCCGAGACAAGAATGAAAATTTCGAGGAGTATGCTTTATGGCATCACCCCGAAGCCACGATTTATAATCTTGTTGCGGATTATGGTGAGGAGTGTATCTACCTTGTCCCTCAAGATATTGGTATGATGAAAGTCTCAGCATTTTCAAAGCTTGTCGTTCCTAAAGAGAGCTTTGAGCATTGTCTGACTCTGATTCTTTCGCGTTTAGGCATTGGAATACGTCAGGTAAACCCATGGATCAAGGAGCTTTATTTTCATAGGGAGGGCTCTGGAGTTGCTGGAGTGGTAGCTTCTAAGCAGGAGCTAGAATGTTTGCCTTCCACTGCCCGCATCGGGTTTATCTTGGGTTCTAAGAATATCGATGTACGCGCAGAGCTACAACTGTTACGTAAGTTTATCAATATAGATACGACACAAATTGAGATTATTGCTGGGCATCTGTGGGTTTTTGGAACTGTAGGGGAGATTACAGAGCTTCTGAAGGTGTATGAGTTTATCCAAAAGGATAACGTTCGGCAGGAGTACCGCATTGTTCCCCTAAATAAGATTGACGCGAAGGAAATGCTAGAAATTTTAAATGCGGCCTTTCGTGAAGATGTTACCAAAGAAGATAGAGAAGATTCTGTAGGGTTGCGTGTAGTTCCCTTGCAATATCAGGGAAAAGCGCTTTTCTTACGAGGTTCTGCAGCTCTCGTACAGCAGGCCGTGACGTTGATACGAGATCTTGAGGAAGGCATAGAAAGTCCTTCGGATAAGACTGTGTTTTGGTATCACGTGAAGCACTCCGACCCTCAGGAACTTGCAGTGCTGCTTTCTCAGGTCCACGATGCCTTTTCTGGAGAAACCTCTTCCTCACAAGGAAAAGCGGAAATCTCTATGGCGAAGGCGTCTCCGCTAGTGCAGATAGATACTTCTTCGGGGGTTCCTATGAAAGAGGGGCCTGTAAAGTATGGAAACTTTATTGCGGACTCAAAGACAGGCACGTTAGTCATGGTGGTAGAGAAAGAGGCTCTATCGCGAATTCAGATGTTGCTTAAGAAGCTCGATGTTCCGAAGAAGATGGTCCGTATCGAAGTGCTGCTTTTTGAAAGAAAGCTTTCTCACGATAGGAAATCCGGATTAAACCTGCTGCGTTTAGGGGAAGAGATTAGCAAAAAAAGTTTAACCCCCACGGTTTCTTGGGGTTCGGGAGCAGGGATTTTAGAATTTTTACTCAAGGGTGCAACGGGATGTTCCATAGTCCCGGGATATGACCTTGCCTATCAATTTTTAATGGCTCAAGAAGATGTCCGTATTAACGCGAGTCCTTCAGTTGTGACGATGAACCAAACGCCGGCAAGAATTGCCATTGTGGATGAGATGTCTATTGCGGTGTCTGCGGAAAACGACAAAGCTCTGTATAATCGGGCGCAATACGGAATTATGATTAAGATGCTTCCTGTGATTAACGTCGGGGAAGAGGATGGGAAGAGCTATATTACCCTGGAAACGGACATCACCTTCGATACAACTGGGAAGAACATGGATGACCGTCCCGAGGTGACGCGTCGTAATATTACTAACAAGGTGCGGATCGCAGATGGAGAATCTGTAATTATTGGAGGTTTGCGCTGTAAACACATGTCTGACTCTCAGGAGGGGATTCCTTTTCTTGGAGAGATCCCAGGGCTTGGGAAGTTGTTTAGCATGAATGCTGTCTCGGATAGCCTTACGGAAATGTTTGTTTTCATCACGCCGAAGATCTTAGACAACCCTATGGAAAAGCAAGAGCGCTATGAGGAGGCTTTGCTCGCCTCTCGTCCAGGGGAAGATGAAGAGTTCTATCAAGCTTTAGTTGCGAGTGAGGCTGTAGCACGTTCTGCACAGCAGAAACTAAAGATGCGCTCCATGATGGGCTTCCCTTCACCTCTAGTGGAGGACTTAGAGTACGATGGCCGATGATCTCCTGAATTATAAGCTTTTAGACCTTTTCCCCTATACGTTTCTAAAGAAACACTGCTGTCTTCCTCTTGAAGAAGAGGGCGATGTTCTTGTAATTGCTCATGCACCGACGACCTCCCTTGTAGCTTTAGATGAAATTCGGTTGTTATCGAAAAAGAACGTACGCTTTCTTATAAAAGAAGAAGCTGAAATCCTACAGAGTCTGCAAAAGCTTTATAGCACAAGAGGCGGAAAAGCTTCTGATATGCTGCTAACGATGGAGCAGGAAACCTCCCCCACAATGGAAGCTCAGGAAGATCTCCTTGAAAATACGAGTTCGGCTCCTGTTGTCCGGCTGTTAAATTTGATCTTAAAAGAAGCGATCGAAGAGCGAGCTTCAGATATTCATTTTGAGCCTTCCGAAGAGGTATTGCGTATCAGATATCGTATAGATGGAGTTCTTCATGACCGCCATTCTCCTCCGTCACATCTACGCTCTGCACTCATCACGCGGCTTAAAGTTTTAGCTAAGTTGGATATTGCGGAGCATCGCCTTCCCCAAGATGGTAGGATAAAGCTGCAGCTTGGTGGACAGGAAGTGGATATGCGTGTCAGCACAGTGCCTGTGATTCATGGGGAAAGGGTCGTTTTGCGGATCTTAGATAAGCGAAATGTGATTTTAGATATTGCAGGGCTCTGCATGCCTGAAGCAATGGAGAGGGAATTTAAAGAAAATATTAAAGCTCCAGAAGGGATTTTGCTAGTTACGGGCCCTACGGGAAGTGGGAAAACTACGACGTTATATGGAGTGTTGCAGGAGCTCTCAGGACCGTTTACAAACATTATGACAATCGAGGATCCTCCAGAATATAAACTCGCAGGGATCGCACAGATCGCTGTAAAGCATAAAATCGGTCTGTCGTTTTCGCGTGGGTTACGGCATTTGTTGCGTCAAGATCCGGATATTTTAATGGTGGGAGAAATCCGAGATCAGGAAACAGCAGAGATCGCCATACAGGCAGCTCTAACGGGACATTTCGTAGTGAGTACCTTGCATACAAATGATGCCATCTCGGCTGTATTTCGTTTGATAGATATGGGAGTGGAGCCTTATTTGCTTTCCGCAACCCTTGTTGGAGTGGTGGCACAAAGGTTGGTAAGAAAACTTTGTCCCCATTGTAAAAAAACCTGCTCCCCAGATGAGCATGAAAAGGCGTTTCTTCTTTCCCTTAAGGAAGACCCTCATCGCCAAGTATACCATGGACAGGGATGCTCGGCGTGTTTTCATTCTGGATACAAAGGCCGACAGGGAATCTACGAGTTTTTCCGTCCAGATGCGCATCTGCGCTCAGAGATTGCTCAGAGGCAAACATATCAGGCGTTGCGAGACCATGCCTATACCAGTGGTTTTTGTCCTTTGTTAGAGCATGGTGTTGCTTTAGCCCTTTCTGGGCAAACCTCATTATCCGAGGTTTTGAGGGTAACAAGACACTACGATTAAAGTAGGAGGGGATGATGCCAAGATATGCTTATACCTATCTTGACTCTAGGGAAAAAAAAAGACGGAGTTTTTTAGAGGCTGCTCATCTTCAAGAAGCACAGGAGAAGCTTATGCAGCAGGGAGTCCAAGTATTAGGTATACGAGAAGCTCCCCCCAGTCGTATCCGTATTAAGAATACGGAGTTGATTGTCTTGACGAAGCAACTTGCGTTACTGCTGCGCTCGGGATTGCCTCTATATGAAAGCTTAGCTTCCCTGAGAGATCAATATCAAGGGCAGGGGATAGCAACATTGTTATCTTCGTTTATGGATGTGTTGCGCTCGGGAGGAGCATTATCTGAAGCTATGGCTGTACATCCGGAGATATTTGATAACTTTTATTGTAGTGCTGTCATAGCTGGGGAGAACGTCGGAGCTTTGGAAGAGTGTTTGAATAACGTTGTTACTGTATTGGAGGAGCGCGCGCATATCTCAAAAAAGCTCTTGGCAGCCTTGAGTTATCCCCTGATTTTATTGAGCTTCTCCATTATGGTGATTTTATTTTTTCTCCTAGGGGTGATTCCTTCGTTGAGGGAGAGTTTTGAAAATATCGAGCCCAACAGGTTAACTACGATTGTATTTGGTTTGAGTGAGTGTTTATGTACTTATAAGCTCACAATAGCTTTGGGTTTAGGAGGCGGAATAGGGATCGGCATGGCATTTCGCAGAAAGATCCCCTGGAAGAGGTTCTTTGAGAAGTGTTGTTTTGCCTTCCCCTTTGTGAAGAAGTTCTTAGTCAAGGTAGCTTTGATACGCTTTTGCTCTGTAGCTTCAGCAATTTTAAAAGGAGGAGGCACCCTAATAGAAGGCTTGGAGCTGGGCTATGGAGCCATCCCTTACGAAGGGATTCGTGATGAAATGAAGTTGATGGTAAAGGCAGTGACCCAGGGGAGTTCTTTGAGCGAGGAGTTCGCACAAAGACCTTGGGTTCCAAAACTTGCCTTAGGCATGGTATCCCTAGGGGAAGAGTCTGGAGAGCTTGCTGAAGTATTGGGGTATGTTGCCCGTATGTACAATGAGGATGTGCAAAAAACCCTTTCTTGCCTAACCTCATGGTGTCAGCCGGTCATTCTTATACTTTTAGGGGGGATTATTGGGGTAATCATGCTGGCGATCCTCATTCCTCTCACAAGTAATATACAAGCGTTGTAATTATGAATGTAGGAGTAGGCGTATGAAAATTCAGAAAAGGAAACAGGCAATCACATTGATCGAGATGATGGTTGTCATCACCCTCATAGGGATTGTTGGAGGGGCATTAGCGTTTAATATGCGTGGAAGTATCCATAAAGGGAAAGTATTTCAGTCCGAGCAGACATGTGCGAAGGTGTATGACATTTTAATGATGGAATATGCCTCAGGAGGAGCATCCCTGAAAGATATTCTTGCACAAAAGGAGAAAATCCTAGAAGAGGCAGCTTGGTGTAAAGAAGGCAAAAAGCTTTTAAAAGATGCTTGGGGAGAGGATCTTATCGTTCAACTCAATGAGCAGGAGGACGACCTAGTTATTTTTTCCAAGAGAGCCAAAGCTTCTAAGTAGAGATCCCCATATTGAAAATATAGGTAGAAGATGGCTTCTCAAAGTAGACATAAGCGAAGCTTTTTTCTTGTAGAAATTCTGATGGCGATTTCTTTGACCTGTGTGGTGCTTTTGCCTTGCATACAATTTTACTCAGGAGTGCGCAAATCTTTTGAAGAGAACATCTTGTTGCTGCAGCTTCCAGCAACTATAGACAGCTGCTTTTTCGCTATAGAGGAGGACATGCGCATGCAGATGTTGGCGGGGGAGTTTCCTTCTTCGGGATCTGGAACTCTTTCTTCTCCCATGTACACAAGCCTTGGGAAGGAAATCCTAGTTCCTTATGCCTACAAGGCGGATATTCGCAAAGGAGTACGTATGGATAATAATATTGTCAAAGTTTGTCTTGCAGATGTTTCTGTGGAGCTTTTCCCAAATCAAAAACATATGGTTTTTGTTCAAAGATCGCTATGTGTTACTTCATAACCTCCCCTCATAAGAAAAAACAAAAGCGCCAATTTTTACTTATGGAGCTTTTTATATCTCTGACGTTGCTGGCGTTTCTTCTTGGGGCATTAGGATTTTGGTATCGAAGGATTTACTGCCTACATAAGCAGCAAGAGAGAGCATACGCATCATTTTTAGAAGATTCCCGAGCTTACAAGCAGCTGCGTATTCTATTTAGAGATGCGCTCTCCTTATCGGAAGATCCCGGGGCTCTCTTTGCCTTAACCTTTGATCGAGGCGTGTACCGTGATCCCGAGCTTGCTGGGGAAGTCCGCGCTGCTTTGCATTATAATGTGGATACCCACCGCTTAGAACTACGGATGTATAATTTGAAAAATTCCCAAAAGATGGAGCGGCACCTTTTGCTCTCCCATGTCAAGAACATCACAATCTCTTCTTTAGGGAACATCGAAAACCAAGAGCTGCCAGAAAAAATTTCTCTAAGCATCACTCGAGAACTTCCAAAACAAAATGCTCGTACATTACACTATGTATTCTCTTTAGGGAAATAGCTATATGCAGCCGTATATTTTTACTTTACTATGTCTTGCATCGCTTGCTTCTTTGGTTGCCTTTGATGCTGCTAACGCACGTAAATACTCTGCATATGCACAGACTATAGAAAACCATGAGAATTTCTTAACAGTACGGCGTGCTGCTTGTGCCGAGGTAGAGTATCAGGAAAAGCTAAAAAAGCTTGCACCGATACAAAAGCTCCCTAAGGATAAAGAAACTTCTACTCCTAACAAAGTAGCACAAGTTGCCACAAGGAAAAAACAGCGCTATCGCTTATTAAAAGTGCCCTTTTCTAGACCTCCAAATAACTCCAGATATAACCTATATGCTTTGCTTACAGAATCCCCCGAGGAGTATAACAACCCCTCATCATGGTATGCGATTTTTGTAAGGCTTTTGAAACGAGCTTATGTGGACCCTGGGATCGTTCCTCAGGGAGCAGAGTATGCCATCACGAACCTTCTTCTGAGCAAAAAAGAAGAAATCCTAGAGGGGGCCTCTAAATATGGCCCTGATATTCTTGAGACCCTAACACTCCCAACCGAAGAGGCGGAAATCTTTTATACGATGTTAAAAGGATCTCCGCATGCGCAGTCTTTATTGAACTTCCTCCATTATGAAGAGAAAAGCTTGGGGGAGTGCAAGCTCAACCTGATTTTTATGGATCCTCTATTATTGGAGGCGGTCATTAACCACCCCTTGGGATGTCAGGAACTTCAATCCTTGCGTGACGGAATTTGGGATGCCGTTAAAACCCAAGAAGAAGCTATCCAACAGCACGGGCAAGCCGCAGCTCTGGAGCTCTTTAAAACCCGTACAGATTTTCGCCTCGAGCTTAGGGATAAAACTCAGATCATCCTTAACCAGCACGGTTTAGTAGAACTGCTAAATAAAAAGCTCTTCGATTTTACCCTAGGGAGTGCCGGAGATTACTTATTTCTTATAGATCCTCAAACTAAAGTAGTTTCCCGCTGCCGTTGTTCTTCAAAGAGCTCAAAATTATAATTTTTATTTTATTTTTAAATTAAAAATTAATAATAATTAGTTTTAGATGAACTATTAAAAAGTATTTTATTTTACGAGGTGGGCAAAATGGCAGATGAGGCCCCAAAAAAAGATCCTTCTAACGAGCCTTCTTCGCAGATTTCTGGCATTAAGAAAAAAGTTAAGGATTTGCATATGAACCCCAAGGTGCATAGTATGAAGCATTTTTTCATGCGTCATGCACGGGAGATTATCGGAGGAGCTCTGTTGCTTTTCGGGATTATCTCGGATTTTGTTTCTTGGATAGGGGGAGCTTTTGTTGCTTGTGGGATTGTCTTAGGGTTTTACAAGGACATCCGCCTAGCCTTGGCCAATATGCAGTATTACTATAATAAAAACGGCCCTATTAAAAATGCTCTTCTTTGTGGATTATTGTTATTTTTCATGATGAACATGTTCACATTTGTTGTGGCATTTTTGCTTCTTTGCGTAATTCTTATTTTCATTATGGATGCGCGTCCCCCTGTAGAGAGCCAAGAACATCACCACCTCTCAGATCACCATCAACAGTAAACAGCTTTTCTATCTTTGCAGGCATCAGCAGGTAAAAACTCCCCCTAAAGGGGGAGTTTTTTTTCTCCGAAGATTTAGAGAACCAGAGGTTTGGAGCCAAACAACATCATGGGGATTTCTTTAAACCAGGCAAGGGTGAAGTAGTCGATTTGTTTGATGATGAACCACCAGGCAAGGGTAAGAAAGAGAAGCCCCATAAAAGCCTTCAGAGCGGATAATAGATAGATTACCTGTACCTGAGGTGCCATACGGTTAATAATCCCCAAGAAAAGGTCAGACATAAGCATAGCAAGAGCTGCAGGAGCGCTAAGCTGGATCGTCATGATTAAGCTGAGCTGGCAGATTTTGATGAGAGTAGACCAGATAGGGGCATGGAGGCTCATGAGCTGGGGAGGGAAGAAGTTGTGGATGGGGATAACTTCTAGGGATTGTAATAGCAGCGAAAAGATAATCCTATGGCCTCCCAAAGACCAAAAGGCAATCGTGACAAAGTAATGGTAAAAGATCCCATGTGGGGAGGTTTGTTCTATGGAGATAGGAGATGTGGATCCTTCTAAACCTTGAATTCCCTGTTGGTTTGTAATGAAAGATCCTGCAGATTGTGCAGCATAAAAGGGAAATGCCAAGATAAAGCCAATCACAATGCCAATGATCATCTCTTTGATAAGCAAGATGTAAAAGAGGTCTTCATTTGTATAGTTTGCAATGCGAGTATCCATCAGGACCTTAGGAAAAATAATCGCCAACCAAGATAGGCCAATGCCAATCTTGATTGGAGAGGGGAACAGTTTTGCTCCTAAAAAGGGAACGATAGAAAAGATCGGCAAGAGCCTTGCAAGTAGAAGAAGAAAGACAGACCACACATATGCAGGAGGTAATTTAAAGATATAATCCAAGTAGGCAGATCCCAAATGAGAAACAAGCTCAGGTAGATTTATGCCCATGTGGGTTATTTCCATTTATAAAAGTTTTGGAAGATCTGACTTGCGAAGCGTAGGATCATCGTACTGAGCCACCCTCCAGAGATCATCAGAGTTCCAAAAATAACAACAAGCTTAATGGCAAAAGCAAATGTTTGCTCTTGGATTTGCGTTGCGGCCTGAAAAATCGCCACCATAATCCCTACGATGGAAGCAAGGATGATCGGAGGGGCTGAAACAATAAGAATCAGTAGGAGAGATTGGTACGAGTATTCAAACAGGATAGATTTGAAGCTTGTAGCAAGAGTTAACACGGGCGATGTCCCTATTTAAAACTAATCATAAGACCTTGAAGAAGCAATGTCCACCCATCTACCATGACAACAAGAAGCAACTTTAAAGGGAGAGAAATCGAGAGGGGAGAAAGCATCATCATTTGCATCGCTACAAGGATATTTGCAGTGACTAAGTCAATCACGAAAAAAGGTAAGTAGATCATGACTCCAATTTCAAAAGCATTTTTTATCTGCCCCATAATAAATGCAGGAATCACGATTACAAAGTCTGTTGCAGAGAGATGTTCACGAATTTCTGCAGGGAAAGTCTTTTGTGAAATCTTATAAAAACTTTGAATTTGAGCCTTTGGGGTATTGCGAATTAAAAAGTTTCTCAACGGCTCCTTAGATTTGTTAAAGGCAACAAAAACAGTCTCTGCACCTTCTGCAGTAAATAAATTCCTGGGAATAGTGTTCGCTTCGATTTCTTTTTTTGCATCTTTATACATGGCTGCTCCTGTAGGGAACATCACATAAATAGAAAGAATAAGAGCGATACCATTGAGCACTTGGCTCGGAGGAGTTTGCTGCACTCCTAAGGCGTTTCTTAACAGTACTAGGGTAATGATGATTTTCAAATATGACGTGAGCAGCATGACCAAGAAGGGCGATAATGCTAAGAAAATCAGAATAACTGCTTGCGTTGTGAGGTCAGGATAGGTGTCGGAGAAACTCCCCTCAGATAATCCTTCTCTGGGGAGTACATCATCTGCAGATACTGGAAGCCGATAGGAGGGCATGGGTAGCGGTTTTTTCTCTATCACAGGAGCAGGAAGATCCTGTGATGGCGGCAAAGGAGACGAGTCACAACGAGAAGGGCAGGATACCGATGAAACATCTGCATGAGCTACGCACCACGGAGCACTACAGGCAAAAATACAAAGGAGAGTTCGGAAAACGATGCGCATGGTTTTGGAATCCCTTTATTCTTTTTTCCCCTCTTTTTGAGTAGAAGAGGGAGATTCTGACTCACTTACAGTGGGGTCTTTTTGTTTTAATATAGAGGAGAAAGCCTTTTCGAGGGCGAGTAATTGTACATCAAGCTGCGCATTTACAATCCCCGCTTCCGTTTCGATAATACATCCTCCTGGGGTTACTTCAGGCTTGGTCGTAAGAATTAATGTATCGGCATACTCCACAATTTTTTTCAACTCAGGGCGGTTTTGTTCAACAATCTGAAGGTCTTTGGGATTGAGATAGATAGTAATCTGTTTATTTTGGGTGAGCTCTTTGAGTGCTTGAGAAATGATAGAAACAATAGTTTCTGGATGCATTTCCAACTCTTTCCCTATAATCTTTTTTACGCTCGCAACCGCTAGCTGCACTAAAGAATCTCTCACGCGGTTGCGCAAATTTTGAATTTCCTGCTGAAGAAAAGCTAACTGGGCATTCCATTCGCTGCAGCCATCTTTAAACCCCTGAGTTTTAGCTGCTTGACGTAGCCTCTCACACTCTTCCTCTGTGTTTTTAAGAAAGGTCTCGCTGTCTTCTTTTGCGTGCTCTAAAAGCTCTTCAGCATCTAGAAGAGAGGAAAATGCCTCGGGAGCTAAAACCTTCGTATTTGGGGAGACATCGTCTTGTGAATGAATTAGGCTGAAAAATTTCATCTCTACTCAAGGCGCATCTCCAAGAATTTTAGAGAAACGCCGCTCCTTTGTTATTGTGAAGTTTATGGTTTTACGAGGAACTTTTCCTTCGTATTTTCATTATCTAAGCTCTTTTTTTTCTTTAAGACAAGTTTATTGCACCAAAACTTTTAAACATCTTTCCAAAATATTTTTATAGTAATCCACATGGGGATTCATAAAAGACTCTTGTAAGGCCTGTTCAAAGACGTACCCTCGGTGAAGGTCTAATCTTCTTAAAAAATACCATAAAAAAGATGCGTTTTCTTTAGCTAAAGCTATTGCTAAAAAGCGCAACCCCTGCTTATGAAGAAAGGGCAAAAGATCCGCATCTTCTTCCCAGGCATCAAGAAAATTCGTACTTTCAAGATACTTCATAGGATGAGATTGGCAGTAGATTAGAAAAGATTTTTCTGTAGGGGAGAGGATGTTATGCACACGCTCAATAAGGACTTTATCTACGATGTTCCTAAGTTCTTTTGCAAGGTAGTGCATTCCTAAACAATTAATCACGGAGATTTTCGTAGGCCCCGAGTAATATAACATCGCGTTCATCGTAGATGCGGGAAGAAAAACCTCCTCAACAATGCCAGCAGGGCGTAGTTTCTCACTCAACATATGGAGAAGATAAAACGCTCCAAAATCTGAACAGCGCTTGGGGAGAGCTGCAATACTAGGTAGTAAAGGAAGAAGTTCCTGAACGAGAGATTCTGGAAGAAGAGCTAAAAGCTGACTTTGAATTTCTTTTGGGAACTCTTTGAATGCTGCTGCAATCCAGGAAGGATGGATCGTTGCTAGCCAACGCATAGAAAATGACAGCGCACTTAAAGGAATTTCCTGAGAATGTGGAGAGGAGACAAGAAGATCCTCTGGCAAAAATCTTGCCAGATCATCCTCTTTGGAGTGCTTCATTAAGATGTCTAGAGTTCCGAAGGTATTGGCAGTCACTAACTTTCCTCATTTTCTGCGCTTCCTTCTGGAGCATCTGTTGAGGCCTCTTTAGCTTGCTCAGCATCCTCTTTTTCTGCAGGAGCTTCTGCAGGATCTTTAGCATCAGGAGCTTTGTTTGTGGGTTGTGCAGAGTTTAACGCTACAGTAGAGTATGGCGTTGGTGAGAACAAACTTTTTGCTCCTCCCAAGGAAAGAATGAGAGTATGTGTTTTCCAAATGACCCAAAGAAGCCCGCATGAAAGGATAAACAAAATAAGAATTAAGAAATAAAAGATAAGGCGAAACTTTAAGAGTGACGATTTGGCTAGCACAATCCCCCAGACGGAAACATAATCGATATCATCTGTTAATCCCCAAGGGCCATTAATGGTAATGTCGCTGTAGGCAGCGCGATCGCTAACCACGGAAACATTTTCAGGGGTGAGACCAGGGACTGCACTAGCAATTAAGCGCTTGATTTTGGAGGCCATAATACTGTTAGGGTTGTCTAAAACCCCACGATGTTTCACGTAAACAGAGGCAGTGAGTGGGACAACGTCTTCTTCCGTAGAGAAGGAAATTTGCACACTAGCATCTACGATCCCATCCATTTTACGAATCGTAGAGGCCATCTGTTCTGAAAGGCCTTCTTGGTAGCGGATTTTTTCTTGGAGTTCTGATGGGACAAGACCTTGTTTGGCAAATAAGTCCAAGAGACTAGTTCCTTTCATTCTAGGAAGACCAGCCTGATTTAAAATAGCCAAGGCTTCAGTAATTTGTGCTGAAGGCACAGAGATATCCCAAAGCTGTTCTGTAGATCCTCCTCCCGTAGAGGCTGCAGCTTTAGGGAGCTTTTGTGCAGCGACTCCTTTGCTAACAAGAAGAACTACGATTTCATTTGCTTCTCTTCCTGGAAGCCCATACACAATGAGCGATCGGCTATTACACCCTGTACAACAAAACAGAGCGAACAAAAAGAAAAAGCACCGAGAAATAGAACTACGAAACATAATCCACGCATACCTTTTTACTCACCATAGCAAAAGGGGGGATTAGTGCCAATCGTGAACATTGAATAAGAAGTAACCTCATGATAGTGAAGTGGTTGCGCGCGGTAAAAACCCGAAACTTCTCCTCTAAAGACAGACTCTAAAGCATGTGAATATGGAAGGTGTGGGGAATTACGATACGCTAGATATCTTTTGTTGCAGCGTATCAAGTACAATATCTGCGTTGAGGCTAGAGCGCACGAAAGGTCCAGCATGGACATACAATCCTAAAGATTCTCCAACTTGGCGATAATAGGCAAATGTTTCTGGTGTGACGTATTCTTTTACGGGAATATGCAAGCGAGAAGGGCGTAAGTATTGACCGATAGTAACAATCTTCACCCCAATGGAAGCAAGATCTTGGAGAGCATGTTTCACCTCACTTTCTTGCTCTCCCAATCCTACCATGATCCCAGACTTAGTCAATATGTTAGGGCGATATTTCGCTGCGGCCTCAAGCATAGAAAGAGAACGTTGGTATGTTGCTTTGTGGCGTACCATGGGGGTTAAGCGCTCTACAGTTTCGATATTGTGATTATAAATTTCTAGCCCAGCATTTAGTAGGGTATATAAAGCAGAGAGGTTTCCCTGAAAGTCTGAAGCAAGGATTTCTATTGTTGCTTTTGGAAGCTCCTCTTTTAACTTTTGGATGATTTTTACTAGCCCTTCAGCACCTCCATCTTCTAAATCATCTCGTGCTACCATGGTAATCACTACATGACGAAGATTTAAAGCTTTCGCTGATAATGCAATTTTTTCCGGTTCTTGGGGATCGATAGGCTGGGGTTTTTGTGTAAAGTCTATGTTGCAAAAGCCGCAGCGTCTTGAGCAGGCAGAACCTAGTGCTAAATAAGTTGCCGTTTTCCGAGACCAGCATGAAGTGCGGTTAGGGCATAACGCCTCTTCACATACTGTTGCCATGCTGACACTCTTTATAGCAGCATCTGTTTTAGCAAATGTTGATCCTTTGGGGAGTTTTAGCCGCAGCCATTTTGGGAAGCGGCTAGGAAGAGGTTTTTTTTGCTTTGGGGATTCTGGTAGTGTCATAATTTCGGAGGAAGATGTAGAGGATGATTGGCAGCGAGCATTGCCCCTTCTGCCCAAACCTCAGAAAGTGTAGGGTGGGCATGAATTGTCTCATAGATGCAAGGCAATGTAAGTTCATTACGGATAGCGAGAGTCATTTCCCCAATGAGAGAAGCCGCATGGGGGCCGATGACATAGGCTCCTAAAATTTGTTGTGTGGTTTCGTGACTAAGAATTGCGGCAAAACCTTGAGACTCCCCCATGGCAACGGCCTTCCCTATAGCTTTGAAGGGAAATTTTGTGAGTTTAACAGGGAGATTTTGCTGTTGCGCTTCGTAAGGGGAGAGCCCTGTTATGGCAACTTCTGGTGTCGTGAAAATCACAGAAGGGATCGCAGAGTAATCCATAACTTTCGTATGCCCAGAAGCATTTTTCCCTGCGATAATTCCTTGATGGGAGGCAACATGTGCAAGCAAGCATTTCCCTGTGATATCGCCAATGGCGTAAATATTAGGAATATTTGTTTGCATCATGTCATCTACGGGGATGATTCCACGGTCATTGCAGATCACGCCAGCTTTATCTAGGTGGAGGTTCGCTGTGTTAAATGTTCGGCCAATTGCTACTAAGACAAAATCAAAGGTTTCAGGCTGAGCGTTTATTTGCATGGTAACGCTACTTTCGGTCTCCTGCAACGCAGAGACCGAAGCTTTTGTAAGCACGCGTATGCCTCGTTTTGTAAATTCTGACGTAATTGTTTTAGAAATTTCGAGATTATTGATAGGGAGAATCTGATCCATTGCCTCAATTAAGGTAACTTCTACCCCTAGAGCGTGGAATAAGGAGGCAAATTCACAACCAATGACTCCTCCGCCAATGATTGCTAGCGTTTTAGGTAAGGAAGAAAGATTCAATATCCCTGTAGAGCAAAGGATTCGCGAGGAAAAAGGGACTCCTGGGAAAGGGCGGGGTTCAGAGCCTGTTGCGAGAATGATTTTTTTTGTTTTGAGAATGTCAGTATTTTCTCCGATAACCTTAACTTCTGTAGAGGAAACTAAAGATCCTCTTCCCTGAAAAACGGAGATTTTATTGCTGCGAATTAACCCCTCTAGCCCCTGTCGGATGCCTTGTACTACGGTATCTTTGCGTCTTACCATAGCGGAATAATCAATCGACATCCCTTCTATATGAATCCCAAACTCTTTTGCATGTGAGAGTTGAGAGACGAGGTGTGCTCCAGTGATTAGAGCCTTAGAAGGAATGCACCCACGGTTTAAACAGGTTCCTCCTGCGTGTAGTTCTTCAACTAGAGCTGTATTTAAGCCGGATTGTGCTGCAGTAATTGCGGCGACATATCCCCCAGGGCCTGAACCAATAACAACGCAGTCAAACTCTTTAGTCATCGAAGTGTTCCTACTCTTATATTATAAAATTGCTGAAGTAATACCACTAATTAGTGAATTGTACAAAGACATGGCATCATATTTTAGGAGCTTTTACGCATTTTAGATCTAATGATTAATTTTCAGCATTGATTTTTTCCCCATAGAAGTTATAGTTTAAAGGAAACTCTGAAGTAAGCGTATTTCATGTAGAGTTGTTTGATATCTCTTCATAAATTGTACTGAAGAAGGCTTAGTCCCCATGCCATTAGCTAAAGAAACGGATGTACAACGCACGTGTTGGAAATGTGAAGGAAGCGTTTCGAAGCACGTATCACAATGTCCCTATTGTAGTGCATTTTTACAAGACCCTCCCGTAACTTCTGGGGGATTTGCTTCTTGTCATGTTTCTTTATCTGAAGATTCCGCAAAGGGAGATGTTGAAGATTTGTTCGCTGTTTCTTCTGAAGATTGGGAAGCAGTTTTAGGCAATCAGAAACATTTGAGTGCAGAAAGTACAGAACCAGAGTCACGCTATATGTGGTTGCAATATTGGCCGTTGATAGTGGGATTTTTAGGGATTGGCTTTTTAGCGTTTGCGGTTTTGATTTTATTTTTTGCTACTGATGATGGGTTGACCCTCACGTGGCCAAAAAGTCGCGTGTATCTCTATGGGATTCTAGGCTCTGTACTCACCTATCAAGGGTATCGTAGGTTATATCATCCTTAAGCTATATCTGCGGCTCTTCTATTTCGTTATGTTCATCTTTATAGGATAAGATTGCCAAGAGGTCTTCACGATTGAGCATATGTAAAATGTTAGAATCTTGTGTAACGATGACTTTGTCTAAAAGGTGAATTTTTTTCTCTATGAGATAGTGAATGCGCTCTTCCAGAGTGTTTTCCGTGATTAATTTATAAATAAACACGGTATTTTTCTGCCCGAATCTATGCACGCGATCTAAAGCTTGATTTTCTTTAGCAGGATTCCACCAACGGTCGTACATGATCACAATATTCCCAGCTGTAAGGTTTATTCCTGTCCCTGCAGCTAATAATGACCCTACAAACACCCGACATGTAGGATCTGTAGAAAACCTTTCGATTTCCTCTTTTCTGTTTAACGACTTCCCTTGAATAGAGGCATACTTTATCCCGATTTCTTCAAGATATTGCGTGATAATTTGGATCATGTGGATATATTGAGAGAACACGACGACTTTATATCCAGAAGCTAAGGAATCTTGAAGGAGCTTTACAAAAACATTCCATTTCCCGGAGTGATGGTGATGGTATTCTTCAGGCTTTTTGAAAAAGACTGCAGGATGATCGCATATTTGTTTTAGGTGGTTTAGAAGCGCAAAGATATGAAGGAAATTTGTGGTTTCTTCAGTTTCGAGCTGTTGGATTTGGCTTTTTTCTTGTTGTAAAGCTTTAGCATACAACCTTTCTTGCTCTGCAGAGAGTACACAGGGAACAATAGATTCTACCTTTTCTGGAAGCTCAGGAAGAACGAGCTTTTTCGTTCTTCTTAAGATAAACGGACGGGTAAGCTTTAATAAAAGATCTTGAGAGGGGATATCCTCAAGATCTTCTGAGGAGGCTTTCTGTGTAAAGAGCTTCTTAAATAATGTATCAGAAGGGAGGTAATTCGGTAAGATAATATCTAAGAGACCTTTGAATTCTAAAAGATTGTTTTCCACAGGTGTCCCTGTCAATCCGAGTTTCATATGGGCATCTAAGCGACAGAGGATTTTGTGGATTTGGCTCGTTTTATTTTTCGCCACATGGATCTCATCAAAAACAGCGATGGTAAAGGCGAGCTTATAAAATTTCGAGTAGTTTTGCCGTAGTGTTCCATAGGAGGTGAGCAAAATATCACAAGGAGGAAGAGTGCTGGGTTTATTAGGGCCATGGAATGTAAACATGCTCACTCCAGCAAGGTGAGAGCTTAAAATGTGTTCCCAATGGGGTAATACGCTCGTAGGACATACTACAAGGAACTTTGGATGGGGAGGCTCTTTGGAGGATTGATAGACGACATCAAGCAATGCTGTTGCTTGGTGGGTTTTCCCTAGCCCCATTTCATCACAAAGAAGCCCAGAAAGACGATAGTTATATAAGAACCATAACCACAGTAGCCCACTATTTTGATAAGGCCGAAGTTGATGATCTGTGGAGAAAAAGTTTTGCGGGATAGGAGGTAAACATGCTGCCTTAAGTTGCGAGAAGAATTGAAGGTCTTCCTCTGTCGCAAGAACATCCTGTGCAAGAGTTAATGAGGCTAAGGCATCGAGTTTAAAGATATCCGCAACAGAAGCAATGAGAGTGCTTTCAGGAATAAGACATTTATGTACAGCAAGAAACTGTTGTAAAAAGTGAAAAAGGCAGTGTTGTAGGTGTAAAAAGCCTGCTTGTGTATATAGATATGCTTTTTTATTTTTTATCCCTTGCAACACTGTTCCTAAGGGCACAGAACCTAGATTTGTCTTTAATGAGAGCTTCAAATGTAGGGGAGAGGCTGGGTGAGGTCGCGATATTGCTTGGATAATGAGTTCGTAGCTTTCTGGAGGGTGTGTTTCAGGATTGGGGAAGAGGATTTTTTCATTACGAAAAAATTCTCGAATAAACTCTGGGACCTGTTCTGCAGGGATGTGCTTAGGTAGGGAATAAATTTTTTGTAGAGTTATAGGAAGTTTTGTAAACCCTTTTCCTTCTTGATACACGAAATTTCCAAATAGTGTGGCCTGCTCTGTTTCTATCCCTTCAAACTTAGGGAGAAGATCTAATCCAGATTTTTCTGCTTTGCGCACTTCCAGAAAGAGAGCTATTGATGAGGTTGTCGGTGGAGTGAAAAAACCGGAGATTTTCTGTAGGGCTTCTTCGTTTTGTACAATAAAAGCGGGGATATCTGCAGATTCAACAATCACCCCATCGTGAATAGGGCTAGTATTTTTCTCTAATAGAAAGAACCCCTGAGTAGGGAAATAAGTCCATTTCCCAAAATACATTTCTGTAGCTGTTGGTTCCCCAACATCATAGCGGAAAAGAAGCTCCCCACGTTCTGTCACACTATAAGTAAGATGCCCTTTAGGATGTGCATCTGTAAAAACTTGAAACCCCGGCTCTTGAATCTGGTGGCCCATATTATCTAGGAATTCTTCCACCTGATCTGATTTTACGGTAAATGAGATCTGAGGAGAAAGCGCTCCAGAAATAGGAAATAGCCCAAGATTAGGACTGTAGCAGTAATTGGGAAAAAGAAGTTGCCCTGAATCAAGGTCCCCGGGAGTATGGAGGTAAGCGGAGAACGATAGCGAGGCGTCGCGAAGGAAGTGGATAGTATAGCGTAAGGGCTTTTCTGTTGTTGTATAATCTAGCTGGGGGAACAGTTGTTTTTGAAGAGCTTCGGGAAGCAAAGGAAGAAGATAGATAGGGATGGAGATTTCTCTAGAGTTAGAGATGACAGCATTTCTTCCTGCAAGATACCCTCGGGAGCCTAGCTGTGTAACGTGAGAAAGTGGGAACCTAGGAGATTCAGGAACAAGAGTACAGCGTACTTGTGATTTCTCAGTGTCTATTTGAATAGCGGAGAGAATAAAATCTTTGTGAGACTCCTCTAAAGTAGTATGAGAGATCTCTAATGTGGGGAAAAGCTTTTCTAATGTAGGAAAGTCTAGAATCTCTCCTGTGCAAGTAATCCCTTCCCAGTGAAAAGAAAATTTTGAGGGGAAGCCTTGGGGATTTTCATGGATATGTAGACGCGCTCCAGCAAGGTTAAAGAGGAAACATTGCTTCGCGATGCGATATAGTGCAGATTGTGGGAAGGTAGTGAGTGTTCGTGCTGTAGGTTCTTGAGATTCATGAATGAGAGGAAGCCAGCGTTGGAAGGCTTCAGGAGAGTTACAGGAAATTTCACAAAAAAGCTGCGGCGTCTGCAGAAGATATCGTTCATGTTCTTTTGCTTCTAATTTCGCAGCATCTAGGAAGAGTTTAAGAAAGTAGTGATACCAAAAGGACTGTAGAAACTTACGATGAATGAACTCTAGAGCTTGAGGATCATAAGCAGCAAAATATGCTGTCATTAAATGTTCACAACACTCTCCTTCGGGGCAGTTACAAGAGGCAAACGTTAACTGGTTCTCTTGATCAATTTTTAGCGTGCTTGTCCAAAAACCTTCCGGGGAGTCCTTGTCAGGAATGCGGATGGAATAACATTCATTAGAAAAACTTACTTTGATTTCTTTGCGGTTGATAGAAAAAAGTTGCAGTGCGACTTTTCGAAAAGGCGCGAGTGCTTCTAAAACCATAAGTACGTTATCAAATCCAAAAATAGTTTAACTTATCAATCTTAAAATGATTGTAAGAGAGAGAGTTAAATAAAACAAAGCTTGAGCGTGGCGAAAGTTCCATAACTTATATGCAATGCTTCCGCAAGTTAACGCAATTAAAGCAGGATAACAGAGTTGTAGCAAAGGCAAAATTAGCAAACTGATGTTTTCGAAATTCAAAATGGAAATGAGATATGTGGGGATCAATGTCAGAATAACTGCAAGAGAATACGTTAACTTCTTAGAGGCAATAACGCGCGCACAAAAATCTGCAACAATCCCAACTAAGGCTATTTCTGTAGTTAAACAGGCGATAAATACGCTGGTTCCGGTTAAGATACTATTAGGCCCTAGAGCAATCATGGAAATCCTGCCAAGGATCTGCCCTTTACTTACATGTGCTAATAATCCTGCATGACGCGCAGCACATAGGGCAAATCCTAAATAGGTTAAGCTAAGTAGCACGGCAGCAAGGAGAAAGCCAGAAATGAGTACGCGTATGTTTCTCTTGCTGATTCTCTGGAAGTTTAAGGGTACCTCATCCTCAGAATCCTGGCCATGTTGTTCTTCGGCTTGCATTTGCCTTAAGGAAATTAACACGATGGAGCAGAAAAAAAATGCTGCAAAGAGATCCATTGTATTAAATCCTTCCATTAACCCTGTAAACCATGCCTGCCTACTTGTTATAGCAGTAAACTCGGTGCTTGGGTTAGCAGGAAGAAGAAAGCTCTTAATGATAATCCACAGTAAGGAAAAGAGCATGACGGGGAAAAATACAGAGCCTAACCATTGGATTAAACGACTGAGTTTACAAGCAAACACATAGATCAATACACAGCAAATCAAGCTAAAGACAGGAAGACTTGGGAGCAATGAGGTTTGAGAGTCAGACAAAGAGGCTAGAGTAGAATGTGAAATTGCAATAGCCCTAGGAATCCCTCCAAATGGCCCAATTAAACATAGGATCGCTATGGTTAACACCATCCCAGGGACTTTCCCTATGGAGGAGAAGAAGCTGGGATAGTCTCCAGAATAGAGAAGTGTGCTAAGAAGCCCAAGAAGTGGGACGCACACAGCGGTCAATATCATCCCAAAACATGCAAACCATGGGTGTGCGTGACAATGGTAGCCCAGAGTCAAAGGAAACACAATATTTCCTGCGCCAAAAAACATGGCAAAAATAGACCCTCCAATCGACCAGAAGGAAGGCTCACATTTATGAGTCCCATTGGAATGCTTCGCTTTCATGATTTTTAATACTTTCTAGATGAGATGATGATACAGCTTTATACAGTTTAAAAAATCTCTCTCTTAGAAAGCAAACAAATTTCACTCAGAAAAGCACAAGAAAATATTATAGTTTTTAGAGAGGCAAAACCATATTTATTTCTTCGTGTGTTTAGAAATCTGCAAACATATGGGGCAGTGTTGGATTTTGTGGTGTAGGGCAGGACAAAATTTCCTTGCATAGGAGATGAGCTGTAGGTGGAGCTTAGGAGAAACTTTGTCTCCAAAAAATGCTACGAGATCTTTCTCTGCTGCTAAAGGGCTTTTCTTTTTAGAGATTCCCCAACGGTGAGATAGCCGTAAAATATGCGTATCTACAGGAAAAGTAGGGAGTTGATAGATGATGCTGAGAAAGACAGAGGCAGTTTTCCTCCCAACTCCTGGAAGCTGCATAAGAAGCCCCATCTCTCTTGGAGGCTCGCCGTGAAATTTTTCAAGGAGAAGGGTAGCTAGATGATGAATATATAGGGATTTTCTCTGGCCTAGGCCACAAGGGGCAATGAGTTCATAAAGTGTGTTTAGGGGAAGACGCGCCATAGTAAAGGCATCGGGAGCTTCTCGAAAGAGTCGCGGCGTGAGGGAGTTTACAGCTTTATCCGTAGAGTTGCCTGAGAGGAGAATTGCAATAAGGAGCTGGAAAGGAGTAGACCACCCGGTTAATGAGGGCTTGGGGTTAGGGAATAGCGTATCTAGAGTAGAGAGAATAAAGTATTTCATTTATTTCCCAATACAAAACTTACTGAAAATTTCTCTCAACACGGCTTCTGTAACTTCAGATCCTGAGAGATTCCCAATAGCATAGAGTGCGTGTCTTAGATCTTGAGCTATAAACTCTGGAGGTTGCTGGGAGAGGAGCTTGTCCTGGGCAGCTTTTAAATTACTCTGGATTGTTTGCAAAATGCTTTGGTGGCGCGAAGATACAAGAAACACTTTTGAACTTTTCCCTGAAGACTCTTTTTGGAGCCATTGCTGCAGAGCGGTTTTTAGCTCTAAAATCCCCTCTCCAGTTTTTGTAGATATGGCAAGCTCAGGGAGATTAGTATTGAATTTTTTAGGTGCAGCAAGATCGATTTTATTCCAAATTAGAAATGTTGACTTAGAAAAGAGGATTTCAGGGAGGGGATTTTGAGGCCGCGTTGCATCCATTACCCAGAGGATCCCTTGGGCAGATTCCATGGCCATGCGGGCTCTGTTGATGCCCTCCTGCTCAATAAGATCATTGGTGTCTCTTTGTCCTGCTGTATCAATTAGACGGATGCGTTTACCTTGGAGGGTCCAGGACTCTTCCAAAATATCTCGGGTGGTGCCGGGGATGTCTGTAACGATTGCTCTGTTTTTTTGTGTCAGAGCATTTAAAAGGGAGGACTTCCCAACATTAGGCTCCCCAGCAAGAATGATCGAAGTCCCTTGAGCTAAACGTTGCCCCTCATCAAAGCTGTCAAGAAACTCCGAAACCATAGCGAGAGCTTTTTGAATGTTGCTTTCTGGGATCTCTAGAGAGGGTTGTTCTTCCTCAGGGAAATCTGCGAGGACCTCAATGAATGCTAGCGCTTCAAAAATGATATCTACTACTTCTTGAATTTTTTGTGAAAATCGACCTTGAAGATGCCCTTGGGCAATATGGTAAGCATCCAAATTATCAGAGGCAATGAGGTTTTGTATCGCTTCAGCTTGTATTAAATCGATTTTCCCATTGAGAAAGGCTCTCTGTGAAAATTCTCCAGGAAGCGCTCCTCGAGCTCCTTCGTTAAGTAGGGCTTCTAAGATTTGAGTGCAGGAAAAATACCCTCCATGACATTGAATCTCAATCACGTCTTCTCCTGTGAACGATCGTGGTGCACGCATAATGATCAGCAGTACTTGATCAATAATGACCCCTTGAGATGAAACTGTCCCAAGGTGGACGGTGTGCGTAGGGAGGTCAACTATGTTCTTAGAAAAGACTTTATTGGCAATAGCAATTGCCTGAGGCCCAGATAAGCGAACAACGGCAATACTCCCTTCCCCCGGAGGCGTAGCAATTGCCGCAATGGTATCATTTGTAAGCATAGAAAATAGGAGTTGAAATAACCCTATTTAGAATATCAGTTTTGATATTAAAGAGATAAGAAGGTTTTCTTCTGGGGGAAAATAGCTAATTAAATTGGCATATTTTGATAATCTTTTTTATATTGCTTGTTTGCTCATATGAGAGAAAAATTGTGAAAAAATTACAATATATAGATCGAGAAACACGACAGAGGGTCGTTGAGCCGATCTATTATGAAGCGACAATGAATTTCTTTTACAATTCAAAAATTGGGAAGAAACTCTCTATATTTTTATCAAAAAATTCTTTGTTTTCTCGAATATATGGGTGGCTGCAAAAACGTTCTTGGACAAAAAGACAAATCGTTCCTTTTATGGAGCGGTATAAGATTTCAGAAAAAGAATTGCAGAAACCCGTTTCGGCTTACACCTCATTTAATGATTTTTTTACTCGGAAATTACGTCCAGAAGCGCGTCCTATTTCTCCAGGTGCGAATGTGTGCACCATGCCTGTAGATGGACGCTATTTAGTTTACCCTAACATCTCAGATTTAGATACATTTGTCATAAAGTCAAAATATTTTTCTCTTTCTAAATTATTAGGGAATAGTTGTCTAGTCAATCAGTACGCTCAAGGGAGTATGGTTATTGCGCGCCTTGCGCCTTTTGATTACCATCGATTTCACTTCCCTTGTGATTGTATCCCGGGTTCTGCTCGTCTTATTAATGGCTATCTATTTTCTGTGCACCCAATGGCCATCAAAGATAACTTCATTTTGTTTTGTGAAAATAAACGTGCGATCACAGTATTGCACTCAGAAGTCTTTGGAGATGTCCTTTGTCTTGAAGTTGGAGCGTTAAATGTGGGTTCTATAGAACAAACTTTTTCTCCAGGAATTTTTTATCGAAAAGGGGAAGAAAAGGGATTTTTTGCTTTTGGAGGGTCTACAGTGATTTTGTTGTTTTTACCCAAAGTGATTCAATTTGAAAGCGATTTGCTAAAAAATTCTCGTATGGGACTTGAAACCCACTGCCTTATGGGACAGTCTTTAGGAACATCTCAAAGAGAAGAATTTTAAAGACTTTAAAGATTTTTTTTGGTATTGCAAAGAGAGAAAAGTCAAAAAATAACGAATTATGTGGCTAGTCATCTTGTGGACATTAGTTGCAAGTCTAGCAATAGCGATCGTAGCGAAAAGCTATTATCGCTACACATGTTTTCGTCGTCATGCAGCTCAGGTAATTCGAGAAGTGCGCTTGAGCATCGAATTAAAAGAATGGGCAGTCGCAGAGCAAAAGCTTCTTCCAATTTTAAAAAAACGTTTTTATAGGCGTCAATGTTTGTTTGATTATATACGCATTTTGCGTGAGATGGAGCGCTTCCCTGAAGTAGAGAAATTATTAGCAGAAGCGTATACATTAAAGCTTATTGGGACACCGTTTTTTTTAGAGGTGGCGTACAAGGCGTATCGTCATAGTGCATTTAAGGAGTGTGTACAGGCATTTTCTTTGGTCCCTGGGGAGAAATTAGAAGAGCGAGATGTAGCAAAGTTTGCTTCCGCGCTCGTGCGTGTAGGCCATGTCAATGAAGCATGTAATTTGATCGAGCCCTGGATTTCGCCTCTTTCGCATCAAGAAACCTATATTACAGTTGGCTATATCTATTTTACAGCCAAGCGGTATACAGATGCTATAGAGTTTTATAGCCGTGCAAGTGCTTTAGGGCCTTGCCCTATAGAAGTCACGTATAATTTAGCCCATGCTCATCGTATTTCTTCAAACTATATGCAAGCAGGGCAATTGTTCCGAAAGCTATTAGCTGAACCCGAGTATAAAGAAGAAGCTTTGTTTAATATAGGGCTTTGTGAACAGAAACTTGGTAGATCAAATCGTGCACTTTTAATTTATCAAAGCAGCCGCTTATGGGCATATGGAGACGCTTTATTGATGAAATATGCCGCAATGGCTGCGATGGACATAAAGGATTATGCTTTGGCAGAGACCTGCTGGGGAGTTGCTTTGAAGTGTTCTACATTTGCAGAAGATGGTAATTGTTGCCTGAATTATGGCTTGTGTTTGTGCCGTTTACGCAAATACATAGAAGCTGAAAAAATCTACCTGCAGGTGATTCAAAAGTTCCCAGAGAGTGTGACGGCATGTAAAGCTTTAGCTTGGCTTGCTGGAGTAGGGTTTGCAAAGATCGTTTCTCCAGAAGAGGGACTAAAATATGCGCAGCGCTCTGTGCAGTTGCATCGAAGTCGGGAAACATTAGAGCTACTTAGTGCATGTGAAGCCCGCTTAGGGAACTTTGATGCTGCATATGAAATCCAATCTTTCCTAGCTTCACAAGATACCTCCTTAGTACAGAAAAAACGTCGTGCGCAGATTCTCCGTAATTTAAGACAAAAATTACCTTTAAGTGATCAACATATCATGGAAATCACAACTCTACTTGCTGCGTAGTAGTTATCCTACGGCTTTTCTTTGTAAAAAAATTTTTTTGCTAAAAGAGGAGAAATTGCGTCTTAGGGAACTTTTATTCGTTTTATTAAGCCTAATAGAGTATGGTGTTAGAGAACGAGTTCAAAAAAGATAATGAAGTTTATATAAGTTTGAATAACGTATGTTAGATTTTCTTAAGCGCTTCTTTGGTTCTTCGCAAGAGCGTACTTTAAAAAGATTCCAAAAGCTTGTAGATAGTGTAAACGTTTTCGATGAAATGTTTACTTCTTTGTCTGATGACGAGCTGCGGAATAAAACAGCCGAATTAAAACAACGCTATCAGGAAGGGGAATCTTTAGATGACATGCTTCCTGAAGCTTATGGTGTAGTAAAGAACGTATGTAGGCGTTTGGCTGGGACTCCTGTAGAGGTGTCTGGATATCATCAAGAGTGGGATATGGTGCCCTATGATGTCCAAATCTTAGGAGCCATCGCGATGCATAAGGGATTTATTACAGAAATGCAAACAGGAGAGGGGAAAACATTAACAGCAGTGATGCCTCTCTATTTGAATGCATTGAGTGGGAAGCCGGTACATCTTGTTACAGTAAATGATTATCTTGCACAGCGGGATTGCGAGTGGGTTGGATCTATATTACGTTGGTTAGGGCTGCGTACAGGGGTCTTAATCTCTGGGACCCCTCCAGAGAAGCGTAAGGAAATCTATCAATGCGATGTCGTTTACGGAACAGCTTCTGAGTTTGGTTTTGATTATTTGCGTGATAATTCTATGGCGACTCGTGCTGAAGAGCAAGTAGGGCGAGGGTTTTATTTTGCCATTATTGATGAAGTAGACTCGATTTTGATCGATGAGGCTCGTACACCTTTGATCATTTCTGGCCCTGGAGAAAAACACAATCCTGTCTATTTTGAATTAAAGGATAAGGTTGCAGAGCTAGTTGCTGTACAGAGGGAGCTGTGTCATCAAATTGCCCTAGAGGCGAGACGTGGTTTAGAGCCATTTTTAGATGCAGATTTTTTACCTAAAGATAAGAAAGCCGTAGAAGCAATCTCTGAATTTTGCCGAAGTCTTTGGTTAGTAAGTAAAGGGATGCCGTTAAATCGCGTTTTGCGACGTGTGCGTGAGCATCCAGATTTGCGCGCTTTGATTGACAAGTGGGATGTGTATTACCACGCAGAGCAAAACAAAGAGGAGTGTTTAGAGAAACTTTCTCAGCTATATATCATTGTAGATGAGCATAATAATGATTTTGAACTGACAGATAAGGGCATGCTTCAGTGGGTGGAACGTGCGGGAGGTTCTGCTGAAGACTTTATTATGATGGATATGGGGCACGAGTATGCTTTGATTGATGAGGATACGACGCTCTCTCCTACAGATAAAATTCATAAGAAAATTGCGGTTTCAGAAGAAGATGCACGGCGTAAAGCTCGAGCTCATGGATTGAGGCAATTATTAAGGGCACATCTTTTGATGGAGCGGGATGTAGATTATATTGTGCGAGATGATGTGATTGTCATCATTGATGAGCATACAGGCCGCCCTCAACCGGGACGTCGTTTTTCTGACGGGTTGCATCAGGCGATTGAAGCAAAAGAGAATGTTACTATCCGTAAGGAGTCTCAGACCTTTGCTACTGTGACTTTGCAGAACTTTTTCCGTCTCTATGAGAAGCTAGCTGGGATGACTGGAACGGCAATTACTGAGTCTCGAGAGTTTAAAGAGATTTACAACTTGTACGTGTTGCAAGTTCCTACATTTAAACCTTGTTTACGTGTAGATCACAATGATGAATTTTACATGACAGAGCGTGAGAAGTATCATGCGATTATCAGTGAGATTGCTAAGATACATCAGGCTGGGAACCCAATTCTTGTTGGGACGGAATCAGTAGAAGTTTCAGAAAAGCTTTCTCGTATTTTGAAGCAAAATCGTATTTCGCATACCGTTTTGAATGCGAAAAATCATGCGCAAGAAGCGGAAATTATTGCTGGAGCTGGGAAGCTTGGGGCAGTGACTGTCGCAACGAATATGGCGGGGAGAGGTACGGATATTAAGTTAGATCCTGAGGCTGTGATTGTTGGAGGGCTACATGTGATTGGAACGTCTCGCCATCAATCCCGAAGGATTGACAGGCAGCTTAGGGGACGATGTGCACGTTTAGGAGATCCTGGGTCTGCAAAGTTTTTTTTGTCCTTTGAAGATCGTTTGATGAGGTTATTTGCCTCTCCAAAGTTAAACACTTTGATTCGTCATTTTCGCCCTCCAGAAGGAGAAGCGATGTCAGATCCTATGTTCAATCGGTTAATAGAAACTGCTCAGAAGCGAGTAGAGGGAAGGAACTATACGATTCGCAAACATACGTTAGAGTATGACGATGTAATGAATAAGCAACGACAAACAATTTATGCATTTCGTAATGACGTCTTGCATGAGAAGGAAATTTTTTCTTTAGTCCAAGAAATCATTTCCCACGTTGCTTTAATGGTTGGGGATGCTCTTATGCCTTCTGCTCAGGGCGTACCTTCGGTACTTCGGGAATGGATAGATTATTCTTTCCCAATCAAACTAGAGATCCCAGAATTACTGAAACTTAAGAGCTCTGATGCTATAGCAGAGCGTATTGCTCAGGAGCTTATAGAGGTTTTATCTCAGAAGCTTGCTTGTATGGCTCAGGAAATCGCTGCAGCAGCGAACAGGGACCTTGGAGATATCGAAGAAATTTGTAAGGACGTCATTCGTTCTATAATGATCATGCATATTGATGAGCAGTGGAAAATCCATCTTATGGATATGGATTTACTGCGTAGTGAAGTAGGGCTACGTACGGTAGGGCAGAAAGATCCTCTGTTAGAATTCAAGTATGAATCGTTCTTTTTATTTGAAGGTTTAATTCGAGATATTCGCATTATGATTGCGAAGCATCTTTTCCGATTAGAGTTAACGACACAAAGGGATTATGCTTCAAATATCATCCCTACTGTAGCTACGTCGTTCCATAACGATGCAAACTATGGTCCCTTGGAATTCACTGTAGTTTCAGATTCTAATGAGGAAGAATAGAAAAGAGATCCCCTATCTCTTTTCTTGTCTATATCTTCATTAAATGAAAGTTTGCCATGGGGACCATGAGGAATCATTGTGGTGATGGCGGATCCAAAATGTTCTACGGTTATCTGCGATAAAAAACTGAATATGGTGGTGGACTTTTCGGCTAGCTATGGAGAGGATCATATTATCTAAGCTTTCAGAGCCTTTTGGAAGGTTTTCCGGAGCATTAATTAGCTTCTCTACGTTGGTAGTTAAAAGAAAATGAGGTTCCTTCAGACTATTTAAATCATAAGTTTTAGAAGAAATCGTCTTTAAAGGCATACTAGACCACAATCCCCAGCGGTTTTTGTAGTAGCTACGAGTATAGGTATGATTGTCTTCGCTAATGTAAATTTGACGGGTTGTTCCTTGTAACAGAGAATTACCAAAGACAATAAGAATATCCCCTTTCTCTTTTTCCTTCTCCTCTTCAACATACACCCCAGTTTCTTGGTATCTATCCAGAGAAATCATCTCTTCGGAATAGTGCGTGACATCATCATCGAGAAAATAAGGATCTGCTTCTGGGATATTGTGATGATCGTGGTGCATAGCTTTATATCTCCAAATAATTAATTTGTTTATTTAATTATCGTTTAATAATAATTCGTTTTTTTAACAAATTAATTTGTTCTTTTTGGTTTTTCTTTAAAAGTTAAATCAAAGGGTATACCGTGTAGTTTAAATGTTGTTTTTAATGAGTTTTTTAAATAGTTTTCATAGTGTTTTGTAAGTAAGGATTTTCTATTAATAAATAATAAAAATTGGAAAGGAGAAGAGGTTTTTTGAATGGCATAGTAAATTCTTAGTCTTCGGCCGTTGATTACCTGAGGATGGTGTTTTTGTAGGGCAGAAGCTAAGGTTTTATTCACCATAGGAGTAGGGACTTTCCGAGAGATCACTTCATGGAGCTCATCTATAGCTCGGAAGATCTGAGAGAGATTCCGTTTTTTAAGAGCAGAGATGCATAAGATCCTTGCCTGTCCTAAATAAGGGTCTGTAGCAAGAACATCACGACAATAGTGCTCCATACGGATGGAGTGCATTAAGTCCCACTTGTTTACAAGGAGAATGTGGGGTTTTTTCTCTTTAGAAATTAAAGAAAGGATGCGCTTATCGTAGGAGGAGAGCCCTTGGGTTGCATCTACAACAAGGAGGCAGATATCCGCACGGGAGATGGCTTTTTCTGTCCGCGATGTGGAAATCCACTCCACAGAATTTTTTACGCTTTTCATTTTCCTAAGACCCGCCGTATCTATAAATAAATAAGAACGGTCTTCTTTTGTATAGAGGATATCGACATTATCTCGGGTGGTCCCGGGGATATTGTCTGTGATGCAGCGCTCTTCATTCAATAGCCCGTTAATAATTGAAGATTTCCCTACATTTGGTCTGCCAATTAAAGCAATTTTTAACGGTTGGTTGGTTTCTAGAGGGGGAAGCTGAGGATCCTCAACGAAAAAACTTTCGTGATTTTCATCAAAAACTTCCTCAAAGATAGCTTCAGACTCCTTATCACAGAGAAGCTCTTTCTCTTCATGAAGATCTTCATCATCCTGAGGAGACTCAGGCTGTATCTCTGGAATTTTTGCAAGCCGTTGGATTTTATGCACAAGAGTATCAATATGTTTCCCATGAGCCGCAGAGGTCACAACAATCTCAGGAATTCCCAGGGAGTACAGCTCATGGATACCAAATTCATCCTTACGGCTATCTGCTTTGTTAGCAACGAGGATGATCGGCTTGTTTAAAGGACGCAGCAACTTGGCTAACTGCATATCCTGCTCTGTAATCCCACAGCGGATGTCTACGACTAAAAGCAAAAGATCTGCTTCCTTTGCTCCCACAAGCGCTTGTTTGAAAATATGCTTTTGGAAATGGTCCTGAGAGTCTTTATTGACACCCCCAGTATCAATCACCTGTATTGTAGAGTCGCAAATTTGCGCAGACCCATATAGACGGTCGCGCGTTGTCCCTTCTTCAGCATTGACTATCGCCAAAGAACGTTTGCAAAGCCTATTGAAAAGGGAAGATTTCCCCACATTAGGCCTTCCTAAGATGGCAATTCGCAACATATTCTTCTCATTCTATCTTAATCCGTAATAATTATCAGAAAATAATAGAAGCTAAAAAATTAAATCTAAAGAGATAAAATTCTTATTGGCAATGTAAGGATAGTCTTGATTTTAGATAAATTATTTCCAAAATCCTTTTTCTTGAAGAATCGCCAAAATTTTTTCCTTGTCAAGACACTCATGTTCTATAGAAAGATTTTCGGCTTCTTTGAGAAGATCTCCGAGTAACCTCCCAGGAGCTATGCCTTTAGCCATAAGATCGGGAGCAGAAATCAAAGGAGAGGCTGTTTTTATTCGTAAAATAAATTTTTCAAGGCGTGTTTCGAGTTCTTGAACACGCGCAATGAAATGCTGTTGTTTACTTGGATCCTTTTGTAGAGCTGAGAATATTTCTAAAAACATCGAGGCAGAAGGGGAGGCAAGGAAATGCGCCCAAAAAACCCTGCTCATAGAAATGTTTTGAAAATGTGGCAATGCTTTGTACCATGCTTCTATCAGGCGAAGTTCTTTATTTGAGACTTTGAGTCTAGAAAAAGCGGCAGATGTGGCTTCCTCTGGGACTCCTTGAAATAAGGGAAGTAATAGAAGGATTTCAGGGAATTTCTGAGGGTTAAGTTTGTTTAAGAACGCTATAGTGGAGCGTAGGATGCCGTAGGGGATGTCGCGAAGTTCTGGGAAAATGGTCACTAGAACCTTTAGTTTTAGTAACAAGACCATCGCTTGGTAGGGATGGCTTTTCATCATTTTCTTCAGCTCTTGCCAAATTCTTTCTGGAGAAACAGCGCTTACTAAAGTTGGAGCTTCTTTGATCAAAGCTCTTTCTGTTGCGGGATCCAAGGTAAACTCTAGAGACGAAGCGAAACGAATTGCCCTGAGAATCCTTAATTTATCTTCTGCAAATCTCAGGCGAGGATGACCTATAGCGCGAATTACTTTTTTTTCAATATCTCGGATTCCCTCGACAAAATCAAAGAGCTTATCTTCAAAGGGATCGTAATATATGCCGTTAATGGAAAAATCTCGACGTAAAGCATCCTCCCTCATGGAAGAAAACTTCACTTGTTGTGGATGACGACCATCTGTATACTGACCATCATTACGAAAGGTCGCAACTTCAAAAAGGTACCCTTCTAACTTGACAACAATAATTCCGAAAGCTGCTCCTATGGAAATCACGTCAGAAAAAATCGTCGAGACAATTACTGGAGGCGCATCCGTAGCAATATCGATGTCCACCATAGGTTTGCCCATAAGCATATCCCTAACGCATCCCCCGACGAAATACGCTTGGTAACCTGCATTACGCAACTTTACTAAGACTTTTTTTGCTGCTTCAAGGGCATTGACATCCATCCCAATCTCTAAAAGAAGTTATGCTATAGCTTCAGGAGCTCTTCTTATAATCAATGGGGCTTTATTTTCAGCTATTGTGTTTTCTTGGATACGTATAGATTCTACAGTAGGATCTGAAGGAACTTCAAACATAAGATCTCGAAGGAGATTCTCTAAGATCATCCCTAAAGCTCGCGCCCCAGTTTTTGCTTGCTTTGCTTTTTTTGCTATAGCATATAAAGCTTCTTTTTCAAAAACCAACTTTACGTTTTCCTCTGCAAACAGTTCAACGTATTGCTTAACGATAGCATTTGTAGGCTCAGTAAGAATAGCTACGAGTTCATCTAAGGAAAGCTCTTCACAGTTGACAATACAATTAAATCTTCCCACAAATTCGGGGATCATCCCAAAAGCAATGAGATCTTCAGTTTCTACTTTTGCTAGTAAGTGGTCGCGATCTTTTTGAGAAAAATCTGCTTGATCATCGGAAAACCCTATAGTGGTCTTTCCTAATCTTTTTGCAATGATTTTGTCTAAATTGACAAATGCTCCACCTACGATAAACAAAATGTTTTCTGTATTGACTCGGATATACTCTTGGTTAGGATGCTTACGTCCTCCTTTCGGGGGGACGTTTGCTGTTGTTCCTTCAATAATTTTTAATAATGCTTGTTGAACTCCCTCGCCAGAAACATCCCGTGTAATGGAAACATTCGCTGTAGTTCTGCCGATTTTATCAATCTCGTCAATATAGATAATTCCACGCTCTGCTCGACTCACATCATAATCAGCAGATTGTAAGAGGCGTAAAACAATATTTTCTACATCCTCTCCAACATATCCTGCTTCTGTAAGCGTCGTTGCATCTGCAATCGTAAAGGGAACATCAAGAATTTTTGCTAGAGTTTTTGCTATTAAGGTTTTCCCTGAGCCTGTAGGGCCTAGAAGTAATACATTAGACTTGCCGTAACTTACATGCTTATTGTGCAATAGTGCTCGGATCCTTTTGTAATGATTGTATACAGCAACAGCGATCGTTTTTTTTGCCCGCTCTTGCCCTACAACATATTCATCTATGTGTTTTTTGATTTCTTTAGGAGTTAGAACGCGTAAATCCACATGTTGAGAAGGAGTTTCTTGTGACGTTACGGAAGCAGAGACTGCAGCTGCAGGCTTTTTGTCTAATATTCCAGAGCAGAGTTTAATGCAGTAATCACAAATGTAAACCGAAGGGCCTGCAATGAGCTTTTCTACATCTTTTTCGGAACGACCACAAAAAGAACAGATCGTTAAATTTTTTTTATTCATAGTTCTTCTCTAAGAGCTTGAAGAGTCTTTATCTTTAGTTTCTTTTGCTGAAGTGACAACTTTATCAATAAGGCCATAGGAAATTGCCTCCTCTGCCCCCATAAAGAAATCTCGCTCGGAATCCTCTATGATTTTTTCTACTGGTTGGCCTGTACACTCAGACAAGATGTTTGCTAAGTGTTTCTTTAACGTGAGAATTTCTGCAGCTTGCAATTGAATGTCTGCAGAGGTTCCAATAATTCCTCCAGATGGCTGGTGGATCATCATGCGGCTATGAGGAAGAGCGTAACGTTTCCCCGGAGTCCCAGCAGAAAGTAATAATGCTCCCATGGATGCTGCTTGTCCAATGCAGTAAGTATTCACATCACAACCTAAGAAGCGGATGGTGTCATAAATAGCCAACCCTGCAGTGATATACCCCCCAGGGGAGTTGATGAAAATTTGAATGTCTTTTTTAGGGTCCTCAGACATGAGGAATAAGAGCTGCGCAATTACTGTATTTGCGAGGGGCTCAGTAATTTCCTGACCGATCATTACAATACGATCTTTTAGGAGTCTTGAGTAAATATCCATGGCACGTTCGCCACGGCCCGTATCCTCGACAACGTAAGGCACTAATGTCATTTGCAATTCCTCATCAAAAATTTCTATCTCGTCTTAAGCTAAGCAAACAGATCTGTTATAGTTATAGTACTCAAAGAACTTATTATGCCTGCCGACCTAATAAGTCTGGACATTAAAATCTTGAATTCTATGTTTCAGACTTTCTTGGGTCAAGTATTTTCCTATAGATAGCTATGCTAAGGAGCTTACAGCTAACTTTTCTGCTTTTTCACGAGCTTTTTCTATAGCTTTACTGTAAGTCAGCCGATCTCGAGCTGCGGAGACAAGTTCTTGCAACATTTCATTAGAAATGTCTTTAGGCGGTTGAGGGCCAAAACGCTCTCTAGAGCACACCTCTATCATGTATTGAAGTTCTTCTCGGGTAAAGGAGAGCTTTTCGTCTTCAAAAATTTTGCGGGTCAAAAATAATAGGCGTAAAGCCTTTACAGCACTATCTTCCGCTTCTTTTAAAAGTTTTTGTTTGCGGGATTCTAACTCCTCATTAGAGCAGTATTCAATTAAACGTGCATTGAGTAATTTTTCTCGGGTGAGCATAGAGATGCGATCTTTAAGAAGGTTCGCAGGAAGCTCAAAGTCTGCCATGGCTGCAAGAGCATCTTCAGTTTCCACAAACCGTTGCTGATGCTGTTTATCTTTGGCTTGATTTTCCAATTGTGCACGTAACTTAGATTTGAGTTCTTCTAATGAATCTACTTGAAGTTGACGCGCCTTCTCTTCATCTAGCTCTGGAACCTCAACCTCTACAACAGCATTCACTGTAAAAATTAAGGTGTCCCCATTTAAAAATGATTGGATTTCTGAGGAGGAAACATATTCGACAACACGATGGCCAACAGAAACCCCTAGAAATTTCTCTTTAAAGGTTTCTGACATCTCTTCATCAGAAAGCTTGAAATATTTATTTTCAAAAATTGGAACAAGAAAGCTTTCATCATCTTGCTTAGAAATATGCAAAGATAAAGAAATGAAGTCTCCTTCTTGAGAAGGACGTGTTACAGGAGTTTTGGTTGCGAAGAAGTGAGCGATATTATTTAAACTTTTTTCAACATCTTCATCAGAAACTTCTTTGTGCTGTGTGGCCTCTGGGAGAAATAAAGACTCCCAAGAAATCTCTGGAACTACAGGAAACGCTTCATAGATAAATTCTACTACTCCCCCGTTTGCTAAATCTGCTTCTTTAATTGAGGTGGATTGCACCGCTTGAGGAGAAAGAGGTTTGCGATCTCCTAAAGTAGATAAAGAGGTGTAAGCAGTGTGTACAAGGAGCTCATTACATTCTTTACGTATAGGATGGGGGTAGCGGTTCTCAATAATGTCATCAGGGACCTTTCCTTTGCGAAACCCTGGAATGGAAACGTTTTTTTTAACTTTTTTAAGGGCTTGTTTATGCAGCGTGCTGAATAAAGCAGGAGACACCTTCACAGAAGCAGTGACTAAGCATCCTGGCTGTTCTTTTAGGTCTATAGAAAACTGTTCATTAGAAAAATTACGCGACACAAAACTACCTTAGGTACAGTATTGGAAGAGAAAAGCGGGTGATGAGGCTTGAACTCACGACCTTCACGTTGGCAACGTGGCGCTCTACCACTGAGCTACACCCGCAAAGAAAAAAGCATTTTAATTTTTCGAAGAGTTTTTCGCAATGGGTAGCATTGTTTGAAGTGTTGTCTACTTATCTGTGTAGGCAGGTAAATCATAAAATTTTTGATTGATTTAGCAGGGATAAACGGGTACAAGTAAGCAGATTCTATGGTTAGCTCTTAATTTAGAGGAGAAATGCTTAATTTTCGCAAATTACGTCGAGATTTTTCAGCCAATATTTTGCAGGAAGGCAAGGAACTTTTTGAACAAGGAGCGGTGGTTAATGCAAAAATTCTCTCTATAAATGGAGAGACAGTGTGTATTGGTGCGCAGATTCGTGGTCTTTACGAGAATGTGTATGAGTGTGAAATTGAAGTCGACAGATCAGAATCAGACACCATAGATTCCAATTGTGACTGTTCCTATAATTTTGATTGTCAGCATATCGTGGCATTGCTGTTTTATCTAGAGCAATACTTTAATGAGATGGTGGTAGCCTATGCTAGAGAGGCTGATCTTGACACCAATCAAGAGATCAATGAGGAAGAGAAAAAAGAGCTTCAGGAAACGTTCGTTGTAGCAGCAACAAAAGAAGAAGAGAGGAAAGATCGCGAGCATCAAAAGGAAATTCTTAGAGAGTACATTCATGCTGCCAATGCTTTAAGTGCAAACCCGTTCTTTTTGCCTTTAGAATATTTAGAAAAGGATTCTGCAGAGCTTGCGGTTTTATTTGTCTCAGCTACAGATGAAACATTTGTAGCAAATAACCAGCCCATAGAGTTTCAGTTGGTTTTACGTCTTCCCTGCCGTTCTAAGCCCTTTCATGTCCCCAATATTCGTACTTTCTTAGAAGGAGTCCTTTATCAGGAGCCTATAGTGCTTAATGGACGTCGTTTTTTCTTTACGATGCAGTCGTTCAATGCTTCGGATAGAAAACTTATAGATCTATTGATTCGCTATGTACGCTATCCCAGCCAGACAACGGAAGAAAAGTTATTAAAATCTGCATATTTGATGCATGCTTCTCTGGGAGTCATTTTAGCGAAGATGTTCGAACATCAATTAGCAAATCGAGGAGGGGGGCAGCTTGGAGAAAAGGAAACATTTGTAGGTTTCTTTTGTGGGAATTTAGAAGAACCTCTCTATTGGTCCACAGCGCCGGCACGCATGAAGTTTAATTTAGATTTTTTTGATACACCGTATAAAGCTGTTTTGATGAGCCCCATGATTTTGGTAGATAATGATGAGGTTCTTCCTGAGCACGTCTTGCTTTTAGAGTCTGATGCCCCAGGAATGATCCATCGGAACGTGTATCATCGATTTGCTCCACAAATCAAACGTGCGCATCTACGCTCTTTTGCTCGTTTACGGGATATCACGATCCCTGAAGCTTTATTCGGGACATTTCGAGAAAATGCTCTTCCTGTATTTCAAGAGTATGCTGAAGTCGAAAATGTGCATCTTTTGAATTCCTTTGTAACCTTGCCTTATGTGGATGAGGTCCGTGCGATCTGTGATATGAGCTATTTGGACGGAGAATTAGAAGCAAAGCTATATTTCCTTTATGGGTCTTTGCGTATCCCTGCAGCTTCTATGGCTTTACAGTATGCAGATGTGCGAGCATTTATTTGTGATGAGGGCATTTTAGCAAGAAATCTTGTGGAAGAACGTAAGATTACAGAAGAAGTGTTCTCAGGGTTCATTTATGACGAGCGTGATGGGGCTTTTCATGTGAAAAGTGAAAAGAAGATCGTGGAGTTTATGACGGAAACGATCCCTGCGAATCAGCATCGCATCACCTTTAATTGTCCGGAAAACCTTTCGGATCAATTTATTTATGATGAAACTGTGTTTGACCTTGCTTTTAGAGAGGGTACAGATATCAATTACTACGAAGCAGAACTTAAAGTTCATGGGTTGCTTAAAGGGGTGAGTCTGGATCTTTTATGGGATTGCATTAGTGCAAAAAAATGCTTTTTGGAACTTCCTAAGAAAGGTCAGCAGGTAAAGAATGCTCGTCGTGGGAATGCTTTTAGTGGGAACAAGTTGCCTTGCATTTTAGTTTTAGATTTGGAAAGGATCGCGACAATTGTTCAAATTTTTAATGAAATTGGGTTTAAAGTTTTAGATAATCTTACAGAAAAGTGCCCTTTGTGGAGTTTAACAGGAATTTCTGAGGAGCAGTTTGCAGGCCTACCTGTGAATTTCTCTATGACAGAGAAACTCAAAGGGATTCAGCAGCAAATTCGTGGAGAAGTTGCTTTTAACTTCCAAGATGTTCCTAAGCAAATTCAAGCAACTTTGCGTAGTTATCAAACGGAAGGAGTACATTGGCTAGAGCGGCTAAGAAAAATGCATCTTAATGGGATTTTAGCTGATGATATGGGGTTAGGGAAGACGCTCCAGGCGATTATTGCTGTTACGCAAAGTAAGCTTGAAAAAGGGCAAGGGTGTTCTCTTATTGTGTGCCCAACCTCTTTGGTTTATAATTGGAAAGAGGAATTTCGCAAGTTTAATCCAGAGTTCAAAACTTTAGTGATTGATGGGATCCCTTCACAAAGACGGAAGCAAATACAATCTCTTGCGGATTATGATGTAGCGATAACGTCTTATAATCTTTTACAGAAAGATATAGAGCTTCATAAGGACTTCCATTTTGACTATGTAGTGTTGGATGAAGCTCATCATATTAAAAACAGAACAACGCGTAATGCAAAATCTGTGAAGATGATTCAGTCGGACCATCGATTGATTTTAACAGGAACTCCTATAGAGAACTCTCTAGAAGAATTATGGAGTCTGTTTGACTTCTTAATGCCGGGGCTGCTTAGTAGCTATGATCGTTTTGTAGGCAAGTATATCCGCACCGGCAATTATATGGGCAATAAAGCGGATAATATGGTGGCGTTAAAAAGAAAGGTCTCCCCATTTATTTTGCGTCGTATGAAAGAGGATGTTTTAGAAGATCTCCCTCCTGTTTCAGAGATCCTTTATCATTGTCATCTTACAGATTCCCAGCGTGAGCTTTATCAATCTTATGCGACCTCTGCTAAGCAGGAACTGTCTCGTTTAGTCAAGCAAGAAGGATTTGAAAGAATTCATATTCATATTCTTGCCACATTGACGAGATTAAAACAGATCTGTTGTCATCCGGCAATTTTTGCAAAGGATTCTCCAGAACCAGGGGACTCTGCGAAATATGACATGCTTATGGATTTACTGTCATCCTTAGTGGATTCTGGGCATAAAACGGTTGTGTTCAGTCAATATACGAAGATGCTTTCGATTATGAAGAAAGACTTGGAGATTCGCGGAGTTCCATTTGTGTATTTGGATGGTTCCACCAAGAACAGATTGGAGTTAGTCAATAAGTTTAATGAAGATCCCAACTTGTTGGTATTTCTGGTCTCTTTAAAAGCTGGAGGCACGGGATTAAACTTAGTTGGCGCAGATACAGTGATTCACTATGATATGTGGTGGAATCCTGCTGTAGAGAACCAGGCGACAGATAGGGTGCATCGTATTGGACAGAGCCGGTCGGTCTCGTCATACAAATTGGTGACGTTAAATACGATCGAAGAAAAGATTTTAACACTACAAAACAGGAAAAAGAGCCTTGTAAAGAAAGTCATCAACTCTGATGATGAAGTCGTTTCCAAGTTAACTTGGGAAGAAGTCTTAGAATTGTTACAAATATGATGTTATGAGCGCGCATCGTAGCCTTTTTAAAATTAAGAATTTTTCTAATCGTTTGTATAACAAGGCTTTGGGGCGTTTTGATAAAGTTTTTAATTTCTTCTCTGGCAGTGTAGGAATTGATTTAGGTACTGCGAACACTTTAGTGTATGTCCGAGGCCGTGGCATTGTTCTCAGTGAGCCTTCGGTTGTTGCTGTCGATGCACAAACCCATGCAGTTCTTGCTGTGGGGCATAAAGCGAAAGCAATGTTAGGGAAAACTCCTCGAAAGATTATGGCTGTGCGCCCAATGAAGGATGGAGTGATTGCAGATTTTGAAATTGCAGAAGGCATGCTTAAAGCTTTAATTAAACGAGTTACGCCTTCTCGAAGTGTTTTCCGCCCAAGAATTTTGATAGCAGTTCCTTCAGGCATCACAGGAGTGGAAAAACGTGCTGTTGAAGACTCTGCGCTGCATGCAGGGGCTCAAGAGGTGATTTTAATCGAAGAGCCTATGGCTGCTGCGATTGGGGTCGACCTTCCTGTTCATGAGCCGGCAGCGAGTATGATCATAGATATTGGTGGAGGAACTACGGAAATTGCAATTATTTCCTTAGGAGGGATTGTAGAATCTCGTTCCTTACGTATTGCTGGTGATGAGTTTGATGAGTGTATTATTAATTACATGCGTCGTACGTATAATTTGATGATTGGGCCTCGTACTGCTGAGGAGATTAAGATTACGATAGGTTCTGCGTATCCTTTAGGGGATCAAGAATTAGAAATGGAAGTTCGTGGTCGGGATCAGGTTGCGGGTTTGCCGATAACAAAACGGATTAACTCTGTAGAAATTCGTGAGTGTTTAGCAGAGCCCATTCAACAAATTATAGAGTGTGTAAGATTAACGTTAGAAAAGTGCCCTCCGGAGCTTTCTGCTGATTTAGTTGAACGTGGGATGGTATTGGCTGGAGGAGGTGCTTTGATAAAAGGTTTGGACAAAGCATTAAGTAAAAATACAGGACTTTCTGTTATCACAGCACCACATCCTTTATTAGCTGTGTGTTTAGGCACAGGGAAGGCTTTAGAACATCTAGATCAATTTAAGAAGCGCAAGGGGAATATGGTATAGTTATGGATTGGAGCGCAGGCATAAAGCACGAAGAATTAAAGACCTGGATTTCTCAGATTGCGGAATTAACGACACCTCAAGATATCCGTGTGTGTGATGGTTCTGAAACGGAGTATGCTGAATTATGCACGAAGATGGTGAAGTCTGGGACAATGATCCCATTGAATCCGGAGTTACATCCGAATTGTTTTTTAGTACGTTCTTCTCCTGAAGATGTTGCTCGTGTAGAGCAGTTTACATTTATTTGCACTCCTACGCAACACGAAGCTGGACCAACAAATAATTGGCGAGATCCTGAGGAAATGCGAAAAGAAATGCACCAGCTGTTTCGTGGGTGTATGCGGGGGAGAACATTGTATGTTGTGCCTTTTTGTATGGGGCCTGTGAATTCTCCTTTTTCCCTTGTTGGTGTGGAAATTACAGATTCTCCCTATGTTGTTTGTTCTATGAAAATTATGACTCGCATGGGGAAAGAGGTATTGGATTTTCTTGGAACTTCTGGGGAGTTTTTAAAATGTTTACATAGTGTTGGGAAGCCTCTAGCCCCTGGAGAAAAAGATGACCCTTGGCCATGCAATCCAAAATCTATACGAGTTGTACATTTCCAAGATGATCGTAGCGTGATGTCTTATGGAAGCGGTTATGGAGGAAATGCGCTTCTAGGGAAGAAGTGTGTAGCTTTACGGTTGGCGTCTTATATGGCGAGGACTCAGGGATGGCTTGCCGAGCATATGTTAATTATTGGCATTACTAACCCCCAAGGAGAAAAGAAGTATATTTCTGCTTCGTTCCCAAGTGCTTGTGGGAAAACAAACTTGGCAATGTTAATGCCGAAGCTCCCAGGTTGGAAGGTGGAGTGTTTAGGGGATGATATTGCTTGGATCCGTCCTGGAGCAGATGGCCGATTGTATGCGGTAAATCCTGAATTTGGTTTTTTTGGCGTGGCTCCGGGAACCTCTATGCGTACGAATCCCAATGCCTTAGCGACGTGTCAAAAGAACGCGATCTTTACAAACGTTGCTTTGACTGCTGATGGCGATGTTTGGTGGGAAGGCCTTTCAGATACGCCTCCGGAACCTTTGCTTGATTGGCATGGGAATCCTTGGAAGCCTGGGGGAGCTCCTGCAGCACATCCGAATTCACGGTTTACCTCTCCGTTGACGCAATGTCCTTCTTTAGATCCTCAATGGAATAATCCTCAGGGAGTGCCTTTATCTGCGATCATTTTTGGAGGGCGTCGTTCAGATACCATTCCTTTAGTTTATGAAGCTTTAAGTTGGCAACATGGGGTAACTATCGGTGCAGGGATGTCCTCAACGACAACAGCAGCTATAGTAGGGGAACAAGGGAAACTTCGACATGATCCCTTTGCTATGCTGCCGTTTTGTGGATACAATATGGCGAGCTATTTCCAGCACTGGCTATCTTTTGGGAAGGATGCGCGTCTTCAGTTGCCTAAAATTTTCGGAGTCAATTGGTTCCGTAAGGATGCGAATGGAAACTTCCTCTGGCCTGGGTTTAGTGAAAATCTTCGGGTGTTAGAATGGATTTTCCGACGTACAAATGAAGAGGAGGATATTGCAGAGCGCACTCCTATTGGGTATGTGCCTTCTTCGGGAGCGTTGAATGTTACAGGTTTAAATCTTCCTCCTCAGGTTCTTGAGGAGCTATTATCTATAGATCGCCAGGGTTGGCTCAATGAGGTCAAAAATATTCGCGAGTACTGTAAGATTTTTGGCGAAGATTGTCCTCAAGAAATTTTAGATGAACTTTTGCGTATAGAATCACAATTAAAATAAAAATAAAAGCCGCTAGTTTTTTATCACTTAGTTCAAGGTCATCATTTTTTAGTTTTTTTGATGGGTTTTTTCATTTAAAATTAAAAAATGATGGTTTTTGTTAGATAATTCCTGTGGCAATACAAAATTACTACATTCATTTTACTCGTAATGTGACTTCGGCTTTATCTGGTGGTCAACTAGATGCGCAAGATTTAGCTAGTGCAGTTTTCCTATTTCAAGAATTAGATCAGAAGGTATGGACGCTCAAGCGTACGTTAGGTTGGATTGAGGATATCGAACCTAGGTATTTTGCTCAGGTGGAAGAACCTGTGCATGTGTATGAAGCGTCTCAAGAGGCTTCTCCAGTACAGAAGCTTCCAGAAAGTAAAATAGAGCTTCCCGAGTTGTCCTATACGGATACAGAGCTTCAAGAAGTTATAAACAAGCCTGATCTTGCCTCAGCAAAAGTTTTTATCCAGGGTTTAGAAGCTGCCTTGGAAGCTTGGTTAACACCGTATGCTGAGGGGGGCATTGCAGATCCTACAGCTGCTGAGAACGAAATTGTTACAAGATATCAAAACCAGTTAGCAACTTTAAAAACAGCATTTAATGGAACACCTACAGATGCGAATTACACAGCTCTCTATGCGCTGCCAGCAAGCTTTATCCAAGAGATAGAGGAATTAGAGGCTCCTAATGCTCCTCCTAAGAGTCAGATTGCTGTGTTTTGGCAGGATATGATGGTGGTATATTCCTCTATGGCTGCGGTAGCGTATCCTGCTGCAGATTACTTAAATGCAGAGATATCAAATTTGTATTTAAATATTTCTGCTGCTCAGCGTGTTCAGGAGCTTTTACGACAGTTCGCAAGCGTATTGAAAGACTTCCTACTTCCTCGATGGGATGATGCAAGCCAGCCCATTGCTCATGGTACAGAATATAATTCTCGCCAAGCAGCAATGATTCAGAGTTATTTAACTTTGGGGGGAGTGTTCCGTATGCTTACAGAAAATCTTCCTCAGGGGTTAGATACCAGTTATCCTGACGAGCTAAGAAACGCCATTTTGAGCTTTTTCACTGGGTTAAGAGGAACAGAGATTCGCACTTCAGGAAGTACTACTCCGGCTTTGGGATTGGGGGAATTTCTAGGAATCCAATATGTATATCAAAAGTGTGCTTCGCTTTACGGGGAGGAGTCTACAGCACAAACAGAAGCAAGCTATAAAGCAGCGATACGACAGGAAAAGACGTACTGGGATGCTAGAGGGAACGACGGTTTTAAAGTAACGGGATCTTTTGATGCTTTTGCTAATAATTTACAGTACCCGAATACTACCTCTAGTGCGACTTTGTCTATTTTTCAAGATAATACCGTGAGTAATTTTAATCCGCGGTTTTTCCAGTTAGTTTTAGATTTGATTGCGGATAAATCTACTCTTATGACGAGGACTTCCTACCAAACTATAGCAGATGCTGCAAACGCGGCTATTACAGCTATAGATGGACTTATTGGAACTTGGAACCAGCAGATATTGGCAAAGCAGACACAAAGGTCTTCATTAGATCCTTCTCAGTTGAAATATTTTGAGTCTATGAATGCGAATAAGGAGACATTTGTGACAACCTCTCCTTTACAAAGCGTATATACTTCATTGATGTTGGATAAGTTTCTCCCTGCGCAACAACAAGTCATACGTTCTTTGGGAGATCAGATGACCTTTTCCAATAAGACGGCAAGATATCTGAATCAAATTATTCAGATGATCACGAGCTTTCATAATGCGGATACCTACTATTCCCTATCGATATATTTAAAACAGATGAACTTGCAGTCGTTAACAGATGCTGTGGGGAAAGCCAAATCTGTATTGGCTAATGAAATTACTCGCTGTGGAACTGATATTACTCGCTGTAAGCAAGCAAAAATAGAAATCGATAAGATTATTCCTGTGGTTAAGGCAGATACGGAAATGTCTTCTTCGCAAATTCGCGAGTTGGTGGGGGTATTAACTTCTTATAAGTCGCAGTTTAATGACCTTATTCGCCATTTATCTGAGTTATATGTCTTACTTAAGGGGATGGCAATTACAGCTGTGGACAATCCTGACGAGACGATCCAAGCGTTTACAGTGAGTGTACATAATCAGCCAGAGAATAGCTGGGTGAAGCAGCTGGCGACTTTTGAGAGTTTTGTGATTGAAGGTGGGCAAAACGGTGTAGTCCCTGGAGGAGAAAAGCAGCTTTTACAGTCTTTAGAATCTAGTGAGCAAGATTATACCACATTCAACCAGAACCAGCAGTTAGCGTTGCAGTTGGAAATGTCTGCTATGCAACAGGAGTGGACAATTGTAAGCACCGCTTTAGCGTTGTTAAACCAAATGTTTGCAAAGATCGCACGAAGAATAAAATCTTAATTTAGGGAAGGATTCTATGATAAATAAAATACAACACGAGCAGTATTGTCATGGGCTTGGGGAACAACAGTCTTCCTTAAATATGAGAGAGTCTTCAACAGCTTTAGCTCTGGAGTTTGTAGATGCTCATGAGCTTGCTCAGCATCTGCAGGAATTTAAAGATCTCCTGAAGAAAGTACAAAAGCTCGGTTTAGGGGAAGAGTTTGTTTCTTCTATGAATCGTAGTGCGTTACATGCTGGGGTGGAGCTTGCCATGTTTCAAGCTGTGATCAATGAGCAAAACAATAGAGAGATCCGCAAGAACAATGACAAGGTGTTCCAGAAAAACCTAAAAAAAGTTTCTCCTCAAGCTTTAACTACAGCTCCAGAGATGAATCCTGTGGAAGGGTCTGTTGTGAACAAAATGCCCTTTCAATCAGCCTTTGCTTACATTTTGCTGGATAAATACATCCCCTCTCAGGAAGCTGCATTGTACGCTTTAGGTCAGGAGTTGAACCTTGCAGGATATGCTCAGACAACCTTTAGTCCGCTTCTTGAGATTGTTAAGAATTTTAACTCTGCGCCGATAAATTATAACTTAGGATCTTACATTTCTCAAACGAATGACACTGCGAATTTTAAGTATGGCTATGAAATGGTGCTTTCGCGATACGATGAGGAAAGAGCTTCGTTAAGGAATGATATTAAAAGTACGGAGCAAGCCAAAGCTCTTTTAGCGAAGATCAAAACAAATGTATCTATGCATTCAAGTTTGACAGAAGCACAAAAAACACAACTTACAGAAATCGCGGATAATTATTTAAATTCTTTAGATCTTATAGAGGAACAATTAAAAAGCTTAATGCTGAACTTAAATTCGATCATTTTTACTCGAGGTGTTGATGATTTTTCGCCTTCATATAAAGTTGTCGGTGCAGATTTTTCTATTCTTGGGTTACAGAATACCGAAAGAGTCGTTGTGGATGGAGATATTAATATAGAAACCGCAACAACTTCAGGAGGATTATTAAACTTCTTTAATACGCTCCTTGCGGATGTGCAAAATTACGGTGATTTAGCACAAACCCAGCAGATGATGTTAGACCTTCAGCTAAAAGCAATGCTGCAACAGTGGAGCTTGGTTTCTTCGTCTCTAAGGCTTTTAGATGGTGTATATAGAACGTTAATTTCTGGAGTTAAATCTTAAAATTGGAAACCTGACATTACACTAATAGCTCTTTGATAGCCCCAGCGACTCTCTACATTATAAAAGAAGTTATCAGAGATGCAACAGGTCGCGCCACAGTAGAAGTTCGTTTTATCAAAGTTTGTAATATCACGAACTTGAAACTTGAAATTTGTAAATTGTTCTTCAAGTTTTTTAAAGCTATCCTTGGGAGCTTTACGTGTAGAATTCCCTATAGAAATCCCTAGGTATGGAAGAATATAGTCGTTTAGGTAAGTCGTAAGACCAAAGTGCGCCGACCATTCTTTATAGTTCAGGCTACCATCTGTGGAATCAAAATACACCTCAGGATTTGTCTTGTTGTACACTACAATATAGTTCACAGGGGCAGATGCTTGGCGGTAGGAGACCCCAGCTCCAATAAAAGAAACCCCATCTTTCCATAAGACTTTATCAAGAGAAAGGTCCCAAATAAACCCATAGTTGGATTGTAGTTCAATAATACCGTCTGTCACTTCAGATTCTGCATTAAGAGGTGATGAAGTGAAATCACGATACGCATTCAAGGGAAGACGGTAGTGTTGTTTGATCCCTCCGATTCTGACAGTGAAGGAGATATCAAGAAGAGGAATCATAGCAGGAGAATGCTCTTGCAAAGAGACGCTTGCAAATGCAGAGCTAGAATGCGTTGAAGCATTCATTACATCAAAGTTATAAGTTTTTGTTGTGGAAATGATCGTGGGCTGTGTTCCTACTCCTATAGTTGTTACGGAGGTAATTACAGGAACATCTGTGACATGGGCACTTTCCGAGTAGATGAAGTCTCCACAAAACCCAACTTTTAAGCTGCCTGAAAGGGCTGTAAAGAGATCCTTGCTATCACAAAGATGGAACATACACCATCCGTGTTGCCCAGAATTAATCCCAGGAAGTACGGGGAAAGCTGGATTTCCTGCAGGCATAGCATATAGAGAAGAGGTTGAAGTCCCTAGTAGGGCAAAAACGCAAAGTGTGACTAAGCGAAGGGATTTTAGCAGCTTGCTATTCATGTGCTCAGTGGCCTTATGTGCTGTGGGTGATAAAGCCTTATTTAACAGATGGTAAAAAATTGTACAAATAGAAAACAACACAAGAGAAAAAGGCACAAAAGATACCCAAAGGGCTAGAGATACTCTTCTTTTGTGCTTCTTTGTAACAGCATAGCTATGCCTTCTTGGAGATCAAGGTTTTCATAAAGGACACGATAGATCCCCGTAGTGATGGGCATTTCAATATGATGATGCTGAGCGATCTGATGAGCAGAGAGCGCTGTATAGGCACCTTCCACCACCATGCCGATCTTTTCCTTTGCTTGCTCTAAGGTATACCCTTCAGCGATAAGCTTCCCGAATTGTAAGTTTCTACTGAACTCCGAAAAGCATGTTACACAAAGATCTCCAAGTCCTGCTAAGCCATTTAAGGTTTCGGGACGACATCCCATAATGCTAGCAAGTTTGCGCATTTCATGGAGACCTCGAGTGACAAGACCCGCCTTAGCGTTGTTGCCAAAATGGAACCCTTCTGAGATTCCACAAGCGATTGCGATGATATTTTTTAAGGCGCCTCCCAAAGCTACTCCTTTAACGTCGGTATTAGGATAGACGCGAAATGTCGGTGTTGCAAATGCTTGATGGATATGCTTGAGAGTTTCTGGATCATAGGCGCTAATCACGACAGAACATGGGCAATTTTTCAGGACTTCTTTCGCTATAGAAGGGCCGCTAAGGTAACCAAGATATTGCTTTGCAGAATTCCCAAAGACTTCAAGCATAATTTCGCTGAGCAAGAGTCCTGTGTTTTGCTCGATTCCCTTAGAAGTAATGACAAAAGGCACGGATAAAGGGGAAATCTGCTTCAGTTGTTTCGCAATAGGACGAATTCCTGCAGAAGATACTCCCTCAATGATCATTGAGGCCCCTTCTAGAGTTTCTGCAAGGTCTGTAGAGAAGGTAAGGTTTGGAGAAATTGGGATTTCAGGAGCTCGTGGATGTCGTTGCTTTTGCTGGAGCTCCGCAATAAGCTGGGGATTTCGAGACCATCCTTGCACACGAAAACCTTTTTTTGCCAGCAGCGTTGCCAAACAGAATCCCCAGATTCCCATGCCTAAGTAGGCGATTTTTTCTGTCATGAGGCCTCAAAAAACGGTTCCTCGAAAAAGGCTTTATTTTCCCAGTGTAAGGAAGTAGAAGTTAAAGGATAATAAAAATCTGCTTCTAATTCAAATGTTGTATTTGGAGAGAGCTGTTTCCCTGTAACCTCATGGAAGAGCTGACGCTCTCTTGCAGAGAGGGCTTGTCTTACAGTATCTAAACTATGATTTCCTTCGAGATTTTTTAATGGCGCAAAGCATTCTTGCCGTGGGTAGACAAGAGTACGACATTGCTCGCTGTAGCAGAATAAATCGAAAATAAACTCTTCAAATTTCCAAGCATTTTTTTCCGTGGATGAGATTTGGCCAAGTTGCTTTGCATATTTGCGTGCTTTGTATAAAGGTAGAGTTTTATGTGCCGCTTTACGGATGAAATCCATAGATAGGCAATACAACCCTATGTTTGCCAAACCGTACTCTAGCTTGCCGTTAGGATGCATAGAGAACCTTTCATCTTGGGGGATCTCAGAATATTCAATAACAGAAGTTTTCCCAGAATCTTCTGATTCCACGAGGATCCCAACATCTTCGATGGCAGTTTGTCTTAGTGTTGCTTTGATCGTGACTTCGTTATTTTCCATCGCGTGAAATCCACAGAGCTCCACATCAAAAGGAAGAGCCAGAGGGTTATCTATGGGGATCACGCTGACCATTTCGATGCCGATATTATGCCATTTTTCCCAGATCCCCGAGGTGAGAAGGAGTGTCGCTAAGCACCCATTTCCATTTGGGCCTAAAGCTAATGTGGATTCATCTTCGAGAAATAATTCTCCAGAGAGGTTAAGTAAGGGCCATAATGGCTGACAGAAAAAATCGACGTGATTTGGATCTAAAGAGAAATAGGCATTTGACTCAAAATAGGAGCGGGTTTGTCTGTTATTTAGGGGAGAGGTCATAAAAGCTAAGGGTAAAGTCTGCCCAGCAAGTTTACTTGCTGCACAGACCTTTTCAGCAACAAGTTGAAAGAGCGGCTTTTTTTTAATTGGCGATACAGGAAATAACCCCTTAGGGCCGTCACATTTAAGGCGAGAGCCCTGTCCCCCTGCGAGCACGACACAAGCCACTTTTTTTTCTTTAAGAAGAGAGGTGCCTGTTTTTGTTCTTTCGGGATCTTCCCCCGAGGAAGCGAAAGAAGATACAGGACGGAAATTTTTAGGAAGAGGAGTTGGAGAAGAAAGAAGCTGTTGTTGTTGTTGGAAAAGTTGAATATCAAGAGAAGAAAGCTGGGAATACAAACGGTATTGCTGCTTTGGGGAGAGTGTGGGCCAAAAGCATAAAAGATGTTCTTGCTTTATAGCTCTGAGTTTTTCTGCTAGCGAGGGCATATCCATAGCAGATAAGGAATATGCAGAATTGGTCATTATGGGGCCTTGCGTTCCTATCTCTTAGTTTTAGAATATCTGTTGTTTTTGATCTTTTCGATGATTTTTCTACGGTTGATTATGTTCGAGAGTCGGATGGTGTTTTTTAACAGAAATTGCATAGACTCACTGTGTCGTTTATAAAGAGAATCTTGTAATGTTTTCAAGTGTTCTAAAAGAGAATCATAATTAAGAACGTTTTCTCTTGAGAGAAAACGCTCTTGACGTAGTTTCCCCAATAGGGAAACTCTCTCTTCGAGAATTTCGAGTTGCTTAGCTAAATAAGCTACCTGTTGTGCATAGGTATGAATGTTGTTCAAGGAACGGAAAATTTGTACTTTTAATATCAAAGATAAGCTTTCAAGGCGACGGTTCATGAATGAAGTAACGTTTCCAACTGTTTTATGGTCGTATCAAAGTTACAGTAATTTGTAAGAGGTTGAGAAAGAAACGCTTGAATGCTTGGGATTAGCTTCATAGCTTCATCAAGGTCTTTATCTTGTCCTGGAGTATACGCTCCTAGGCGGATAATATCTAAGGCTTCATTGTATACCTTAAGTAAAGAACGGAGTTTTTCTGCTGCAGCATAGTGATGTGGAAGAGAGAGAGATTGCGCGGATCGTGAGAGGCTAGATAAGATATCTATGGGGGGAGAGGTAAAAGCATGTCCTTGGTTGGAGAGGAAAAAGTGCCCATCCAAAAGGGACTTTAAATAATCTGTAAATACATCGGGGTGATCGGGATAGTGCAAAATTGCCAAGAGTGCTGTGATGGAGCCCTGATCGCTATTTCCTGAGCGCTCTGTGAACTCAGAAACATGATGGAATACCGAAGCAGCATAGTGGTGAGAAGAGAGAGTCTCTCCGCGAGCAAGGGCAACTTCTTGTAGAGCCGAGATCCAACGGGAAAGCGAGTCCATAATAAATAGTACATCGTGGCCTTGCTCGCGAAAAAATTCTGCAATGGTCATGGCTACACGACCCGCTATAATCTTTATAGGAGCAGTTTCGTGTGCGGGGGCTGTAACAATCACGGTTTGATGTTTTTTTAGAGCTTCTTTATGGCGCTCTATGTATTCACGAACTTCCCTTCCACGCTCTCCAATTAATGCTATCACATTGATTGTGGATTTCGATCCTAAGGCAATAGAAGAGAGAAGAGAAGATTTTCCGCTCCCAGGTTCTGAGAAGACGCCAATGCGTTGTCCCTTTCCTAGGGTTAAACAGGCATCTATCGCCTTAATTCCTGTCGGGAAGACTTCATGGATCGGTTTCCTCGTCATAGGGGGAGGGGGTGGGGAAATCAGCGGCTTACGGTGGGTTTTTGGTAGGTCTTTTTGGTTGTCGATAGGGTTCCCTAAGCCATCCAAAACTCTGCCTAGAAGGTGATCTGAAAGATGCAAAGAGGGGGGACGACGCAAGGGGAGAACTTCTGTTCCTAAGGCAACTCCATACAAGGGAGATAGCGACATGAGCAGGGTTGTCTGGTTGTGGAAGCCGATGACCTCTGCAAGAAGTTCTGAAGATTGTGTTGAAGAGATTTTGCATAGTTCTCCGAGGCATGCAGATAACCCGTGTGCTTCTAGGAGATTCCCAGACACTCGAGATAGCAAGCCGCACGCGCGGTAGGGCTGCCAATGATGGAGATGTATTTTCTCTTTGTTTAGGTAAGTCATGTGGTCAAAACAGAAAGCAGGTGGTCGAGTTCTTCTCCAATATCTTGCCTTAAGATCCCTTCGGGAGTTTCTATTTTATAGCTTGCTTTTTTACATGTTGTGTCAGGAAGAAACTCTGCATGTTTGATCAGCGGGAGGTCATGGCAGGACATCCAGGCATGAAGGTGTTTAAGGTCCTCAGGATGCAAGAAAATCTTCAGTGGAGATAGAGAACGAACAGAGGAGAATCTCTTGAGAGCTGCAGAGAGCAGCAAGGAAAGCTCTTGAGGTTGTTCTAGTTTTTTATAGAGAAACTTTTCGCAGGTGAGTAAGGCGAGCTCAAGGAGGTCGGGCTTGAGCTTTTGGGTGACCTTTTCTAGTTCTGCCAGCATATGAATAGAGAGCTTTCTAAAGAGTTGGATTAAAGAGAGGAGTTCCTGAGAGGCCGTATCCTGAGAAGGAAGTTCTTGTCCAAGGGAATCTAGAGAAGCTTCCCATTCTAAGATTAAAGAGGAATCTTCAGGACAAGTATCGGGAAAAGAACCAGGGGGTTGTGGAGTCATCCCATCTACCTAATTCTAAAGTTTATATTTCAGTACTTGATGTTGTATCTCTATAGGAAGTTTATTTAAGAGCTCTTCAGCTTTCCCTGGATCTAAAAATGAAAGAATTAACGCAATCTTTTGTGGAGGCTCTTTTTGCACGATCTCTACCAGTTTTGCGATATTTATTCCTCGTTTTATTTTTTGAGGTTCATCCATGCGATCATATGCTTGCCAGGCAAGATACAAACTCGCAAGAGCAACAATGCTTAAGCTTGAAAGGAGAATGAGCCCTGTAATTACATATCTGGAGATATCCCGACGGTTCCTGAGTTTCCCTGTAAAGGGGAGCTGCTCTTTGAGAATTGTATGACTGGTGCCATAATTTTGGTAGAGGTATTGTGTGGCATGGTTCCAAAGTTTTGTCGCATGTTCCTTGGAGAGCTTTTCTAGGAACGTTTTATTTACTGTAAGTTGCAGCGTAGGCTTCTCTTTTTTCGGGAGACAAGAGAGGGAAAAGTGTTCCTTAGGGAAAATTTTGGAGAGGTATTTTTCTAAGGAAAACAGAAGAAGAAAATTTGTATCTATAAGTTCAGGAGTGTAGAAATTCCCTTCATTATCGGAGAGGGTGATGTCTTCATGACGTAGACCTGGGAAGCTACTGCAAAGATAATCCGCAATGGAAAACAGTAGCATAGGAGTAAGGTATTGATCTTTATGTAGTGTAAGGATAACGGAAAGTTTCAAAGGGTGGGAAACTTCAGAGTCGGAAGGTAATGCTAAAGCGACTTTTGCTGAGGCTATGGGATGAAAAATCGTTAGGTCTTTTTCGAGTTGTTCTTTTTTTGCGAGTGTTTCGCAGAGCTTGAGGTTGCCAGCTTGGGAAATTTTAAGCCAGGCTCCTGATTTCTCAAGTTTAGGTGTTGGGGCTTCTGGAGAGGAGGAAGTTTTCCCAAATCCCCAGAGGCAAATGAGAGCTCCTGCTAACAAGCACATACCTAAGGGAGAAATCCCTAATGCTGAGATTTTTTTTCGCAAGATTTGGGGAAACACTGGCGGCCTGATAAAAAGTAAACAAAAGCTATTTGGTCATCATTTATTCCTCTCTATCAGAAAGTAAGAATTATTGACAAATGTTCTACAGCGAAGGTCCATCTATATTCTGGGGGTGCTGAGCGAAGGTTAAAGAGTCTTCGCAGACTTTAATTTGCAATTCCGGATAGACATAGGTACGCAGTAGCTGCCCTATAGAATTCAATGTTGTCCCTATGGAAGAGGGACAGCCAGAACAGTTCCCAGAATAGGCAATAGTGACGATATTGTTCTCTAGAGTTTTTATAGAAACTGCCCCTCCATCTAGGGCTATGTAAGGACTAATCTTTTCTTCCGTTATGGTTCTTAGCACAGCAATTTTGTTTTCTATAGACATGGCTTCCCAAGTGTGCTTGTCATAAGGATTGGCATCTTCCATCTCAGGAAACTCTGGAGTTTCCCGTAGGGGAAGAGATCCGTCTTCTAGGGGAATATTAAGACACTGTTCTATAGTAGTATCTAGGGCATCTATGATGAAATGGTACAGAGGGAGGCTGTCTTCTGGGAACGCAGGCTTCGTAGGATCAGAACGCAAAAGCTCATCTATATCGTCTATGGTGATTTTATAGGCTTGTGCATAACTTTTCCCTATCACAAGGCTACAAGTAACTTCAGCGAGAGGAATGAGGTAGGGACTACCAAAGCATTGGAATTTTGCATCCAGGATTTTCCCATGATTCTTATCGACAAGCCAATAAAACGTAATGCTATTTCCTATAAGTTTATGCCCCTGTTTCCCAATGGCAAGATACGCATCTTTGACGGCAGCATCTTCTTCTGTAAATTTGCCTGCACAGTAGGGCTTAAGAAGTTTTTTTATGACTTTGCTTGAAAATGTGGCCCAAGAGGCATTAGGTTGAAAGGGGATTGTCATAGAGCATGTGTAGTTAATGGGGTTAAAAATTGGATGCCTTCACCTAAGGCTTGGGAAAGAGAGGCAAACTGGTCCTCGTGATTTCTTTCGGTTAAAGAAAAGTGTAAGGCGCTGTGACAAAGGAAAGGGGAGATTCCACAGTTTTGTAAGACTTGTGAGAGGGGCTGAAAGCGCTCATGCCCAAGCCCTGGATAGATTTCTTGTTGATGTAGGAAAAATGCTAAACTTTCCGCGGGGACTTCAGGGAAAGCTGCAACAAGAATATTTGGAAGGCTGTGTTCCCCATGGGAAAAAAGGATGTTTAAATTAGGACATACGCTTTGTAGATGTGCAAGGAGACTTTTCTTGAGTTTCTTAGTATGAAGAGCAAACAAGGGCAGAGCAGAAGCTCGTTCCTTACAAGCTATTTGCATTGCCGCTACTGTGCCGAGATGGAGGGTCCCAGAAGGCATAGGAGGAAACCATGAAGAGAAGATCCTCTCTAGAGGCTTTTGAAGAAATATCCCTCCAATATGGCCAATCCCTCCTAAAGCAGCAGAAGAAAATGTAAGAATATCTGCTTCAAAGAGCTCTGAAGGGAGCGGTGCTCTTCCTAAAATATCTGAAATATCTAGGTGTAGGAGGATCTTTCGTTCCTTGCATATGCGTAATACAAGCTCTATAGGTTGGATGATGCCTGTAAGTCCATGTGCTGCAGACATGGAAAAGAGTAAGGTCTTTGGGGTCAGAGTTTCTATGAGTTGTTCTTCAGAAATTCTCCCTTCTGAAGTTGTTGTTACCCAGTCATAGGTGGCTCCTAAGCCGTGCCGTCGACATAATGCATCTATAAAGAACTGCTGGTCATGAGAAGGGAGAATCAGATGGTTTCTTCCTTGAAAGTGGGTATGATTTTCTAAAAGTGCCGCGACAAGAATTCTAGTAATGTGAGGATAATGAGGAATAAAATGAAAAATCTCAGGAAGATGCGGGCTGATAGATTTACGGATGGATTCTTCAGCTTCTTTTAAAAACCGTAATGCAGAAAAGGGAGCTAAAGAAAACGGATCAGAATATAAAGCATGAGCTTCTTTTACCTCTTGAGAAGGAGGAATTGCGAGTTGGTTGTTTAACCAAACGGTTCTAGAAGTTTGTCGAATTTGTGGCCGGTCCATGAATACACTATAGGTTTTCCTGTGGGAAGCTCTAAAGAGAGTACCTCTTCTTCACTTAATTTTTCTATATCCATAATCAAAGATCTTAAGGAGTTCCCATGAGCTGATATAAAAACATTTTTAGAATTGTGTAGCTGTGGGAGAATAGTTTGTGTGAAATAGGGAAGAACGCGCTGTTTGGTGTCATAGAGGCTTTCTCCTTGGGGAGGGGCGACTTTATAACTACGTCGCCACAACTTCACCTGTTCCTCACCAAATTGTTCCGCAGTTTCTTGTTTATTTTTCCCTTGAAGTTCTCCATACATCCTTTCATTTAAGGCTGAAGATGAAACAACAGGGATCATCATTTGCTCCTCTGTGGTGCTATAGATCTTCCCCATTTTGCAATGCTCAGGATCCTCATGGATAAGGTAGGGGATTTTTTGAGAGGAGTGACGAGACATTGCTAGAAGCGCCGTCATTAAGCTTCGCACTAATGTGGAGGTATAAATGCAATCTATAGGGAGATCCTTAAGTGCTTCTCCAGCGGAAAAAGCCTCTTCGATTCCTTGGGCACTCAGAGGAACATCTACCCATCCCGTAAATAAATTTCTTGCGTTCCATACAGATTGGCCATGGCGAAGTAAAATGAGTAAAGTCATAGGATCCTAAGAGAGTTGAGGTTTAGAGACCAAGCATAGAAAGAACAGAACTTTTGTCTAGAAGAATTTTATAAAAAAAAGTTTTTAAAAGAAAGAAAGCTAGACCTCTATTTCTTTTCTCAGGCACAATAGTTCCTTTAACTTGAGAATTTTATGACAAAAGTGCGCTTAAATAAGTTTTTATCTGCTGCTGGCATTGCCTCTCGTAGGAAATGTGATGAAATTATTTTCGCTGGAGAGGTTACAATAAATGGACGTGTAGCTCAGGGGCCTTTTGTTCAGGTTGATGACCAACATGATCGGGTTTTAGTGCGAGGGAAACCTATTGCAAGCACGAAAAAGGTCTATTTTATGGTGCATAAGCCTTTGGGTTTTGTTTGCACCTCTGAGAGGAAGTTCCCGGGAACCAAGCTTGTGATTGATTTGTTCTCCCATCTTCCCTATCGGGTGTTTACTGTGGGACGCTTGGATAAGGAAACCTCGGGATTGATTTTAGTTACGAATGATGGGGATTTTGCAAATAAAATTATACATCCTTCTTATGGGATTACCAAAGAGTATTTACTAAAAGTTAATCGCGACGTAATAGAAAAAGATTTGAACTCCTTGATGCAGGGCACGATGATTGATGGGAAGCGTGTTCGTCCTGTGGCTGTATCTAAAGTTCGTAGAGGAACGATAAAGATTGTTGTCAATGAAGGGAAAAAACACGAAATCCGTTTGTTTGCAGAGGCTGCGGGGTTACAGATTTTAGAACTGAAGCGGATTCGTATTGGGAGCCTTGTTTTAGGTGGGTTGCGTTATGGGGAATATCGTGAGCTCACTGATGCTGAAATCCTGACCTATCATACACTTTAACTAAAACATCTCTAGCTATGGGAAACGTAATCTTTGTAGTGGTTTTTGGTGTGCTGTGTGGGGCCCTATTAGGATCTTATCTGCAGTTGTATTACGCTATAAGCAATGTTTCTCTCGCATGGAAAGTCCTTGCTAACCATGCTCTTGCAAAACGTCAGGCTTTGGTTTCCTTAGCACAGCTGTTACAACAAGATGCTAGTAAGATAGAGAAGGAAATAGCTTTTTTGTCAGAGCATAGTAGCATTCCCTGGAGGAAATTTCTTCGTAATGGCTATACGATTCTTTTTGCTTTTCGAGAGATGGAAGAGTCTTTGCCGCAATTTCTAGCAGAATTGTTAGACTCTCTAGATTCTTGTGAAAATCAACGGCAAGCGTTGCTATGGATAGAGAATTTCTGGGCTAGAGAGAATCTTTTTTCATTTGAAATAGCGGCATATGAACAAGCCGTAGAGAAGTACTTAAAGTTGCGACGTCAAGGGTCTTTATGGTGTGCGCAACACCTCTTTCGTTTCCTAGATCTTCCTGAAATCCGTTTGAGTCGCTAACATATCTGCAATGTGAACACGTAAGATCTGTATGATCTGAGTAGTGAGTTTCTCTAGAAGCCCCCCCACATCCACCTCTTCTCCTAGTATGGCTTGTAGTGATATGGCAGGCTGATCAATAGCGTCTAGAATTTCTTTTGGGGTGTTGACATTGATCCCGATTCCTAAGGCCACTCCTAAATGCCTTTGAGACGGGAGGGTTTCACAGAGCACTCCACAGAGCTTTTTATTGTGAACGAGAACGTCGTTAGGCCATTTTATAGATGCTTTTATGTGGAGTTCTTGGGTGAGCATTAGGACAGCTTCTGTTCCTAAACGAAAGAGCTGCGAGAGATCAAGATCTTGAACTTTAAGGAAAAAACAAAATGTTGCCAGGAGATCTTTAGGGGAGCTCTTCCAAGATTTCCCAAATTTTCCTTTTCCTGCGGTCTGGTGTTTTGTCGTAACTACAGTAAGTGCATAAGGATCCCATAGGTGCATGAGTCTTTTTGCTTCTGTATTTGTAGAAGGAGTTTTTGCTACTTCGTAATAAATAACTTTCATATCCTAGACTTAAGACGTACTGTTAGAATCATTATGAGACACTACAACTATCTTCGCCATGTGAATTTATGGTTGTTTGCCATCATGTTTTCTTTAATGGCTTTGAGTATTGTCGTGATCTCTTCTATGGATTCCCTATCTACATTAGAGTCTCCATCCAAGTTTCCCTTGTCAGCAAAAAGCCTCATGCAGTTGAAACACTTTACTCTGGGCTGGATCGTCTTTGTTATATGCATGCATATGGATTACCATAAATTGCAGAAGTGGGCATGGCTACTCTACCTTCTCATGTTGCTAAGTTTAGTAGGGCTGTTCTTTGTCCCAGCAGTGCAGCATGTGCATAGATGGTATCGGATCCCCCTCATACGCCTTAGTGTACAGCCTTCAGAATATGCTAAGCTCGTGGTTGTGATTATGCTAAGCTATGCCTTAGATGCTCGTAAAGCACAGATCTCCTCAAAAACTACAGCGTTCGTTGCATGTATCATCGTCGCTGTTCCTTTCTTCTTGATTTTGAAAGAGCCAGATCTAGGAACCGCATTAGTATTGTGCCCTGTTGCTTTGGCAATCCTTTACTTAGGAAACATCTACCCGCCTTTTGTAAGATTTTGTGCGATAATTGCAGGATGTGGTGTGTTATGTTCTCTGCTGATTTTCTCTGGGATCATCTCGCATGAAAAGATCCGTCCCTATGCTTTGAAGGTAATCAAAGAATACCAATATGACCGCCTGAGCCCCGCTAACCACCATCAAAGAGCCTCATTGATTTCCATAGGGTTGGGAGGATTAAAAGGACGCGGATGGAAGTCCGGAGAGTTTGCAGGGAGAGGATGGCTTCCCTATAGTTATACGGATTCCGTATTTCCAGCTCTGGGGGAGGAGTTTGGCCTATGGGGACTTGCCGTAGTGCTCCTGCTTTTCTACTCTTTGATTTGCTTTGGTTGCCGCACCGTAGCTGTAGCTGTGGATGACTTCGGGAAACTCCTTGCAGGAGGCATTACGGTGTATCTTTCCATGCATATATTAATAAATATCAGTATGATGTGTGGACTGCTGCCTATCACGGGAGTTCCTCTGGTCTTAATTTCTTACGGAGGCTCCTCTGTGATCTCCTCTATGGCTTCTTTGGGGATTCTACAAAGTATTTATAGCCGAAGGTTTATCCGTTACTAACCTATTTTAGTAAACGCAAAGCATTCATCCCGACAATCACCGTACTGCCCTCATGAAGAATCACCGCAAGCCATAGAGGGATGATTCCAAAAGAGGCAGGCCAAGATACTAGTAAGATAATTGCCAGAGCTAAACTTAAATTCTGAGAAACGATTTTTTTTGTTTGCCGAGCTTTTTTTAGCACCCATGGTAGGGAAGCTAAAGAGTCATGCAAAAGCACAACGTCCGCAGCTTCTATAGCTGTAGCACTTCCTGCTTCTCCCATAGCGACTCCTACCGTAGCCTGAGCTAGCGCAGGAGCGTCATTAATCCCATCTCCTACCATCAAAATATGCCGCCGCTTCGCTAACTCACGAACTTTATTTAACTTTGCTTCTGGAGAGAGGTTTGCAAATACCTCAGAAATTCCAACGATCTTGGCGATATTTTCTGCGCTGACTTTATGATCTCCTGTAAGTATGCTTACGGGATAGCCTAATCTCTTTAGTTCCGAAATAATCTCCGAAGCATGAGGGCGAGGCTCATCTTTAAAGTAAAATAATGCACAACACGAACCTAAATATGCTAGGGAGCAAATTTCCCCGCGAAGTTTAGCTCGGAATATGCGCTGTTTGAGATCCTCAGCATAGACCCTAGGAATGGTTCGTAGAGCTGTTTCTGTTTTCCCTACGAAAGCTTCCTGATCTTGGAAGAAACCTCGGACCCCTTCCCCAGGGACTGTAAGATAGCGATCTGCAGCACGCGGAGTGATGCGCTGTGCAGCAAGGTATTTCACAATTGCTTGAGCTATAGGGTGCGATGAAGATTGCTCTAAAGCTAAAATCGAAGGGAAAAATTCAGGGGTTTTTTCTCCAAAGATATCACAGCGGATACAGGTGAGCGTGCCAGTAGTTAGTGTCCCTGTTTTATCCATCACTATGGAGTTACACGATACTAGGCGATCAAGAATCACACCGCCTTTTAACAACACACCATGCTTCGCACAAGCATTTATGGCACTTAAATATGCAATGGGGATGGCAATGATAAGAGCACAAGGGGATGCTGCAATGAGAAAGGCTAACGCGCGATAAAAAGCGCTATTTGGGCCTAAAAAGGGGATAGAAGAAAATAATGGCACAAAAATGGCAATGGCACTGGCAATAGCGAAAATGGCAATGGCGTAGGCAGAGGAGTATTTGTCTAAGCGTTGTTGCAAGGCAGGCTTAGAGTTTTGCGCTTGGATGACTAAATTAATAATATGTGCAATTGTGGAGTCCGCACCGATACGTAAAACCCTAAGGTCAAAGCTCCCCTCAAGATTATGCGCTCCAGCAGGAATGATCGAACCTATCTGGCATGACTTGGGGACCTTTTCTCCCGTAAGGTGCATAAGATTTACAGATGAGGAACCATGGATGATCTCTCCATCTAAAGGGACGACTTCTCCACTTTTGATTCGGAGAATATCTCCTACACAGATTTTATCTATTGGCTTTTGCTGAAGATGACCATTTTCTAACAGTACCCATCCTGTTGTGGGGGCAAGCTGCTTTAATGATGCTAAAGAGCTCTTTGCTTTCCCTGAAACCATCTGCCCTAAAGCTTCAGAAATTGCAAACAACACCAGAAGCAAGGCTCCTTCTAAAGCTCCACCAATAAAGATAGAGCCAAATGCTGCTGACGTCATCAAAATGTCAATATTTATAGTTTTATGATAGATGTTTTCCAAAGACTTAATCAATGCAGGCGTACCAGCAAAAAAGAACGTCAACACAGTAAATAAATGCGAGACATTCTCAGCGTGAAACCAATAGCATAATAACGCAACCATGTAAGTTACTAAGGATACATAGGAAGATTTTAAAGTAAGATTGCGGCTAAGTTTACGACTTTCAGCAGAAAGCATAGGGCTCGTATCTTCTGACATCCCAGATTCAAAAAAATTTGTTAAAATTTTGGCAGAAAACGGTGTCGAGAATATTCGAGAAAACACGATAACCTCCTGTCTATAAAAACTTTATAAAAGAACAGATAATGCTGATAGCTGTAAGGAAGATCCCCGCACTCCATACAGAATCTACGATTGCACTATTCTCTAAAATTTTTGCTTTAAAAATAGAAAGCACAACAATGAGGAGAGTAGAGAAGAACCCTGCGAGGGAATAGCTAGCACATAGTGTAAAGGGCAGAAAGAGCATGAGGCCTAAAAGGTTCCCTAACATGCGTACACCTCCTTGGGTTAGAGGGTGTGGGAAAGCTTCTTTGCAGATATGGAGCTCTTCACGGATCATGATGTCTAACAGTAGGGTGGTATCTGAGCAAACATACTCTATCATATCCTCAAGGAGAGGCCCTTTAAACCCTTGGTTTGAAAAGATCACGCGAAGCTCTTCCTTCTCCTGATCAAAGTGGCGTTCTATCTCCTCTTTTTCCTGAAACATAGAGCGATGAGAAAGCTCCATATAGGACCAAGCTTCCTTCGCTTTGAATGCCCCTTGATAAAAGGCCCAGCCTATTCCTAGTGAGATGAGGAGTTTGGTTTGAAAGCTATGAGCTAAAGGGGTAAGGAAAAATAAGGTGCGGATGAAAAATAAAAATACTCCAGAGGATAGAGCATCTCCTGCTAAGTGGTAAAAAAGCCCCTTAGAGGTGGTATAGGGCTCTCCCTTACATACGCCATGTTTATCTCTAACCATGCGAACATGTTGTTCTGGTGTACGGGAATAAAAGTGATTTTGAGACGTCATCGTTGAAAATATCCCTGAAATAAAAACTTTACTCTTATTATATATGCCCAGATAGATGCATATTTGCAACGTTGATCCTAATCTAAGGTTCTAGCTTTTCTTGGTTCCCTAAATAGGCTCGGAGAACTTTTGGGATCACTACAGAACCATCTTCCTGCTGGTTATTTTCTAAAATTGCCACAAGCAAACGCGGTGTTGCTAATCCAGAGCCGTTTAGGGTATGGACAAAATGCATCTTCCCTTGAGCATCTTTGTAGCGTGTCCCTGAACGTCGGGATTGGAAATCAGAGCATTTTGAAATCGAAGAGACCTCATAAAATGCATTTTGCCCAGGGAGCCATACTTCTGCATCGATAGTTTTTGAAGCTGTGAAAGACATATCTCCCGTGGAAAGAAGAGATAAGCGATAGGGAAGCTCCAGTTCGATAAGGATCTCCTCAACAATGTCGAGCATTTTAGTATAAGCAGAATCCTCCTGATCAGGGGTAGTAAACGCGAACATCTCGACTTTATGGAACTGATGTACCCGAACGAGGCCGCGTTCTTGAGACCCCGCAGCTCCAGCTTCTCTGCGGAAACACGGGGTACATGCAGCGTAATATAAGGGGAGATCTTTTTCATTGAGAAGCTCTTGAGAGTGAAACCCATTCAGGACAACTTCTGCTGTAGGAATAAGATAGAGGTGGTGGTCTCCATCCTCTACGCGGTAATACTGCCCATCAAACTTTGGGATTTGCCCAGAGCCGTATAAAATCTCTTTTTTTACTAAGAGAGGAGGAAGCCAGAGCTCAAAGCCATGGGCACGTTGCTTTTGGAGAAGATAGGTTAGTAAAGCCCACTCTAAAAGTACTCCAAAGTTTTTATATGCAGGCCATCCTGAACCGGTAGTTTTTGCCGGGGATTTGAAATCCAAGATGTCTAGTGCTTTATTGAGTTCTAGGTGGTTCTTAGGAGGAAAGGAAAATTCTCTTGGTGTGCCGAAACTTTTAATAACGCGGTTCCCAGATTTATCTGGAGCATCGGGGACGTCCTCAGCAGGATAGTTAGGAAGTCGGGACATCTCGTCGTGAAGGAGAGCTTCGTTTTCTTGGAGCCGTTCCTCTAAATCCTTCTGCTGAGAAGCAACTTTGGAGGCTTCTTGAATATGTGCTTGAGCATCTTCCCCTTGTGCTTTTAATTTTCGGATCTCTTCAGAAAGCGCACGCCTACGGGCTTGCAACGCTTCTGCTTGTGTTTTCAACTCACGGACAGTTTTGTCCAAAGTAAGGATAGGCTGTAAAGAGATATTAGAATCTTTCCTCCGAAGCCGCAGCTCACTTTTCTCAGGTTCCTTGCGTATAATCTTTATATCCAACATGCTTAGCTCTTAAGTTATCTAAGTTTTGTAGAGTATATGGAAGATTTTTCCGAGCAACAACAACTTTTTATGCGTCGTGCTATAGAAATTGGAGAGCGCGGAAGAATCACCACCCCTCCCAACCCTTGGGTGGGATGTGTTCTTGTTAAGAATGGAAAAATTTTGAGCGAGGGATATCATGAATATCCTGGAGGGCCCCATGCAGAAGAAATCGCAATCCGTAAAGCACATGTGAGTTTAGAAGGAGCCCAGGTATACCTTTCCTTAGAGCCTTGCTCTCACTATGGGAAACAGCCTCCCTGTACGGATCTCCTTATAAAACATCGTGTTGCTGAAGTGTTCATTGCTTTGAAAGATCCCGACTGTCGCGTTTCTGGGAAAGGTATTGAAAGCTTAAAAAACGTAGGAATTCGCGTACATGTTGGGCTAGAAGAAGCTCGCGCAAGAAAATCTTTGCAGCCCTATCTCTATCAAAGGAGTTCTTGCTCCCCCTGGGTCGTGTTGAAAAGTGCCGCAAGTATAGATGGACAGGTAGCAGATAGAAATTCCCAATCACAATGGATCACCTGCCCAGAAGCTCGTCATGATGTAGGATTTATTCGTGCCTGTTCTCAAGCGGTTATTGTAGGAGCAGGGACTGTAATTGCAGATAACCCTAAACTTACTGCTCGTCGTGCTTCAGGAGAGCTCTATGCAAGACAGCCTCTCCGTATAGTTTTAGATAGCTCAGGAAGAGTCCCTAAGGAGTCTCAGGTATTTCATCTCGGTGGGGAAGTTCTTTATGTGACTACAAAGCGCTGTCCTTCGCAACACCTCCAATATTTAGAAGCTTTAGGTGTAGAGATTGCTTGTGTAAAAGCTTCCTCCTCTGGAGTAGACCTTCACGAAGTCATGCGTTTGCTGGCGAATAAACATTTCCTTCAAGTTCTCGTAGAAGGAGGCGCAACTGTGCATACGGAATTTTTAAAACACCATCTGGCCAACGCTATCATTTTATATTATGGCCCGAAAATCCTTGGAGATCAGAAGAAACCACTGTTTAAAGAGCTGGGGGATTGCCTACATACGGCCCAAGCTGTTCTCCCATTAAGTGCTGATTTTGTAGGGAATTCTTTAAAAGTTTTTTGGGAGATTCCTCTTAAGAAGCAAGGATAGGATAAGAGATTGAAGGGAAAGAGGGTTTGGATTAGCATTCTTAGGTAAAATAATTGCTTTTAAGAGAAGGATTCTCGTGGTAGAAGCTGAAGAAAACGATCTCATTTCAGGTTTCGCATCTATAGAACAAGCTGTGAAAGACCTCCAAGAGGGGAAGTTCGTTATTGTTATTGATGAGGCCTCTAGAGAGAATGAGGGAGACCTTGTTCTTGCAGGAGAAAAAATAACTCTTGAAAAAATGACCTTTCTTCTCCAGCACACAACAGGGATTGTTTGTGCTGCCTTGGAGCTAAAGAGACTCGAACAACTTAAGCTCTCCCCTATGATTCAAAAAAACAGTTGTCGTTTTCGCACGCCATTTATGGTTTCCATAGATGCTGCAGAGGGGGTGACTACAGGAGTGTCTGCAGCAGATAGGACAAGGGTTGTGCAGCTTCTTGCAGATCCGAAGAGTCGTCCCGAAGATTTTGTTAGCCCTGGGCATTTTTTCCCTTTAGCCAGTTCTCCTGGAGGTGTATTGAAGCGTGCTGCGCATACGGAATCTACTGTGGATTTAATGCGTTTGGCGGGCTTAGAGCTTTGTGGGGTTCTTGCAGAGCTAGTAAATGAAGATTACTCTATGATGCGCCCTCCCCAGATTATGGAGTTTGCAAAGAAACATGGGATTTCAGTCATTTCTGTCGCAGATCTTGTGGCGTATAGGATGCTTTCAGAGAGGTTAGTAAAAAGAATCTCTTCTGCGCGGCTGCCAACTGTATATGGGGAGTTTGTGGTGCACGTCTATGAGTCTTTGTTAGACGGGATGCAACATCTTGCATTAGTTCGTGGGGAAGTGCATGGGGAAGAAAATGTTTTAGTTCGTGTGCATTCCGAGTGTATTACTGGGGATATCCTCTGTTCTACACGTTGCGACTGTGGTGAGCAGCTTAAAACAGCCATGGAGTATATTGCACAGCATGGACAGGGCGTAGTTGTGTACTTGCGAGGACAAGAAGGACGAGGCATTGGCTTAGGTCATAAAGTCCAAGCATATGCTCTACAAGATCATGGTTATGATACGGTAGATGCGAATTTAGAAATGGGCTTTCCTGTAGATTCCCGGGAATATGGCATCGGTGCGCAGATTCTTGTGGATCTTGGGCTTTCAACAATAAAATTGATAACACATAATCCTCAAAAATATTATGGTCTTCAAGGTTTTGGATTGCAGATAGTAGAAAGAATCGCACTTCCTGTGCGGGTGTTTGCAGAAAATCAGCAATATCTAAGAACAAAGAAAGAACGCATGGGACACTGGCTAGACCTTCCTCATGCAATGTCAACGAACTAAAGTTTTGAGGTCATATGAAAATTTATAGAGGAAATGTATCAGCAAAAGGATTGCGTATTGCTATCGTGGGGTCTTGTTTTAACTTGGCAATAGCAGATGCTTTAGTTTCTGGAGCGCAAGACACGTTTATTAAATATGGTGGAGATCCAGAGCTTTTAACTACCGTAAGGGTCCCTGGAGCTTTTGAGATCCCTTGTACAGTGAAAAAACTCCTTCTTTCCTTCCCAGACCAATATCATGCTATCGTTACCTGCGGCGTATTAATCCGAGGAGAAACAACACATTATGACCATATTGCTGACCAAGTTTCTGCCGGAGTCGCCAAATTAAGTTTAGATTTTTGCGTTCCAATTACCTTTTCTATAATTACTGCTCCAGACCCTGCAACAGCTTGGGAACGTGCAGGAATTAAAGGTGGACATATAGGAAGCTCTGGAATGGTCACAGCCATAGAAATGGCAACACTCTTTAGCCAAATATCATAACCCACAGCTTTGTCGTGTTGTTAGTGCGTTACATGATAACGCTAACCTCTCCACTAAAATGCACGCGTACAGAAATATTTTCAGAAAATACATCCAGGCCTTTGCAGGAGTTTGTAGTTTCTGAAAAGTCTAAGATAGTGTCAGGAGAAATAAGTTGCTTATGAAGCATTTCTTTTTGTTCTCGTAAGCTTTTTACTAATAGAGAAAGAAATGTAGAGTATACCTGCTGCAAACGATTTTCAGGATTTGTCGTTGTACTGCGGTTCGCATCAAATAATCCCGAAATTAAACTTGGCAAGCCATGAATTGATAAAGGGATATGCTCTCCCTGAAGAGTATAGAAATGGTTCACAAGAGTACTAGCCTCTTCAGAAGAGAGATTTTTGAAGCTCCAACTTAAAGCTGATGCTTCCGCTGGGGGGAGGTTCATCAATGTCGCTAAGCGTACCAAGGTCATCTCCCCTCGGGAATTTCCCTCAAAGCCCAAACGATTCGCACGATAGATAAGATACCGAGAAAATGCTTCTTCTACAGTGGCATGCTCTTGCAACATTGAAAGCAAGAGAGAAAAGCTATAGTAGAAATCTTGAGACCCTTTCCCATGGCCGCTCGCATCAAAGCAATACAAATACAAATCTAGCACAACTAAAGGACGATGAGACCTCCCCGCGGAGAGTAGCTGAGGAGAAGGAGCTTCTGTGAGGTTGAATAAAGACTCGTAGTTTCCAAAATGTCTCAAAGAGCGAAATATTTCTTGTTGCTCAGGCGTAAGTCGAGCAAATGAGGGACAGAGCTCCGGGAGGGTCTTCAAGACATGTAGAGATTTTGTATAAAAGGTTTCAGTACAAGAATCGGAAAAATAAGGCTTAAATGTGGCAACAGCTTTTGTAGAACACCCTAAAAGACGCAATACAATTGCCGTTTCTAGAATTTTTAAGGGGTTGTCAAACCCTTTTGAGGAATTTAAAAATCCCGAGAGTTGTTTATGTAGGGACTGATATTGTTTAAATGTCATCGCTTCTTCGGAAGAAGTCATCTGAGCTAACTGCGCGTAGGCTTGACGTGACCCCTGCATAAGCAAATGCAGGTAAATTAAACTCCGCATCGTAATATCAAACGCAGGAACCTTTTTATTAAATAACGCTAAGGAATAACTTGTCCCTACAGAAAGCGGAGTTTTTAAAGAGAGAGTAGAAGGTTCTGTAAGCCATAATAACTCGGGAAATTGACGTAGCTTTTGCTCTATCCATAGTTCAGAACCGACTTTAATCTTTCCAGATTGTGTGGTTTTATTTTTATATCTAACAGAAGTTTGCGATGGCATAGCAAAAGAAGGGAGTGCTATAGAAAGAACAGAAAGAAAGGCAAAACCTTTAATAAAATATTGTGCACCCATGAAAGCCCCTTATTATCCTAGCTATATGTGTTAATATCTTTATTATTCAGGAGGTTTACTAAAGCCATTTGTTGATAGCAAATGGCCAATAACAAATCAACTCGAGAAATTCAAGAGTTTCTCTTGAGAAAAGCTTCTGTCAAAATCTTTTACAAACTGTAGGATAAAGTTTATTGTGCAGTGAGGAGAAGTTATATATAATAAGTACATAGTTTTATTTAAAAAAACTTAACTCCCTCAACTAATTCATGAAAAAATCATTATATAATGTGCTTCTGGGAAGCATACTTCTCATGACAGGCTTGACAAGTTGTTGTTTGAATCCTTTTAAGGCACGCAAAAATTTAAAAAATTCTAAAGACTTAAATCAGAAGTCTGTTAAACTGGTGGAAGCGCGGGATCTTCAACCTGCTCAAAAGCGCCCCCGTCGTTTGCGGAGGCTTTTTTCTCGGCGTGGCCTGCCTAAAAAGGATGAACAAGAAGTGACAGCAAATTTCAAAGCATACTCAGACTATGTTTCGGAGCACGATAAAAGAGATATCTCTTTTGTTGTGAATGCTGTTGCTGAAAAGTCTTCGCTGTCGTTGGCCCTCTCTCAAGGTGAGATCAAAGATGCTTTGAGTCGCATTCGTGAGATACACCCCTTGGCTTTAATGCAAGTTCTTGCTGAAAATCCTGAATTAATTGAAGGTGTGAAGAAAATGCAGGGCCGTGATTGGGTTTGGACGATGTTTATAAATCAATTGAGCCAAGTTTTTTCCCAAGCAGTACGTCAGAATGTAATTTCTGAGGAAGACATTGCCTCCTTTTCTTCTACTTTAAAATTAGACTCTGGGACCGTTGCTTCCGTTGTATACGGGGAAAGGTGGCCAGAGCTTGTGGACTTAGTGGTTTCGCAGCCTTCATAATACCATTCAAAAATGGGCCTCCTTTCCCCGAAGCAAGTAAGGAGGCCAAGTCAGCATTCCTACTGTTGTACTCAACTCCTTTTTTCAATTTTTTAGTAAAAACAGTTATAGGAAAAATTTTATGATGCATCTTTTAAACAAGCTAAATGAGTTAGTTACATCATTTTTTGTATTCCCTGTAATCGTAATATTAGGGGGACTATTAAGCTGGAAATTACGTGGGCTACAGTTTAGAGGGCTCAAATTAGGCTTTAACTTAATGGTTAAAAATCGGCAGGAAGAAGCTTCTTCTCAAGATGGAAAAGTCTCCCGTTATGAAGCCGTTGCAGGAATACTTGCAGGAAATTTTGGAACAGGAAATATTGCAGGTATGGCTATTGCTGTTGTTTGCGGAGGTCCAGGTGCTCTCGTATGGATCTGGTTTGCTGCTTTGCTAGGTTCTATAGTGCAATATTCTGGATCTTATCTTGGAATAAAGTATCGTTTACCTAAAAAAGGAGCTTTTGGAGAGTTCATAGGCGGCCCTATTGCATGCATGGCTTTCGGTCTCCGTAGCCGATTTTTGGCTGTGTTATTTGGGATTTTCACTTTAATAACGGCTTTTTCTGGAGGAAATTTTGTCCAGATGAGCTGTATCGTTCCCTTGTGTGCCGATCGTTTTATAGTAAAAGTTTTTGTTGGGCTTCTGTTCGCTTTGATAGTTTATCCTGTTCTTTCAGGGGGAAATAACCGGATTTTGAGATTCTCAGCTAAAGTGATTCCCTTTGTAGCAGGATTTTATGTTCTGTCGTGTTGCTATATTCTTGTTCATCATGCCTCTGAAATTGTTCCGGCATTGAAGTTAATTGCTTCGTCTGCTCTAGGCGTAAAGGCTTCTATAGCGGGTCTCGGAGGCTACACTCTAGCTCAAGTAATTTCTACAGGCATGAGCCGTGCAATTATGGCTACAGATTGTGGTAGTGGGATGGTTTCAATATTACAGGCAAATTCCCAGAGTAAAAATCCTGTAATAGATGGATTAGTAACGCTCCTTCCTCCTGTCATTGTAGTGGCAGTATGTTCCATAACAATGTTAGTGCTTTTAGTTTCTGGAGCCTACTCTTCTGGAGAAGAGGGCACTCTCATGGTAATGTACGCCTTTAAAAATAGTATGGGAGCTATTGGAGGTAGTGTTGTACTTGTCGCGATGGCATTATTTGGTTATACGACAATATTGACATGGTTTGCTTGCGCAGAAAAAAGTTTAGAATATATGATCCCAGGACAGAGGGCTAACCTATGGTTGAAGGCTTTATATATAGGAGTCATTCCCCTAGGAGGTATTGTTGAAAAGAATTTTGCTTGGATCCTTGCAGATACAGGTTTCGCCGGTATGGTGATTTTGAATAGCATAGCTCTAGTCGCTTTATTCAAGGATGTTGTAGCATCACGTCGTGAAGTTGCCCTTTTAAAGCGGGAAAGTTTGATAGTAGATTCTGCCCGCCATTTAAATGCGTAATCATGGAGAAGAAAATACTATGCAGCTATTGTCGCCAGCATTTGCTTTTGGTAGGCCTATCCCAAGGAAATACACCTGCCAAGGCCTGAATATCTCTCCCCCTCTTACCTTTGAGGGGGTCCCCCCACAAGCAGTAAGCTTGGCCCTAATTGTTGAAGACCCTGACGTCCCCAAAGAAGTTCGTAGTGATGGCTTATGGATTCATTGGGTAGTGTTTAATTTATCCCCAAATATTGTGAACCTTGTAGAAGGGGCTACAATTTACGCAATGCAAGGATTAAACACCTCAGGGAAAGCAGAGTATCAAGGGCCTTGCCCTCCTGATAGGCAACATCGGTATTTCTTTACCCTATATGCTTTGGATGCACTCCTTCCCCAAGAAGAAGAGGTCACCCGAGATCAACTCCTTGAGGCGATGCAAGACCACATTATTGCACAAGCAGAGTTGATGGGGACATACGAGCAGAGTTAATTTATCCTTCAAGTGGAGTAAACTCTTCTCGTTTTTTTCTATGTTTCCAATAAAGTGGGCCGTAGTGATAGCAAATCTCTTCACCTGCTATAATGGGACGTATAGAGCGGATAATAACACGGAAAATCCCCTCGTGAAACATGGCGATTGCCTCGCAGTTTGGTTGGTCACTGTGGTTGATGAATCTTGTAAAGCAACCACAACTGCCACTATCTATAGTAAAATAACGTAGAGTATACAACGGCAAGGGATAGCGAAAGCAGTAATCATTTTCGTCCATCCATATAGCTTGGCGTGGGCGTAGAATTCCTGTGTATTCTCCTAGGTAGGTCCAGGAGGGTATAGGTTCTTTAGCAAAGACTCCATACCCTATGTAGGCGTTGATCCATCGAATTGCAATAGGAGAAAGCACGGGATGTGAGATGCTATGTTTATGCAGTTGCCCTAACCATCTCGCAAGAGGAGAGATGAGCCCACGTTTTTCTGCTTTTTCACAAAGAACACGGATGCGGCTTTCTACATGCCAGTTAAGGAATCTTAGCTCGGGCAAAAATGTAAAATTTAATAATTCACTGGCGCGAGATATAGAATAAAGTTTGTAGTCTTGGTTTCCACTTAAGGAAAGAGATACTTGGGGTTCTAAAATCTTCTGCGACATTACACTTCTACCAGTGGAGAAAAATATACCGGATCGGAAATGGTATGAGAAGCTGCTACAACAGCACGAATAGAAGAGATCGGGGAAATCATCTCCGAGATAGTATCTAAAGCAAGAATAGGGTCATTGCATGTGTCGGAAAGATGTGCTAAGTAGAGTTTCTTAATTTTTGGTGTGAGGATTTTTCTTAGAAGTTGTCCACATTCTTGATTAGAAATATGGCCTACCTTACTCAACACACGTCTTTTGTAAATTTCAGGACGCTGGGAGGCATGTACAAGCTCGGGATCATGGTTGGATTCTATGAGTAAATAATCACAATCATATAGTTGATGCGCGATAAGAGATGTCCCCCAGCCTAAATCTGTACAGAAACCGAATTTTTCATCACGATAGTAAAAAATAAACCCTACAGGATCTACAGCATCGTGAGGGAGGTTAAACGTATGAATTTTTAAGTCATGAAAATGAAATGCCGAGCCTGTTGAGAAAATATTAAAGGTTAGCGGGGCATCTATGAGCTGAAAGAGTGCTCGTGCCGTTTCTAAATTGCAAATGATAGGAGTGCGGTACGCTTTTACAAAACTTTTAATTCCCGAAATATGATCTGAGTGTTCATGAGAAATTAAAATCGCCTGAATTTCTTCAGGGTGCACTCCCATGGAAACCAACTCCTGCTTGACGTGTTGCTTGCTAATGCCAAGATCTATTAGGATCTTACAAGATTTTGTTCCCAAATAAGCACAATTTCCTTTGGAGCCTGAGGCTAAAGGAAAGAAACCTTCCATAAATATGTTTATCCTTCTTGTGGAGATTGCATCAATACCTGCCGGGGTTTTGCCCCTTCAGAAGGACCGATTACACGAGCTTCCTCAAGTTGATCCATGAGACTTGCCGCACGAGCATACCCAATTTTTAACTTTCTTTGTAGGAAAGTTGTTGAAGCATTGCCTGTTTGTATAACTAACATTTTTGCCTGAGGAAACAGAGGATCTTTTTCCTCTCCCTCACTGTCATTACTTAAAACATTATCGAAAACATCAAAGGAAGGAATAATATACTGCGTTGGAAAACGTGAGCATAAATCTTTGATGACCTTGTTGATATCATCATCGCAAATATAAGCCCCCTGAGCACGAGTTGCCCCAAATGAAGAAGGAGAAACTAATAACATATCGCCGTTCCCCATTAAGTTTTCTGCACCAGGCTCATCAATAATGATCTGGCTGTTTACTTTGTTAGCAACCTTAAAGGCTATGCGGGAAGGGAAATTTGCTTTAATCAAACCCGTAATGACTTCCCGAGAAGGCCTTTGCGTTGCTAAGATTAAATGGATTCCTACAGCTCTAGCCATTTGTGCAAGACGAATGATAGGAGTTTCTATGTCCTGAGAAGAAGAAAGAAGTAAATCAGAGAGCTCATCGATAATGCCAACAAGAAAAGGGAGTTTTTCAGGGATTTCCTTATCGTAAGAGTTCTCCACAGCTTCGTTTTTATTGCGAGAATTAAACGCTTGAATATTGCGAAGCCCTAAGAAGCGTAACATTTCATAGCGAGATTCCATCTCCTTTACGAGCCACATCAATGCATTGTAGACCTCTTTAGATTCTGTAATGACAGGGGCAAGCATATGAGGAAGTTGAGAATAGCCCGTCAACTCAACTTTCTTCGGATCAACAATCACAAGCTTAATATCCGAAGGGAGAGAGGTCATAATGATCGACATCACAATCGTATTAATACAGACAGATTTCCCAGAGCCTGTTGTTCCCGCAATAATTAAATGGGGCATTGTAGCTAGATCTGCCCAAAGATTATCCCCGTTCGCTTTCTTCCCAAGTAAGAGTGGGATTTGAAGTTTTTGATTATGTCTACTGTAATCCTCAAGCAAGTCGCGAAAATTCACTGTTTGTGGGAAAGGTGTAGGGATTTCAATCCCCACAGCTGCTTTCCCGGGAATTGGGGCAATAATGCGTACGCTAGATGCTTGTAGCTTTAAAGCAATATCATGTTCTAAAGCTTTAATTTTTTGTACTTTTACTCCCGTATGTGGAAACACCTCAAACGCTGCTAAAGAGGGACCAGAGCAAATATTTCCAATGTCTGCCTCAATTCCAAAGCTGGTAAGCGTCTGTTTTAACGTTAGCGCTTTTTTCTGAAGCTCTGCTTGTAACGATTCTGGCTGTACATTCTTATGTTTACTTAACAAATAGTGTTGTGGAAGCTTAATCTCGCCTTCGACAAGATTTTTAATTTTGGGGCAAGAACCAGATTTTTGCCCAAGCAAGGGTTGAGGGAGAGGAGTAATTTTAGATTCTTTAATTTCCTGAGGAATTTGGGGATTAATAAAATTCGAAAGAAGGCGCTTGCAAGGATGGGGAGCAAGGAAATGCGCTCCTTCACTTAGAGAGGAGGAATGTTTTGCTGGGGCTTTGTTCATGGGAGGGAAGTTCCCTAGGCTTTCTATAGAAATCGGAGAAGCATGAGGAGGTACAGAAGGAAGAACTGGGGAAGAACCATGCTCAGAAAGCCTGATAGATGGCTTGGGAAGATAGGATTGTTTACTTATGAGTTTTTTGAAAAGAGCGGAAAATGCGTTCCAGTATTTTGTAGATTTGTTGATAAAAAAGTTTTGGAGGGTTGTTTTTTTAATTAATGAAATGCCTCCAAACAAATAAAACACAGAAAAAAAGAGCAGGAAAGAGGTAATGATAGCTGTCCCTACAGAACCGATAAGATGTTTTAAACATAGAGATTGTCCTGCATAGAGCAAATAAAATGGAATGCCTCCGAGGTAGGCTACAGGCGGGTTTGTGCCTATATGGAACTTAGGAAGACGAGAATCTAATACTGCAGGGAGAATCTCAATAGGAGAGAGCATGGACAAAAGTATTGCCAAACATAGGGGAATCATAAAGAAAGCGCATGCTTTCTTGCGGATTTGCTCTTGGGGGACTTTTTTAATGTGAAGTATAGATAGCCATAGAAAATGCAAAGGAATAAGAAAAGATGCCGCGCCAAAGCAATATAAAAGAAAGGCACTGCACGACCACCCAACTAAACCGATCCAGTTTTGTATGTATGGTTGATCAGAATGAAAACTCCATAGGCTCAGCCCTAAAAAGCATGCCGAGATTAAGTAAAAGCTAATTTTAACAGCAGCAGGTATGGGCGGAGGCTTGGGATATTTCGACTTCTTTTGTTCTCTTACCATAGAGCTAAGATTCTTATGTGAGAAGTTCTTGATTTGGTTTTTTCGTTATACCAAGAAAAACAAAAGAAAAAAAGAAGATAAAAGGGCGAACGACGGGGCTTGAACCCGCGACCTTCGGAACCACAATCCGACGCTCTAACCAACTGAGCTACGTTCGCCAGAAAAGTAAAATACTATCCTTAGCAAGGATATTTATCCAAGATAAAAAGGAAACTTATTTTGAAGGCCTTGTGCTGCTGAAAGTTTCATAAAACTTTAAAAAATCTAGAAGGAACAAACGTGATTTCTTGCCTGTTGGGTTTTTTGCTATGATGTTACGAGAGAAAAAGAAGGAAAATGAAAAATATTGAGCGAAATGCATTGCAGAAAAAATGCTCATTTTTATAGGATGTTGGCTTCTTCTTGAGAACGAAACTTGAGAAGAGAAAACAATTCACACTTCGATGTGAGTGAGATTCGAAAGTTTGATGACGTTAGAATTCAAATTTTCTTCTTAACAATGCAAATGAGATAGAATACAGCCAGTATAAAATGCTTGTAGGGGATTTTTAAAAAAATCCGTTAATTTTTTAAGTTTTATTTTTTCTGAGAATTTGATCTTGGTTCAGATTGAACGCTGGCGGCGTGGATGAGGCATGCAAGTCGAACGGAATAATGGCTTCGGCTATTATTTAGTGGCGGAAGGGTTAGTAATACATAGATAATTTGTTCTTAACTTGGGAATAACGGTTGGAAACGGCCGCTAATACCGAATGTGGTGTGTTTAGGCATCTAAATTACATTAAAGAAGGGGATCTTCGGACCTTTCGGTTAAGAGAAAGTCTGTGGGATATCAGCTTGTTGGTGGGGTAATGGCCTACCAAGGCTATGACGTCTAGGCGGATTGAGAGATTGACCGCCAACACTGGGACTGAGACACTGCCCAGACTCCTACGGGAGGCTGCAGTCGAGAATCTTTCGCAATGGACGAAAGTCTGACGAAGCGACGCCGCGTGTGTGATGAAGGCTCTAGGGTTGTAAAGCACTTTCGCCTGGGAATAAGAGAGATTGGCTAATATCCAATTGATTTGAGCGTACCAGGTAAAGAAGCACCGGCTAACTCCGTGCCAGCAGCTGCGGTAATACGGAGGGTGCTAGCGTTAATCGGATTTATTGGGCGTAAAGGGCGTGTAGGCGGAAAGGAAAGTTAGATGTCAAATCTTGAGGCTCAACCTCAAGTCGGCATCTAATACTATCTTTCTAGAGGTTGGATGGAGAAAAGGGAATTCCACGTGTAGCGGTGAAATGCGTAGATATGTGGAAGAACACCAGTGGCGAAGGCGCTTTTCTAATTTTTCCTGACGCTAAGGCGCGAAAGCAAGGGGAGCAAACAGGATTAGATACCCTGGTAGTCCTTGCTGTAAACGATGCATACTTGATGTGGATGGTCTCAACCCCATCCGTGTCGGAGCTAACGCGTTAAGTATGCCGCCTGAGGAGTACACTCGCAAGGGTGAAACTCAAAAGAATTGACGGGGGCCCGCACAAGCAGTGGAGCATGTGGTTTAATTCGATGCAACGCGAAGAACCTTACCTGGGCTTGACATGTATTTGACCGCGGCAGAAATGTCGTTTTCCGTAAGGACAGATACACAGGTGCTGCATGGCTGTCGTCAGCTCGTGCCGTGAGGTGTTGGGTTAAGTCCCGCAACGAGCGCAACCCTTATCGTTAGTTGCCAGCACTTTGGGTGGGAACTCTAACGAGACTGCCTGGGTTAACCAGGAGGAAGGCGAGGATGACGTCAAGTCAGCATGGCCCTTATGTCCAGGGCGACACACGTGCTACAATGGGTAGTACAGAAGGTAGCAAGATCGTGAGATGGAGCAAATCCTTAAAGCTATCCTCAGTTCGGATTGTAGTCTGCAACTCGGCTACATGAAGTCGGAATTGCTAGTAATGGCGTGTCAGCCATAACGCCGTGAATACGTTCCCGGGCCTTGTACACACCGCCCGTCACATCATGGGAGTTGGTTTCACCTTAAGTCGTTGACTCAACCTATTTTTAGGAGGGAGGCGCCCAAGGTGAGGCTGATGACTGGGATGAAGTCGTAACAAGGTAGCCCTACCGGAAGGTGGGGCTGGATCACCTCCTTTTAAGGATAAGGAAAGCTATCAATTGTATAGCTTGACTAGGTTGGGCAAGCATTTTGCTGTGTATTCTATTTCTTTTGCTTTGTTAAGAGTGGTTTTCGTTACATTTAGTATTAATGATCAAGTATGTTATGTAAATAATCATGGTAACAAGTATATTTTCACATATAATAATAGACGTTTAAGAATATCTGTCTTTGGTGAAGTTATCTTGCATGGATCAAAAATTTACAGACCAAGTTAGTAAGAGCTATTGGTGGATGCCTTGGCATTGAAAGGCGATGAAGGATGCGTTTACCTGCATTAATCTTCGGCGAGCTGGTATAAAGCTATGACCCGGAGGTTTCCGAATGGGAAAACCCGATAGATTAATAGTCTATCATTATACGCTGAATCCATAGGCGTATAAGGCGAAACCTACTGAACTGAAACATCTTAGTAAGTAGAGGAAAAGAAATCAAAGAGATTCCCTGTGTAGCGGCGAGCGAAAGGGGAACAGTCTAAACCATATTTTTAATATGGGGTTGTAGGGTCGATAACGTGAGATCTTAAGTTTTAGTTGAATATTTCTGGAAAGTTGAACGATACAGGGTGATGGTCCCGTAAACGAAAAAACAAAAGACTCTATTCGATTCCTGAGTAGAACTAGACACGTGAAACCTAGTTTGAATCTGGGGAGACCACTCTCCAAGACTAAATACTAATCAATGACCTATAGTGAACCAGTACTGTAAAGGAAAGGTGAAAAGAACCCTTGTTAAGGGAGTGAAATAGAACCTGAAACCAGTAGCTTATAAGCGGTCGAAGACCTATAACTCTTCGGAGTGATGGTTGACGGCGTGCCTTTTGCATGATGAGCCAGGGAGTTAAGTTAAACGGCGAGGTTAAGGGATTTACATTCCGGAGCCGAAGCGAAAGCGAGTTTTAAAAGAGCGTTTAGTCGTTTGATTTAGACACGAAACCAAGTGATCTATTTATGACCAGGTTGAAGCATTGGTAAGACTTTGTGGAGGACCGAACTAGTACCTGTTGAAAAAGGTTTGGATGAGTTGTGAATAGGGGTGAAAGGCCAATCAAACTTGGAGATATCTTGTTCTCTCCGAAATAACTATAGGGTTAGCCTCGAATATTAAGCTTTTGGGGGTAGAGCACTGAATTCTAGCGGGGGCCTACCGGCTTACCAACGGAAATCAAACTCCGAATACCAAAAGTGAGTTCGGGAGATAGACAGCGGGGGCTAAGCTTCGTTGTCGAGAGGGGAACAGCCCAGACCGCCGATTAAGGTCCCTAATTTTATGCTAAGTGAGTAAGGAAGTGATGATTCTAAGACAGTTGGAATGTTGGCTTAGAGGCAGCAATCATTTAAAGAGTGCGTAACAGCTCACCAATCGAGAATCATCGCGCCAATAATATCCGGGGCTTAAGCATAAAACCGACATCGCGGGTGCATATGTTTAATATGCGCGGTAGGAGAGCGTAGTGTTCAGCTGTGAAGGCATACCGAAAGGAGTGTTGGAGCGGATACTAGTGAAGATCCATGGCATAAGTAACGTTAAAGGAAGTGAAAATCTTCCTCGCCGTAAGCCCAAGGTTTCCAGGGTCAAGCTCGTCTTCCCTGGGTTAGTCGGCCCCTAAGTCGAGGCACGAATGCGTAGACGATGGAGTAACAGGTTAAATATTCCTGTACCACCTAAAACTTTAGCAATGGAATGACGGAGTAAGTTAAGCACGCGGACGATTGGACATGTCCGTATCACAATGAGATCGGTTGGTAGGCAAATCCGCTAACATAAGGTCAGGTTGTGGTTAAGGGAAATCTTCGGAGGAACTGATAGTGTGGCGCGAGGCTTTCAAGAAATAATTTCTAGCTGTTGATGGTGACCGTACCAAAACCGACACAGGTGGGCGAGATGAGTATTCTAAGGCGCGCGAGATAACTTTCGTTAAGGAACTCGGCAAATTATCCCCGTAACTTCGGAATAAGGGGAGCCTTTTGGGGTGATTGCTTTTTCAGTATGAGCCCTGAGAGGCCGCAGAGAAATGGCCCAGGCGACTGTTTAACAAAAACACAGCACTATGCAAACCTTTAAGGGGAAGTATATGGTGTGACGCCTGCCCAATGCCAAAAGGTTAAAGGAATATGTCAGTCGAAAGACAAAGCATTGAACCCAAGCCCTGGTGAATGGCCGCCGTAACTATAACGGTGCTAAGGTAGCGAAATTCCTTGTCGGGTAAATTCCGACCTGCACGAATGGTGTAACGATCTGGGCACTGTCTCAACGAAAGACTCGGTGAAATTGTAGTAGCAGTGAAGATGCTGTTTACCCGCAAAAGGACGAAAAGACCCCGTGAACCTTTACTGTACTTTGGTATTGATTTTTGATTTGTTATGTGTAGCATAGCCAGGAGACTGAGAACATTCTTCGTCAGGAGAGTGGGAGTCACCGTTGAAATACTGGTCTTAACAAATTGAGAATCTAACATCACTCCATGAATCTGGAGGATGGACATTGCCAGACGGGCAGTTTTACTGGGGCGGTATCCTCCTAAAAAGTAACGGAGGAGCCCAAAGCTTATTTCATCGTGGTTGGCAATCACGAGTAGAGCGTAAAGGTATAAAATAGGTTGACTGCAAGACCTACAAGTCAAGCAGAGACGAAAGTCGGGCTTAGTGATCCGGCGGTGGAAAGTGGAATCGCCGTCGCTTAACGGATAAAAGGTACTCCGGGGATAACAGGCTGATCGCCACCAAGAGTTCATATCGACGTGGCGGTTTGGCACCTCGATGTCGGCTCATCGCATCCTGGGGCTGGAGAAGGTCCCAAGGGTTTGGCTGTTCGCCAATTAAAGCGGTACGCGAGCTGGGTTCAAAACGTCGTGAGACAGTTTGGTCTCTATCCTTTGTGGGCGCAGGATACTTGAAAGGAGCTGTTCCTAGTACGAGAGGACCGGAATGGACGAACCTATGGTGTGTCGGTTGTTTTGCCAAAAGCATAGCCGAGTAGCTACGTTCGGAAAGGATAAGCATTGAAAGCATCTAAATGCCAAGCCTCCCTTAAGATAAAGTATCCCTATGAGACTCCATGTAGACTACGTGGTTGATAGGTTGGATGTGTACGCACAGTAATGTGTTTAGCTTACCAATACTAATAAGTCCATTGACTTGGTTTTTATCATAAAAAAAGCTGAACAGGCTTTTTTGTTGAAATACCGATTTATGCAAGAGTACTAAAGACTTTCTTAAGCGTCTATTAGTATACGTGAAGATACGTTACAAGATCTAGCTTGGTGATATTGGAAAAAGGGACACACCTGATACCATTCCGAACTCAGAAGTTAAGCCTTTTATCGCTGATGGTACTATACACAAGAGTATGGGAGAGTAAGTCGTTGCCAAGCTTTTTATATAAAAGATTCCTTGGTCATAAGACTAAGTTTAAGAAAAGAGGACAAAAGCGATTTTGTTCTCTTTTTTTTTGTTTCATATTTTTCTGCGACTCAACTAAATTTTATGCTTTAGTGCTTTAGTGCTTTAGTGCTTTAGTGCTTTAGTGCTTTAGTGCTTTAGTGCTTTAGTGCTTTAGTGCTTTAGTGCTTTAGTGCTTTAGTGCTTTGGAGGTAAAGAGTGTCTATAAAAAAAAAACTAGAAAATAAGGCTATTTTCTAGCTTCCGAAATCATCTAAGATAATGGAGGAGCGTTCTACTCCATAGTTCTCTAGAAGTTTAAGAATACTGCTATTGTGCAGTGGTGGGCCACATACATAATACAAATAGTCTTCAGGATTTTCTAATTGTTTAAGCATGCCAAGCTCAAATGCTTGAAATAATAAGTTTGTTTTTATGGGGTCATTTTTATCCCACCCTGCAGCAATATCTTCAGGAAGAGGGTTAGAGAGCACGAGATGATAATGGAAATTCGGAAATTGCTTTTCTAATTGTTCATATTCATCTTGGTAGATGTTTTCTTTTAAAGAACGTGCCCCATACCATAGTGAGATCTCTCTTTTCGTATGCTTTTCTAATAATAAATCGAGAATATGACTTCTTCCAAATGATGAGCCCGCTCCACCAATCAGAAATACTAGAGGTCGGTCGTCATCAATCATAAAGGATTCCCCATAAGGGCCTGAAACTGAAATGACATCTCCAGGTTTTAGAGAGAAAATATAGGAAGAACATACACCCCAAGGAATCTCTGGTTGAGGTCTGCCCTCAACAATTGGAGGAGTGGCAATTCTTACATTAAATTTAATCAGGGGAAACTCCGCAGGATGCGATGCTAATGAATAGGCCTTGTTTGTAGACGCTGGAGCAAGCTGACGATAATCAATCTCGGTATCAAATAAGTGAAAGTGCTCCCAATCGCTATAGTATTCAGGAGCCATGGTTGCTTTCCAATCAGAAGAGTTAGTTTTGTATGGAGGTACGGTAATTTGTAAGTAGCCTCCAGGTTTGTATGGGATAGGGGTCTTAGGATCTATACGAACGACCAGCTCTTTTATGAATGTTGCGACGTTATCATTGGAGACTACCGTACCTTCCCATGTAGAGGCGTGCAAATAACGTTCTTCTATCTCTAGGCCCAGATCATGCTGTACTTTGGTTTGACAGGAAAGACGCCATCCTTGTTGCAGCTGCTGCTTAGTAAAGGTCCCGCGGTCAGTTTCTAGGGGGGCATCGGCATTTTTAACAATACGTACCTTGCACTGTTTACAGGTTGCTTTTCCTCCGCAAGGAGAGGGGATCGCGATACCAATATCCGAAAGGGTTGCTAAGAGAGATTTCCCGCTAATTACAGTTTTAGATAGGGCGTCATTGTTGTTAATAGTGAGCTTGCAAGGATGCTCTTTAATAAAAAATTTTCTAGCGAGGAGAATAACTCCAGAAAGGACTAAACCTATAAGACAAAAAACAATGCAGGAAACAAGAATGAAGGTAACATTAGAGAGCCAAGCCATAATGAAGTAAGAATTCCCATCTTAATGAAAAGTCCATAACGTTAAATTATAACTTGGCTTATAAAAAAGCAATCCAGGTTTCTGGGATTATAGAGAATGATTTAAGCTCTTGTCCCGTCTGGTTTCAGGATTTCAGAAATTGCTGCTTTGAGGATTTCAATTTTTCCAGAAGCAATGTTCAACACGACTGTGTGCTCACGAACTTCATCAATAACGCCAATAATCCCCATTGCGGTAACTTTGTCCCCTTTAGCGAGTTCATTTTTACGTTTTTCTGCAGCTTTTCTGCGCTTTTGCTCTGGACGCCATAGAATAAAATAGAAAAATAAAATCGCAATGGCAAGCATCACAGCTGGCTGTAAAAAGGTATTTTTAGCTTGGGCCATGTCATCTTCAGCGAAAACTTGTAAAGACGCCAGCAAAAATAAAAAACATGTAATGTAAGACCGCATGAAACCACCCTTAATTCGGTTAATAGAAGAGAGGGTAGCATAAGAGGAGGGCCAGGTTCAACGCTTTTCCTAGAGGAAAGAGGATCTTTCTAATAAAAGAATATTTTCTAAATGAGGGGAATGTGGGAACTGATCTATAGGTTGCATAGCTTTTATGCTATAGCCTGCGTGAATAAGTTGAAAACATTCCTGAAACTGCGTGCGGGGATTGCAGGAAATATACACAAGCTTTGGCGCACCAATCTTTAAAATATGTTTTAGCGCTTTGTTTTGTAGCCCACAGCGGGGAGGGTCTACAATGATAATATCAGGGGGGCAGGTGTATGGAAGCTTTTTACAAAATGTTTTGGTATCTTCTAGAAACACCTCCATGCGATTTTCTTGATGGTTGATAAGGATATTTTCTCTTGCAGAAAGTATCGCCTCAGGGACATTTTCTACGCCAATTACCTTCTGGACATATGGAGCGAGCATAATGCCTAGAGTCCCTACACCACAATACAGATCTAAAAGGATTTCGGTTCCTTGAGGGTTTATGAATTCTTTTACCGTATCGATAATTCGTGCAGCTTGAAGGGTTTGAGGTTGGAAGAAGCTTTTAGGGCGAATGTTAAAGGTTGCAGAGCTGCCATCGCTAGGGAGAGTAAGAGTCTGTTGAATGTAAGGTTCCCCATAAAGTAAGGTTTGAAGGTACTGTGTGGGAAGCCCTGGGGTTGAGTGTTTTTCTTCCCAGAAAATAGAGGAAATATTGAGAGAAGAACCTAGCAATGTTTGTTTCCAGTCTTCTAATGCCTCAGGGCTTATGGTATATTCAGGGGCTCCTGATGTGGTTAGGATTACCATGATTTCTTTTTTAGGATAGCCATAGCGTATTGTTAAAGTACACAAGCAGCCGCGATTTTTGGGAGGGAAATATGCGGTAAGGTAGACGTGCCTTTCCCACCATAGCCTTGTGAGTCGGAGGATTTCCATGGTATCTTCTTGGGTGAGCAGGCACTCTGTAATTTGGATTCCTTGCCGGGGTTTTGAGGAGCTCATCAACCCTAAGCTCTTTTGCTGATCTCTCGATTGGAAAAAGGAGAACTCCATTTTGTTTCTTCCTCGCAATATTGGAGTGCAGGGAATGACAGGTCGGATTTCTGAAATGAGAGAGGAGAATAACTCTTGAAGGAGGAGTTCTTTAGCTTTTAAAAAGGTAGAATAGGCTGTTTGGGGAGAAGAACATCCTCCACAAAAAGAGAGATGACGGCAGTCTTTCATGTATGTACTGTAGCATATAGATTGCAAGGAGCATAGTATACAAAATCCCATGCTGAGTACAGAAAGATCTGTATTTTGGAAAATAAGAAAGACAAAAAAAAAGAGGATAATAACAAAAATGGACTATCCTCTAAAAACAACAGACGGGAGAAAAAAGCTATTTTCTAGAGCGGGACTTAGAAACTTTTTTTACTTTCGCTGGGACTCTGACACTTTTATTAGCTACTTTTTTAGGGGGAGCTTTTTTCACTTTTGCTGCTGCAGCTTTACATGCTTTTTTAGGAGCAGCTTTTTTTGCTCTTACTGGCTTTGCTGCAGGTTTGCGTTTCATCAGGCCAGATTTTTCCGCTTTGATAGATTCTTTGCGATAGACTTTAGCAATTTTTTCTAGCTTTATGGAGTCTGTGCGAACTCTTTGTGCTGCGGCTTTGTTTCCTTTGTCTGCTTTCATTAAGTCATGTTGGATACTTTCCAACAAGTCTTTCATAATTTTTGCCGTATCTTTTAGCGCCATGAAAAGCGTCCTCTAGTTTCTGTTTTTAAACTATTTTTACTCGTTTTATTTTTTAATTAGTTTGTTTGTTCAAATTCATGCAACATTTTTTTTGATGTCACGTAGAGCAGAGAACCTTTAAAGTCTTTTGTATAAGCTTCGCATTTCTTTGTTTTTCAATGTGTTAATCCATAGAAAAACGTGAAATTTTTTAGAACGAAAATAGATGACTTCTCATTTCAAGTTCTTGGATTTTTTTCATGAAAACATGGTTTGATGTAGTGTAGGAATCAAGTTATGCCGAAAAAATCCCTTTAAGAAACATTGCTTTTGTAATCAGGGTGATGGTTCCGTATAGTTGTTTTTACAGCACAGAGGCACTGTAGACAAGAGAATAGCGCTCTGTGCTGATAAAAATAGTAGAGTAGAATTATGAAGAGAATAACACACATTGCTCAAAGGATGGTGATTTTGTGTTTTTTCCTTCCATTTCAGATGTATACATCTCCTGCTGAGCATAACAAAACTTTTGGGGCGTGTTGTAGTGATGTACATGCTGCACTAGAGTCTCAGGGGGATTGTGAATCATTATTGCAAGAGTTTGTGCATCGTATTTTTCAGGATCGTGCGAAGTTATCTGCTCGGGATTGGCAGACTGTGGGAGTGTTAGTAAAGCAGTATATTTATAAATGCCTTCGAGAAAAACGTATAGACAAGAGCAAGGAGATACTACAGCAGCTGCTTTCTTTCCCTTTACCTAATGCAGTGAAAAACGAACTGCGGATTCTTTGGCAGAGCCTAAATCCTGAAAACATGCCTTTACAACATTTTATTGAGCAATTCTCCTCCTTAAATGTGGGAGATTCTCTACAGTATCGCCTGCTTATGGACCTTTATAAAATGACTCTGCATAGTAGTTATGAAGAGCGTAAGCAAAGTGTGCTTTTAGCTAAAGAGCGCGGACTTTACAGAGAAGCCTATGATCAAGCTGTGGCATTATTGCAGGCGATAGAAAAAGGTGAGTGCTGCCCTCATGAGGAAGTCGCTGCTATTGAAACGTGCTTTTTGAAAAAGACCCTACTAGCATTGCAGATCCTTTTGGCAGAAAATCCAGAGATGTATGAATCTCTGATACCTTCGTATTACCTTACGGAAATTGCTCATACAGAGGCAATCGATATGTTAGTAGAGCGCATCGCACAGGGAGAAGTCTCCCGTTCTGACGAGGTTGATTCTGTCCTTCTTTCTCATGCGATACGTCGCTTCCCTGTAGATCCTCAAAAAACTATTCAGGAGTTAGAGGTGCTTATAGATGGCGGAAAGCACCTACAGTCGAGAGTCCTCTATCATGGTTATTTTTTTCTATTAGAGATCTACCTACAGCATAAACATTTCCCCGCAATGGAGCGCCTGCTGCGGTTTGGGGAAGCTATTTTTGATGCAGATCATGAGGCTTTCCCTGAATATCAGTATTTTCTAGGAGCGTATTTGTATGCTCTTGGAAAGCACTCTCAGGCTTTCAATATCTTCTCTGGGGCTCTTTCTTCTGCGATTCGCTGTGGGGTGACGTTAGCTAAAATTTATGAGTATTTGGGGTGCATCTCTTGTTCGCAAAAGAACTATTCTCAGGCAGAGGAGTATTTCTTAAGGGCATATAAGGGATGGGATCGTGAAGAAGCTGGGATCGGTCTGTTTCTTACATTCATGGCGCAAGGGAAAAAAGAGGAATGCGCTAAGATGCTGCAGTCATCGAATTTTTCTTTTAAGACGCAGAGGTTTCTCGAAGCTTTCTCTTCAGAGAGAGGGGGAGCTCTAGAGTCTTGTGTTTCCAAAATTTCTCCATGTCCTTCTGTGTCGGACATCTATAGTCGCTGCATTTACTTTATGATGAAGTCCCTCTCTTTTCTTTCTAAAGGCCCTGTTTTTGAGCTCGCCCAGGAAGTCCTCAATATGATGGAAGTGGCATTTCTAACTCAGGTACAACAGATTTGTCCGGATCTTAAGGAATGTACAGCTTTGGAATTCTGGAAACACAAGCTTGCAAAAACCTCTTCTCAGAGAAACCTAGCAGCTCCAGGAGAACCACACGTGCTTACCCTATGCTATAGGGCATTATATAATGAGGATCAGGAAGCTATTTCTTTGCTCCCCATGTTGTTTTCTGAGGAGAGCTCTGCACTACAGTCTGCCTTACGGTTAGTATGGGTTTTAACTAAAAACGACGATAAAAAAGATTCCCGCTATTGTCATAATCTTCCTTTACGTCCTTGTGGAGATCGTCTATATTTACTTGCCTATCCTCTTAAGGAGTATTTCGAAGGTCGAGAAGAGGCTCTTCAGCATCTTTCTTTGTTCCCAGAACTTTTCCCGCATTCTTCTTTGCTTACGCTTGCTTACTACCTGTTGGGCTGTGGAGAGCCTTCATTATTTTTAAGGGCCGCATGGTTTGTGAAAGCTCTGGCAGAGTTCCCTAAAATTTCCTTATTTGGGGAAGACGCTGAAGCTTGGGTGTACATGTATTACGATATAAAATGCAGTCTTGCAGATGCGTATTTTTCCTTAGGGGATCCTATTCGGGCTGTGGAGATGTTGGAAGAGGTAAAAGAGGATTGGTATGTGCATCATCATCCGTATTTGCAGCTTTTAGGGAAGGAAACTTACAGGAATTCTATAGAGCGCAGGTGGGTGCAGGGCTTAGCGCATGGGTATGCTATCCTTAATGAAAAGACTCGCCTTGCCCATCACTTACTTCAGCATATTGAAAAAACATTGTTGCTAACGCGCTCTCTTCAGGGAGCATTAGCAATTACAGAGGCACTATCTTCGGGGCCTCACCTTTAAAGAGAGGATACAGTTTTAAACGCTGAGGCGATGCAACGGTTCAACCCAGGACCAGCGATGTTTTGACCTGCAAGCTTGAGAGTTTTCGGCAGAGAAGGCAAGATCTGCTGTTTGGCTTTAAAGAATCCTACATTATGTTGGGGGACGCCATCTGAGGGAGAAAATAATGCAAAGGCATCAGGTTTTTGAAAGATCCCTAGGTATTCAGAAATTGTCGCAATAGAACAAGCATAGGCATCTTCCTCATGCCAGTATCCCTCGAGGAGCAGAGAAAGAGAGGTTGTTCCTGGAGCGCGCTGGGGGAAAATTTGTGAGTTCCATACTATCCCCAAGAGAGGGGGGACTTCAGCAAAGAGCATACCATACCCTTTGGGAAGAGAGAAGTTCGCAGAGCGCCATCCTAATGCTGTGCTAGAGAAGTGCCAGGGAGTGAGTTTTTCTGTCATTCTGTGTATGCTAGGAAGATCCGTTAGGGAGGGAAGGAGATGCAAAGGGCCGGTATAGATAGCAAGATCTGCGGAGAGTGTTTCCGAAGGAGTTGTGATCTGCACTTGATCCGAAGAGGCGTGGATTTGTATTACTGGAGAAGAAAACCTCCATGTTGCAGAGAGTTTTTTTATAAGAGTCTCAATAAGGAGATGCAAGGAAGGTTTTAGAGTTGCTAGGGAGTATGTCCCTTTAGCATGAGAAGGAAAGAGCATTTCTTTAAGGGCACTTTTTAAGAGAGAGCCTGTTTCTGCTTCGCGTTTTGCTAAGGAGGGGAAGGCCATGTATGTGGAGAGATGGGGGCTTTTCCCTGCACGTATCGCAGTAATTATTGGATTTAAAATATGTTTTGTAAGATTTTGCGAGCTGTGGCGTTGTAAGAAGGCCTCCACAGAGCTATCATTAGGGTTGCGAGGGGCGAAAAAATCTTTCATTAAGGCTGTCAGGAGACCTTCTTGCAGCAACGACCATAGAGAGATTTTCTTTGTTTTCCCTTTATAGTGAATGTAGCGGTTCTTGGCAGTTTTGTCGCTAAAGATGAGTGCTTCATTAAGGCCTAGCTCATCGATTAACTTTAAGGTGAATAACCCTTCTCCTCGGGTAAGAAATCCTTTAGGACCTAAGTCAAAGAGAAATTCTTCGCATTTTTTGGTGTGTAAAAGCCCTCCAGGAGAAGGCGCTTTTTCAAGGATAAGAATATGGGCAGAGGGGAACTTTTTCTGCAGCCACCATGCAGAGGAAAGTCCTGAGATTCCCGATCCTATAACAATAATGTTTTTCATATTGATGCTGAAAATCGCGGTGAAGATACTTTCTTTAAGAAATAGTGGTCAAATGCGGTAGCGATCACCCTAACGAAAAGCTCCCCTAAGGGAGTGACAGTAAGAAATGACGAGCTATTTTGGATTAACCCTGTCCGTTCCATACTTAGAAGCCTCTCTTGGCTATCAGAAAAATATTCATCAAAGCTATGACCAAAAAGAGAGAAAAACTCTTCTTTTTCTATAACAAAGGTACACATAAGCTTATGGATGACCCATTTTCGAATCAGGTCATCCTTGGAGAGCTCTTTGCTTTTTTCTGTCGCTAGAGAATGTGAAAGGATCTTCTCCTGATAGATATCGAGAGCTTTCGTATTTTGCAGGTATATTCCACGAATAAAACTTGTTGCAGAGATTCCTAGTCCGATAAGGTCTTCTTCGGGAGGCAGGGAATACCCTTGAAAATTACGAATTAATGTTTTGTTATGAAACGCTACTGTTAAGGGATCTTCGGGAAGAGAAAAATGATCCATCCCAATAGCTTGGTAGCCTGCCTTGATTAAGCTATGTCGGGATTGTGAGTATATCGCAAATTTTTCTTCCATAGAGGGAAGATCTGTAGCTTTGATTGCTTTTTGGTGCGGTTTGATCCAAGGGACTGCAGCATAAGAAAATAATGCCAGACGATCCGGGCGCATTGCGAGGATGTCTTGGATAGTTTGCGCAAAGGTGTGACGGGTTTGCTTTGGCAAGCCGTAGATTAGATCAATGTTGATGCTAGTAAAGCCCAGCTCTTTAAACTTCTCATACACACGTCGTGACTCCTCATGGGTCTGCCGTCGCTTTACGGCTTCTTGTACGGCAGCTTGGGTATCTTGTACTCCCAAGCTTACACGATTAAACCCAAGATTTTGGAAAAACTCCGCCTTCTCCATATCGTTCCTTAAAGAACGTGGGTCTATCTCTATCGCGATCTCTTCTGTTTGGGAGAGATCAAAGCATTTGTGGAGTTGATGAAAGAGCTTCTCGAACATATACCGAGAAAGACGGCTAGGAGTGCCTCCTCCAAAATGGATTCGAGAAACGGGGAACTTCATTCCTAATTCCTGCGAGATAAGAGAGATTTCTTGGAGGAGCGTATTGATGTAGTCCTCAACAATCTCTTCTCTGCGGTTGAGAATCACAGTACATCCACAATACAGACACATCGATTGGCAAAAGGGAATGTGGAAATACAAAGACAAAGGTTGGGGAGAATTTTTTATTCTTTGCAGAGCAACGCGTGCAGGGGCTTCATCAGAAGGCTCCCATTCTAAAGCTGTAGGGTAGCTTGTATATCTTGGTGCGGGTTGATGAAGTCCTTCTAGGAATTTAAAATCGATGTTGAACATAGGCGATAACGTGTTGGACATTTTCTAAGGGTGTTTCCGGAAGAATGCCATGTCCAGAGTTAAAGATGTAGTTTGGAAGAAAGCGTAGTGATTCTAGAAAGGTCTCTAGGTAGGTATCTAGCAAGGGTTCAGGAAGGAGAAACAACGCAGGATCAAAGTTTCCTTGGAAAGAGAGCCCTTTAGGGGCAACTTTCGCAAAGCGGGCAAGGTCTATATGGTAATCAGGATGGAGGGTGTCTGCTTGAGTATCTAAGAGCTTTGAAAAATTCTCTTCAAAGCAGCGACAGAATAAACTCACAGGGATCTGTTTTTCTTTTAGCTTGGCAATGAGGGCTTTATTAGGTTCTGTAACGTATTGAGAGAACAGAGCCGAAGGGAGACGGAGGCTTGAGCTTTCAAAAAGCTGCACTGCAGAAGCGCCAGCACGGACTTGGAGTTCTAAGTAAATTGCCGTACTATTGATAAGTGTATCAAGGAGCTCTTGAAATTTTTCTGGATAGCGGTAGAGAAAAGCCATGGTTTTGGAGAAATCTTTAGAAGCACCGCCATCTAGGAGATAACTTGCTAAGGTAAATGGAGAAGCAGCAAACCCTAATAAGGGGACGGAGAGTCTTGAGGTTAACGTAGAGATTGCCTCGGTTAGGTAGCGGAAGGTTTCCTCTGGCTCTGGGGTAAAGAACAAGGGTTGTGTTGGAGAGAATTCGATTTTAGGGCCTGGGGAAAAATCATAAGAAAGGCAAAAGCCATCCAAGATAGAGAGGATGTCTGCAAAGAGAATAGCTGCGTCTACATGTAAGAGCTCAGGGCCTAAAAGGGTCGCTTCTATAATTGCTTCAGGATTATGGAAAAAACTCTTTAGGGGTTGAGAACCTTTAAGCTCGTGGTATTGGGGCATGTATCTTCCTACTTGGCGTAGGAACCATACTGGAGGGCGATGGGGAGCTTGGCGTTGTAAGAGATCTGCAAATGACATGAAGCCTTTATTGTTTAAATGTGTTTAAAGGAAAAGCTTTTTCTATAGATTCACAGACTTCTTTTATTAATAGTTCTGGGGTAGGAGAAAGCGCATAAGGGAGAGTTTGTTTTATGAGCTCATTCTTTCCATGGGTTTGCTGTATAGATAAAGAGTTTCTTGTTCCCTTAATGCTGGAGATGTTGTGTTGTAGCGCAAAGAGCCGCACCTGTGCAAGGGCTAGTAGCCAGGAGACCTCTTGAGGTAGAGGCCCAAAGCGATCAAGAAGTTCTTGTTTTATGGCTTCTAAAGCTTCTATATTTTCTGCATTTCCTACTTTTTGATAGAACTCGATTCGTAAGGATGCTGAATCTATATAGGAATCAGGAATGCGAGAGTTATAGGGGAATTCAATTTTTATCGTATCTTGAAGAAGAGAAGGGCTGGAATGTGTTTTTAATGCTGCGATCGTTTTCTTTAGCAGCTTGCAGTATAAGTTAAAGCCTATAGCGCTGATATGCCCAGATTGATCTGTTCCTAAGATATTTCCAGCTCCACGGATCTCTAGATCATGGAGGGCAATTTTCATTCCCCCGCCATATTCTTGCTTGTTGAGTGCTGCTAAGCGCTTTGCAGCAGGACCAGACAGCCGATCTAGATGAGGGACAAGAAAATAACAATATGCCTTTTTATTCCAGCGGCCTACGCGGCCTTTCATTTGATATAAATCTGCCATGCCAAATTTATCTGCATGGTCGATCAAGATAGTATTGGCATTAGGAATGTCAATACCATTTTCTATGATTGCCGTGGCGATCAAAATATTGGTCTGTTGGGTCTTAAATTTGTGAAAAATCTTAGCTAGCTCTTCCGAGGTCATCTGTCCATGAGCGACTCCAATTCTGGCTTCAGGAATAAGTGTACGGATGTTCTCCGCTAAGCGAAATAGACTTTCTATCCGATTATGAATCACATAGGCTTGCCCCCCGCGAAGGAGCTCATGGCGTAATGCAGCAGATAGAGTTTCGTCATTATGTTCCATAAGGAAAGTGCTTACAGGAAGACGATCCAACGGGGGCATGGTGATGATAGAAAGATCTCTAGCACCAGTTAGGGACATGTATAGCGTCCTAGGGATAGGGGTAGCAGAGACTGTTAAGCAGTCGATATTTGGATACCGCTCTTTTAGACTCTCTTTAATTTTTACTCCAAAGCGCTGTTCCTCATCGATGATGAGCAACCCAGGATGATGAAATTCTAGGTGTTTATTAATAAGCTTGTGGGTTCCAATTAAAATATCGATTCCCCCTTCAGCAACTTTTTGGAAGATGACTTTCTGCTCTTTGGTTTGTGAAAACCTTGAAATTACTGCAATGTTTATTGGGAGCCCTGCCATCCTTTGCTTAAAGGTTTCATAATGCTGGTGTGCTAAAATTGTCGTGGGAACCATAACAATCACTTGACGGTGGCCATCACAAACAGCTTTTACTGCAGCTCTCATGATAACCTCAGTTTTCCCAAACCCTGCATCTCCACAAATGAGTCTGTCCATAAGCTTTTCAGACATCATATCTTCATAGATCTGCTCTATAGCTTTGAGCTGATCAGGAGTTTCCTCATAGGGAAAGGTCTCTGCAAACTTGATAACTTCTTCCCCATGTGGAGGATGTACAAATGCCGGAGTTGTGCTGCGCTGTGCTTCAAGCTGAAGAAGCTTTTCCGCATAGGCAACTAAAGATTTTTCCGTAAGTTCTCGAGAACGTTTCCACTTGGAACCATTAAGATTATGAAACTCTGGAGGGGTGTCAGAAGCCCCTACATAGCGAGAGATAAGGTAGGCCTGGTCTGAAGGGACATAGAGCTTGGCATGGTCTGCGTATTCTATTACGAGGTAATCTGTTTCGATGTTGAGATGGTTAGGTTTTTTCTCCACCCCGACAAACTTCCCAATCCCATTATGAAGATGCACAACTGTTTCCCCAGGAACTGGAACATAGACCTCTTCCGCTGTCGTTACTGAAAAGTAATTTCGTTGTTTTTGACGCCTTAAGATTTTTGTTGAGGCAAATTCCGATAGGGAAATTGCTACAAAGCCTTCCTGAACTAGGGCGAAACTCGACGAGAGATTCCCCGAGTTTTCATAAATAGATACGTGTGTTTTGTGAAATTGTTGAGCTAAGGTGCGAGCTTCCTTTAAGGACTTTGTCTTTGTGCTGTAGAGAGCAAGTTTCAGAGAAGCGTTTTGCTCCGGGAGGAGCTCTTGAAGACGCTGTAGGAAGCTTAGTAGGGGGTTTTCATTGTGTTCTAAGATTTCGTTAGGATAGAGCAAGGGAAGAGAAACTCTTTGAACATCAAGAGCATGGTTAAATACTTGGATTGTTACAGCATCGTTTTTTTTGATTTGCACATTAGGGAAATATGCCTCAGAGAAAAACATAGACTTGTTGTTAGAGATCCTTTGAAAAAACCCCTCAAGGGAAAGAAAGCGCTCAGGGAAAGACGCTAACGTTCCGGAGATTTCAGCAAAGTCGTTCTCTAGAGTTTCCAGATCATCAAAAAGGCATAACGGTGGTGTAGAAAAAAAGTCCAAAAGTGTATGGGAGAGCGTCCCTGAAGAGGAGATTTTCTCTACGGGAGAGATCAAGATCTGAGAAACCTTCTCTATGGATAATTGATCCGAGGGATTATAGGCTCGTAAGGAGAGAATTTTCTCTCCCCAGAATTCTATACGAAAAGGCTCCGTTGCAGATAAGGGAAAGATATCTACGATCCCCCCACGATGAGCAAACTCCCCTTTTTCTCTTGCTACTGTTACCTGTGTATAGCCGAGATCTTTACACAGCTCTACTGTAGTTTCAGGATCTAAGGTATCACCAACATGAAGCTCCAAATGTCGCTTTGCGCTTTCCTTGGGGGAGAGAGTCTTCTCAAGAAGAGCTTTTAAAGTAGTCACACATACTAGAGGCGCAGTGTTTTTATGAATCGTATAGAGAAGATAATCACGTTTCCCTACAGCATCAATATTTACCAACTTAGGAGAAAGATCTATCTCTGATGAAGGAAACTCAACAGGGAGAGTAGGCAAAAACGTCGAGAGGTTTTCAAACAGATCATCAAGGCGCGCAGGGGTGGTAATCATGATAATAGGTTGCGCTGTATCATGAAACATCTTTGCTGCCAAAAACGCTAATGCCCCTGGACGTACATTTTCAATCAGAAGGGGGGCGGTATGTTGATACAACCTTTGGGTAAAAGAAAGCTCTAAGTTAATTGGGTTGAAATCCATTGCCATAACGTTTGATATAGTTCTTCTGTTGCTGGAAGAGAGGAAGCACTTCCCTGAGCAGAAAGCTTCGCTCCTCCCCAGCGTCCGCCATAAGGAGCTAGTATGGCTTTTAAGAGTTCTTGAGCCTGGAACCCTTGTGCAGCAAGATCCTCTGAAATTCGAGATAAAACAATATATTTCCTATTTTTCTTAGTGATCCACAGGGAAATACTTCGCTGTGGGAGCTTTTGATGAAAGCAGTTAGCATATTGTTGTAGGTGGTGGCCTTCTTTTTCTGCTAAATGATAGACTAAGTAAGAAATCTCGTGTGAGGAGTGGCGCTGATTTATAAGTTCATCTAACTGAGCACTGATTAACTTATTCTCTAAATCAGAGATGACCTTATCTTGTTTTTTTCTTTGCTCAAGAGCGTGCGTGAGTTTCGCAAGCAACTGGTCTTTAGGTGCTTGTAGCAGTAGCGCAGCCTCATCCAAAAGCTTTCTTTCTTGGCGGCTAGCAGCTTCTGCCTCCTCTCCTGTAATAGCTTCAATCCTACGAATTCCCGTAGCGATCGCATGTTCTTTCACTATGCGGAAATAGCCAAGATCTCCCGTAGCTTGCGCATGCGTTCCTCCACATAGCTCGTGAGAAACTCCAGCAGAAACTACCCGGACAGTATCGCCATATTTATCCCCAAAGAACTGCTTAATTTCTTTAGAGTTCATAACATCCGAATACAGAGTTTCTCGTGTAAGTACGGGATGGTTTTCTCGGATAAGATCGTTTACTAAAGACTCAATAGAAGCAAGATCTTCAGGAGCGATTGCTTTAGGATAGGTAAAGTCTAAGCGGATTTTTGTTTCATCAACATAAGAGCCCGCTTGGCGGATATGATTTCCCAATACAGAAGCTAAGGCATGGTGTAATAGGTGACACCCTGTATGGTTATTGGCGATTTTTTTTCTGCGGATACAATTGACTTGTGTAGTCACTGCCTCAGCCTGTGAAAGCTTCCCTTGAGACATTTTTCCATGATGGGCAATAAATCCAGCCTGGGGGGTTGTCGTATGGGAAACAATAAAAGATCCTTCCTGAGAAAAGATCTCGCCAGAATCTCCTACCTGGCCGCCTTTTTCTGCATAGAAAGGTGTAGTTTTTAATATTAAGATCCCTTCCTCTCCTTCTTGAAGGGAAGAGACGATCTGGTCTTGAGAAATAATCGCTTCAATAAAAGTATCGCAAGAGAGCGTATCATAACCGATAAATTCCACAGAAAGCTCAGGGAGCTGCTCGTAAACGACTTTGACCTCTTCTTGGGTTTTTACGGAGTGTTTTCTAGAGCGTTCTTTAGCTTCTTGTTCAAGGAGAGCAAAGGTTTCCATGTCCACTTGAAAATTGTAATCTTTCGCTAGTAGAAAAATTTCATCTATAGGAAGGCCGTAGGTGTCTTTTAATTTAAATGCATCTTCCCCAGAGATTACAGAGGAAGAGGAAGAAGCTTTTAACACTTGTTGTAAAAGGTTCCCCCCTCGATGTAGAGTTTTCAGGAAACACTCCTCTTCATTAGAGAGTACCTCTTGAATTTGTGTTAAGGAAAGACGTAGCTCTGGATAGGCTTCTCCCATTGCATCTGCTAAAGAGGGGACAATCTCTGCTAAGAAAGGCTGCTGAAACCCTAGGCGTCGGCCATAGTTTACTGCCCTTCTTAAAATTTTCCTTAAAACGTATCCGCGTTCTGTATTTCCTGGAAGTAGCCCATCCGCAATCGCGAAAGATAACGAGCGAATATGATCTGCAATAACTCGGAAAGCAGCTCCGTGGGGAGAGTCTGGACAGTAGGTTTTCCCACTTAACTGTTCGATTTTCCCTATCAGCATGCGCAAAACATCTGCTTCAAATACAGTGTTTGTCCCAGAGATTAATGAAATTAACCTCTCCAGCCCAGCTCCGGTATCAACATGCTTATTTGGTAAGGACAAAAGGTCTCCTTCAGCTGTACGGTTAAACTCCATGAAGACCAGATTCCAATATTCTAGAAAACGTTCTCCTTCTATGTCCTCAAGAGGAGAACTAGCAGAGCCAAACTTAGGCCCCCGATCAAAAAGAAGTTCGGAGCAGTACCCACAAGGACCAGTATCTGCCATGCTCCAAAAGTTATCCTTGTCCGTTAGCCGAAAAATGCGTTCTGTGGGGAGGTAACGCTCCCAAAGGGCAAAAGCTTCATCATCTTTTTCATGTACTGTGGCATAAATAAACTCAGGAGCAAAGTTAAAAACAGAAAGAGAGGCTTCCCATGCAAAGGTAGTCGCATCTGCTTTGAAATAGTCCCCAAAGGAAAAGTTCCCTAACATTTCAAAGAAGGTCAAATGCCGAGAAGTATGACCTACATTTTCTAAATCATTATGCTTTCCTCCAGCACGGATACATTTTTGTGAAGTCGTTGCTCGAGAATAACTCACCGTTTCCTTGTTAAGAAAAATATTTTTGAATTGATTCATGCCGGCATTGGTAAAGAGAATCGAAGGGTCTTGGTGAGGGAACACCGGAGAGGAAGGGATGATCTTATGGTGCCGGTTTGCATAAAAATTCAAAAACTTGGAACGAAGAAGATTGCTTAGCATGAGAAAAGTCAGCAGGTGTAATAGATTTTTTGATGACTATGTATTATAGGACAACGCTTTTTTTTCGTCTCTATTCCTAATTTGTTTCAGTATGAAGGACACCCTCCTTTCTCTTGGGGATATTCTAGATTTTCTGAGATAAGAGTTGCTTGCTTTTTGGTTGAGGATACCATATGATCGCCAATCTTTATTACGTAGATGTAAGGCTAAGGGCATGTTCGCTAAAGAGTGTAACTTAGAACTTTTAGAAAAAATTGCAGGAGCCATTAAGCAGCTCAGTATAGAAGCGATTCAGAAAGCTGCTTCTGGTCATCCAGGGTTGCCATTAGGATGTGCTGAGCTCGCAGCATATTTGTATAGCTATGTTTTGAGACACAATCCTCGAGATCCTCAATGGATAAATAGGGACCGCTTTGTTCTTTCTGCTGGACATGGTTCCGCAATGTTGTATGCATGTTTGCATCTTTCAGGGTTTAATGTTTCTTTAGAGGAGATACAACAGTTTCGACAGTTGCATTCTCGAACTCCTGGCCATCCAGAATATCGTGAAACAGAAGGCGTTGAAGCGACAACAGGCCCTTTAGGTCAGGGAGTGGGAAATGCTGTGGGCATGGCTTTAGCGGGAAAAATGTTGGCCGCTAGGTTTAATCGTCCTGAGCATGAAATTTTTAATAGTAAGGTGTACTGTTTAGCTGGGGATGGCTGCATGATGGAGGGCGTGAGCCATGAGGCTTGTAGTTTGGCCGGCTCTTTATGCTTGGATAACCTTGTGGTAATCTATGATTATAATGATGTCGTTTTAGATGGCAATTTACGAGAAGTTAGTGTTGAAGATACAAGAAAGCGTTTTGAAGCATACAACTGGGAAGTGAAAGAAATCGATGGGTATGACTTTCCCCAAATGCATGAGGTCTTTTCAGAAATTCAATGCAATCAAGAGCGCCCTGTATTGATCATTGCCCACACAATTATAGGACACGGCTCTCCAAAAGAAGGGAGTTCCGCGGCTCATGGCTCTCCTTTAGGTGCTGAAGGTGTGGCACAAACAAAACAGTTTTGGTGCCTCTCCGAAGAGAAGTTTTATGTTCCTCCTGCAGTAAAGGCCTTTTTTTCTCAAAAAGGTCATGAAGAGAAAAAAGCCCAGGAAAAATGGCTAGATGATTTTCGTGTCTGGTCTAAGCAGTTTCCTCAATTACATGAGGATTTTCTTGCGTTAACAACTCATAAGTCCTCTAGTGATATAGAAGATTTATTGCGAAGCATAAGCATGCCAGAATACATTTCTGGAAGGGCAGCTTCCAACAAAATTATTCAATTTTTAGCTCAATATTTACCCTATATAATCGGTGGATCAGCAGATCTGTCTAGTTCTGATGGCACTTGGATCCGGGATGCTGGAGTGATTCAAAGTCATGATTTCACAGGAAGAAATATTAAATATGGTGTGCGCGAGTTTGGAATGGGAGCAATTATGAATGGCTTTGCCTATCATAAAGTTTTCACTCCTTTTGGCGGTACCTTCCTTGTTTTTTCTGATTATATGCGTAATGCAATTCGTTTAGCAGCATTGTCGAAACTCCCTGTGATCTATCATCTCACTCATGATTCTATTTTCTTAGGTGAGGATGGACCCACACATCAGCCCATCGAACAGCTAATGTCTTTACGAGCCATCCCTGGACTGCAGGTAATTCGTCCTGCAGATGCTAATGAAGTTAAAGGAGCTTGGCAAGCAGCATTGCGGTTTCAGGGGCCAACAGCGATTGTGTTGTCGCGTCAGAATCTCCCGACGTTGTCCTATACAGATCGTCATTTTAAAGAGGGCGTAGGGAGAGGAGCATATATTTTAAAAGATACAGAGGGAACACCTGATTATACCTTGTTTGCAACAGGATCTGAAGTTTCTTTAGCACTTTCTGTAATGAAGGAGTTAGAGCTTTTAGATAAGCATGTGCGTGTGATTTCTTTCCCTTGTTGGGAGATCTTTGAAGAACAAGATGCCGCGTATAAGGAAAAAATCCTCGGGGGAGACTTAGGCATCCGGGTGTCTATAGAAGCTGGTTCTGCGTTAGGCTGGTATAAGTATATTGGCTCTTCTGGGATTGCCATTGCTATGGATCAATTTGGGGTTTCTGCTGCTCCAGAGGATGCTGCTGAAGCATGTGGGTTTACCACAGAATTGATCTTACAAAGAATCCTTTCTCAATAATCTGCATCAGAAGTTGCAGAGCCTTTCGCCATGGTGTCATCTGCCTCTCCTAGCTCCATATGGGGGAGGTCTCTATGGTGTTTAGAGCGATTTTTAGGAGCCTTTTCGAGTTCTGCAATCACCTGAAGCCCAGTAAGGATGTGGTCCTTAGTATAGGTTTTCAAAACAAAATTGCTGCTGGCTTTCGTTTTTATCCCCTCTTTCCTTAAAGGAAGGTCTGAAATCAGTAAAAGCGCTCCAATTGGGAGGTTTCTGCGATAGCCTGCAGAGAAAAGCGTCGCACACTCCATTTCTGCAGATTGGACTTTTGCTTCATACAGCTTTTTTCGAAATTCTTTGTTAAATTCCCAAAAGCGGATGTTTGTCGTGTGGGAAATCCCAATATGAAAATTTGCTTTATTTCTTTCGAGAACTTCTGTGGTTGTCCTTTGCACCATGAAGTTGGCTAGAGCGGGAACTTCTGGAGCAAAGTATGCATCTGATGTCCCTTCCCCTCGAATGCTAGCAATAGGAACAAAGTAATCCCCAACTTGATAATGGGAACGTAACCCTCCACACATTCCTAACATAAGGGCAGCCTTGACTTCTGGGAGGAAAGAGCAGAGATCAACAGTAAGTGCAGCTCCTGGAGAGCCTAATTTAAAGTTAAGAATAGAGGTATTTACTTGAGGAGCATGGGCAGCAGAAAACATCGAGCCTTCTGAAATGGGGACTTGGTGGATTTCTGCGAAGGTTTGGATGTAGTAGGAAAAATTTGTTAGCAGCAAGTACTGGCAGAAAGCAGAAACCTCAGATCCTGAGTAGCGCTCGAGAGTTTCTTGAGCGATTTGCATTTCGCTAATAGAACTTTGTGTCACTATTTCTCCTTGAAAATGATGAAAACCTATAAAGGTATTCTATAGCATAACTCAAGAAAAGATTAGAATTCCCAAATCTCGATAGGAGACATTCTTCTGGACAAAGGAGAAACACAGAGATAACATTCTTAGGAAAAACTTAGGAAATAAAGAACTTTATGGTCCGTGTAAGCACTAGTGAATTCCGTGTAGGATTAAGAGTAGAAATCGATGGTCAACCCTATCTTATTTTACAAAATGAGTTTGTAAAGCCAGGGAAAGGACAAGCATTTAATAGAATTAAAGTGAAAAACTTCCTGACAGGACGTGTGATTGAAAGAACATTTAAATCTGGGGAATCTATAGAAACTGCAGATGTTCGGGAAACGAGCATGCGTCTTCTTTATACGGATCAGGAAGGGGCAACCTTCATGGATGATGAATCTTTCGAGCAGGAAACCATCTTTTGGGACAAATTGGAAAACGTCAAAAATTGGCTGCTAGAGGATACAATCTATACTTTAATTTTATATAACGGTGAGGTTATTTCCGTAGAACCTCCGATCTTTATGGAACTTTCCATCACAGAGACAGCCCCAGGGGTCCGTGGGGATACAGCTTCCGGACGGGTGCTTAAGCCTGCTGTTACAAATACAGGAGCGAAGATTATGGTCCCGATTTTTATTGAAGAGGGAGAAGTCGTTAAAGTCGATACGCGTAATGGAAGTTATGAGTCACGAGTTTCTAAATAGTTCTTTAAAGTTCCATTTGTATAAAAAATCCCTGTTAATTTAGATAACTAAGTATGACAGAGAAAAAAATGAAAGAACTTTCAGCGGAATTATGCTTGTTGAAGCAGCTGCAAAACCATGCGGCTGCCCTTGAAGAAGCAAAAAAGCGTCAGGTGTGGGTAGAAAAATTACTTGCTATGCCGGATGCTGTCCGTGATGTAGAAGTTCGCGATACCTATGAGGAAACCCCTCAGTTATTTCAAGATATGGCCAAAAAAATCGTAGAAGAAGGATTATAGTCCCCCTTTTTTTGCGTTTAAGTTTTGAGCTTTCCAGGTAGTTTCTATTTTTATATTTAAAGGCTCCTCATAATTCATAAGATTGGTAAGCACTGCAGTGTGAACCTGGTAATCTTGAGGGTAAAGGTCGATAATGTAGAAACGTGCATTGCTAGGAAGAGAAATCGAGCCACTATTGAGAATAAGTCCTGGAGATAAGTCTTTATTTGCATATAAAGTAGCTTGATGGTCATGGCCATGCAGGTACAGGCGGATATTAGGGAAGTCCCTAAGGGTTTCTTGAAGGAGAGAATTGTTTAGAAGAGTATGAAATTTTTTCTTAGATGTGAGTAGGGGATAGTGGTTTGCAATGATGATGTTTTCTGACTGGGGGATGGAACGGAGGAGAGATTCTAAAGCGGCGATTTGAGAAAGAAAAACCTTCCCATTCGCAGAGAACCAACCATTTAAGCAGGAGCAATCTAAAAGAATAATCCACCAGTCTGGGGTAAGCCTATACTTAGCAACTTTGTTTTTCTGCAACCGTACATTAGGGAAGTAATGATAAAAGGTTTGCTCTTGATAGGAGGTTTTTGTGTATACATCGTGGTTCCCGGGGACAAGATGGATTTTTGCATACTGTGCTAAGTGATCTATAAAATGACGAGCAAGAGAAAACTCCGCATGTAGAGCAGTTAATGTTAAATCCCCAGTAAGGCAGACGCTATTGGTATGAAGAGAGCGGATAAGATCTGGGAAGCGGTTGCAAATAGTAACGTCTTGGAAGTCTACAGAACAAAAAACTTGACGCAAGAAGCTTTTAAATCTCTTGTTAAAACAATAAAAGAGATTTTTAGGGAATACACGACAGTGAACATCAGAAATATGAACTAAGCGAAAAGCATCTTTGGGTTTAGGTAGCATAAGTTTTGAATACTATCTTATTCTTACGGAGAAATTTCCCTGGAGTTTGTAATAAAAAAGATTAAATCAAATTATTTAAGATAACAATAAGCAAAAACCCCCTAAGTGATCACTTTTGAAGAGAACACAGTAATGGCAGTTTCTGTGGCGCAAGATAAAGCTGTGGAAATGGTCGCCAAAGAATCCAAAACACCTCCTGCAATGAGATCTTCAATCTCCTGAGAGAGAACGTTAAAACCCATACTTGCCGTTGCAAGAGATTTTAGTTTATTAATCACTACATCACAATCTGCCTGTGAATTGAGGATCAGTTGCTCTAAGGGCGCCCTACACGCGGTTTGTAAAATATGTGTTGCCGCGAGCTCTTCTGTAGAAAGACTGTCTTTATCTAAGCTTAAAGAAGCATACAGTAAAGAGACCCCACCTCCGGGGAGATAGCCATGCTCTTTTGCGGAATTGGCTAGTCTAAGACCTAATGTATATAGAGGCTCTGTCTCTTCCTTAGTAGTAATTAGAACTAAAGAACCTTGCAGGCGTTGTTTTCTTTCCAGAAGAGCCAATTTTTCTTCAGGTGAGGTCGTCGTGCGGATTTCCTCATCGAGTTGACGAATTTTCAACGCAAGAACTTCGGGAACATGTTGGCCATAAATTAGTAGTGTTTGAGTTTCAGAGATTTCAGCAGAGGCGCAGGAGCCTAGCATGGTCATGCTCAGATCAGCATCCTGCGAGTAAACGTGTGTCCCTGTAAATAGAGCTAGATCTTTTGCTAAGTTCTGCCGCTTTGTTGAGAGCTCAGGGATAGTTACAACAGTAACCTGTAATAACTTCCGAAGCTTGTTCACGATTAGCGTTGCAAGAACATCTTTGTCAATGTCTTCGCAGAAAATCAAAAGATGTTTGTGATTTTGAGAGATTTCCTTAAGCAGAAGAAGGATCCTATGAATGCTGGAAATTTTCTGATCTAGGATGAGAATATAAGGGAAAGAGAGCGTAGTTGTGCGTGAAAGGGGATCGGAAATAAAATATGTCGATGTATAGCCAAAATCTATTTTTATCCCCTGGGTTACCTGGAGGTCTATTTGATAACTTCTCGTTGTAGAAATACATCCTGAAGGTCCTATTGCAGCAACAGCAGAGGAGATATTCTCAGCAATGGAAGGATAACGCAGTGCTGTTAACACCAAATCTTTGATTTTCTTGGGATCTTTCACTGGCCAGGAATACGTATGTAAATGCTCAAGGAGTTGGGAGGATTTCTTCTGCAGTGCTAAGGAGAGTTTATAAGTCGAGAGACCTTGATTAATGAAAACGTAGCTTTCTTTTAATATGGAGTAGAGAAGAATGAGCCCCGTAGTAGCACCGTCTAAATGCTTTTTATGGATAGCATTCGCCATGGCCTTAGCAAAATCTGCTCCAGCATTTTCATGGGGATCTTCAAGAGTCATATGAGAAAGGACAGAGTAGCCGCGCTCCTCCAAAAATGTTAAAGAAGACGGAATCAGGCGGGGCCCATAAAACTTTTTAGCAACGTCGTAGACCTTTTTTATCCCTAAAAAAAGCTTTTTATCTACTTCGCAGTTTGATAGCTTCCCCTGATCAGACATGTGGTTCTCCAGTAGTGCTGTATAAAACTCACACTACCAAGTCATTTTTTAGTTCACAATATCTTCAATAGGAAAGGTGGCACCCGGAATCGAACCGGGGATAGAGGCTTTGCAGGCCTCGGCCTTACCGCTTGGCTATGCCACCGCAAATGAGATTCAGATGCTTTAGTTTATGCGAAACAGGATTTTATAGTAAGGGGAATTGTTAAAACTTCAACAGTGTATTATCTTTATTTATATTATTCTTTAAGGATAATTAAACTTGGTCAAAAAATCTTTGAGAAGAACTTGAGAGGGAACTATGCAATCCATATTGTTAGAGGAGTGGGTTTCATTAATGTTATCAAAAGCGCTCTACTGGAGATCTGGGAAGAAGATTTCTGGGGTGGCGATTGATTCTCGACAAGTTCAACCAGGAGATCTCTTTTTTGCTCTTCCTGGGAAGACTACAGATGGCCATAATTTTTTGCAGCATGCCGCCCAAGCAGGAGCTGTTGCTGCTGTGATTTCTCAGGAATATAAGGGAGATAATTATGGTCTAGAATTTGTTCGGGTTGAAGACCCTAGGAAGGCGCTGCAAGAAGCAGGGCTGAATAAGGGAAGGTTATTTCAAGGAAAGATTATTGGAATTTCAGGCTCTTTAGGGAAGACAACAACGAAAGAATTCTCAAATGTATTCTTATCTTCAGTCTATAGGGTGTTTATGAGCCCGAAAAGTTATAATTCTCAGCTTACAGTCCCTTTAAGTATCTTAATGGCAGATGGGGATGAAGATTTCTTGCTTTTGGAAATGGGAGTCTCTGAACCTAAGGATATGCACAATCTTCTTTCTATTGTGCAGCCTGAGGTGGCTGTAATTACCCACATTGCTACGCAACATACGATGCATTTTCCTAGAGGCATCCAGGAGATTGTAGAAGAAAAACGACAAATTTTACAGGGAAGTTCTTTGCAACTTCTCCCTAAAGACTCTCCCTGGTACAAGGATCTGTGTGAAGTGTCACCTTCTGCAGAAAAATTTTCTTTTTCTTTTCATGACCAAGCTGCAGATTTTTGTTATAAATCTCTAGATTCTCATGGGGTAACGATACAAACTCCAGATGAGGACATCTATCTCCCTATAGCGTTTCCTTATCAGCCTGCTTATGCAAATTTACTTATTTCTGTATCTTTAGCTTGGCTCCTTGAGACTCCTCTAGAGCATCTTATAAGTTCCTTGCCGGACCTGAAACTTCCTCCCATGCGCTTTGAACAGAGTCTACGTAATGGCATTCATGTAATTAATGATGCGTATAATGCTTGCCCTGAGGCAATGTTAGCGGCTCTAGAGGCTCTCCCCTCTCCTAGTAATGGAGGGAAGGTAATTTTGATTCTAGGGCATATGGCAGAGCTAGGAGTGTATTCTGAGGAAGGCCATGCCTTGGTGGCGACAAAAGCTTTGTCTAGAGCACATGTGATATTTTTTATTGGGGAAAAATGGAGCCCCGTGCTGCATATGGTACAACATCACTCTTGCCAAGTGGAGTTTTACTCTGCCCCTCATGATATCGAAATGATCTTGAAAGATCTTGTGCAGCAGGGGGATGTGGTTCTACTTAAGGGATCGCGATCTTTAGCTTTAGAATCTCTTTTAAATTGTTTTTAGTGCTGTAGGGTAACATGCTTTCTTGGATTTATTGTTCCTTACTTCCTTCTTTGTTTTTGAGCATAAGCACAATATCTGCTGCAACAATTGTGTTTACAATCGCTTTAGGGAAAACTGTGATTCGTAGATTGCAGAGCTCTAACTTTTTAGATCAAATTGCTAAGGAGCATTGTGGAAAACTTGAAGCTCTCCATAAAGACAAAGCTCATGTTCCTACTGGAGGAGGCATCCTTTTATTTCTCGTATTTTTGATGGCCCTGATAGTTTGGATGCCGTGGTTTAGACTAATAACATGGATCATGCTTGTCCTGGCATGCTGTTGGTGCGGGTTGGGATGGTACGATGATGCGATCAAAAATAAGAAGAAAAAGGGACATGGGTTAAAGGCAAAACATAAGTTTTTTATTCAGGTGTGCATTGCGATTGCAACGTTGGCAGTATTGCCGAAAGTTTATGGTAGCACACAACCTTTATTTACCTTGCAAATTCCCTTTTACTCTAATTATGTGCAGTTTCATTCGTTCTTAGGAAAGATTTTTTGTTTGGGATTAGCAGTCGTCGCAATTGTTGGGACGTGTAATGCAGTAAATATTACAGATGGTTTAGATGGCCTGGCCGCAGGGAGCTTCTGTTTTGCCTCCTTAGGCCTTCTTCTTGTTGCGTTATATCGGCCCATGGCTCCAGAAATCACCTTGGAGGTCTTAATTGTTTTGGCAACCCTAATAGGTATGGGAGCGGGATTTCTATGGTATAATAGCTTCCCAGCTCAGGTATTTATGGGGGATACGGGATCTTTATTGTTAGGTGGGTTGTTAGGATGTTGCGCGGTAATCATGAGGGCGGAAATATTTTTGGTGATTTTTGGCGGAGTTTTTGTTGTCGAGGCGGGATCCGTCATTTTACAGGTGCTCAGTTGTAAACTCCGAAAAAAGCGGATATTTTTATGTTCTCCATTGCATCATCATTTCGAATATAAAGGTGTTCCTGAACCTAAGATTGTACAACGCTTTTGGCTGTTTGGGGTCTTTTGTGTTTTTGTTGGGGTTGTGGCTTTATTTTGGGGATATTAAATGTCTCGACATGTTGTGGTTTTAGGTGCCGGGGTCTCAGGAAAATCTTTAGCGAAATACTTTTATCGTCTCGGGGATCATGTTACGATTGTAGATCGTTCTTTAAAGGCACTACACAATATCCCTGAGTCGCATGTAAAGCTTTTAGAAGGGACGCAAGAGCTTCCTAAACAGGTTGATTTTGTCGTGCGCTCTCCAGGAATTCCTCCTACGCATGCATGGGTAATAGAGGCGAAATCTCGAGGGATTTCTGTAGAGACAGATATCCAAGTAGCCTTAAAAAGTCCAGAATTTCAACAATATCCTTCTATAGGTGTCACAGGGTCAAATGGAAAGACTACAACGGTGAGTTTTTTAACGCATTTGTTTCATACACTGGGACTCTCCGCAGTATCTATGGGGAATATTGGCACGCCCATTTTAGAGCTTCAGGGAGTTTCAGGAATTCGTGTTGTAGAGATAAGCTCATTTCAACTAGTAGATCAAGAAGAGAGGATCCCTGTGTTCTCTTCTGCCGCTTTGCTGAATGTATGCCAGAATCATCTTGACTATCACGATACGATGGATGCCTACATGATGGCGAAAAGCCATATTGCTAATTATGTGCAAGATCCTCAAACTTTATGGGTTGGGGAGGGGATTTCTTTAGGAAAGCCTTATCGGGCGTATTTTGAAGAGACTCAAGAAATTTTGGATAAAGCAAGTGCATTAAAACCAATATACTTGCATGATAGAAGTAATTACTGTGCTGCCTATGCTTTGGCTAAGGAAGTCTGTCATGTTCCTCTTGAAGGTTTCCTTTTGGCAATACAGACTTTTAAAAAGCCCCCACATAGAATAGAGTATCTTGGGAAAAAGCATAATGTGCATTACTATAACGATAGTAAAGCGACAACAGTTGAGGCTGTAAAACAAGCCCTTATTGCTTTGGGGAGCAAGGTGATAGTCATATTAGGGGGTAGAAATAAGGGTGGAGATTTCTCCGCTCTCTCTTTTGTTCTCTCTCAAACAGCAAAACATGTTATAGCAATGGGAGAGTGTCGAGAAGAAATTGTTCAAGCTGTGGCAGGTGTTGTTCCTGTATGTATGGCTCATAAATTAGAAGAAGCTATAGAGATTGCGCAAGCGCTTGCTAGTGCAGGAGATTCTATCCTATTATCCCCAGGGTGCACAAGCTTCGATCAATTTCAGAATTTTGAAGAACGAGGGATTTTCTTTAAGAAATTAGTTGGAGAAATGGAGGCTTTGAGTTCTTTATGAATCGCAGAGATATGGTAATCACTGCTGTTTTGATGAATGCAATTTTGCTTGTGGCTTTGTTCGCCACGTCAAAGCGTGGTGTAGTAAAAAATTATGCAGAGAATTATTCAGAGTTTTCCTCTGAAAAGATTGTCAAAGTTCTTGCCCCTGAAGAGAAACTCCCAGAGGCTTCTCAAGTGGCTGCTGTCGTTCCTGCACAGCCAGTTCCCGTAGCTAAAGAGGTCTTGGCAGCGCAGTTTATGGAAGAGCAACATATTGTGGTTTCTCCTCAACAGCCTGCCCAGGAAGCTCAAGAAGTGCAGCAGCAACCCCAGCCTGTTGTGGAGGAACGGAAGGAGGCCTTCACTACAGTGATTGTAAAGAAAGGGGATTTCCTAGAGCGTATAGCGAAAGCCAACCATACGACAGTGTCTACTCTGATGCAGTTGAATGATTTGTCTTCAACACAATTAAAAATTGGTCAGGTATTAAAAGTCCCTGTTGTGGAGCAGGTTGCTACTCAAAGTTCCCGCCCCGAAACATTGAATCCTGAAAATTACTATACTGTGCAAGAAGGGGATAGCCCTTGGACTATTGCTTTAAGGAATCATATTCGTTTAGAGGAACTACTTCGACTCAATAATCTTGATGAGCATAAGGCAAGACGGATTCGTCCTGGGGATCAACTGCGTATACGATAGAACCGCGCGTATTTTATGAAGTGGTTTGTCGTTTCTTGTTTATTAGGGATTTTCTCCTTAGGGTTAATCATGGTCTTCGATACTTCTTCTGCAGAAGTGTTAGATCGCTCTTTAGCATGCAGTACCCATAAAGCTTTACTTCGTCAAGTAACCTATCTTATTCTTGGTCTAGTGGCATCTTCTGTTATCTATATGATAGGATGGGAAGATTTCCTTAAGATGAGCCCAGTATTTTTGCTTGTAGCAAGCGTGGTTTTGATTTTTATATTAATTCCTGGCGTTGGGATTTGTAGAAATGGCGCGAGACGTTGGATAGGGGTTGGCCAGCTAGCTCTACAACCTTCGGAGTTTGTCAAATATCTTATCCCTATAGTCGCTATAGAGTTCCTCGGGACCTATCAGCAATATCGCCAGAACTTTCTACAGTTTCTAAAACTCTCAGTAGGTTTGTTTCTCCCCATTTTCCTAATTGCAGTAGAACCAGATAATGGCTCAGCTGCTGTGATTGCATTCTCTTTGATCCCTGTATTCATTATGATGTCAGTACGTTGGTGGTATTGGCTTGTGCCTCTGATAGGGATTATCTGTTGTGGGGGGTATCTAGCGTATAGAATGCCTTATGTACGCCATCGCTTAAATGTGTATCTTCATCCTGAATTAGATATTAAAGGACGAGGGCACCAGCCGTATCAGGCGAAAATTGCTGCTGGTTCAGGTAGACTTATCGGAAAGGGCCCGGGAGCAGGATTGCAAAAGCTTACCTATTTGCCAGAAGCACAAAATGACTATATCGCTGCAATTTATGCTGAGGAATTTGGATTTATAGGGATGGTGTTTCTGATCTTGCTTTACATGTGCGTGATTTACGGGGGGTATGCGATCGCTATTCGTGCAGTTTCAGAAAAAGGTGCTGCACTTGCAATCGTTATTACTGTAATTCTTGGTATGCAGGCGTTCATCAATCTCGGAGTGGTTTCTGGTCTACTGCCTAGTAAGGGTGTGAACCTCCCTTTTTTCAGCCAAGGAGGATCTTCATTGATCGCAAATATGTGCGGAGTTACCTTATTATTAAGGGTTTATGATGAAGGGCATGCGTAAGGTAATTTTAGCTGTTGGGGGGACTGGGGGACACATCGTTCCTGCATTAGCAACGAGAGAGCTCTTTCATAGCAAAGGCGTAGAGACATTGTTAATAGGGAAAGGCTTAGAAGGACATCCGGTAATACAAGACAATAATGTAGCATATAGAGAAATTCCTTCAGGCCTTCCAGCATTAGCTTCTCCTTTAGTGATGTTACGTCGAGGGAAAGCGATACTTGCAGGATATCAGCACTCTTTAAAAGTATTTCGAGAGTTTGAACCTGATCTTGTTGTAGGATTTGGAAGCTACCATTCTCTCCCCGTAGTATTAGCCGCAGCCAGGAAAGGTTTGCCTATGTTTTTGCATGAGCAAAATGTTGTGCCAGGCAAGGTAAACCAGCTGTTTTCCCGTTTTGCCAAAGGGGTAGGAGTAAACTTTTCTACTACAGCAAAAAGGTTCCCTTGTCCTTCTCGCGAGGTATTTGTCGCAAGAAGGACGCAAAAACAACATGTACAGTGTTCTGGAAGTCCGAGGATCTGTGTGGTTGGAGGGTCTCAGGGGGCAAGAATATTGAATCAGATAGTTCCTAGAGCTCTATGTCAGCTTAGGGAGACATTTCCGAATATCCATGTGCATCATATTGTTGGCCCTATGGGGGAAATTAGAGACGTGGAGGTTTGTTATACACAGGGGGAGATTTCCCATTGTGTAAAACATTTTGAAACGCACATGCTTGATGTTCTTATCTCTTCAGATCTTGTAATTAGTCGTGCAGGAGCTACAATTTTAGATGAACTTCTGTGGGCAAAGACCCCAGCGATTTTTATCCCTTATCCAGGAGCATATGGCCATCAACAAGCGAATGCGCAATTTTTTGTAGAGAATATCCGGGGGGGAGAGATGATTTTAGAAACGGAGTTGAACGAGAAAATATTGGTCAAAAAAGTCATGCTTGCTCTAGATTCTCAAACTAGTGAAGCCAGAAGGCAATCTCTGTGTAATTATGAGAAGCACAGATCTCGGATCTCCTTTTATCAGTTTATTTGTGAGCACTTATAGGTAAGGATATGCGCACAACGCCTCACTATCATTTTATTGGGATAGGCGGTATTGGAATGAGTGCATTAGCACACATCTTGCTGGACAAGGGATTTTCAGTGTCCGGGAGTGATTCTTCGCAAAATTCCATCATAAATAAGCTAAAAACTAAGGGAGCTTTGTGTTTTTATGGCCATCATGAAGACCATATTCCTGAGCATGCAACTGTGATTTATAGCTCGGGGATCTCCGAGGATAACGTAGAATTTTGTAAAGCAAAACAGCGAGGGCTTCCTCTGCTTCATCGCTCGCAGTGCTTAGCAATGCTTATGGAAGAAAGCACAAAAATTCTTATATCAGGAAGTCATGGGAAAACTACAACGACTTCTTTGATCATCGCAATTTTTCAAGAAGCAAAAAACGACCCCTCTTATGCTGTTGGAGGCCTAAATTCGGAATCTCTGAATGGCCATGCAGGGAGCTCCTCGATATTTATTGCAGAAGCCGATGAGAGTGACGGCTCCTTAAAGCACTATGCTCCCGACGTTGCCGTCGTGACAAACTTAGATGAGGAGCATCTTGTTAATTACGATGATGACCCTGAAAAGCTCTTAAAGGCAATGCAGGAGTTCTCAAATAAAGTCAGAGATTCCCAAAAGGTATTTTATAATGGAGATTGCCCCCAGCTAAAAGGGGAGATCTCAGGAATTACCTATGGGTTTTCTCCATCCTGTCAACTGCAGGTCGTATCTTTCTATCAAAGGGAATGGCAGAGCTCATTTTCCTTTATCTTTTGTGGTATAGAATATCAAAATATCGAGCTCAATCTCCCTGGCCGGCATAACGTCCTGAATGCTGCTGCAGCCTGTGGGGTGGCATTGACTTTTGGGATTGAGATTTCTGTGATTCGTAAGGCTTTGAAGAAGTTCCCAGGAGTGCAACGGAGGTTAGAACAGAAAAATTGCTCTAATAAGTATCTTTACCTTGAAGATTATGCCCATCATCCTGTGGAGATTTCCCATACCTTACAAGCTGTCCGTGATGCTGTAGGGTTGCGGAGGGTCATTGCAATTTTCCAGCCACATAGGTTTTCACGACTGCAAGCCTGTTTAGATCTGTTTCCTCATGCGTTTAAAGATGCTGACGAAGTGATTTTAACAGATGTCTATAGTGCTGGAGAACCCTTTGTAGAGATCTCCATGGAACAGCTTAGCAACCAAATTGCTTTGAAGTCTCTTGTGAAGTGCTCTTATATTCCTTTTGATCAGCTTGTGCAGTTTTTGAAAGAGAAAATTCGTGTTCATGATGTTTGTATTTCCCTAGGGGCAGGAAATATTCATGTTTTAGGAAGTGCCCTAAAGAACTTTGAACCTAGAAAGTTATCTATAGGGCTTGTATGTGGGGGGAAATCATGTGAGCATGAAATCTCTCTACTTTCTGCTCGCCATGTTTCCCATAGGTTTTCTCAGGAGTACTATGACTGTACATTTTTTGTCATCAGCCGCGATGGATTATGGAACGTTGTTCAGGATTTGAATACCCCCCTTCCTAAGGAGCAGGGAAGCCCTGTATTATCTTCAGAAATTGCCAAAGCCTTGCTAAGTATCGACTTTTTCTTACCGATATTGCATGGCCCCTTTGGGGAAGATGGCTCTATACAGGGATTTTTTGAAATTTTAGGGAAGCCTTACGGAGGACCAGATTTGCTTCCTGCTGCGATCTCTATGGATAAACTCATGACAAAACGCGTTGCGTCTGCTGTAGGGGTTCCTGTAGTCCCCTACCAAGAGCTCTCGTTGTTTGCTTGGAAAAGAAATCCTGAAGGTTGTATCCGCAGCATATTGGATATCTTCACGTTCCCTATGGTTGTGAAATCTTCGCATCTTGGATCTAGCTTGGGGATTTTCCTTGTAAACAATAAAGAGGAGCTTGAAGAGAAAATTTCAGAGGCTTTTCTTTATGATACAGATATTTTTATTGAAGAGAGCCGCTTAGAGTCTCGGGAAATCGAAATTTCTTGTATAGGCCAGCCTTATAGCTTTTATATTGCAAAACCTAATGAAAGGCGTGGTTCTCAGGGATTTATTGGGTACCATGAGAAATATGGCCTGAATGGAATATCCAGTGCTAGGATTATCTTTGATTTGCAGCTTCCTAAAGAATCAGAGAATCGTGTAAAAGAGTTCGCAGAACGCGTATTTAAAGCGATCCAAGGTAAAGGTTGCGCTAGGATAGATTTCTTTTTGGATGAAGAAGGAAACTATTGGCTTTCAGAAATCAATCCAATCCCGGGAATGACAGCGTCGAGTTCTTTTTTAAGAGCTTTTGAACAATCCGAATGGTCTGCAGAAAAAGTTCTAGATTATCTCATTATAGAAGGTTTACATAGATTCGACAAACAAGAGAAAGTTTTGAGAGTTCCGCATCCTACGTGTGATTACGCAAAAAAAAGCTAAAAGAGAAAAACCTCTTTTAGCTTTTTAACTCTAAAGAAAAATTAACATTGAGAGTGGGAACCACAGCAACATTTACAAGAAGAAGCTAAAAACTCTTCTTCTATAACCTCAAGTCCCTCATCGTTTACGATATCCTCTTGAATGACTTCTTCGTCCTGATCCGAAAACTCAGGCTTAGAATCATAATAAGCATCACTATACACAATATTTTCCCCATTTTCTGGTTGCACTAAGTCTACTTGCACCTTTTTTCTTAATCTAGCACACACACGCCTAAGAATAGTCCTCAAAGCATGTATAGTGTTGCCTCTTCTTCCGATAATTTTTCCAATATCTTGAGGCGCTACACGGATCTCTACTTTGATAGACTCCTTAGCTTTATCTTCAACAGATGAAATTTGAACAGCTTCAGGATCAGCAACTAAATTTTTAACGATATAAGCTACAAACTCTTCCATAAAATCCAAATTAAATTGAGACGTAGATTACAACCAATGTAAGATTATATTTTTCTATTTCGTGGAAGGAGTATAGCTTATCAGGGGAAAAAGTCAATGTTTATTCATGATTTTGAACACTGGTATTGAAGCCATTGTAAATACGCAGGATTTCCCTTTTCTATAGGGACCAGAAGGACTTCTGGGCAGGAATATGAACAGGTTTGTTGGATTTTCATAGTGATGCTTGCAAAGTGCTTTTTTAGAGTTTTGATCTGTACAAGATACTCTTCATGAGAAGTTAACTGTCCTTCCCAGATATATAGAGATTCCCCTTTAGGAAAAATGTGCACACACGCAGCTAAGTGTTCTAAGACAAGAAGTTCGGCTAGCATTACTGCTTCTTTTTTAGAGGAAAGTTGGGAGAGAACTAAAACGGGTTGCATTGTTGTTTTAATAGTAATGTGCAAGGAAATCTCAAATCATAGATGTAAGAGCAATTAGAATCTATTAAAGGATGCTTTTTTGCTTGTTTATATAGTTGAATTGCAGAGGAAAAATCTTGTTTAGGAAGACGTAAAAAGTCTCCAGATGGTAGGGAAATAAGGATTTCTCCTGGGTAAGTGTCGTATGTTGTTAAATCTATAGTCATTGATAGGCTTGGGAATTCTTGAAGGAGTCGAGTAATTAATAAAGTTTTCTCTTTTGGGATGTTGGAAGAGGAAAGATCGTGTTCTGGGAAAAATACCTGAGGGAGATTAAGAGAAGGGAAATATGGAAGGCAAGGGAATAGGTCTCCTTCGAGATCGAATAGCATGTTAGATTGGTTTGCGACATAGGCCATAGGATCTTTCAATGCGTAGAAAATAGCAATCCCTTTGTAATCAGGGACTTTTTTGATGGATAGTGAAGAAAAGATTCCTAGGCGGTTTAGGGTGTTTTCTGCCTGTGTTATGGAAAAGCTTTGCAAAGAGGTAGATTCATCTGCAAAAAGCCCTAAAAGTTCAGAGAAGACAATTCCGGGGAGTTTATGCAAGCTTGTAGGTTTTAAAAAGAGGTTTTTTATGGGGTAATCTTTTGTTTTCGAGATAAGAGCTTGGTTAGGAAAAAGTAATAGACAAAATGTTGGGACACAGATTAACGCACTTAAAAAAATCACAGTAAAAGCTGTAAGTACAGAGTACTTAGGGCCTGGAGAGAAAATGCTCTTAAAAAAAAATCTGGCCATGAGAGTACATTGTTTTTTATTTTTATCGTAAATAATATACCTAATATTTTCGAGATGCTGTTGGAGATACTTCGTATGGATATCACGATCAGGGAATATGGAGAGATTATTGTTGTTTCTTTGCAAGGAGCTTTGGATGCTGTAGCAGTGCCAAAAGTAGAGGAATATCTCCAACAGCAAATTTCCTTAGGTAAGCATAAAATTGTTATAAATATGCAGGAAATGCACTATATCAGTAGTGCTGGGATTCGTCTTGTCCTGTCTATATTCAAGTTCCTACAAGGATTGCAGGGAAGATTATGCATATGTTGTATGCAAGATCAGGTCGCTGAAGTGTTGCGTATGGCTGGGGTAGACCAACTGTTATCATTGTGTCATTCAGAACAGGAATGTTTCAGTAAATTTTAGTTTTGGGTATGTTGCTACCAGAACCTACTGCTTTATCTATAGAAATTGAGCAGCGTCTTGAGCCTCAAAAGCAGTTCGTGAAGCTATTTAAACGTACAGTGATTTTGCTTGCAGGCCCTACTGGCTCAGGGAAAACCGAGGTTTCTTTAAAATTAGCTTCTATGATTGACGGGGAAATTGTCTCAGTAGATTCTATGCAAGTTTATCAAGGCATGGATATTGGCACGGCTAAGGTTCCCTGGGAAATGAGGCGCGTTATCCCACATCATTTAATTGATGTGTGTCATGTTCAAGAGCCTTTCAACGTTGTCGATTTTTATTATGAAGCTATCCACGCGTGTCAAGCAATTTTTGCAAGAAATAAAGTGCCTATTTTAGTTGGGGGTACAGGCTTTTATTTTCATGCGTTTTTAGCTGGACCTCCGCAGGGCCCAGCAGGAGATGTCTATGTACGCTCCGCGTTAGAGGCTCATGCAGAAAAGGTTGGTTTGGCAGCTCTTTATGAAGAAGTAAAGTCTTTAGATCCTCAATACGCCTTAACGATTACGAAAAATGATCGCAATAAAATTATTCGTGCCTTGGAAATTATGAGAATTACTGGAAAGCGTGTCAGTGATCATAAGTGGAATGACCGTCCTGTCTGCTCATCAGAGTACTCTTGTCGTGCTTGGTTTCTTTCTCCCCATCAAGAGATGTTAAAACAGCAATTATATATTCGCTGTGACAAGATGCTTCAAGAGGGATTGCTAGAAGAGGTGCGAAACCTTTTGGCTCAGGGGATAAAACACAATCCCTCTGCGGCAAAAGCTATAGGGTATCGCGAATGGATAGAGTTCATAGAATGTGGAGAGCCAGAAGATCATTATTTAGAAGTCAAACAAAAATTTTTTTCTAATAGCTGGCGATATACGAAAAAGCAAAGAACATGGTTTAAGCGCTATAGCATGTTTCGAGAGCTCCCTACGCTAGGGCTAACTGCGACTTCCATTGCAGAAAGAATTGCAGAGGATTACCATCTCTATGGGTAAGAAATTGTCTCGATGCGCTGAAAGAAAGAATTTCTTTCTACAGGAATAAAGCCTGCTTTCTGGATGATCTCGCGGATTTCGTTTTCAGTGCTTTTTAGTTCCCATCCTGCACACTTATGCACGCTTTCATCTAAAATGGTGCCTCCAAAATCATCAGCACCATAATGTAATGCTCGAGCTCCAACTTCCTTCCCCTCTCCAAACCATGAAGCAGCTATATGGTCGAAGTTGTCTAAAAAGATACGTGCTACTGCCAAAATACGATAATACATCTCTTCTGTATGTCTTGGAGGGATTTTTTTGCCCAGAGGAGAGTTTTGAGGCTTATAGCTCCAAGGAATAAAGCTCAGAAAGCCGGGGCATTCATCTTGAGCTTCACGTAGTGATTCAAGATGGATCAGGATATCTTCCAATGTTTCTACATGACCAAACATCATAGTTGCTGTGGTCCGAAAGCCGACCTTATGACTGAGCTTATGAAAATTTAACCATCCGCCAGGGCCCATTTTTTTAGGAGAGATAAGTTTTCTAACGCGCTCTGAAAGAATTTCTGCACCACCCCCAGGAATAGTTCTTAACCCAGCTTGCCAAAGCCTATTGAGAGCTTCTTCTTCACTGATACGAGAAACTAAAGCTGCATGGTGAATTTCAACAGCAGAAAAAAAATGTGGATGTATAGAGGGGAATTCTTGTACGGTAACACGAACTAAAGACTCCAGATAATCTATACCAATCGTAGGATGAACTCCTCCCTGTAACAAGACTGTTTTGATTCCTAGCGTTGTATAATATTTTAATAATTTACGAAAATCCTCAAGAGACAGTAAATAAGCATCTGGAGAGTGTGGTTTTCTATAAAAGGCACAGAACGTACAATTCATCTTACAGATGTTTGTATAATTTGGATTCGCATCGAGGACATAGGTAACTTCTTTATTGGGATGTCGCTGTTCTCGAATGGCGTTTGCCAACTGTTTAAGCTCTGACAATGGAGAGGAAACCAGTATTTCTAGCCCTTCTTTAAAGGATAGTCGATGGGAGTTCATAAAACAATTGACGATAAAGAGCTCGGAACGCACACTTTACTCTCTACAGATTTTCTTTTCAAGTTCTACCCTATTGTTTTATGGATACCTCAGATAACAGTTTTTCTTCAGAGCAAACAAGGCAAGGTCAAGGCGTTTTAACAGAGTCAGGTGAGAGGTGTATGCGGGGAAATAAGATAGCTTCGGAAAATGCTCTTGCAATGTTTCTAGAAGAATTGACAAAATTTCCTTCGTCAGAGGAGCAGATCACATTTAGCTTGGATCGGATGGAGGAAGCCTTGAATGATGCAACAGACGCTAATCTAAGGCTTTTTTGGGCAATACGTAAGCATTGTTTGCCTTTATTCCATCAGGAAAAGGATGCTGGAAAGAAAGCTGAGTCTTGGAATCGTTACCTAGAGCTTACCAAAGAAGGGCGCCGCATTAAGGCTCTTGCTGATGGTGATGGTGCTTTTGTGACAGATCAAATTGAGCTGGCGATTTCCTGTTTAGAAAAAGACGTGAATACAGCCTTGCAAAATGTAAATAGTGATGATGTTGACGCTGTATTTTTAGAAACGCAGGCACTAGAAAAGCATCGCGAATTTTATAAAACTCAGCATGCGACTCTTGTATGGTTAAGTAGTTTTTCTACGAAAATTGTAGCGCTTCGTAAAGAGCTCATGAATGTGGGAATGCGGATGAAGTTGAAAAGCGAATTTTTTCAGCGGCTATCTGTATTGGGAAATCAAGTATTTCCTTTGCGTAAAGAGCTTATAGAAAAAGTTAGTGGTGTTTTCCACGAAGATGTCAATGCGTTTATTTCAAGATATTTTGCAAAAGCAGATAAAGCTGCTTTGAAGCGTTCTGTTTTTTTTTTAAGAAAGGAAATAAAAAATCTCCAGAACGTTGCTAAGAAACTTTTTGTTTCTTCTAATATATTTTCTGAAACACGTTTGAAGCTCGGCCAATGTTGGGATCAGCTAAAAGGGCTAGAAAAAGAGATCCGACAAGAGCAGGGGCGGTTGCGTGCGGCTTCTGTTGAAAACTCTAAGGAAGTAAGGGGGCTTTTGGAGGCTGCAGAGAAGATCGTAGAAGAGGAAGAGGATCTCATTAAAGTTCGTAAGCACTTGGAAGGTATAGCAAAGCGTATCCGAGCATTAGATCTTGTGCATGACGATGTGGTTGCATTGAAAGCAGAACTCCAGGTCTTATTTGACCGGTTACATGTAAAGCAAGAAGCTGCAGAGCAAATTTATCAGGAACGCTTATTAAAAGAGAGCCTAGCAAAACAAGAGGCAATTCAAACGATGTCCTCTCGGATAGTTGAGTTTTCTCAAGCTTGTGAGGCTGGAAATATTACTTCCTCTTCTAAGGAAGAGTGGCAGGAGCTTAAAGAGGCTCTTGCAAAGATGAATTATATCCCTCTGCCTGAAAAAATTTCTTTAGACAACCAATTGAATCAAGCTTTGACAATGATTACGAATTTTTTTGAAGAGCGGTTATTATCGTCTTCGGATTCTCGAGAAAAGCTTGAAAATATGCGTCAAGTCTTGTCGCAGCGTCTCGAGCGTCGCAAGGAATTAAAAGAAAAATTAGAGAAAGACAAGAAGTTGCTGGGGTCTTCAGGGTTGGACTTTGATCGCGCTATGCAGTACAGTTCTCTTGTGGAGGAGGATAAACAAGCTCTAGAGGAGCTAGATCAAAGTATTTTAATGTTGAAAAAGCAAATCCAGCAGATGTTATGACGCGGTGTTGTATCTATGCTTTCGACTTAGATGGGACCCTTCTTCAAGGAAATAGTAGTTGGAAGTTCTATCGTTATGCTCTACTTCACCGACTCTTTCCTTATAAGAGTGTTCCTAAGTGTGTCGCAAGATTTTTAGGTTTTAAATTTTTTTTTTTAGATTTACCCTCTCTCTATACTCAAATTGTAAATCATCTGTTTGTCAATGTTTCTCAGGACAGTTTGTATAGTTGTGCTAGAGATTTTGTTGATAGTTTAACGACCAAAGATTTTTACGCTCCAGCTATAGAAGGTCTTGAAGAAGCCTTTAATGCCCCTAATAGCCAGGTGATTTTATTTTCTTCTTCTCCAGATTTTATTGTTGGCCCCATAGCAGAACGTTTGGGGATTCAGCTGTGGTATGCTTCATCTTACCAAAAAGAATCTGCAGAGCGATTAATCCAGAATAAATGTTTAACGGGAGAGAAAAAGGCTAGGATCTTGAGCTATCTGAAAAAGATTTGCCAAGCCAGAAGTCATACATTTTCTGATCATATTCTTGATTTGCCGTTTCTTCTCTTGGGAGAGGAGAAAACAGTGATTCGTCCTAGAGGGCAGTTAAAGAAAATGGCAAAAAAGTGTTACTGGAATATCATTTAGGGGGATTAAAAAAAGCTCGACCTTATCTTGGATAATCGGGTATTCTCGAGCGGATCTCTATGGAGTTATTTTATATTAATTTATTGAAGACTATAGCTAAGATTATTGATCAGAAAAAGGGCAATAATCCTGTAGTTTTAGATGTGAGCAATCTTTCTGCATTTACAAACTATTTTGTATTTGCCGAAGGAAACGTTTGCGTACATGTTAAAGCTTTAGCAGATGAAATCATTGTTGAATTAAAAAAACAAAATGTAATTCCTCTGTGTGTAGAGGGCCTAAATCATAGTGATTGGGTAGTTATAGATTATGGATTCATTGTTATTCATTTGTTTGTATCCTCGATTCGAGCGCAATATCGTTTGGAAGAGTTGTGGAAAGATGGTTCCATTATTACCTCAAAACTTCTAGCCTCTTAATGGAGCAAAGAGCTGTATGAGTAGAAAACGAGTGGTTGTTACAGGATTAGGCGTAGTCTCATGCTTGGGCAATGAGATAGATACCTTTTATGATAATTTACTTGCAGGTGTCAGTGGTGTTAAAACAATTACTTCCTTCCCATGTGAAGACTATGCTACGCGATTTGCTGGTTGGGTCCCAGAGTTTAATCCAGAGCCTTATTTAGATAAAAAACAAGCTCGTCGTGTGGATCCTTTTATTACGTACACTATGGTTGCTGCGAAAAAAGCTATAGCGATGTCTCGATGGGACAAAGAGCACCTTCCTGCAGATCCTTTGCGTTGTGGAGCTATTATTGGCTCAGGAATGGGGGGATTAGCAACCTTTGATGAAGGGATGGAAAGGATTTTAGTCGCAAATAAAAAAGTATCTCCCTTTTTTATCCCTTACATTATTACCAATATGGCTCCCGCCTTAGTTGCAATGGATTTTGGACTAATGGGGCCAAATTTTTCTATATCCACAGCATGTGCAACCTCAAATTACTGCATAGAAGCTGCGTATCAGCACTTAATTTCAGGACGAGCAGATATGATTGTTTGTGGAGGTTCTGAAGCTGCTGTGAATCGTATAGGATTAGAAGGCTTTATTGCAAATCGTGCTTTGTCGGAAAGGAATGATGCCCCAGAGAAAGCATCTCGACCTTGGGATCGTGATCGTGATGGTTTTGTTATGGGAGAAGGAGCGGGAATCCTTGTCTTAGAGACCTTAGAGAATGCTTTGCGTCGAGAAGCTCCTATTTTTGCTGAGATGCTTGGAGGGTATACCACATGTGATGCCTTCCATATTACAGCACCTCGGGATGATGGAGAGGGCATTACAGCATGTGTACTTGGGGCATTAGAATCTGCTGGGATAGCAAAAGAGCGTGTGAATTATATCAATGCTCATGGGACTTCTACACCTCTTGGGGATATTTCTGAGGTTTTAGCTATGAAAAAGGCTTTTGGTAGTCATGTGAAGAATCTTCGTATGAACTCTACGAAGTCTTTAATTGGTCATTGTCTTGGAGCCGCAGGTGGAGTTGAAGCAATTGCAACGATTCAGGCAATTCTCACAGGGAGGCTTCATCCGACAATTAATTTAGAAAATCCTATTGCTGAAATAGAAGATTTTGATGTGGTTGCAAATAAAGCCCAAGATTGGGATATTGACGTGGCAATGTCGAATTCTTTTGGTTTCGGTGGACATAATTCAACGATATTATTTTCGAGGTATGAACCCTAATTATGATGAAGGCACACTATGAGTATTCGTTTGGTATTATTCCAATAAAATTTTTTGGAACTCCGGATAAAGATACATTAAAAGCTTGTTTTATTTGTCACACGAAAGGGAGACATTGGGGGTTTCCTAAAGGGCATCCTGAAGACGAAGAGGGGCCTCAAGAGGCTGCAGAAAGGGAATTCATAGAAGAAACGGGCTTGGGTATTGTAAAATTTTTCCCAAAGGTTTTCGTAAATTCTTATTCTTTTACTAATGATAACCAAGAGTTTGTGCGGAAGGAAGTTGTATATTTCTTAGCTGAAGTCCAGGGCGAAGCACATGTTGATCCAGTGGAAATCTGTGATCTTCGTTGGCTATCTTTCCAGGAAGGAGCTCGTTTAATCGCTTTCCCTGAGTTGCAAGAGATTTCTATAGATGCCGATAAATTTATCAATAACTATCTTTTTTCTTCATAAAGGAGAATACTCTCCTTTATGAGGTGGTTACAGAATATTCTTTGCCGATGTAGGCGAGGTAATCTTCGTGCGCTAGCTCAATAACTCTTTGAGCTTCTTTTTTACCGTAAATCCCGATGATTTCTATTTTTGCAGCTTCTCCTCGGATAAGGCTTTCTGGAGTTGCTTTATAGGTTAAAAAGTAGTGCTGGATCATGTCTAAAACTGTCCCTGGACAATCCGAAACATCATTAACCTCAGAAAAGACAAGATCATCCTCTAATACCGCAATGATTTTATCATCAGCTTCTCCTGAGTCAATAATACGAAGGCCTCCAATTGGACGAGCTTGAAGTAAAATATTTCCTTGATTTATCTTTTTTTCCGTAAGAACACAAACATCCAAAGGATCTTTATCTCCTTGGATATTGTCCCTGCGGATTTGCTCTCCGCTGTATTTCCCAGAGGCTTCTCCACAATAGGTTTGAGGTAATAAACCATAAAGACACGGACAGAGATTAGAAAACTTTTGAGGACGATCTACTTTTAAGAGGCCTGTAGCTTTATCTAATTCAAATTTTACAGAGTCTTCGGGGGTAATTTCTATGTAGCAACACAGAGTTTCATAGTTGTCTTGAGTTAGTGTAGGGCCGTGCCAAGGATGGACAATATTTAGAGGAGGTTTACACATAAGCAGCTCTCTTTGCTGAATTTATTAGACTAGTGTCATCAGGCTATCATGTAAGAGTTTTTAAGAAAAGATCACGCCTTGCTTGAATTGACTTTTAATTAATTTTATAGAATACTTACTTTTTAATTTTGTAGATTTTATGAAATACTCTCTAGTTTTTAAAGACTTAGAAGTTGCTGATTATGAGCGTGTTCTTGAGGTCACCTGTGAAGAAGTGGGGCTTCATGCGATTATTGCGCTTCATCAAACGGTGGTAGGCCCAGCTTTAGGGGGAACACGAGCTTCTGTATACAATTCTTTTGATGACGCATTGACAGATGCATTACGTTTATCTCGAGGCATGACATATAAGAGCATCATCTGTGGCGCAGGAACGGGAGGAGGGAAAAGTGTGATTATTCTTCCTGCTAGTGCTCCTGTATTGACAGATGATATGCTGAGAGCTTTTGGTCAGGCAGTGGAATCTTTAAAGGGGAAGTATATTTGTGCTGAGGACCTTGGCGTTTCTGTGCGAGAGATTGCTATTATCGCAGAAGAAACTTCCTATGTTTGTGGGGTCGATTCTATTAGCGGGAATCCTTCGATCTATACGGCTCATGGGGTGTTTTTATGTATGCAAGAAACAGCAAGGAAACTTTGGGGCTCTTCATCTTTAAGACAGAAGAAAATTGCCATTCAAGGCGTGGGTTCTGTAGGGAGACTGTTGTTGCACTCTCTGTTTTTTGCAGGAGCTGAGTTGTACGTTTCAGATATTGTCGAGGCTTCTGTAGATTTTGCCGTAAAACTCTATGGAGCGACACCTCTTTCTGGAGAAGAGCTCTTTGCTTTAGATTGTGATATTCTCTCCCCTTGCGCTCGAGGGAATGTGATCCGTAGAGATAACGTAGGCAGCTTGCATTGTAAGGCTATTGTTGGAGCAGCAAATAATATTTTAGAAGATGCATCTATAGGTGCAGTACTGCATGAGAGAGGCATCGTATATGCTCCTGATTATTTGGCTAACGCCGGGGGATTAATTAATGTGGTGTCTGCTGTAGGCAGTGATTATGATCCGAAAGCAGTACTATCTCGAGTAGAACAGCTTCCTAAAACCCTTAGAGAGTTGTATTCCCGATGTGAAACCTTAAATAAGGACACTGCAGAGCTTGCAGATCTTTTAGTAGAAGAGAGACTCGCTGCGCATCTTTCATAAAGAGGAGAGCGTAGGGAGGATATGCAAGTCGCGCTGTAGCACCTGTAATATCGTTTCATGAATTTCTAGACTTCCAGAGGCTAGGATAATTGGATGGTTGTCTAACACAAAGTCTTTTCTCCCATAATCTAAAGGTTCGCCGAAGACATCTGTAACTATGCCGCCGGCTTCTTCTACAAGGAATGCCCCCGGAGCATGATCCCAAGTGCGCGCTTGCGTAGGGACAAAGGGATAGCGGATAAAAAAGTCTGCGAACCCTTCCGCAACTAAAGCATATTTGTATTGGCTTTCTGTTCGGAAGGCCTGAGGAGTTCCTGGGAGACTTAGCCCTAACAACCGGGTTGTGTAGTGTTGTTGGTTGCTAGCAGCAAGGGAGGCTTCGCAGTAACGATAAGCTCGGGGTTTTTTATTGTTAAGGGGGAGCTTTTCTGTGCTTCCAGGGCGATAAATAGTTAGCCCAAGACCTTTTGCTGCAGAATAGATAGTTACGTTGCGTGCATAGGAGGGACAGGCCATTACTGCCAAAATAGGGGAGCCTTCATGAATTAAGGTGAGGGCTATAGCAAAAGAACGTTTTCGGATAAATCCTGAAGTCCCATCAATTGGGTCTGCGAGCCAGAACAAGGATGAGGGAAGTTGCTGAGGGGTTAGGGTGTTAAGTAGATCAGCTTCTGTGACTTGAGGATCAAAGTTGCGTAGGAAAGCTAGAATTTCAGGGAGTTTTTTAGCGTCTTCTTTAAGGGTAAGGACCTCCTCCCCAATAAAAGGAATGTCGGGGAAAGCTTGTCTTAGCTGTTTTTTCAGGAAATATTGTACGCCATAATCTGCTGGAGTAACAAACGAGTTGTCGGGCTTTTCCCACACCGTCATTAGGGAGTGTCTTTGTTGATAATGAACGAGATGGATAGCAATTTCTGTGACCACATTTTCTGCGAGAGACTGGTAGTCAGGTAAATGAGACCACATGGCGTATTCCCTAAGTAACAGAATAAGGATGCTATCAAATGTTGGGATTATGTTAAACTTGTACTAGGTATCCATCGCAGGAAATCTTAACTTTATGAAGCGAAATATTTTTCGGGCTATTTGCGATCACCTGTACAAAACCCTTATTGGTGTGGCTTTAAAATTACGCTATAAGTTTAAAGTCCAAGGTTTAACCTCACTGCAGTTAGATCCCAAAAAGGGGAATTTATTTTTAGCAAACCATGTTGCAGAGATTGATCCTGTAATTTTGGAGTACTTTCTTTGGCCCAAATGCCACCTTCGGCCCATCGCTGTAGAATATTTATTCTGTAGCCCTATGGTGCGGTGGTTACTCAAATCTGTGCGAGCGGTGCCCATACCTCAAGTTGTCCCTGGAAAATCTAGTAAGGAAACTGTCAAACAGTTAAACGAATTGTATGATTACGTTACAGCCTGTATTGATCATGGAGAGAGTTTTCTACTTTACCCCTCAGGGAGACTGTCAAGAAATGGTCAAGAAGAAATCGGTAATCAGTATTCTGCCCATGTGTTATTGCAAAGAGTCAAGAGTTGCAATGTATTTTTAGTGAGGATCTCTGGTTTGTGGGGGAGTGTATTTTCTCGTTACAAGCGAAATTCAACTCCACAGTTGGGGCATGCATGTAAAAAGGCCTTTTTCTTCTTACTACGTCGAGCGTTCTTTTTTATGCCCAAGCGTTTGGTTAAAATTACTGTGCAACAATTTGATACCCAGATGCTTCAGAGCTTCACAGATAGGCGAGATCTCAATGCATTTCTTGCTTCTTGGTTTAACCAGGAGGACGAGATTCTCCCAGTAGAAGTGCCCTATACATAATATGAGAATCACGGGTATGCAAGAACGATGGAATACACAAAACAGAAATCGTGATTTGTGGTTGCGTCCAGGAGATTCTGTCTTGGAGGTTTTCCTAACGCTATGTGCTCAGTTAACTACACATACGGCATGTTTTGATGAGTTCCTTGGGGCACTGTCTTATACGGAAATGCATCAAGCTGTTATTGCTCTTGCGATCAAAATTTCCCAATATCCTGAGCAGTGTGTGGGGATTATGATGCCCTCATCTATAGGAGCATACATTGCATATTTCGCTGTGCTTTTATCAGGGAAAACTCCTGTGATGATTAATTGGAGTCAGGGGTTAAGAGAGATTCGTATTTGTGCAGAGATCACGAATGTGCAAAGGGTGCTTACCTCTGTACGGTTAATGGAGCACTTAAACCAAACCCATGGGATTTTGGATTATCCCTTTGATCTTGTGTATATTGAGGAGATGAGAAAAAAAATCTCTTGGTGGGAGAAGATCCGGATCAAGATGTATACTAAGCTTTCCCCGGCAAGATTAATGTGGGTATTTGGCGTTAAGGGGATGAGAAAACACGATATTGCAGTGATTTTGTTTACCTCAGGGACAGAGCAGTTTCCTAAGGGAGTCCCTCTTTCTCATGAGAACTTGATAGAAAACCAAAAAGCTTGTTTGAAGTTTTTCAACCCTAATGAGAAAGATGTCATGATGTCTTTCTTGCCTCCTTTCCATGCCTATGGATTTAACTCCTGTAGTCTCTTCCCCTTGCTTATAGGCCTCCCCATTGTATTTGCTTCGAACCCCTTAAATCCAAAAAAATCTGTAGAGTTGATAGATTCTATGGGGGTAACGTTGATGGGCTCCACGCCAATATTTTTTGACTACATTTTGAAAACAGCAAAAAAACAAGAAACTTCCTTAAGTTCTTTGCGCCTGGTTGTCTTGGGTGGAGATACATTGAAAGATAGCCTTCGAGTGGAAACACAACTGCAACATCCCCATATAACCTTGCATCAGGGCTATGGGGCGACAGAATGTTCTCCAGTCATTACGATTACTACAGAAACAAGTCCTAAGGTACAGGCATGTGTGGGGAAACAGATAGAGGGCATGGATATTTTGATTATCTCTAAGGAAACCCACGTGCCAGTTTCTTCAGGAGAGTCTGGGATGGTTGCTGTGCGAGGATCTTCGGTCTTTTCAGGATATTTGCAGGGAGATCCCCATCAAGGCTTTATTCTTCTTGGAGGGGAATATTGGTATTTGACTGGGGATATTGGTTATATAGGGGCTTCAGGAGATTTATTTCTTTTGGGGAGATTAAGCCGGTTTGTTAAGATTGGCGGGGAAATGGTGAGTTTGGAAGCTTTGGAGTGTATTTTGCGTGAAAGTTTGCCTGGAGCACTCATGCAAGAGCAAATTACCTTGGCAGTTTGTGAAGTCCCTGAAGATAAGGTCAAGCTTTGTCTGTTTACAACATTTCCTACGACTCTGCATGAAGTTAATGATGTGTTAAAAAACGCAGAAACAAGTAACATAGTAAAGATTTCTTACGTACATCAAGTTGAAAAGATTCCCTTGCTTGGTGTGGGTAAACCAGATTACGCGTCTTTACATGCTCTAGCAATCTCATTATTTGGGTAATTTTATTTAGGTTTTAAAGCAATCCTCATAAGAAGTTTAGAAGGAACACTTTGGTCGTAAAAGGTATAGATTTTATCTCTAATGATTTTTTAGGTTTTGCACGTTCTTCTAGGCTAAGCCAAGAGGTCTATCGTCGTTATCACGAAATGTCTAGCCAATCTCAACAGGAATGGTTAGGAGCTGGAGGATCTCGGCTTATGGTAGGAACCTCTTCTATAATGCAGAGATTAGAAGAGAAGATAGCAGCATATCACGGAGTTCAAGATGCGTTTGTAGTGCATAGTGGGTACATGGCGAATCTTGGGCTGTGTTATCATGTGGCCTCAGATCACGATGTGCTCCTCTGGGACGAGTATGTCCATATGTCTGTAAAGTATAGTCTATGCGCAGCAAAGGGGACTTGCCAAGCCTTCCGTCATAATGATGTGAACCACTTGGAAACTCTTTTAAGGCATTATCGTAATTGTACTTCTGGGAGAATTTTTGTTTTTGTTTGTTCCGTATATTCTTTTACCGGAACTCTCGCTCCCCTTAAAGAGATTCTCCCCCTTGTAGAGAAGTATAATGCGCGGCTAGTTGTTGATGAAGCACATGCCATAGGGATCTTCGGGAAAGGGGGCCGGGGGTTATGCTATGATTTGGGATATGAGAATATCTATGCATCGTTAGTGACCTTCGGAAAAGCTTTAGGAGGAATGGGAGCGGCGATACTTACCTCTACAGAGGTAAAAGAAGATCTTCTACACAACTCTCCTCCGTTAAGGTACTCTACAGGATTAGCACCTAGTGTTTTAGTTGCAATAGATGTTGCTTACGACTTTCTCTCTCCCTTAGGAGATGTTGCTCGGCAGCAGTTGGGTATTGTGCAGCAGCATTTTTTCCAGCGCTATCCTGATCATACTATGGGTTGTGTGCAGCCTATATATGTAGAGACATCTGTATTTGATTCTATGGTGGCTGCACTGCAGGAGCAAGACATTCATGTAGGAGTAGTGTCGTTTATGGGTACGGAGCCTTTCATACGTGTGAACCTGCATGCATATAATTCTATTGAAGAGGTAGATGCTCTTATAGATGCCCTAGAGCCCTATTTAGAAAAACGTTGTTGTGGGATCCACGTCAATCATGAACTTCACTTTTGGGGAGAGCTTAGCTAAAATTAACGCTTCCTGAAGCTTTTTATTTACGGGAAGAACGTGCGTGCTTTTAATGAGAAATTGGTAGCGGAAGGTGTCTTTGATTTTAAAGTGCCCACAAGGAGAGATTTGCATAAGATGAGCAATATCTTGAAGTCTTTCTTCTAGAAGAACATGTACCCGTTTTGTCTCTTGCCAGGTAAGCTGTGGGCAGTTCCCCATAAAAATACAGCGGATAAGCCGAATGAAAGGAGGATAATTGCATACCTTTCTTCCGGGAAGTTCCTGCTGGTAAAAAGAGGGGAAATCCTGGTTCATAGCGCAGCGGATTGTAGCGTTATCTGGGAGGAAGGTTTGAATAAGGATCTCCCCGGGGAGATAGCTGCGTCCGGATCTCCCTGCAACCTGTGTGATGAGTTGAAATACTTGTTCTGAAGCTCGGAAATCGGGGATGTATAGGCCTGAGTCTCCGTTTAAGACAATTGCAAGAGTTACAGAGGGAAAGTGCATACCTTTAGCGATCATTTGTGTCCCAATAAGGACGTCAGCTTTCCCTGTTGCAAATTGTTTCAGGAGGGTTTCATGACTTCCCTTAAACTTTGTCGTATCTGAATCTATGCGTATTGTGCGAATCTGCGGGAAGAATTGGTATAGGACTCTCTCAATTTTTTCTGTTCCCGAACCGCGATATTGTAAAGTCATAACTCCCTTGCACTTAGGGCAGGAGTGGGGTGGGCTCTTAGGGGAAGAATTGCAAAGATGACATAGAAGAACGTTAGCATACTTATGAAAGGTAAGGATCATGTCACAATGTGTGCATTTTAACGTGTGCTTACACGAGACGCAGGAGACGTTGGTATGGTAACCTCGACGATTGAAAAAGATAAGAGTTTGCTCTCCTAGGGCTAAGCGGTGATCAATTTTTTGTAACGCTGCTTGAGAAAACAAACTTTTGGTTTTTTCTTTCTCCAAGTTCATGTCTATTAGAGAGATTTTGGCAGGATGCGCTGCTGCAGCTTTTGAAGATAGTATTGAGAGAGTATACTTCCCAGAAAGTGCGTTTGTATAACTTTCTAAACTTGGCGTGGCACTGCCGAGAACCACAGTAGCATTGCAGAGCTTCCCTCGCATCACAGCCACATCTCGAGCATGGTAGCAGGGGGAACTTTCATTTTGTTTATAGGCTGGGTCATGCTCTTCATCTACAATGATGAGCCCAAGATTTTTTATAGGACAGAACAATGCAGATCGTGGTCCGATAATGATGTGAATGGAGCCCTCAGCAGCTTCTCTCCATACTTTGTTTTTGTCACTATCGCTAAGTTTATGATGAAGAATGCCAACTTCTTGATGGAAAAGGGCCTTGAATAGGGTTTCTGTCTGTATAGTGAGGGAAATTTCTGGGACTAAAAGGATAGCACTTTTCCCTAAAGCACGAGCTTCACGAATTGCTCGGATATAAACCTCTGTCTTTCCACTTCCTGTAATGCCATAGAGCAAATGCGTGCAAAACCGCGAAGTTTTTATAGAAGAGGTAATTTTAGAAAGGGCGTCCTGTTGCTCCGGATGAAGAGGTTTGGGCTCAGGAGGGAAAAAGAACAGATCTTTTTCCTGAATAGTGAGTGTAGAAGCATTGACAATTTCCAAGACACCCTGTTTCCTCAAAGAATTTATAGGAGACTGGGAAACTTTTGCTTGTTCCATAAGGGAAGATAGCCCTGGAGGAGAAGAACTATTTAACAACACTTTAAGGACAGCAGCTTGAGCTTGATGGTTCTTCTGAAGTTGCTGTAGGAGTTCTCGTATTTTGGCTTTACTTTTTTTTAAAACTACGCGGTAGTGCTGCTTAGGTTGGACGATTGTAGAAGCAATTGGGGGGAGAAATAAACGCAAGGTTTTTCCTAAAGGGGAGAAGTAGTATTGGTTCATCCAAAATAACAGCTCTAGAAGATCCTTTGAGAGCTTTATTTCTGAATTAATAACTCCTAGAATAGGAAGGATGCGTTTACAGCATGTAGTGGTTTTGACATGATGGACAATTCCGATCTTTTTTACCCCACGCAAAGAAACAGTTACACCAGTTCCTTCGGTAACATGTTCAAGGTGCGAAGGGATGCCATAATCAAGAACTTTATTAATGTTGGAACTTACAATGACTTCTGCGTATAGGCGAAAGGTTGCTGGTTCAGTATAGCCCATAGGTCACGTTTCAACTGTGTATCTTTTTCATACTGTAGACAAGAGTAAAGAGGGATAAAGGTACAGCCATTTTGTGTGAAGGATTTGTGATATTGTGCACAGGGAATCTTATAGCGAATCACATTTAAAGGGGCCAGACCTAAAACAAGACTTTTGCTGTTTGAGAAAATATTTGTCTGAGAGGTAAGGAGAGATAAACGCGTAGGGAAAAGTTGCTGCGTAAGGATTTTTGCAAGCCGATTAAAAAATAACACTTCTTCATCTTGCTCTTCATCTACAAATATGGCACAGGGAGGATGTTGTGGTTGTACAAGTTGATTGTTTTTTAATGAAGGGTAATGCTCTTTAAGAATGTCTTCTCTAGATAGATCTGGATGCAAGGGAACGCATTCCCAGGAGACAGAACGTAGCTTTTTAGGGGAGGGAATTTGAAGTGCAACCGGAGCAGGAAGAGCTTTAGGAGCTTCAGGTAGAGTTTTTTTGGCTGCCAGAGATTTTTTTAAGGATTGTGGTTTTGTTGGGACTAAATGTAGAGAAAGGTAATCAGCAAGTTTAGGATGAGGACATTCAAAGTAGCGATCAAGAATATGACTAAGCTTAAGAAGAAAAGATGAAGAGAAGGACATATTCATAGCTACTGCAGTGTTTTCTACCTTTACTATAAGGGTCTCATGTTTTTTTGCTCCATGAACATCGTACGTATGAGAAGAGATTTTTATTTTTGTTATTTTTAAATTAAGTTAGTATCAGTGTTTCAATAATAAATATATGTAATTAATTTATAATTAAAATATTACATATGTGCTTTTAAAGGATGGGTTAAAATGAAATATTTATTGCGGATGAATATTGTGAGAATGTTTTGGGTTTTGGTATTGCCATGTGTCTTCTTACAAAGTTCTCAAGCGATATCTGCGGAATCAAAGCATTATTTTTGTTCAAAAGATAATCAGTACTGTTTTAATTGGGAGTCCTATAAGGATGCCAAACATCAGTCTCAATTGGATGGGAAGCCTATATGTTTGTATTTTACAGGATCTGACTGGTGTGTTTGGTGCGAGAAGATGGAAGAAGAGATTCTTTCAAGTAGTGCTTTTGTTAATTTTGCTACCAAGCATCTTCATATGGTTAAAATAGATTTTCCTAAATCACCAAATCAGAAACACCTAGAACCAAATCGATATGAATTGAAGAAAAGTTACGACGTATTAGGATTCCCTACAATGGTGTTTATTAATGCAGATGGGGAAGAGCTTGCAAGATCAGGATTTGAATATGGTGGTGGGGAAGCTTTCGTAAAAAAACTCAAAGCTGCTCTGGGAATACATTCTTAAAGTCTTTTAAGATTTAGAGTACCCATGTTCATATTTTTTTAAAGAGGAATTTATTCCTCTTTTTTTTTGTTTCTGAGAAAATGGTTCAGGGTTCCTTAAATGGCATGTTTTTTGTGAGAGGAAAGGTAATGTCTGCAAAAGTAGAATGTGATCGTGAAGATTTTTTATTGAGAAGCCAAAAACTTCAGGAAATTCGTGAGTTAGGGATAGAGCCCTACCCTTATGAATTTTCGAATCGTTCTAGCGTAGAATCTCTTTTGCAAGAATTTTCAGATAAGCCCTTAGGAGACAGTGAAGCTGCTATGAATAAGACCACGCCTCGGGTGAAATTCGCAGGGCGTTTGGTGTTGTTTCGCTCTATGGGAAAAAATGCTTTTGGACAACTCCTTGATCACAGTCAGAAAATCCAGGTGATGTTTAATCGAGACTTTACCCATGTTGCAGGACTCTCCAAGGATGCTGGGATCTCTTCTATCAAATTTATAGAAAAAAAACTTGACCTAGGAGACATTTTAGGGATCGAAGGGTTTTTATTCTTTACTCATTCTGGAGAGCTTACCGTTCTTGTAGAAACAGTAACGCTACTATGCAAATCTTTAATTTCCTTGCCGGATAAGCATGCAGGCTTAAGTGATAAGGAAGTCCGTTATCGCAAGCGTTGGTTAGATTTAATTTGTTCTCAGGAAGTGAGCAATGTCTTCGTGCAGCGTAGTCGGATTATCAAGCTGATTCGTGAGTATATGGATTCTCAGGGGTATCTGGAGGTAGAGACTCCGATTTTACAAAGTATTTACGGAGGAGCAGAAGCTCGCCCTTTTACTACGGAGTTAGAAGCCTTACATACAGAAATGTTCTTAAGAATTTCCTTAGAGATTGCGTTAAAGAAAATTCTTGTTGGAGGCGCCCCAAAGATTTATGAGATTGGTAAGGTCTTTAGAAATGAGGGGATCGATAGAACACATAATCCTGAGTTTACTATGATTGAGGCGTATACGGCGTATATGGATTATCATGGGGTGATGGAATTCGTAGAGAATCTTGTAGAGTATGTAGTGCGCTCCTTAAATCATGGAAGTACAGTTATTACATACTCACATTGGAAAGAAGGCCCGCAGCAAGTAGATTTTAAGGCTCCTTGGAAACGCATGACAATGAAGGAGAGCATAAAGGAGTACGGAGGGGTAGATGTTGATCTTTATGGGGATGCTGAGCTTAGAGAAATCGTAAGAACCAAGACATCCCTTCCTGAAGAATCTTTTATTAAAGCAAGCAGAGGAGCTCTGGTGGCCTTATTATTTGATGAGTTAGTATCGGAGAATTTAATTGCTCCGCATCATATTACTGACCACCCCATTGAAACGACGCCTTTGTGTAAGTCCTTGCGTTCCGGAGATCCTACTTATGTTGAGCGCTTTGAAAGCTTCTGTTTAGGAAAAGAGCTCTGTAATGCCTATTCTGAACTTAACGATCCTATCGTGCAGAGGAAGTTATTAGAGGAGCAGCAATTAAGAAAGGAGCAAAATCCTGAGAGTGAGTGCCACCCTATTGATGAGGAGTTTTTGGAAGCTCTGTGTCAGGGAATGCCTCCTTCTGGAGGATTTGGGATCGGAATAGATCGCTTAGTGATGATTTTAACAGACAGCGCATCGATTCGTGACGTTCTATACTTCCCAGTGATGCGAAGACTTTCTTAGAGGGGTTTAACTTTAGGCCCAGATTTACTATCCTCCACGACAAAGCCTAAAGCGAGAATCTCATTGCGCAGGAAATCTGCCTCTTTCCAAGATTTGGAAGTTCTTGCTTTTTCGCGCTTCATAACGAGTTCCCAAACTCTATCAGGGATAGAGATAGAAGCTGAAATAGGGAGGACTTTAAGCACCTGATTGAGGTGTTTAAGGAGAGCCAAAATATGCTCAGCATCTGCTTTTGAGAAGCTCCCTGCATCTATAAGGCTATGGGTTTCATGGACAAAATCAAAAAGAGATGCAAGACCTACAGCAATATTGAGGTCATTTGTGAGTGCATCTGTAAAGTTAGTAAGGAGTGTCTTTGCAACGGTGCGAGTAGCCTCTGAAGGCTGTTCTCCATCAGGATAAGGTTCTTGAAGTCGAGATATAAAATCTCTGAGTCTTTTTAAGGCTTGGCGGCAGGAGAGCAACCCTTCTTCAGTAAAATTGAGTTGTGTGCGGTAATGACTTTGTAGGAGCATATAACGGAGTTCTTCTCCTGAAAAACCTCTATGTGTAAGATCCCGAAGGGTAAGGAAATTCCCTAAGCTTTTAGACATCTTCTTCCCATCCACAAGGAGATGTTCAGAATGGAGCCAGTAGCGAGCAAAAGGCTTCCCTGAAAGGGTCTCAGATTGTGCAATTTCATTCTCATGATGCGGAAAGATATTATCTACCCCACCAGCATGGATATCTATAGATTCTCCAAGAAGCTCCATAGCCATGATGGAGCATTCCAAATGCCACCCTGGGCGGCCTTTTCCAAAAGGACTTTCCCAATAGATTTTCCCATCCCTTTCAGAGTTGTAAGCTTTCCATAAAACAAAATCACATAAGTTTTCTTTGTCGTACTCGTCAGAAGTGTTCTGTGTACAACACTGTAAATCTTGAAGATGAAGGTGGGATAGCTTCCCATAGCTTGAGAAGCGCGAGATAGAAAAGTACACAGATGCATCATGACCAATATACGCAGCCCCCTGATCTAGAAGCTTTTCAATTGCCTGAATCATCTGAGGAATATAGTGCGTAGCGCGAGGGTAGGCATCTGCCCTGGAGATATGCAGAGTTTCTAAATCCTCGAAGAATGCTTGGATATAGGGCTGAGTATATTCCTGAAGAGAAATCCCTTGTTTACATGCCCCTGCTAGAGTTTTGTCATCTACATCAGTAATATTCATCACATGCGTAACAGAATAGCCCAAAAAGATTAGAGTTCTTTTTAAAAGATCCTCAAAAATATACGTCCTAAAGTTGCCAATATGGGCAAAATCATACACCGTCGGGCCACATGTATACAGCTTGACAGGACTAGCATAAGGAGAAAACGCCTCTTTCTGGCGAGAAGCTGTATTGTAAAGATAGAGAGGTTTCTGATGGAAAAGCTCGGGCACGATATTACTCCATAAAGATATTTATTCGATTGAAAAAACCACTTATAGCACTCTCAAAAAAAGGAGAACATAGCACAACATCGTTTGTGGTTCTATGCTTTTTCTTTTAGATGATCTTTAGAAAGCTTTTCTAGTTAGGTTTATTCTAAGAAATGAACGTAATATAACTTTTTTTAAAAGTATCATATTTAGCTAGGAATAAGCATAGTATTTTTTTTAGTTACTGGCTGAGAACAGCATTTTAAGTAGTATTTTTTATTTTGTTTTAATAAAAAAAAGACTATACAACAGGAGTTGTGAGAGCGGCGCTCTGGCGGCGTATCTGACTAAGCCTAGGCAAGACGCGATAGGCATGAGGAGAAAGAGAGGTAATCTGTGATCCTACAAAGTATAAGAAGATGTTCATTAAGACAGCTCAAAGTTTTAGCAGCTCTTTTTTTAGGCGCAAGTGCTCCAGCACTTGATGCGGCAATACACCAAGATTCATCTAATAAGCTTGTTTGGTATTCGGACTATCAGCAGGCACTGCAAAAAAGTCGTGAGACATCTCTCCCTATGATGATTTTCTTTGCGGGGTCAGATTGGAACGCTCTTTCCATGAAAATTCGTAAGGAAGTGTTAAGCTCCTCAGATTTTATAAAAAAGGTCATGGGGAAATTTATTTTCTTAGAGGCTGACTATCCAAAGCATTCTCTTCAAGATGAGAACATTTTTCAGCAGAACCTTATGTTAAAAGCTCTCTTTAAGGTTGAAGAGTTGCCCAGTATTGTCCTGGTCTCTCCTGAAGAGAGAGAGATCCGTAAGCTCCGTTCCTTCGGAAGCGAAACAGGCGCCAATTTAGGGAGCTGTCTCTGTCACATCGTAGAGAGTGATTCTCTGTTAAGAAATGCTGAACCTATTATGGCGAGCCTTCCTATGTCTGAGCTGCAGCATTTATACTGTCTTGCAGAAGAGCTCTCTAGGGAAGAATTCCTTGCTCAGGCTTTAGAAATCGGAGTGCGTAACGACGATTACTTCTTCCTCTCAGAAAAATTCCGCCTACTTGTAGAAAGCGGAAAAATGGATACCGAAGAGTGTCAGAGGATTAAGAAACATCTTCTTAGCAAAGATAGCAAAAATGAAAAACATACCCATTTCACTGTAGCGCTTATTGAATTTCAAGAGCTCGCAAAGAGATCTAGAGAAGGCGTACGTCAAGATGCTAGCCAAGTAATTGCTCCCTTAGAATCCTATCTATCCCAATTTAGACATCAAGATAAGGAAAGTGTTTGGCGCATCGAGATGATGATAGCACAATTTTATCTAGAGTCAGATCAGTGGTGCAATGCCCTACAACATGCTGAAGTGGCTTTTGATGCGGCTCCTAAAGAGGCCCGCTCACACATTTCTCGTTCCTTGGAGTATATTCGTCACCAATCGTAGCTTTGCTTCTTTTGCCTTTATCAAGACTTTCTGGAATGCATTTTAAAAAGTCTTGATAAAGGCAAGAAAATATAGGCTGCTGTTTGTGATTTCTAGGTAACACAACCACCTGACAAGAGGGAAGATTTGCTCGCACTTGACGAAACACTTCTCGAACTACCCGCTTAAAGTAATTCCTTTTATGAGCTTTTCCATATTTCTTGGAAACTGTAATTCCCAACTTGCAACCCATAGGGTACCGAGAGGGTAAAACATAAAAAACTACTTGAGAGCCCTGGCAATAAACTCCAGAACGCATGATAAAAGAAAACTGCTTTCTCTTAAGTACGCGAGCCTTCTTGGGAAAAGTTTGAGAATACACAAAAAATTATAAATCGATTAATACGTGCCTACCGTGACGACGACGGCGATTTAACAACTTTCTTCCATTTCTCGTAGCCATTCGTGCACGAAATCCGATAGAATTACGGCGCTTTCTTTTGCTAGGTTGATAAGTTCGCTTCACAATGCCTTCCTTGATTTTTAAGTCCAGACCCTCTTTTTCATAGATAGGACGAACCCTGCAAAAGTTTAAAAGATTTGCTGAAAAAGATCAATGGCAGAAGTGACTGAGATGTTTTAATTTAGAAAATCTCTCTGAATGTAGTCTAGTATTGCAAAAAAGGCCCTGAGAGATTAAATTTGTGGCTTCTGGGAGAAGCTTGTTTAAAAAAAGATTCCCTCTAGAGAGAAAAGAAAGGTTTTCATGAAAGTTAGTTCATCTATAAAAGCAGATCCTTCGAAAGGAGATAAGTTGGTTCGTCGTAAGGGACGTCTTTATGTTATTAACAAAAAAGATCCTAATCGTAAACAACGTCAGGCAGGACCTGCGCGCAAGAAATAATTTGAAATTTAGGTAAAGAACGTATGGCGAAAAAGTCATCAGTTGCTAGGGAAGCAAAGCGTCGTCGGTTAGTCAAAGTAAATTTTGATAGGCGTAGAGAGCTCCGAAACATTGTCAAAAGCTTAGTTGTTAGCGAAGAAGAAAAGGAAGCTGCTCGTATTGCCTTGAATAAGATGCGACGTGATGCTTCGCCTTCTCGCTTACATAACAGATGTCAGCTCACTGGAAGGCCAAGAAGTTATTTAAGAAAATTTGCGATTTCTAGGATTTGTTTTAGACAAATGGCTTCTATGGGAGAGATTCCTGGAGTCGTCAAAGCTAGTTGGTAACAAAACTCAGGCCCTTAATTTCTTTGCTAAAAAGTGTTGAAATTTCTTTACATAAGAATTTTCAACGCTTCTTTTAGTTCTTCGACGTTCTTTACTTTTTCCCAATTCTCCATTCCTTTTTTCCATACCCAAATTTCTTCTGGAGAAGTCTTGTCCTTTGCATGGCGTTCTTTATCTCTAAGAAAGTTTAATAAGTCTTCCAAGGTTATAGGACCGACATTTTGTCTCTCTTTATTGAGATAAAACCACTTTTCTGTGTCTTTGGGGCTTTGTGTAAGGTCTGTGGCGCTATTTTCAGAAGGTAAGGTCTGTGTTTTAGTTGGGGGCTCTTCATTTGCTATGAACCCGGAGTCGCTTTCTGCAGGATTCTCAGGAAGCTTTGGCAGGATCGCTAAGAAAATTAACCCAATAATGCCAAAAAACATCCCAGAAAAAAACCATCCAATAGGACTACGGTTTTTTTTCGTTGCTATGTATGCAGAGAAACCTCCTAGGAGTAGATAAAATAAGAAAAATGAGATTGGGAGCATTGAAGGTAGCATATTAACCGCTGGACTATTAAACTATCGCTAGCGCTTATTATTTTCCAAGAGATGCATTTCTCGCTATAGAAATAGGGCGAAAAGGAGAGAGAAGTATGGATAAGCAAAATTTAAAATTAGACGTTAAAGAAATTGAGTTTCCAGAGACTGTATTTAGCCGAGATATAGAAACTCGAGTCATTCAAGTGATAATTTTACATTGTTTAGCTAAAATTAGCGGAGTTTCCCTTTTAGGAGGAAACTTAATCGATACCCTATTTGGTCGTGATATTGAGCGAATGAAAGGCATCTATGTTGAACAAGACTCTAAAAATCACTTAGTGAAAGTTCGCGTAGAAGTTAATGTAGATTACGGTGTTTCTATTCCTGAGAAAACAGAGGAAATTCAAGGGTGCATTGTTTCTGAAATTTCCGAGTTTACGGGTCTTCATGTTGCTGCGGTCCATGTGATTATAAAAGGCCTTACCCAGCCTAAAGATCGCGTAGAAGAAGAAGAGACTGAAGAGATTGATGTTAGTGAATTACCTTCTCCTGAAGAATTTATTGCAGAGTCTAAAGATACAGAATAGCCAAGAGTTTTTAGTGTGATTGTTTAGCGAGTAAACGCTGAACATCTTTTTGAGTTAACCCAGGAATTGTTTCGAGCTCTTCCTGGGATGCTTTCATGACATTTTTCCAGCTTTTAAAGTGCTTTAAGAGTCTTTCGTATTTTACCTTTCCTATTCCGGGAATTTTTTCTTGAGTAAATAGTTCTTTGTTGCGTTTTTTCCTGTGCGTATGAATCGCAAAGCGATGAGCCTCATCACGAAGAAGTTGGAAAAATTGCAAGACTTTTGCTGTAGGTAGGAGCTGAACACCCTTAGGGAAGGTGTCCGTGTAGATCTTTTCTCTAGTTAGTGAAGCACTATGGTTGCTTGCCTCTTTAGCTAATGATACTATTTCGATTCCTGTCAAGTTTAGCGTTTCCAGGATCTTTTTTGCACAGATATAGTGGGAGCGTCCCCCATCAATTACGATCATATTCGGCAGGGGAGAGGTTAAGGAGCTAAATCGTCTCAATAAGACTTCTTCTAGGGCTCTGAGGTCATTTTTTGCCACGCTAGGGGTAAGAGAAAACGTACGATAATGTTGGGGAACTAAGCGATCATTTTCAAAAACTATATATACTCCGATTGCATGTGTTCCTTGGAGATGGGAGTTGTCATAGCATTCTATACGATAAGGACACTCTTTGATATTTAACATGGTTTTCATCTCCTCATAAGGAAGATGAACGGATTGCGAAGAGGTTTTGGCAAACTCTTCGGCGTTGTGTTTTGCAAGCATAACGAGTTCCCTACGATATCCAGTTTTAGGCGCACGTATATGAGGAGGGGAGCCCTTATGAAGTAAAGAACCAAGTTGTGGCGTGAGCGGTAAAGGAGAGAGAATCTCTTGAGGAAGACGCGTTTGGTCTGTGTAAAATTGTAAAATAAATGAAGTTAATACATCCTGATCTTCTTGAGCATTTTCAAAAAAGGTGTAATGTTTCGCCCCTAGGAGTTTCCCAGAGCGCACTGTAAGGATCGTAAGGACTGTCTGTTGCTGATTTCTATAAAGGCCTATAGCATCAATATTGTGCATATGGAATTTTTCTACATTTTGTTTTGTCATGGCCTGTTTGATTAGCGTCAGTGTGCGATAATATGCCGCAGCTTGTTCAAACTTTAACTGTTTTGAAGCTGTTTGTATGGCGCTCTCTAACTGGGAGATCACTTCGTCCATTTTCCCTTTCAGGAATAAAATTGCTTTTTCTAGAACAGCTTGGTATTCCTCATGGGAACAGAGGTTTACGCAAGGAGCAAGACAGCGTTTCATTTCATAGAGAACACAGGGACGCTTTCTTATAGCAAATTCTTTGTCAGAGCATGTTCTTAGGGGAAACCATAGCCCTAAGACATCTAAGAGAGCTCGACATGCCTCACTACTAACGTAAGGACCAAAGATAAGATGCTGTTTAGTGGAATGTACAGATCTACAACGAATCGCTTCTATTTTTGGCCAAGGATGCTGTAAGGAGATCGCTAGACAAAAAAAAGTTTTGTCGTCTTTGAGCAACACGTTGTATTTTGGGTGGTATTTCTTAATTAAATTATTCTCTAAAAGTAAAGCCTCAGTCTCGTTAGAAACTGTAATAGTTTCTAAAAAGGCTGTTTTTTGCATTAAGAAAGGGATACGCTCTCGCACATCGCCTTTTTTATGGAAATACATAGCGATGCGATTTCTAAGATTCTTCGCTTTCCCCACATAGAGCACCTTCCCTTGGGAATCTTTCATAAGGTAGACCCCAGGAGTTTTGGGGATAAGATCAAGGGAAAAATCTTCTATACGCATATATTTAGAACAACATAAGCTGCTGGTCTTTTTCTTGTGCTTTACGCGATATAGAATCGGGACCTTCCAGCTGTCGTAAAATTTGTTGAGCCCTAGAGATTACACATAAAGGAAACCCTGAAAGCCTTGCAACATGAATTCCGAAGCTTTTCTGTGAATACCCCTTGAGAATCTCATACAAGAAAATCGGTTGCCCGGAACTTTCCTTTACTCCAGCATGGAAATTCTCTACATGAGGGCTCTGCTCCTCAAGCTGGGCCAGCTCTTTATAGTGCGTAGCAAACAGAGCTTTTGCTTTACGTCCTTCCGTAAACAGGAGATACTCTACAACAGCTTGAGCTATGGCTAAGCCATCATATGTACTGGTGCCTCTGCCAATCTCATCCAAAATTACCAACGAGCGATTTGTCGCGTTATGCAAAATATTTGCGGTTTCTGTCATTTCCACCATGAAGGTAGACATTCCCTTAGCAAGGTTATCCCCAGCTCCTATCCTTGTGAAGATTTTGTCCACAATGCCAATATGTGCCGCTTTTGCAGGAATAAATGATCCCATTTGTGCCATGATAACAAGAAGAGCAATCTGGCGGATATAGGTAGATTTCCCCGCCATATTTGGACCTGTAAGTAAGATCACTCGAGTTTTTGAGCTATGCATCTCTATATCATTAGGGATAAACCTGCCGGTATCTAGTAAGGTTTGCGCTACAGGATGGCACCCCCGACAGATAGATAGAATTTCACTATTGTCTACAAGAGGACGGCAATAGCCATGGGTATCCGCAAGCTCCGCAAGGGATAGAATATAGTCTACATCTGCGATAGCCTGCGCTAATGCAGAAAGTGCTGCACGCTGTTGTAGAATCTGAGAGCAAAACTCTTTAAAGAGTTGGGTTTCTAGAGCTTGAAGCTTGTCCGAGAGATTGAACATGGTATCTTGGAACTGCTGTAACTCTTCTGTAGTGAATCTTTCTGCATGTAGACGGGACTGACGCCGGATAAAACTTGAGGACAACTGTGGAGCAAACTCACTACTTACTTCAATGTAGTATCCCAAAGCATGGGAAAAACAGACTTTGAGTTTTTTGATCCCCGTGTTCTGGCGGATCTTCTCTTGATATTGCAAAAGCCAATCCTGAGAGTGCTCTTGAGTATAGTGTAGGCGTTTTAACTCTGCATGGAAGTCTCGGGAGAATATATTTCCTTCAGAGAGTCTTAAGGGGAGATCCTCATTTAAGGCTTGAGAGAGCCTTTGGGTTAATGTGGATAACTCTGGAGTTAAGAAAAACCTATCTTTAAAAAATGCTGGCAAGGCGAAGGAAGATAACTGTGAACAAACGGAAGCACTCGCCGAGAGGGAATCTCGAAGCATGCCGAGATCCTTGGGACCTGCAAGCCCCGTAGCAAATTTTGTCATGAGGCGTTCTATATCCCGAATTTGACTTAAATAGGACCTTAAAGACTTTCTTAATTTAGTCTTTGGTAAGAAAAATTCTACAGCATCTTGGCGCAGCAAGATATCTTGGAGATTGTAGAAAGGACTAATGAGGATTTGATGTAGCAATCTTCCTCCCATAGGAGTACACGTTTTGTCCATAATGTGAAGGAGAGAGCTTCTTCCCATAGGGTCATTTAAAGGCGTCAATAACTCTAAGTTGGCTTGGGACGTCGTATCAAGTAATAATCTTTGTTGTTGCCCATGCATTCTTGGGATATCGATGTGGTTAATAGGTAAAAGAAGCTTATCTTGGATATAGGAAAGCAGCCCTCCAGCAGCATTTATAGAGGGCAAGAGTCCTTTCAATCCAAAGCCATCTAGGGAAGCCACGTGAAAATGAGAGGTAAGTTTTTGCGAAGCAAATTGATGCTCAAAGGCCCAATCTGGATACACTGATGAGGTGAACTTCAGATGTTGTTGTAGTTGCTGTATAATAGGAGTTTGCTTTTTATAGAATTTGTCATAGCTTAAGATTTCTTTAGGAGCTAAGCGGCAAATTTCATCAATAAGTTCTTTAGGGTTGTCGTACTCTCCAAGAAGAAAAGAACCTATAGAAAGATCAAGACAGGCAAAGCCAAAAAGTGAACCTACACGGCTGACCGCGAGGATGTAGTTGTTGGTCTTTTCGTAAAGTAGGGATGAGGATAACAATGTCCCTGGAGTAATGAACCTTTGGATATCTCGAGATAATGGCGCTCCTCGAGTTTCTTTGTTTTTGGCATCTTCAAGTTGCTCTGCAATGGCGACTTTAAATCCTTGGCTAATTAATCGATCTACATAGCTCTCTACAGAGGCAACAGGAATGCCACTCATAGGGATGCCTTGACGTTGTGTTAGGGTAAGACCTAAATTTTGTGAAAGGAATGAAGCATCATCGTAAAAAGCTTCATAGAAATCTCCCATGCGAAATAGGAGTATGGATTCTCCTGCCTTCTCTTTGCAACGATGCCACTGTTCCATCATGGGGGTAGGTTTTTTTGTTGTCATGATCTATTTGGAAAATTCTTTATTGTTTGGGTGTGAATAGCAGGATTGTATGCTATCTTGAGTTCTCATCGTTCTCTAGCGTTTAAAAATTTATTAGGCGTGAAATAGGCCTTTGAGTGCTTGCAGAAGTTGTACTGATTATCTCTGAAAGCTTACAATATTTGTTCTTCTGGATCAAGCGGTGACTAGGGATTTCTAGGGATTCTCTTTCTAAAATACCAAAGTGGCGTTTCCTTCCTTTAAAAACTCGGAGTATGGCATAACCAAAATGCACAAGAGAGATTTATGTATACAGAGCAAAGCTTAGAGAATCTCAGGCATGCTATAGATATTGTTGATGTTCTTTCTGAGCATGTCCACCTAAAGCGTAGCGGAGCAACTTACAAAGCATGTTGTCCCTTTCATACAGAAAAAACTCCTTCGTTTATTGTTAACCCTACGGGGGCTTATTACCATTGCTTTGGTTGCGGAGCCCATGGTGATGCCATCAGTTTTTTGATGCAATACTTGGGCTATTCATTTACTGAAGCTGTATTGGTTTTAGCAAAGAGATTCCATGTAGAGCTTGAAGTTGCTTCTAAGGAAGCAAGAGTTTCCAGTTCTTCAGGAGCAAAGGAAGAATTACGAAGGATTAATTATGAAGTAGAAAAATTTTTTCGTTACTGTTTGTTTCATCTTCCTGAAGGCCTACAGGCATTACGGTATTTATATCAACGTGGGATCTCACCAGATGTGATCGATCGTTTTCATTTAGGCTATGCTCCTGAGCAGCAGGTGTTTCTTCAGGGAATGCAAGATAAACACATCACACAAAAACAACTGCAAGAATCAGGTTTTTTTGGAGGCAACTGGTTTTTATTTTCTCGTAGAATTATTTTCCCCATACACGATGCTTTAGGGCATACCTTAGGGTTTTCCTCTAGGAAATTTTTAGAAGGCATGCAGGGAAGCAAGTATGTAAATACTCCCGAAACCCTACTATTTAAAAAATCCCGGATTCTTTATGGGCTACACTGTTCTCGGCGGAGAATTACTAAGGAAAAACGCGTCATTCTAGTAGAGGGGCAAGCAGATTGTTTGCAGATGATTGATTCAGGATTTAACTGCACTTTAGCTGTACAGGGAACGGCATTTACTGAAGATCATGTAAAAGAACTAGAGAAACTCGGGATTTTAAAAGTTTTTCTACTGTTTGATAACGATGCAGCAGGAAACAAAGCTGCCCTGCGTGTAGGTGATCTCTGTCAGGTTGCAGGTATGGCAGTTTCCGTTGCTAGGCTTCCTGATGGGGAAGATCCTGATACTTTTCTTATGCTTCGGGGACACTCTGCTTTGATTGAATTATTAGAGAAGAGTGAAAATTATCTTGCGTTTTTAATTGGGGAGAAAATTAAAGCCTATCCGAACTTCTCTCCCCAGGAAAAAGCTTTAGTTGTAGAAGAGATCGTAAGACAGATTAAGCGCTGGGGGAACCCTGTTCTTGTCTATGAGCATCTGAAGCAACTGGCCTCTTTGATGACCATTCCAGAAGATATGGTCTTTGCTTTAGCGCAACCTCAGGTGAAGGCTGGGACCTTTTCCCCTTCAGCACCACCATCTTCTTCAAAAACACAAATAATCCCAAGAATTCACTCTGATGTGATCATAGAGACAGATGTTTTGCGGTGTATGTTATTTTGTAAAGCCGAGGATCTTTATATCCCCTATACAGCACAGTATTACTTTTCCCCTAGTGATTTCAAGCATCCAGAATGTAAGAGACTCTTTGCTTTTCTAATCTCATATTATGAGACACAGAAGAAAAATGCCTCCTTAGAAGAAGCTCTTGCAGAACTTTCAGATCCTAAGATTATCGACTTATTAACGAAGCGGCGTATAAATACAGAGATTCTTAGTACAATCTTCCTAAACGCTCTAAGGAAACTATCAGATAGATTGTGGAGAGACAAAAACCTTTCTTCGGTGAAATCTATGGCCTTAGCTTCAGGAGAAAAACTTTCTGTTTTGGAGAATTATGTGCAGATTTGTAAAGATAAAGAAAAAATAGATCTCCTCTATCCTGACTCTGAAACCTCTTTGCAATAACTTAACTTTTATTAAAATTCTTATTAATTTTCTCAAGAATTGAATAATTAATAAAATTATTATAAAATACTTCTTGATTTTAGTTTTTAAGGATAGCTTTTATGAGGTTTTTAAAGTTTTTTGCGACTTTAGTAGTTTTGGCACTATGCTGTGGAAGCATGTTAAGTTCTCCTTCCCGCTCCCATGGATTTTTAGTCTCCGAAGTTATGGGAGTTTCAGCTTTAAAAACGCTGGCTCTATCTGAAAAAACACACACTGTTATTGAGGCTCTAGGGTACGGTTTCGGAGCTCCTTCTTTAGTGCATGGGTGGCAGGCTCAACAATGGCTGGAATTGGAGTATCTCCTTGCTCGCAACGATATTATTTAAATATCGTCTCTCAGATCTTCTTAAGAGAAGGCTGTAAGAACAATCGTCTCTTAGGTCTCTAGATTATCAAAGGTAGTAGAATTTTTTTGTCTTAATGGTTCTCACACCTTTCTAGTTCTATAAATAAAACTTTTTATACCAGCTTTAACTTTATCATTCGTTTTTTGAGAAATATAAAAACGAAAGTATCTTTTAAAGATTATCTTAGGTTATCCTTTACCGGTTTTTATAGAGGTTAAGGAGTTTTTATTATGCGTGCTATAAGGTGTATCTTTTTTGCATTGCTATTGATCTTTCCCAGTATGTCTCAAGCGAATGAGGTGTCTTCAGTCTCTTTAATAGAGAAGGATGCTTCAGTAAAAGCAACTCAGTTTTATCATAAGTATCAGGAGGGCTTGGAAGAAGCCAAATGTTTAGGGAAAGAGTTGATCTTCGTATTTCTAAGCGAAGGGGATGATCAAGAGAGGGTCGTGTATTGGTACGAGGTAGCAAGCTCTCTATATAATTTCTTCAAAGATGTGGCGACTATTGTGGTGATGATTCCAGAAAATAATGAGTCACTCAGTGAAGTTGTGAAAAACATTAAAGATTTTAAAAGCCTTTTTCCTGAAGTAGCCTTTCCTCCTTCGTGTTTAGTTAGTATAGAACTTCTGGAGAATGGTGAAGCAAGCGTTGTGGATATTCTTTCTTTAGAGGATTCTTGATAATTTCTTCTCTATCTCTTAGGTTTCCTTAAGGAAACCTAAAGGGTTCTTAGCACAGTTTTTTCTTTTAAAATTTTTGTGGCACATGCTTATGAGAATATTCTTATCATAACAATGCAGCTTTAGAAAGCCGTCTGTTAGAGATATACATTATAGTATAATAAACAAAGAATCCTTTTAGGAAGCTTTGACTACACGTGCAAAGCTTCCCATTGGTACCCTGAAAATTTCTCAAGGGCCTGTACAAGTAAGGAAATCCTAAAGCTCCTTAAAGTTTCGTCATCACAGGCTACATGCACCTCATTTAAGAAGTTCTGAATAGCTACAGAGAGCTGATCAAGAGAGAGCAAATATGCAAAGAGCTCTTTAGGCAAGGGATTTTTAGGAAGCTCTGGAAATTGATTTAAGATACTTTTAAAAATCTCGTCAGGTTGTTCTCCTATGATATGGGTTATAGCGATCGTGTTCAGTTGTAAGGAAGCGAGGATTTTTTTTAGGCGATTATGAGTTTCTATGATGTTTCTTAAAGCTTCTGGCTGGTCTTGTTTGAATTGTTGTATGGCTGTTGCAGCATGAATAATGGCAATAGGATTATGTAGCGAAGACTCTAAAAATACTGTCGCGATAATGTCTTTACTAAAACCTAAGGAAGTCAAGAACGTCCTTAGCCTACCTCCAATAAAGGAAATGATCTGCTCTATAATTGCTCGTTTGTCCCAAAGGCCTATAGGAAGTTCTTTAGGGAAGTTCTCAATCAATTTGTTAAATAGGGCAGATAAATCTATAGAAAACTCTAAAGAAGATAGCAAGGTTATAATCTCTAGGGATTGGCGCCGCAAAGCATAGGGATCATGAGAAGAGGTCGGTTTAAGGTTAAGAATAAAGCATGAGATGATGTTGTCAAATCGATCTAAAAGGGAAAGTAATGTTCCCGTAGGAGAGATCGTTTGGCCTAGAGTTATGTGGCGTAAATGTTCTCTGACAGCCTTCGCTGCAGTAACTGGAAGTTGCGCATGTTTCAGGTAATACTCTCCCATAATTCCCTGCAGCTCGGGGAATTCGAAGACTACAGAAGAAACTAAGTCAATTTTACAATAACGTATGGCGATATTTAAGTCTTCGGAGTCTCCTAAGGGTAATAGGGGGAAGAGTATCTCCTTATGAGCTTTTAAACGTTCTATTTTATCGTACAACGAGCCTAAGGCGTCAAAATACGTCACAGAATTCAGCTTATCCACAAATGTTTCCAATGGAGTCTGTAAATCTTGATTAAATAGAAACGCCCCATCTGTAAGTCTAGGCGTTAGTGCTTTTTCATTTCCTTCTATAATGACGTCGTTAGGAGAATTATCTGTGACAAAAACAAAGGAGTTAGTGATTGCTCCTGTAGTGTCTTGCGTAGGGAAATAGCGTTGGTGTTGGATCATCTCTGCAACAAGAAGCTCCTTAGGGACTGAACAGAAGGTAGAAGAGAATTTCCCGCAGGTAACAAAAGGATGCTCCGTAAGGAAAACAGTTTCTTCGATCAGCTGGGAATCCATTATGGGAGTAATCGTGGGAGAACTATGAGCTCGAAGACCATGTTCTATAATTTCTTGGCGTTCTTTTTGGGAAACAATAACACAAGCGCTTCTAAGTGTATCAAGATAGTCCTTAGGAGAAGAAATAGAAAGAGTCCTAGGATCAAGTTGCCGATGGCCCTGAGTGTTTCTAGAGGCAGAAATGCTTCCTATAGTTAAAGGAAGAATATCATTACCATAAAGTGCTACTAACCAGCGGATGGGGCGAGCATATTCTACTCCGCTCATATCCCAAATCATCTTTTTAGGGAATTTCATAGTATGAATTAGCTTGGGAAGCTCTTCTGTGAGAATCTTTGCAGTTTCTATCGAGGTCTCAGGAGTTAGGAAAAATAAGTACTCTACCTGGTTAATCACACGGATAGCAAATTGTGTGTGCTGTGAGAGCTCTTCGCGATGAGAGAGGACCACATGTTGTGCAGAAAAAAATTGTTGCCCTTGAGAGGAAACTTCACCACTTTCTGTAAATAAGGAGGCTATAGGTGGGCCTTTTTTTTCTGAGGCTTTCTGTGTAGTTATAGGAGTTAGCTTATGAATCAGTACTGCAAGTCTCCGTGGAGAGCCAAATACCTCGAGTTTTTCATATGGAATGCGATAACTTTCTAAAAGCTTAGTTATTAAAGACTCTAACTGTTGAATCCCTATGGGGACAAACTTCGCAGGAAGTTCCTCAGAGCCAATCTCCAACAAGAAATCTTCCGGGGAAGAGAGTTTTGGTAAAGAAGAAGAGCTTTTTTCTAAAGCTGGAGCTGAATAAGGCTTAAGGAGAGGATAGTTTAACGAGGCTCTCCATTCAACATAGCGATCAGCAACAGCGCGTGCTAATTGCCGGATGCGAGAAATATAACGCGTGCGTTCTGTAACGGAAATCACCCCACGAGCATCGAGAATATTAAATGCATGGGATGCTTTGATCACAAAGTCATACGCAGGAATAGGAAGACCCTTCTCTAAGGTTGCAAAAGCTTCTTCTGAAAAATCTTCGAAGTGCTTAAGCCACATCTGCACATTTGCTGTGTCAAAATTATACTGGCTCCAAGCTTTCTCTGACTCCTTGACAATCTGCCCATAGGTAAGCTCGTCATTCCATAAAATATCATAGACTGAGTCTTTCTTTTGCAGGTACATCGCAACTCTCTCAATCCCATAAGTTACCTCACCACTAATTGTATTTAGAGGTTTGCTGCCAATGGCTTGAAAGTAGGTAAGTTGGGTAATTTCCATGCCGTTTAACCATACTTCCCAACCTAAACCCCAAGCACCAATAGTGGGATTTTCCCAGTCATCATGGACAAAACGGATGTCATGTTCACAAAGATCTAGGCCAATAGCACGCAGGGATTCTGTATATAGAGTTAAAAAATTCTCTGGGACGGGCTTGAGGATCACTTGGAGTTGGTGATAGTTTTGCAAGCGATTTGGGTGTATTCCGTAGCGACCATCTTGGGGACGTCGTGAAGGCTCAACATAGGCTGTTTTATAAGGCTCGGGTCCTAGTGCACGAAGAAATGTCGCGGGGTTAAATGTCCCGGCTCCGACTTCAAGATCATAACCTTGGTGTATAACACATCCTTGTTCACTCCAAAATTGCAGGATTGTAGCAATCATAGATTGTAAAGTTAGAGGACAAGATGACATGTTATTGACTCCGAATCCAAATAGGTTTGTTTATTAGACATAGCGAAAGTAGCTTTAATTTTAAGGGAAACTTCACTATTGGAAACACGACAATATCATATGGGAAGAAAAACAAACAATACTTAGAGAAAGGTAGGGGAAAAGTCTTTAATGGGTAAGAGAGCTCTTAATTTTTAGTCTAAAGAAATTCCATACTTGCGATGTAATATTATTCCATTTAACGTTATCATTAGGGATCTTGGAAGACTCTATTAGAATAATTTGTGACCGTAGGGGCAAAGGGTGGGACTGCCTAATTATTTGACTGTTTCCCGGCTGTTTATATCACCAATTTTTATGATTTTATACTTAAAAGGGCTGTGGTTTGGGATTTCTCAAGTGGTGCTTCCTTATGTTCTTTTGTCTTTGCTCATTGTTTCTGAGCTTACAGACGCTGTAGATGGATACGTTGCAAGAAAGTTTTCACAGGTTACAGATTTAGGAAAGCTATTAGACCCCATGGCGGATGGAATTTATAGGACGTCCCTATATCTTACTTTCACCCAACCTCCAGTGAACCTTCCCCTGATTTTAGTATTTATTTTTCTCGCACGAGACTCTGTAATTAGTACGTTACGCACAGTATGTGCGTTTCGTGGTGTAGTGGTGGCTGCAAGAACAAGCGGGAAAATAAAAGCTATATTACAAGCGATAAGTTTTTTCCTTATTATCTTTGCTATGATTCCTCACTCTTTAGGGGCTCTTTCTGATAATGGATTGGAGTTATTCGCCTCTATTGTTGTCTCAATTGTCGCGATCTATTCTGTAGGCTCTGGAGTAGAATATTTTTGGATAAATAAAAATTTTTTGTTGCAAAGGCCAAAATCTTCCAGTGGCTTAGATCAAGAAAGTAAGGAGAGATAAAGCTCTTTATAATGCTTTGCCATAAGGTCGAGCCCAGAAAGACGCAACATTCCCTCTTCTATTAAATTTAACCATGTGTCTGGTTCATAGCGGTAGGTTGTAAGTGCTTCACTTAGCATCGCACGAAATTCATTGAAGTTATCCGTTTGGGTAAATGTAAATCCATTTACTCCGGGGAATACTGTGTCTGCCAGGCCTCCAGTCTTGCGTACTAAGGGAACGGTGCCATAGCGCATGGCAATAAGCTGGGTTAACCCGCAAGGCTCTGTATACGAAGGGATGCAGATCATATCGGAAGCAGCGTAGGTAAGACATGCAAGAGAAGGGTTGTAATCTAAAACAATTCTAATGTTGCAGGATGTTGCTAGAGATTCTTGTAAATTAGAAAATTGCTTGAAAATTTCTTCATTATAACAGGTGCCAATGATAATGAGAGCATACGCATTTTCCATAGCATGGAGAATGGCTTCTTTCATAAACTCAGGACCTTTTTGTTCAACAATCCGAGAAATAATACACATTAAAGGGGAATAGTTAAGCTCCAGCCCTAACCTTTCATATAAGGCTGCTTTATTTTTCTCCTTTTTCATAAATAGAAGGTCAGGCTCTCTAAGTAAGCTTTTATCGTAATTTTCAGAGAGGTGAGGATCCGTTTCTGGATTCCAGGTGCGGTCATCTATGCCATTAAGAATGCCGAAAAAGACGGAGCTTCTTGTAGATAGAGCATCGTGGATTTCTGGGTCAGAATACTCATTCATCATTTCTTGAGCATATGTTGGTGATACTGTCGTAATTGCATCTGAGCAGTAGAGCCCACCTTTCATCATAACCGAGGTTTGGGGATCGCGGAAGAGTTGATAATTGCTCAAATGAAAATTATCGATTTTGGTTTCAGAAAGCAGTTTAGTAGAGCAATAGCCTCGATAGCAGAAATTATGAATGGTAAAAACAATTTTAGGATAATAGGGACTGTCGGGATGTTTCAAAAGCCCGGGGAGAAGACCGAGATGCCAGTCATGGAAGTGTACAATATCTACAGGGGGGATGTCATGAATATAGGCAGCACAGGCAGCAGAAAGTGCTGTGAAGCGCATGGTATCGTCATGTGAGTAAATCTTAGGAGTAGAGAATAGTTCGATCTGTGAGTCTAACCTGATCACAGAGAGGGCTAGATTTTCATATTTGTAAGTAACTGTGGAGGCATGTTGTTTTCCAAGAAAAGTATAGAAAAAAGAGCGTTTGGAGAGAATAGGAAGATTAAGATCCCCAAAGATTAAAGGGTAGTCTGGAATAAGAACTTCAACTTCATGATATTTAGCTAGAGCTAAGGAGAGACTGGAGACCATATCTCCTAATCCTCCAGCTTTGGTTATAGGAGCAAATTCGACAGCAGTATGAAGGATTCTCATAAAGATTCTCCTGATAAATCTAAATCCCCCATATCAAGTGAAGACGTAAAAGCTCAAGATTAAAAAAAAAAGCGCTATTTTTGAGATTTTCTTATTTTCAAAAACACCGGTTTCGATAAACTGGGATCTTGTTCTTTTTTATTATTGGGGTGTGGCCAAGCGGTAAGGCAGCGGTTTTTGGTACCGCGCATCGGAGGTTCGAATCCTTCCACCCCAGGGTCTTTCTTTCACCTCTCAGTTTCTAATTTTAATCTGAAGTCTGCAGTTTGTTTTTTAGAGTGTCAGGAGGTAAGGGATTTTCTGGGAAAATATTGACTTTTTCCTGGATAGAGCTATAATTTCGCGTCTAAAACTTTCAGATGTCTTTGAAGAGACACAAGGCACGATCTTTGATTTCTTCTAAGTTTTAACGTAAACTTAGGGTTCATGCGGAGCAGAAGGCTCTTTTAGCTCAAATTTATGGAGAAAATAAACTATGGAGCTCGTAGTTACACGTCGGGAGACTGGTAAAAAATCATTTCTTAAGAAAATCCGTCAGACAGGGGGTATTCCTGCAGTGGTCTATTCTTCTGGGAAAAGTATTGCAAACATCACTGTAGATGCGCTTGTTTTTAAAAAATTTCTTTCTAGTTTGGAAAGCGGTGCACTATCTTCTACGGTTTTCTTTCTAGAATATGAAGGCCGTGTAATTAAAGCTTTAGTGAAAGATATCCAGTATCAGGTGACCACTTATGAAGTGAGTCACTTGGATTTCGAAGAGCTTGTAGAAAACCGCCCAGTAAAATTGAGTATCCCAGTGCGCTGTGTTAATACCGTAGATTGCATTGGAGTAAAACTTGGGGGATCCTTAAGGCAAGTGATCCGTGCGATTCGGGTGGTTTGTCTTCCTAAAGATATCGTTCCTTTTTTAGAGCTGGATGTCCAGTCTCTAGGGCTTTCTCAAACTCGAAAATTATCTGATATTGTGATTCCTGAAGGAATTAAGCCGATATCATCTCTTAGAGAAGTTGCCGTAACCGTATCTAGAAGATAACCTTATGATGGTTAGGCTTGTTGTTGCTATAGGGAATCCTGGGAAGGCCTATAACTTTTCTCGTCATAACGTAGGATTTTTATTGGCGGAATGGTTGGTCAGAGAGTTGGGAGGCCCGGCATTTAAGCCTTTTTCTAAGTGCGTTTCCTTAATGACGAAAGTAGATTCCCCTTCTACTTCTGAGAGCTTGGTATTTATTAAACCAGAGACTTATGTGAATCTTAGTGGCAAGGCTGTCTTGGCTGCTAAAAAATTTTTTAGTTTAAGTCCGGAGCATATTTTAGTTCTTGCTGATGACGTAAACCGTGACTTTGGAGATGTCCGATTGCGTTATCAAGCAGGAAGTGGAGGACATAAGGGAATTAAAAGCATTGTTGCTAGTCTAGGCTCAAATCTCTTCTGGCAATTGCGGTTGGGGGTTGGCAGGCCTGATAATAGAGCTGTAGGCTTATCAGACTTTGTTCTAGGAGATTTTTCTTGCGAAGAGAAAGAGCAATTGCCTGCTTGTTTTGCTCAAGCAGGCACTTTGTTTCAGCAATGGTGTGTAGGGGCTGAGTCAGCATAAGTATTTTTAGAGAATAATTTTAGTGGACTGAGATATCTCAGGAGAATAAACTACTCTACTTGTCTGTGTTTAGGAGTGTTTAATGGGAAAAAAGACAAAGCAACTTTATGAAGGAGCCTATGTATTTAGCGTAACTCTTAGTGAAGAAGCTCGACGTAAGGCTTTAGATAAGGTTATTTCAGGGATCACAAACTATGATGGTGAAATTAATAAAATTCATGATCAAGGACGTAAGAAATTAGCGTATACCATTCGTGGCGCTAGAGAAGGTTATTACTATTTTATTTATTTTACTGTTGTGCCTGAAGCTATAGCAGAGTTGTGGAGAGAATATCATCTCAACGAAGATCTCCTTCGTTTCATGATATTTAAAGCTGATTCTGTAAAAGAAGTTTTAGAATTCGCTTCTTTACCTGAGTAACTTGTTAAGGAGAAAACTATGAATAGACCTGTTCATGCTAATGAACAAAGAAGGAAACGTTTCAATAAGAAATGTCCTTTTGTTTCCGCAGGTTGGAAAACGATCGATTATAAAGACGTAGAAACTTTAAAAAAGTTTATCACGGAACGAGGAAAAATTTTGCCTAGAAGAATCACAGGAGTTTCTTCTCGTTTTCAAGGAATTCTTGCTCAAGCAATCAAAAGGGCTCGTCTTTTAGGACTATTGCCTTTCGTCGGGGAAGATTAATGTAGGCAAAGGAACAAAGAGAATGAAACAACAGTTACTTTTACTTGAAGACATTGAAGGATTAGGCCGTAGTGGAGATGTAGTTACTGCTCGTCCTGGTTATGTTCGTAATTTTCTTCTCCCCCAACAAAAAGCAGTTATTGCTGGAACAAGAACATTGCGTTTACAAGCCAAACTTAAAGAACAGCGCATGATTCAAGCTGCTGAAGACAAAGCCGAGTCTGAAAAGCTTGCAGAAATGCTTAAAGATATTGTCTTGGAATTCCAAGTTCGTGTTGACCCAGACAATAATATGTACGGTTCTGTAACTATTGCAGACATCATTGCGGCTGCAGAAGAAAAAAATATTTCTCTTTCTAGAAAGAGTTTCCCTGCGCATTTTGCAATTAAAAGCCTTGGAAGAAAGAACATCCCCTTAAAATTAAAGGAAGGTGTTTCTGCGACTCTTATAGTACATGTCGCTTCTGATAGCGAATACGTTGTTGTTTTAGAAGAGTCTGGAGCTTCGGAAAGCGCTGAAGGTATAGAATAGCTAATAGCCTTAGGCTTTTGCGATGTTTTAAGCTAAATCAGGTGAACCACATTAGGGCGTTTTTCTCTCCAGCGAAAGTAAATCTTTTTTTAAAGGTTTTGCATAAACGTCCTGATGGGTTTCATGAGTTGTGTACTCTGATGCAGAGTATAGATTTTGGTGATATTCTTACTTTAGAAAGTAGTCCTAAGGATTGTCTCTCATGCAATATTTTAAGTCTTGAGTCGTCAGAGAATTTCATTTGGAAGAGCTTAGAGCTATTCAGACGAGAAACCGGAATCCTGCAGCCTGTCAAGTGGAACTTAAAGAAAAGGATTCCTTTAAAGGCTGGTCTCGGGGGAGGAAGCAGCAACGCTGCTACAGCTCTATATGCATTAAATTTTTATTTTCAGGCGCAGCTACCTTTAAAAACATTGCAAGATCTTGCAGCGGAGATAGGTAGTGATGTTCCCTTTTTCTTTTCTTCTGGCACAGCTCTAGGATATGGACGGGGAGAGAGGGTAGCTTCTTGTGAAGGTATTGCGGAGAATGAAAGCTATGTATTGTATTTTTCTTCAGAAGGCGTAACTACTGAAGATGCGTATAAATCTCTTGTCCCTTCAGACTTTAGTACGGAACATAGTTTCAATAACTGCAAAGAAAATGATTTGGAGAAGGCGGTATTTCGGTTCCGCAAAGATCTCTTAGAGAAAAAATTGCAGTTACAAAAATTATGGAAGCCCTATGGAGGACATGTTCTTATGAGTGGCTCTGGAGGCACCCTGTTCGTCCGATATAATGCAACACCTCATAGGGAACAAGAAACCTCTAAACTTATAGAACATACCCGAGGGATCCCTGCAAGGAAGCTGAATAAAAAACTTACGCAGTGGTATTAAAGCAGCTTGTTAGCTAGCATGGGAAGCTAAAGAACCCTCAGCAACAGCCATAACCTTATTTGCCTCAATAGAAAGAGTCTCTTCAGCAAGGCAAATACCACAAGAATATTTCTTAGCGTTTTGATCCTGCTCAAGGGTTTCAGAGGCAATGATTCTTTTGAAAACTTGTTGAATCTTTTCTGTAGGCGTACATGCGGCACTTTCTATAGGAAGCATGATTCTATGTGACATATTTTCAACCCTCGTCTTCCTTCTCTTACTTATAGAAATAAATTTTTTTTTACAAATGCTTTTCTAAAAGTGTCAGGGCGTTTTAAGAAGGTAAAAAGGGAGGCGATTCCTTGGCAAACTTTTGAGGCTTTCTTTTTTTTAAAAGGTTGATTTATTTCTTTGTTAGTTAGGGGAAAGTTGCTTTAAAGGTCCTTTTATGATTTTAGCTCCGTATTCCTCATCTTTGAAATTAGGAGCCACAATAATTTTTGTATGCTCCATAATCCATATGTTTCTAACGCCACGGTTGCGTTCTCTTGCTCAGAAATATGAAAATAAAAAAGTGACTTTTCCAAGATTCTGTAGGCAATATCAGATATTTTCTGAACTGTACAAGTGCCTCGGTAGAATCGAAATCGTATTTATATTTTGGGCAGTGCCTTTATTTTTATGGTTTCTCCATACTGAAGGGTACAAAGTAACAATGTCCTATTTCAATAGCAGAAACTATAACTCTGCAATGTTTATTATTATTATGTTTCTGCTATTGGAGTCTCGGCCTATCGTGCACTTTTCAGAGAGATTCCTCTCTTTTATAGCGAAGGTCGGAAATACCTCCCCAACGTCATGGTGGTGGACACTCATGATTGCTACTCCCTTGCTTTCTTTCCTCCTTAAGGAAGGAGGAGCCATGATCATAGGAGCTACACTTCTTGTAAGACATTTTTTCATCTTTTCTCCTTCACAACGTCTGGCATATGCAACTTTGGGGTTATTATTTTCTAATATTTCTATTGGGGGATTATCGAGCTCTATATCCTCTCGGGCACTCTTGGCTATTTTACCCTCACTTAAATGGGGCTCTGGGTTTGTCTTTAAATACTTCGCATGGAAAGCTGTCATTACGATTTTGATCTCTACAACACTATGCTATCTGGTATTTCGTAAGGAGTTCTGTTCTTTTCCCAAGCTTTCTAATCAAGGAGATATAAAAGGAGAGCGAGTCCCCTGGTGGATCATAGGAATACATATTATATTAATCGCACTAGCGATTCATGCGAGGTTCGCAACTCTATTTATGATGGCGATCCTGTTATTCTATATTGGTTTTCAAAGATTCACAATTTTCTACCAAACCCCACCGAACTTTTCTAAGGCTTGCTTAGTAGGATTGTTTTATGTAGGCATGGTCATTTTTGGAGACCTTCAGGAATGGTGGGTGCTGGAGCTTATGCATGGGATGTCAGACTTCGGCTATATGATGACCTCATATACACTATCAATATTCCTAGATAACGCCTTGGTAAATTACCTCGTCCATAACCTCTCCGTAGCTACAGATTGCTATCTTTACTTGGTCATTATCGGAAGCATGTCTGCTGGAGGCCTTACCCTCCTTGCAAACATGCCTAACATCATTGGCTACCTTATTATAAGACCTGCTTTTCAGAATTCTTCTATCTCCCAGGGAAAATTATTTTTAGCGGCTTTAGGCCCTTCATTGATCTCCCTAAGTGTGTTTTGGATCCTTAAAGATGTCCCTACATTTCTCTTTTGCTTCTTTAGGTAGCAGGAGCTCCTTGAATATATACGGGGATCCTCTTCCCAAGCTCTTCAGCGAGAAAGATCTGACTATAGGACAGGAACTCTTCATAGCTTAATGCTTTGGCCGCAGCAATCTTTTCATTAGGGATAGAGAGTTGTTCCGAGGGAAACTCAAAAGCTAAGGAAAATAGTATGGAATTTGCTGTTTCTAAAGAGTACTCAGGTTCTCGGAGCCTGCTAATATAGGCCTCTTTCATGCTGTTGAAGTACTTGGAAGACATTTCAAATTTTTCAGGGCACTTAGCGACATTGCTGATAAACTCCTGAGTTTTCGAAATTAGTGCTTCAGGAGAATACGCATTCGAGCGAATATAAAAGAACCCAAAAGGTTGTGATGCAAGTTCTCGATAACGGGCTCCAACCATATAACCTAACTGTTGTTGCGTACGCAGTTCTTCAAAAGTAATGTGGTGTAGCCAATCAAATAATATCTCCGTAGCAACCAGGCTTTGAATAGAAGGAGTCTGCGGGTTTTGTAGCCAGAGTAGCATACCATTTGTCGTCAGGGGATAGGTATACTCAATAGAAGCAGGCGTGTTTTTCTGCAATTGATAGTAAAAAGGTTGAGCAGAGTATGCTGAGATATGGGAAGTAAACTCTTGGATTTTTGTAATAAAATCTTCCTGTTGCTTGTCTGAGAGATTCCCTAGCAACATTGCTTCAACATGTACTTGATTTAGCAGTTGCGAAGAGAAGACCTGGAACTGCTCGAATGTGAGTTTTTGAAGAAGAGAAAGTTTTTCCCTATGAGAATATACGTTCTCAATGGTTTGAGAAAAGAGCTCATCCAGGCCCGCACGTAAAGGACAGGCCCGTAAGGACTTTTCATAACTCTCTAAGAGCTTTTGTTTGTATATCACAAATTTAGATTCGCTAATAGAAAATGCAGGTAAAGAGCCAAGGATAGAATTTAAAAGCTTTGGAGCTGTCGCAGTGTACCCTGAAATTTTGATATCAATACCCTCTCCCCCTAAGTACGACGCAAAGGAAAGGCCTGCTAGCGTTGCAGGATAATATAGCTCAAGGAGATTTTCATTTAAAGCAAGGCAATAAAGCTCCGCATTTACTAAAGATTGTGGGTCCTTACGTGAGATTTGAGGCGTGCGAATACGTAGCTGAGAAGAGATTTTCGGAGAAGCAAAATAGTGATCTTCGCAGTAATATACGGTGAGTTTCTCATCCTTATGTTTAAGAGTAGGAGTAAAGGGGAAACGTGTTTTATCAGAAGTTGTTAATGGAGGAGTCTCTATATCCTTGGGAATGAAAACGTTGGGCTTGGGGAATTCCATCGTAGACTCTAACGCTAGGTCCTTGCACTGTGCGACCTCTTCTTTGAGAGATTTTACGTAGTAAGTCATGTCAAAGATGTCATCATAATGCTCCTGGAGGCCTTCCCAAGTGGAGGGATCCTTAGCAGAGATCACATAACGAGCTTGTTTTGGATCTGCAAGAACTTGTAACAAAGAGGATTCTTCCTCAGGAGTATGTTGAGGATACACTAGGGTATGGTAGGGATAGGTAGCAAGGTCTTCATCAGCAAGCTCCATAACTTGTTTGGTAAGGAGATCGAATAGCTCGCTTTTTGATGCGTAGCTATATTCTAAGGTATTCATAGTAGATAGCTCTTGCACACAATAGCTAGGGATGCCCTGTTTTTGAATCTTTTGAAGGTATTGGAAGGTATACTGAAGTACTTGAGCATAGTTCTGCTCACCTTTCTGTGTCAGTTCATAGCAGATAAAAAAGTCCTTAGTATTAAAAGAACTTTTCCCTATATCCACGTCGATTTTTGTAATGAGTTGCTCCTCTTTTAATTTCGATGCTAGGCTATATTCTCCTTCATGTTTAAGCATCTGTGCAAGAGCCGCATAACACCCTTGGGAAATTTTTGACAGAGGATGGTATAGATGCCAATACACTTCTAAACATGATGTGGATTGCACAGCTTTGTTAATATAGAGATGACACAAAGAAGATGTATCTTCAGAGGGAAGGAAGTCCTCTTGCTTTTGGTATTGTTTAGAAACCGGAATCTGAGAGAAGAGCTTAGATAGAGACTTGATCGCTTTAGAAATAGGTTCTGGTGTGTAGACAATAGCACACATATTTTCTGGGGAATAGTGCTTTTTAAACCACGAGGTCATGGCCTCCTGAGTTACAGGAGCTAAAGTAGAGGCGTTGCCACAGCCAAAGCGGTGCATAGGATGCCCCTCTGGAGAGATAAGTTGTTGGATACGATGTACGCGCCTGCTATCAGAAAGAGGATGACTAGAGAACTCCTGATGCACAGCATGTTTTTCTCTATCGAGATCTTCCTGACGAAATAGAGGAGGGATAAACAGGTGTACAAATTGATCTATAGCCTGTTTAAATGCAGAGCGCTCTACAGAAAAGATGTAGGTTGTTGTTGCTGATGAAGTGAAGGCATTGTATGTGCCGTTATGGCTACTTAGGAAATTTGAAAAGCCATTCACACTAGGGTACTTTTTATTCCCCAAGAAGACGCTATGTTCTGTAAAGTGCGCCATCCCGGGGAATTCTTCAGGATCAGCATTATTTCCTGTTTTTACTAGTAAGGCCGCTCCAGAGGTAGGAAGATGGGGCGCAGAAATAATTAGTAGTGGTAAACCATTACGACAGATAACTTTAGCAACTTGTCGGTGTGCGATTGCTGAAGTTAATACTTTTAAAGGACATTTGTCTTTAATAACTTGTGAGTGCTTGTTGCATGACGTTACTAGCAAAGAGAGACATAGCAGGGACATGCGAACTTTTAACCATTTCATTCTACAAGTTCTCATACAACTTCTTTACTATGGAAAATATTCTGTTAGTTCTTAAGGTTCTTTGAGCAAACTTATCTAAAGATTCTAGCTCTTTTTTACAGCACAACTGATCTAAAAAGATCTCTTCTCCAAAATTAAAAAATATGGGAGCGAAAAAAATTGCCCGATACTCCCCTATGGAACTTTCAATAGTCGGAGGGGGAGGAAGAATATCGTAAGTTTTTAATGCAAAAGGATAAAAATGCGTGGGTTTTTCTGAAGATCTAGCCAGAAGACGAAACATTTCTATACTCTCTGGCTGAAATTCTGAGGGAGATAATTCCCCAAGGGAATTTTTCCTATCGCGTCCTCCTGCTGGAGCGACATAAATAAACTTCCCTCCTTCATGCAATAGCGTTCTTAGTGTTCGCATGCTTTTTTGGTTGTGGTGGAGCTTTTCCTCTCGTTGCTCTGGAGGGGAGGCAATATGGCGCTTAGAATAAATACACAGCAAATCACAGCCCATGCTAAAGGGCCGCGCTAAGGGATCAGAAGTTACGCGATCCCCAGCAACAAAAATCATGTTTTCAATCAATTTGGGATGTTTTTTTCTTAAAGCATAATACATCAGCTGAGGGTCACATTCCGTTTGATGATTCGCTAACAAAATTACATTATCTCCACGAGAAATGTACTCCTGAATGACATTGAGCTGATCGATATTTAAAACACGAGAGTTTTCGTCATCTATGAGTAAGGAGAAAAATTCTATACCAAAATGAAAAAGATCTACAGGAGAGCGGATTTTTCTATGATAAGGAGGGAAAATAAACGGATTTTTTAGATCCTCTATGACAACTTTAAGCCACTGGAGACAGAGAGCTTCTGCAGTTTCTAAGGAGCTTTTTTTTAGTGCTGCTTCAACGTAGTTATGATGAAAGATGGAAAATTTTTGATAAAGAGGTTCCGGAAGACATTGGCTTTCAAAGGTTTGCTGTAGATAAGTAGAAAAGTTCATGACTATCCTATAAATCTATACTTTCCCCTGTGATCAATGAAAAGAACTGGTAGTGATTTAAATGTAGAGAGTCTGAAGTGGTAATTTGCAATTTCGCTTTTAGCTGCTTTGCTGAGGTAATGAGTTCCTTATCATCTCCCTCTAGCTTCATATAACTCGCAATTTCTGGGTGCACCACTAAACAAAGATTGAGATGTTCCCGATGGTTAATTGCCTTTTTTAAACTTCTCTCAATTTCAATAACGACACTTTCTGGAGTTTTAATCGATGCACTTCCATTACAGTATGGGCAGGTTGTAAATAGAGTTTGCATTAAAGATTCTCGATTTCTTTGCCTCGTCATCTCTACTAAACCAAATTCGCTCATGCTTAAAATTGTACAACGGGCTCCGTCGTATTTCATATGTTCTTTAAGTCTCTCTAAAACCCGGCGTTGATTTTTTCGAGATTTCATATCAATAAAATCAATAATAACTAAACCACCAACATTACGAAGACGAAGTTGCCTTGCGATTTCTTCAGTAGCCTCAAGATTAATTTGTACTAAAGTTTCTTCAACACCACTTTCTAATTGTGTACTCCTTCCAGAGTTCACGTCTATTGTGTGCATGGCTTCTGTTTTATCAAAGAATAAGTAGCCCCCACTAGAGAGCCAGATTTTTCTTTTCGTCGCCTTATCGATCTCTTTTTCGATATTAAACCGTTCAAACATAGGAATAGAATCTCTGTAGTACTCAATTTTTACAGTGGATTCTGGAGCATATTTTTTTAACATACGCTTGCATTTTTGGTAGGTAGCATAATCATCAATAAGTAAACGCTTGTAATTCTGGTCTATGCAGGTAATCACAGCCTTCTTGAGAATATCAGTTTCTTCATAAAGGAGACAGGAGTCATCTGTGGAGTGATATTTCTCTAAAATATTTTTCCAAGTAAGAAGGAGATCATGGGCTTCATTAATAAGAGCTTCTGTAGAAGCTGTCGTACTGGCAGTACGACAAATTAACCCCATATTTTGAGGCATTTCAAAAGAACGTATCAATTGCTTAAGATGTTCCCGCATTTGCAAATCTTCAATTTTTCTTGAGACTCCACGATGAGGGGAGTTTGGCAACAGCACCAAGTAACGTCCAGGAATAGAAATATTAGAAGTCAGCCGAGCTCCTTTATTCCCAATGGGCTCTTTAACTACCTGTACTAGCACAGGACTATCCAACTTTAATAACTCTTCAATGGGGGCTTCTTCCTGTTGTTCTTGTGCAAGGGTTTCAGGATCGGCATCGAACATCTGCTCGAATTTTTTTGAGTTTTCTAAAATATCAGAAATGTGGATGAAGCCGTTTTCTCTTTCATCAATGTTGATAAATGCAGATTGAATATTTTTTAAAATATTCGTTACACGCCCTCTATAAATATTTCCTTTTAATTGGCGGATTTTTTTTCTTTCAATAATCAAGTCAAAAAGTTGACCATTTTTTAAGTGAGCGTAGCGGATTTCTTTGGATTCTATGTTAAGTAAAATATCATTTTCCATGGCCTTCCTTATGTCTGTCCTACCATTCCTAGGTCCTTTTCTTTCTAAAGGGGGTGGTTCTTAAGAAGAAGTGGGAGTTGATTTACTTATGCTTAAGTAAGTTATGAGAAGGATTCTATAGAAATTAGGTAAAAAAATTCTACAGAAATAGCTAGTTGATTTTTAAAAAGAAAAATTAAAAGATCAATATTTTAATATTGTTTTTCTATTTAAATATGTCTTTGTTTTCTATAAATCTTTAACTTTGGTAAGCTGTTTTCCTTCTAACCTAACGCTTTTGGGTTTTTGAGAAAAGCTTTTCCATGAAGTATTCTGACAACTTAAAATTATATGTTCGTCGTTTGAAGTCTCCAGGAATTCAAGAAAAAATTTGTTATGTTTTAGATCCCAGAGAGATTCGTGAAGCTGGAGAAGAGAAGCTTTTTTATCATGAAATAGATGTTCAGGGTAGCTTAGAACGTTTAGATGGTAATCAGTGGGTCCTTTTATTGAATTTGAAAACTTTATTAGGGTTAACCTGTCCCGTATGTAATCAAGAATTTTCTCATGCGGTGCAGTTGACAGAGCTTTATCATTTGATACATCTCGAAGAAGTGCAATCAGGGGTGTTTGATTGTGGGCCGTTGATTCGGCAGGAGCTCCTTTTAGAAAGTAATGGCTTTCAAGAATGTGTTAAAGAGGGATGCCCAGAAAGAAAAAATATCGTACAATTTTTAGAAGATAGAAAAAAAATAGAGGGAGAGAACCCCTTTAAGCTTTTATAAGGTAAGGTAAAGAATCATGGCAGTACCACGTAATCGACATAGTAATGCAAGAAAAAATATTCGAAGAAGTCATCTCGCTAAAAAACCTCGTCATGCAGCGATATGTAGCAATTGTAAACACGCGGTTTTACCTCATACGATATGCTCTTCCTGTGGGTTTTATGATGGGAGATCGGTTCTCTCTATAGAGAAAAAATAATTACTTTGTGTTTTATGAAAGTGCGAATTGGCGTAGATCTTATGGGAGGAGACCATTCTCCTCTTGTAATTTGGGAAGTCTTGGTTGATGTACTAAATTCTTGTAAGGTATCTCCGACATTTACTTTCATTGCATTTGCTTCTTCAGAGGTGCATGAGGAGATTTTAAAGGATGGGACGTTATCAGATGGCTATCCTGAAATTATCGTCTCAGAAAGCGTTATTGCTATGGAGGATTCTCCTTTAACGGCGATTCGCAAAAAATCATCTTCCATGGCATTAGGGTTAGATTGTCTATCTGAAGGACAGTTGGATGCTTTCATATCCTCTGGAAATACAGGAGCTCTGATTACCCTATCCAGAGCAAAAATTCCCGCGTTCCCAAAAGTAACACGTCCTGCACTACTTGTTCATGTCCCTACGATGCGGGGAAAAGCTGCTATTTTAGATGTGGGGGCGAATATTCATGTAAAACCCGAGGAGATGATAGATTTTGCTCGTATGGGGATTGCCTATCGGCAATGTTTAGGTAAAATTGAACAGCCTAAAGTGGGGTTGTTAAATATTGGCTCAGAAGAGCGTAAGGGAACAGAATCGCATCGCCAGACCTTTCGTATGCTTAGGGAGGTATTTCAGGATGCTTTTGTAGGGAATATCGAAAGTGGGGATATCTTTAACGGCGTTGTAGACGTTGTCGTTACAGATGGATTTACAGGAAACGTCTTTCTCAAAACTGCAGAGGGCGTATTTGATTTTTTGCGTCATCTTTCAGGAAATAAAATAGAAACCATGATAAAGGATCAACTAGGGGATATAATTTATCCTGGATCCATGGTATGTGGGCTTTCCAAACTTGTGATTAAGTGTCATGGGAAAGCAAGCACTTCATCTTTGTTTCATTGTATTTTAGGATCTATTGATCTGGCTCAAGCACGCGTGTGCAGTCAAATTTTGTCTAGTCTTGTGTAACTCCTTTAGTATAGTAAATCTTTTCTTTCTTTATTGACGGGATCTTGTTGATAGTGATACATATCTTGCAAAAAAAAAGAAGTTATAAGCATTGCTAGGGGTTGATTGACCATGAGAGTAAAAAGGGCTAGAGGATATCAAAGAACCTCATTATTTTCTCGTTCTGTAGCTATGGTAGTGTTCGCAGCAGGAGGAATGATCAGTCATATACGGACTGCATGTGTGTTTGCTGATGAGAATACCATAGATGCCGCTCTTTTATGCTCTGTAGAACTTTTAGAAGGAGTTTCTGGAAAAGGTCTTGATCTTTCTTCTTTATTGCAGTTGCAGCGTATCGTTCATGAAAGTACGCTATATTCTGTAGGTCTGCCTCTTTCTTGGGAGGACCTTTTTGCCCCCAAGGAATCTTCTGAAGAGGGAAAAGCTGTTCCACAAACTCAAGGATTGGGATTTCTTTTTCGAAAAGATCCTCAATTGGAAATCAAGCCTCTTATAGGACTCCCTTATAGGGGATTGATGTTTTATGGTTCTGAAGAGTCTTCACGTATGAGCTTTGAAAACATCTCTGCGTCTAAATCTGGTTCTGCCTTGTATTCTGATGAAGACCTCATTTTTAAGAACCTTACTGGGGGCGTAAACTTGTCTAATTGTGAATCTTTAGAAGATGGAGGCGCAATTTTTGCTCAAGGACAGGTGCTCTTCCAAAATCTTGGAGTGGTGGAGTTACGTAAAAATATCTCGTCATCCGAAGCTTCAGCAGGATTGGAATTCTCTGGAGGAGGAGCCTTAGCTTCTCGTGGATCGGTTTTATTATCTGGGAACCGAGGAGTCCAATGTATAGAAAATGTCTCCAAAGCTTCTGGAGGAGCGATTCTTTCGGAGAGTACTTTGCTAAATGAAACTACAGGAGATGTTGTCTTTAAGAAAAACTTTGCTGAGAGAGCTGGAGGAGCAATTTTAGCAAAGCAACATGTTCAAGTGCAGGGAAATTTAGGAAATATCCAATTTGAAGGAAACTCTGCTCAATATGCAGGGGGAGCGATTCTCTGCGGCTCTTTGGATTCTGGAATGTTGGGTCATATTGACATTACAGATAATTTAGGAAGTGTGTGTTTTACCAAGAACCTTAGCGCATCTAAAATTCGAGTGATGAACTCAGGAGAAGACTATGCTGGAGGAGGCGCATTATGGGGAAAGGATATCTCAATTTCTTCGAATTTAGGGGACATTTCCTTTTCTGAAAATCAGGGAGGAAGCGTTTCTGCAATTGGTCGCTATGTAGGAGGAGGAGCGATTTTCTCTACGGAAAACACACGAATTTTGGAGAATTCTGGAACTATAAGTTTTATTAGAAATCGTGGACAAGGTCTTGCAAATGCTCCCATTCCTTCTCCTGAAGAAAGTAAAGATGAAGAGAAGAAAGAATCAGACGAAACTAATACTGAAAACCTAAAAATAGATACTGTAACAGCATCTATTCTTTGTGCTTCTCATGGATCCCAGGAGGGTATAGAGAATTTGAAGGAGGATGTCCGTGGGGGCGGAGCAATCTTTTCAAGTTGTGTAGATATCCAAAACAATAAGGGTCATATAGGTTTTGGATATAATTCTGGAGGAGGAGCGGAGAACTCTATAGCACAGCATCACGACTTAGCCATTATAGGAGGAGGTGCTATTCTCGGGACTTCTAAGGTAGTGGTTCGGGGGAATCAATCTGTAGCCTTTTTAGAAAACTTTACTTCTGGAGCTAAGGATTGTGGAGGGGCGATTCTCTCTCGTGATGTGTGCCTGGAGGGTAATGCTAAGTTAGAATTCAATACGAATGGTTCCAGCTTTTTAGGCGGCGCAGTCTGTGCTTTAAGTGGAGAGGTACACATTCAAGATCATCTTGGGAAAGTTTCGTTTGTAGAGAATAGAACCCGTTATGGAGGAGGAGCGATTTCTGCAGCTAAAGAGAGCGTAATCATTTCTGGAAATCGTGACAGTGTAGAATTTAAAGAGAATGTGGTTTTTGGTCATCCTGCGTCTGAGAATCCCGAAGAAAATCTTTTCGGACGTTATAGTGGAGGAGGAGCAATTCTTGCAAAAAAGTTTGTTGAGATCAAAGATAATGCAGACACTGTATTATTTACAGGGAATAGAGCTGGAGCATTTGGAGGTGCTATTCTTGTTGGGTCTTTAGAGTCTTCATCAGGAGGAAAATTTGGAGATCAGGTTGAAGATGAAGGCGCAGTTTTATCGATCACAGGAAACTCTGGAGACGTTGTTTTTTGTGGGAATAGCACATCTGTAGCAGTTTCTGCTACGGAAAAGCAGTTTGGCGGAGGAGCGATTCATACTAAGGAATTAAAGATTTCAGAGAACCAAGGAGCTGTGTCGTTCTTGAGCAATCGCTCTGCAACTGGAGCGGCAGTAAGAATCTCTGATTCGGGTTCTGTAGTGCTGCGAGCTTTAGGTGGTGACATTACCTTTGATGGAAATCTTACATTTGATGGGAACTATGAAGCGATCTATTTCGCAGGGCCAAGTTCAAGAATTCAGGAGTTATCCGCATCTTCTGGAAAAAGTATTATTTTCCGAGATGCGTTAACGTTTGAGGATATGACGCTTCGTCGTGCTTCTGGAAATAACCCAAACTCTCCTACTCTCGTGTTGAATTCTCTAGAAGAAGGGAAAGAGCATACCGGAACAATACTTTTTTCTAGAGAAACGTCGAAGATACCCCAAGTGGCGGTTTTGCAGGGAGGAACTCTTGCGTTAACGTGTCAAGCACAGTTATGGCTAGGAGGGTTAAAGCAAGAACCTAAAAGTGATATTTTGATGGAAGCAGGAACTGTGTTAAGAGTTTGCGAGCAGTTCCTAAAGAATGAGCAAAAATCAGAAGGTCGTGAGCACCCAGAAACTCCTCCCTTTGTAGAGGCAGCAGTATTATTTCCAAAAGCTTCTGTAGAGACTACAGAAGCAGCTTCGAGTTCCGAGAGTATAGTTTTGTCTAACCTTTCTATAGATATTTCTTCTTTTGCTTCAGAAATTAACAGTGAAGCTCTGCCCCCTAAGTTAATACTTCCCGAAGGTTCGATAGACCAGCTTAAAAATTTGCGTCTTAAAGTTGTAGATGTTGAAGGGCTGGGATATGAGAATCATTCGCTATTAAGTCATTCCAGAAACATTTCTTTAGTAGAGTTTTCCAAGATTTCACAGGATTCGACAACTCCAGTGAATGATGAGCTTTTGTCTCACATTGATGTGGATATTACATTACCAGAGATGAGCGCAAAAACCTATGGGCATACGGGCATGTGGTCTTCAACGAGAGTTGAAGAAGGAAAGCTTGTTGTTGATTGGATGCCTACGGGTTACAACCTAAATCCTGAAAAACAAGGATCTTTAGTATTGAACACATTATGGGGAGTAAGTGAGGATCTCCGTGCTGTGAAGTTGCAACAGCTCTCCCATAACATGTCTATACAGAGAATGGAGTTAGATTTTTCCACAAATATATGGGCAGCAGGAATTGGAACCTTTTCCCAGTGCTCTAGTGAGACTAAGATCGATGGGTTTGCACATCGTGTTGGAGGCAGTATTATTGGAATGGATACGCAGTTGATAGAAGATTTTCTCCTTGGAGGAAGTTTTTCTCAATGTTTAGGGTATACAGGTAGTAACTCCTACGATGCTAGAAACGATCACAAAAGCTATATAGGCTCAGGGTATATCAGTATCCTTGCGGGCTCGTGGTTGTTAAAGGGGACATTTGTTTATGGGCACATTGCTAATGAGCTTAAAACAAATTACTCTAGTTTGGGCTGTTCATCAGCGAGCTGGAATTCTAAAGGCTTTTTAGCTGATGCGAAGGTGGATTATCGTTACATTATTAACCCACGCAGGTTGATTTCTGCATTCGTGTCTGCGTACGTTCCCTTTGTGGAGGTAGAGTATGTCCGCGTGGATCTTCCAGAGGTTCAGGAATTTGGTTATGAAGCAAGGACTTTCCAGCCTAGCCGTTTGGAAAATGTTGCGATTCCTTTTGGCATTACCTTAGAACAGGGATATGCTCGAGGATCTCGTTCGGAAGTCAATGGATTTAGCGTGGCATATGTCCTTGATGTGTACCGAAAGCAGCCAGAAACAATGATATCTTTGCCTGAAGCGCAATTCTCCTGGAAGGGAGAAGGGGCTGATGTTTTCCGCAAGGCTTTAAGAGCACAGATTAATAATGACACAGAGTGGTGTTCATATTTCAGTACCCACTTTGGCGTGAATTATGAGTGGCGGGAGCATATGTCCACAGTAGATGTAAATGCTGGCGTACGCGTGATTTTCTAAGCATTAAGAGGGAGCTTTTTAGTCTCCCTCTTTCTTTGCATATGGAAGTAGAGCGTGGATTCTATCCAAAAGAAACCGAATGCCGAGTTGGTTAAGCTCTCTTTTCAATTTGTAACTATAAAATAGGTTATACATTACAAGAACGCGTTCTTGAGGATTAAAACCTAAAGCTTCTAGCTGAGAAAAAAGGTATTTTGCTATAGCCTTTTTTATTGCAGGGCTACTGTTGTAAATACACAGTTCTATATGGTTGATTAGCTTGGAAGCTGAGGATGTATAGATTTTGCAAAACTGCTGAAACAGCTTTTCAAAAGGCTTTTCTTGAGGAGTGAATATAAGCTTTTTAAAAAATTGGAAATTCAGCCCTAGTAGGTCACTGTATTGTTGCTTAAATCTGAAAATGTCTTCGCTATTGAGGGAGTGTTCTATAGCTAGGCTAAGGAGCAGGCATTCCTTAAATTCTAATATCCAAAGTAGCAGTAGGTTCTCTACAGAATTTTCATGTTTATAGAAATCTAAGAGTTTAGAATAGGCTGCAAATGCTGTTGCTAAGGAGTCCTCAGCATGTAATGCAATATACGCTGCTGAGGCACGTTTTTCTATAAAGGAGAGATGGTGATCTTGTAACGCTTTGTTATATTGCGTCATGATACGTGCAAGAATTTTCCCGTTTGGATGAGATTTGTATGTACAGAGATTTGTCAAAATGGCCTTCCAAGGAGGTGTAAGAATTTGCAAGGCGTGAAGAGTTTTAGAGAGATTAAAATAACATAACTTTGTATTGTCTTCGGGATCAGAGAAGGCCTGCTTTAAAGAAGGTGGTAGTTGAGGTTCTAACTGGGGATTGATAGTTATTACAGGTTGCAGTAAGGATTGCTTGAGATTTTCTATCCGGATAGCTAGTGGTTTTTGGGAATTTTTACAACATAGCTGATGAAGAAAACCGAAACCTAACAGTAGAAATTTTATAGGGTATAGGAGAATACATAGGATTGCAGATAGCGTGAGTGAAATAAGAATTTTCGTAATAGAAATGCGTTCAGGACGTAGGGGAGTATGTTGGCAGGTATTTGTTAGCAATCTTGCTACTAAAGAATAGATAAATCGAAAATCTAAGTTTTTAACAAAATATCGGATATTTGCAGCTGTATATGTCCCCAGAAGGCCGTGTATGGGAATTAAATTATGTAGATTTTCCAGGTAAAAAATCTTCATGGCACATCTGATTTTTTATAATAGAGAAGCATTGGAATAATTTTTATACCTCTTGAATAAGATCTAAAGTTAGTAATAGGTATGCGATAGCTTCTATCTTAAGCTCATAATTTTCATCGCATAAGCTTTCCAAGAGGTCAACGTGTGCTGTTGTATTGGGGAGGTTAAGGAGGTTTTGAAGTAGAGAAAGGGTATAATCATGAACGGTAGCTTGTGTTGTTGGATCAGCAGATTTGTAAGCTTTGAAGACTTTTATTATAAGTGTTTCCCCATACTTTGCATAGGCTTCTTTAAAGTCATTGAAAAGTTCGATATATGGTGTTTTTAAGTCTCCGCTCGTTTGCCTTAGAGTGAGTTTTGATAGGTTCTCTTGAAGATGGAAGGTGGCAAGCCCGAGTTCTTTTCCATAATGGTGCTTTACGCCGTTAATGATGTGCCACTCTTCATCATCGAATTGTTGATCGTGAATATTGATTGTTTCGAAACGTGCTTCTTTGAGAACAGCTCTATGTTCATGAAGTTCTAGAAGGAGAGCTTCTTTAGCCTCTTGAACCCACATAAGAAGTTGATTTTCCCCAAGGCTAGATTTGCTATAGAGCTGCATAAGGGCGCGTATAATAACCTCCCCCCATGTAGGCTTGCATGCAGAAGCCGAGAGGCTAATAAATAAAGCTGCTTTACGTTTCTTATCTTTAGGGATAAGAGGATCGTTAAGTGCAAGCAGAAAGAAATGCATAAGAATCGGAAAAGTCTCTCCATCCGGGTGTCCTCGCTCATTTTTTAAAGAGCGTACATAGGGAAGGATAATGTTTTTCCAACTGTTATCGTAAGCATTATAACGCTTCAGGGCTGCTTCTAGATGATCATAGTTACAAGTGACTCCCTGAGCACGCTCTAGATCTTTGAAGAAAGGCAAGAGCTCAGGAGCTTTACTTAGAGCTTCTGGAGACGTATTAGTATTAAAGCTCCGAAGCTTCCCTGTTTCATCCAAAAGGATCAGTTTTAACGAAGTTATGAGATTATCGACTTCTTTTTTTTCATTTTCAGTTAAGCTTCTTAAAGAAAGAGGAGGGACACCCCCAGGGATCTTTTTAGGTGAAAGAATATTGAAACTTTTCCGATACCAATGAAAGCAACAAGAGGAAAAAGAGAGTAAAAGGCGGATAGGCAAAAGTAAAAGATATAGGAGAATTGTTGTAATTAGTGCGGGAACACATATAGCAACAGCAGAAAAGCACGAACAGCTTTTTGGCCATTTTCTAGGAGAACAGATCGCTTGAAACGCATGTGCTGTAGATATAAGAAGATCAATAAACTGAGTGTTCTTTAACCATGTTTGAATGCACGAAACTTCTCTAGGGGATGGATGGCTACTTACTGCTGTATGGGGAGCTTTTTCAACGAAGGAATATCCTGCAATATCCATAAAAACATAAAAGAAAAAGTTTTGCTTGCATTTTATAGAAATTGAGATTTTATCAATACGATAACTTTCAAGATTCTGGTTTGTTGTGTTTATTTTTGTTTTTTCTATCACTTATTAAATAATAGTTGAAATATTACAAATTACTTTTAAATTAAAAATTTTTTAACTTTAAAGGGAAAAATGTGATGTTGGGATGTCATAAAAAGAACAAAGAAATTCTTGAGGGGAGACGACATTTGTTGTCATAATGTGTCGAAGTTTCTCGCAAGCTACTTTTTGTTCTTCTCGATGTTTCCCTTGCATAACGAGCTCTAGAGCTGAAGCAACCTCTTCGGGATGGAAATCTGTTCTGTCTCCTATGAATTCTGGGAAGATAATAGATTTCATGATGATATTAGGAAGAGAGTAGGCTGGGAGGAAAATTTTAAATACGTACTTAGCCAAAAAGGAGTCCAGGGCTCGTAATTGACATGTCACAATTGTAGGAGTTTGGGTAAGGGCTGTTTCTAAAACTATAGTTCCACACTTTGCTAGGGCGCAATCGCTCTCATGCATAAGTTCATAACGTAGTGTTGCTGGGATAATTACTGCATGCTCGCAATGCTCTTCCTTAAGAACTGCTTGGATAATCTCATCATTTTGCGGAGAGGATGAGGAGATGAGGAGTTGGTGGGTGTTTTTTAAAGAAGAGGAAAGAAATGCGCGGACTTGGACTTTTAAGTTTCTTTTAATATCTCCACGACGGCTTCCAGGAAATGCTGCGATAATGGGACGAGAGGAAATTGGGAAGTTGTCTTTCCAGGAGGAGTCATACTGATGATTAGCAATTGCATCAACCAAAGGGTGACCCAAGTATACCGTGTTTAGAGAAGAATCTGAGAACAGCTCTTTTTCAAAAGGAAAGATAACAAGAAGCGCATCAAGATATTTTTCCAAAAATCGCTTTCTTTTTGATCTCCAAGCCCAAATAGTCGGACAAACATATTGAATGATTTTTCCCTTATAACCGCGTTTTCTTAGTCCTTGAATCAGATAAGAATGGAAATCAGGGAAGTCAATACAAACAACAGTTTCTGGTTTTTCTTTGAGAATAGTTTTTAGGGTTTTCCTGTACTTTTTAAATAGAGAAAATAAAGTCGTAAAAACTTCAGAAAATCCAGAAACATGGAATTCTTCGCTGTTGATAATAGGGGTAAGCCCTTGCGCGCGCATGCAAGGTCCTCCGATTCCAGAGAAGATTTTCTTGGGGTGTAGGGATTTGATAACGCGGATCAGGTTCCCCCCAAGAATATCCCCACTAGTCTCCCCCGCGGAAAGAAAACAATGATTTGTTGCATACTGCTGAGTGTCTTTTCTTTTGTAAAGAAGGTAGAAATTTGCCAAAGGGGGAAATAACCCACAGCTATAGCTTAAAATATTTACAGGATCCTTCAAGCGGATGAAGTAAATAAGAGAGAGAGAACCTCCTACAAGGCTCATTTTCCAAAAAATCTTTGGAATTTCAGATTTGTGACCTTGCTCAACAAAATACCACTGAAAGAGAAACCTTGCAGAAAAGATAAGAAGTCCAAAATTCCCCAAAACATGCCAATATATGTTTATAGAAACACGGGGAATATGAGGGAGATTTGGTGCTGCAATCCATTGTGTACTGGGATCAAAGTACACAGAGATGAAAAACGAAAGAAGAACCAGCGCTGGAGCCAAAATGATCGCTGTTAGAGTTTTTTGAAAAGAAATAGGATGGGCAGACAAGATGTTTAAGTTCCTAAAATAAATCATTAGATTTATCGTATAAAGCATTGCAATGGGGTATTGATTTTGAATGAACCCATGAAGAATCATGAGAATTGCCCCTAAGGAGGAGATTTTCCAAAAGAACTTGGGAACTTGGGAAGTTTTATATGCTTTGTTTTGCCACCACTGGAGGGTAAATGCACTTCCAAAACAGAGATTTGCAAGGAGCCCCAAAGGATACAAAACTTGTTTTAGGATTTGGGACAGCATACTTACCCATTGGTTAAGAGGAAGATTCCTTTTTTTTCTGGAGTGCATGGTAATGGTGCATCCAAGCTGAATATATCTTAGCGAGTTTCGGATAAACTAAACTACGAATTTCTAATAAGGAAACTGCTTCCAAAAAACGTGTATGGTTTAAAAGCTTACGATTAAAAAAATGGGTTTTCTTCGTAGGAGTTAAGGGTGTAAGACGGTATTGCATTTGAAGAATGAGTGCTGTCAAAATGAAATTCTTCTTTGAGCAACTCGTAAAAGAGTCTGCAAAAAATTTCTCAAGGAAGTTTTTAATGAAATCAAAAATTGCTGATAAAGATAGGTTGGGATACTTACTATACTTATAACGCACATTGAAATTTACAGTAGGGTATAAAAAGACCGCAAACACTTGATGACGATCATAAACCATACTTTTACTTTGAATTTTGTAATCTAGAACCTCAAGATATTGGTAGGTTTGTTCTTCTAGTACTTTGTTAAGACGAAACGCCTTGTCCATGTAGGGAAACAGAATTTCAAGCAGGTGATTTTCCTTAAGTAAACGGAAAAAGCGCGCGGAAACTCCCGAGTTGAGCATTTTTATTAGCTCTTCAAACACACGAGCTTGAGAACTTTTCGTTAATTCGCGATGACAAGCAAGCAATGCTTCTTGAGTTTGGGGCGCAACAGTAAACTGAAAACGGGAAAGGATTTTTAATAACCGTAACATACGTACAGGATCTTGTTTAAAGCGCATAAAAGGATCCCCTATAGTACGTAAATAGTGGTTGCTTAGATCACTCATGCCTCCTGTATAGTCAATAATGGCTTCCTCTGCAGGATCATAAAATAGACCATTAATGGTAAAATCCCTTCTTAAAACATCTTCCTCTGGAGTTCCCCATAAATTATCTTTAGTAATAAGGGCATCCGTCTCAGTATCCCCAGAGCGGAATGTGGAGACCTCAATAATTTGGTTGGCAAAACGGATATGGGCGAGACGGAAACGCTTTCCTACAAGAATACAGTTTTTAAATAGTGCTTTGATTTCTTCAGGCTTTGCAGATGTAGAGATATCAAAATCTTTGGGCGTTGTACCAAGCAAAAGGTCGCGAATGCAGCCTCCAACAATATAGGCAGTATACCCTGCTTTACGTAGAGCCTTTACCACAGACAAGGCTTGGGGAGAAAAATCATTAAGTCTTACGTTATAGTCTGTAGCTGAATAAATTTTTGGTATGAGGGGGGATGGGGATTTTTTTTTTAACAAGTTCGAGCCTCTGTGGAAGAGGATGTTAGTTTTGCAAGCCATTTATTATAGTTATTAATGGTTAAAAGTCTTGGAAGAAAAAAAGAATTGACATGTTAAGAGTCCTTCCTTATCGAAGATGTCAACATAGCAAAAATATAGAAGTTTTCAAGAGAAAAATCTTCTGAAATAAGAATTTATTAAAGGATTCTTGTTTTCTTTTTTCGTTTAACGAATTCTTTATATGATAGTGAGAAATTATGAACTGAAGGATGCATATGGTTCAGGAAACAAAGCAACTTTTCGGAACGGATGGAGTTCGCGGAAGAGCAAACTTTGAGCCTATGACTATAGAAACCATAGTATTGCTAGGCAAAGCTGTAGCTGGTGTTTTGCTAGAAGAAAGACCAGGAAAGCATCGCGTTGTTATAGGGAAGGATACGCGTCTTTCGGGATATATGTTCGAAAGTGCTTTGATTGCAGGATTGACTTCTATGGGCGTGGAAACTCTCGTATTAGGCCCGATTCCCACTCCAGGAGTTGCTTTTATTACTCGTGCGTATCGTGCGGATGCAGGGATTATGATCTCAGCTTCCCACAATCCCTATTGGGATAATGGGATTAAAATTTTTTCTTCTGAGGGGTTCAAGATTTCCGATGCAGTAGAAACAAGAATTGAAGCAATGGTAAGAGAGTTTACATTTGGAAATTTGCCAGAAGATCATGCTGTTGGCAAGAACAAACGCGTTGTAGATGCGATGGGAAGGTATATAGAGTTCGCAAAGGCAACGTTCCCGAAAGGGAAAACCCTAAAGGGATTGAAAATCGTTTTAGACTGTGCTCATGGAGCAGCGTATAAGGTGGCTCCTTCAGTTTTTGAAGAACTCGATGCTGAAGTGCTCTGTTATGGCTGTGAACCTACAGGAGTCAATATTAATGAGAACTGTGGGGCTCTGTTCCCTTCAGTCATTCAAAAGGCCGTGATAGAACACCAAGCGCATCTTGGGATTGCTTTAGATGGGGATGGGGATCGCATTATTATGGTTGATGAAAAAGGACATATTGTCGATGGAGATATGATCCTTAGTATTTGTGCACATGATTTGAAAAGAAAGTCTCAGTTACGTAGGAATCGAGTTGTTGCTACAGTAATGACAAATTTTGGTGTATTGAAATATTTAGAGAGTCAAGATATCGATGTGCTCATTTCTCCCGTTGGGGATCGTCATGTTTTGCAAAGTATGCTAGAAAATGAGGCCTCTTTAGGAGGAGAACAAAGCGGCCATATGATCTTTTTAGATTATAATACCACAGGAGACGGCATTGTTTCGGCTTTGCAGGTATTGCGTATTATGATTGAAAGTGAATCTACATTGTCAGACTTAACATCTGCAATTGTAAAGAGCCCTCAGGCTTTAATTAACGTATCTGTTCGAGAAAAACTCCCTCTAGATAACTTTCCTTCAATACAAGAAGCTTTAAGAGATATTCAAAGTACTTTAGGATCTTCAGGAAGGATATTGTTAAGATATTCTGGAACGGAAAATATTTGTAGAGTTATGGTTGAGGGATTAAAGAAACATCAGGTGGATTGTCTTGCAAAGACATTAGCAGACATTATTACGTTAGAATTGGGTTCTAGAGTTATCGAATAGGGAAACTATGTGCGGAATATTTGGATATCTGGGTAGTAAAAAGGCTGTTCCTCTTGTTTTAGAAGGCTTAATTCATCTGGAATATCGTGGATATGATTCTGCTGGGATTGCTGCTATTGAACCTCAAAAATTGCTTGTTAAAAAGACTATAGGCCGTGTTTCTGAATTAGCGAGTTCTTTGAAGAATGAAGGGATTTCTGCCTCCTTAGCAATAGGACATACCCGATGGGCGACTCATGGAGTGCCCACAGAAATAAACGCGCATCCTCACATTGATACACTGAACTCCTGTGCTGTTGTTCATAACGGCATAGTTGAAAACTTTAAAGAATTGAGAGCCTTATTAGAGGATGAAGGAATTCGTTTCTCTTCAGAAACAGATTCAGAAGTTATTGCTCAGCTGTTTTCTTGGCATTATCAATCTAGTAAGGACTTGTTACGAAGTTTTTCATGGACTTTGTCGCAGCTTCAAGGAAGCATAGCTTGTGTTATAATTCATAAAGAATATCCGGATGTAATGCTTTGTGCATCGCAAGAAAGTCCTTTGATCTTAGGGCTAGGTGAAGATGAAGAAACCTTTGTAGCTTCAGATTCTCGAGCTTTTTGTAAGTATGCGAAACGTGTACAATCTTTAGCTTCAGGAGAGCTTGCTGTTATTCAGAAAAGAGCACCCATTGAGTTTTATAATTTTGAATTAAAAAAAATTACGAAAGAGTTTCGTCAAATTGCTTACAGTGAGGATACCACGGATAAATGTGGATATAGCTATTACATGCTTAAAGAGATTTATGAACAACCAGATGTTTTGGAACATTTGATTGATAAATACCTTGAACCTCAGGGAGGGCTGAAAAACAATTTTTTATCTGAATTACCTATAGAGGATTTTGATTTAATTTCTATTGTTGCATGTGGGTCTTCGTATCACGCTGGATATCTAGCTAAATATATTATAGAAGCTACTACGACTCTTCCTGTGCATATCGAGGTTGCTTCAGAATTTCGCTATCGTCATCCCTATATTGGGGGAAAAACTTTAGCAATTTTAATAAGTCAATCAGGAGAAACGGCAGATACTTTAGCAGCCTTTAAGGAATTACGTTTAAGAAATGTTGCAGCTACGTTAGGTATATGCAATGTCCCAGAATCGACATTGGCTATGGGTGTAGATTATTGCTTATTTTTAGAAGCAGGAGTAGAAATTGGTGTTGCTTCAACCAAAGCTTTTACTTCTCAGCTCTTATTACTTATGTTTGTGGGATTAAAGTTGGCTACCTTTAAAGGGAAGCTATCTAGTCAAGATTTGCATAGTTACATTCAAGGATTAAAAAAGCTTCCTAGTTTATGTCGTCAGCTTCTTACTAACGACCTTTTATTTTCTTGGGCTCAGGCTTATCATAAAGAAGATAAGTTTCTGTTTTTAGGACGGAGATTTATGTATCCTATTGTCATGGAAGCCGCTTTGAAACTTAAGGAAATCGCTTATGTTGAAGCGAATGCTTATCCCGCGGGAGAAATGAAGCATGGCCCTATTGCCTTAATCTTTCAGAAATCTCCTGTGATCGTGTTTTGTGGTGATTCTGTCGTTTATGAAAAAATGATTGGCAATATCATGGAGGTTAAAGCACGTCGTGCTCATGTAATTGCAATTGCCTCCGAAAATCACCAAGATATTGCGGCTGTTTCTGATAAACAGCTTTATGTTCCTGAAAGTCATAATTTAGTGGCTCCTGTTTTATACGCAATAGTAGGCCAAGTTATGGCTTATGCTATGGCTCTTGACAGAGGAAACGAAATAGATTACCCTAGAAACCTCGCAAAATCTGTTACTGTAGAATAGCTTTAGAATAGTTTCCTAAAGGTTCCCCATTTTAATTTTTGTAAAAAATAAACTAAAAAAGAGATTGTTGTGTCAAGTAAAGTCGTTGGAGGCTCCTTGCTTATAGCTGGTACTGCTATTGGTGCTGGAGTTTTAGCTGTCCCCGTATTAACTGCTGAAGGTGGATTCTTTCCTACAACATGTCTTTATATACTTTCTTGGCTTTTTTCTATAGCTTCAGGACTATGTCTTCTTGAGGTAATGACTTGGATGAAAGATAAGCAGCAAGTGAATATGCTTTCTATGGCTGAGAATACTCTAGGACAAGTAGGTAAAATATTAATGTGTCTTGCTTACTTATTCCTTTTTTACTCTCTCTTAATAGCATACTTTTGTGAAGGAGGAAACATATTAATCCGTGTTTTTGGGTGCGGAGGCTTGAATGCTCCTTGGTTACGTAATTACGGGCCGATGGCTTTTGCATGCATAATGTGTCCTATTCTTTTATCGAAAACTGTAGTTGCAGATTACTGCAACCGTATTTTCACATTAGGACTCGTGGTCGCCTTTGGAGCTTTTTGTATTCTAGGGTGTACTAAAATGCACATGGGGTTGTTGTATCGCTGTTCTTGGGTATCTTCCTTAAATGGTTTACCTATCCTTTTCTTAGCCTTTGGGTTTCAAAGTGTGATCCCTACTCTATACTACTACATGGAACAAAACATTAGAGATATTCGTCGTGCAATTTTTTTAGGAAGCCTACTTCCTTTAGTGCTTTATGTTGTTTGGGAAGCCATAGTGCTTGGCGGTGTGCCTTTAGGGGTTTTGAGAGCGACGAAACTACAAGGCTGTACTGCTGTAGAGGCTTTAAAACAAGCGTTACAATGCTCCGGGGTTTATATTGCAGGAGAATTTTTTGGCTTTTTCGCTCTTGTTTCCTCATTTATCGGTGTGGCCTTAGGAGTAATGGATTTTCTTATAGATGGTTTGAAATGGAAAAAAAAGACCAGTAAATTTTCTATTTTCTTCCTAGCATTTATTATTCCCCTTGCCTGGTCAATGTGTTATCCTGAAATTGTTTTGAAATGTCTTAACTATGCAGGAGGTTTAGGTGCAGCTTTGATGACTGGAGTATTTCCTGTATGGATGGTCTGGGAAGGGCGCTATATTAGGAAATATCATTCAGCAAAACAATTATTGCCTGGGGGAAAAATTACTTTGGCACTTATGTTGTTTGTAATAATAATTAATGTTGTTAGCCTTTACTATAAGTTTTAAGTTGGATTGTTAAGTTCATTTAATTAAAAAATAGATTTTATAAATCTAGGGAGGGTTATATGGGACTATATGATCGTGACTATATACAAGAATCTCGTCTTCCAGGGACTTTTGCTTCTAGGGTGTATAGTTGGATGACTGCAGGACTTGCAGTTACAACCTTTGTAAGTTTAGGTCTCTATTATTCGGGATTATATAGAAGTTTATTTGCTTTTTGGTGGATCTGGTGTTTAGGGACTCTAGGGGTTTCCTTCTTTATTAATGCGAGACTACAAACATTATCTTTACCTACTGTAATGTCATTATTTTTAGTCTATTCTGTGTTAGAAGGGATGTTTTTTGGGACAGTGCTTCCTATTTATGCTGCTCAATATGGGGGAGGCGTAGTATGGGCTGCTTTTGGATCTGCAGCACTCGTATTTGGAATGGCAGCTCTTTATGGAGCTTTGACAAAAAATGATCTTACTCAGATGAGTAAAATTTTGACAGTAGCAGTAATGGGACTACTAGCAATCACAGTTGTTTTTGCTATAGTTTCTTTATTTGTGTTTATGCCGTTGTTTTATCTTTTAATTTGTTACTTGGGATTAGTCATTTTTGTTGGATTAACTGCTGCAGATGCTCAAGCAATACGACGTGTTGCTGCAAACGTTGGAAATGATAGTGTCGTTAGCTATAAGCTTTCTTTAGTAATGGCTTTAAAAATGTATTGTAATGTAATTATGGTATTCTGGTATCTGTTACAGATATTTTCTTCTTCTGGAAATCGGGATTAAACTTTATAGGTTGGGTGAAAATAGGTTTTCTAAGAAAAGTTCTAACTGAAACTCTTGAAAATCTTCCATAGATTCCCCATAGCCAATAAAATTTGTCGGGATTTTTAAACATTTTGCAATTCGGAAAAGTGTTCCTCCTTTTGCTGAACCATCTGCTTTTGTAAGAATTATTCCAGAAACGGGAGCAATAGATAAGAAAGCTTGTGTTTGTTCTAAAGTATTGCCTCCCAAAGTAGCATCTAATGTCATTAGAATTTCATGGGGAGCTCCAGGAAGAGCCTTATTACATACCGTTACGATTTTAGAAAGCTCTTTCATGAGATTGGTATGGGTATGCAAACGGCCTGAAGTATCTATAATGACTTTATCACAATCTCGAGCTATGGCAGCTTGAATCCCATCATAGGCAATGGCAGCAGGATCCCCTCCGGACTTGCCAGAAACAAACCCACAGTTAAGCTTCTCTGCCCAGCAGCGCATTTGATCTATTCCCGCAGCGCGAAAAGTATCTGTAGCAACAATAAGGACCTTCTGAGATTGCTTTTGATAGAAATGTGCGAGTTTTGCCACTGTGGTAGTTTTCCCCGAGCCGTTAGAGCCTAAGATTAAAAATACTTGAGGAGACGAAGAGACAGGGCGAGATAATGGAAGCTGTTGCAGGGTCTCACGGAGAAGGGCAATAATGAGCTCTTTAATCGTAGCTTTATCTGGATTTTTAGCTTTGCGTAAACGAGAACAAAGCTCTTCAGTAAGTTCGGAACCAAAGTCGGCTTCGTAGAAAAGTTTCTCAGCATATTCTAGAAGATCTACAGAGAGGTTTTTTTTTAATAAAGAACAAATCTTATTGCTGAAGAACTTGAACATTGCTTAAAGCAAAGTTAGTTGAAGTAAAAGAAATGATACAAGATAAGAAGGAAAATGCAAAGGGGATTTTATGCACCTTCATGAATATCAGGCTAAAGATCTTTTAACCTCTTATGAAGTGCCAATCCCTCCTTATCGTGTGGTTTTTTCAATTTCAGAAGTCCCACAAGTTTTACAAGATTTAGGGATGGATTCTGGTGTAGTAAAAGTACAAGTCCATGCTGGAGGAAGAGGAAAACATGGTGGCGTCGTAGTCGCAAAGTCTACGGAGGAAATCTTACAGGCAGTAACTAAACTAATAGGTATGCGCTTCATAAGCAACCAAACTTCCGGGGAAGCTCTTCCTGTAGAAAAGGTTCTAATCTCTCCTTTAGTAGGAATTGCTAAAGAGTATTATGTTGCTGTTATCATGGATAGAAAACATCGCTGCCCGACTTTAATGCTTTCTAAGTCTGGGGGCATGGATATCGAAGAGATTGCACAGAAATTTCCAGAGCTACTCTTGTTTCTTCCTTTAACTGTCTTTGGAAAGATTTATACGTATCAGCTCCGACAGGCGTGTTCCTTTATGGAGTGGAGCGGGGATATTGCAAACCAAGGCGTCAAGCTTATCAAAAAACTTATTCAGTGTTTTTATGATAACGACGCTTCCTTATTAGAGGTTAACCCTCTAGTATTAACAGATGCTGATGAGCTTGTAGCCTTAGATGCGAAAGTCACTCTCGATGATAATGCCCTCTATCGACATCCTCACCTAGAAGCATGCTATGATCCTTCTCAGGAAAACATCAGAGATGTTTTAGCAAAGCAAGTAGGGTTATCTTACATTGCTCTTGATGGGGATATTGGCTGTATTGTCAATGGCGCAGGGCTAGCTATGAGTACGCTAGATATCCTAAAGTTTTATGGAGGAGCTGCTGCGAATTTTCTTGATGTTGGGGGAAGTGCTTCTGCGCAACAAATTAAAGAAGCAGTATCTTTGGTGCTCTCTGATGAGCGCGTAAAGGTGCTCTTTATCAATATTTTCGGAGGTATTATGGATTGTTCCCTAGTCTCTTCAGGGCTTGTTTCTGTCATGGGAACACGGAAAGATACGCTTCCTATAGTCTTGCGCTTGGAGGGAACAAATGTCGATTTGGGGAAAACTATCGTTCAACAGTCCGGGATCTCTTGTCATTTTGTTTCGTCTATGCAAGAAGGCGCTCAGCTTTCTGTCACTTTGAGTCGTACGTAGGAGGCTTATGTTTCAGTTGTTAAGTAGGGATCTTCCTATCATTACTCAAGGGATTACAGGAAAAGCAGGATCTTTCCATACGGAACAATGTCTTGCTTATGGCTCTAATTTTGTTGGGGGAGTCACTCCAGGAAAAGGAGGATCTACACATCTCAATCTTCCTGTATATGATTCTGTTCTAGAGGCAAGAAAAGAAACAGGTTGTCAAGCAACGATGATCTTTGTCCCACCTCCATTTGCTGCAGAAGCAATTATTGAAGCTGAAGCAGCAGGTGTGGAACTGATCGTGTGTATTACTGAAGGAATTCCTGTTCGGGATATGTTGGAAGTTGCTAACCTTATGGAAAATAGCTCCTCTCAACTTATTGGGCCAAATTGCCCAGGAATTATAAAGCCAGGAGCTTGTAAGATTGGCATCATGCCAGGGTACATCCATCTTCCTGGGAACGTAGGACTTGTCTCTCGTTCTGGGACACTTACCTATGAGGCAGTTTGGCAACTAACCCAAAGAAATATAGGCCAGAGTGTATGTGTGGGGATTGGTGGGGATCCTTTAAATGGAACATCTTTCATAGATGCTTTGCTACAGTTTGAACGTGACCCTCAGACACAATGCATTTTGATGATTGGCGAGATCGGAGGGAGCGCAGAAGAAGATGCGGCTGAATGGATCAGAGAGAATTGTAGTAAACCTGTCGTTGCCTTTATTGCGGGAGCTACAGCACCAAAAGGAAAGCGCATGGGCCATGCAGGAGCAATTATTTCCAGTAACTCTGGAGACGCACAATCTAAAATGCAGGCATTACGAGTGGCTGGAGTTTTTGTCGTAGAATCCCCTGCAATGATTGGAGAAGCCGTTGAGGCAGTGCTTCAAGATTTATAAATCATATTTTTGTATCTGTTTTTCCTTTTAAAAAAATCGTTTACGTTCTGAAAATCCCCTTGTAGTAATATTTCACTACCTTATAATTTGCTTGTTAGTGCCTCTGTATTCTCAAGTTAAGGAGTTCTGAGGAGCTTTGGTTTAGAATAGCGAAAACTTCTGAAGGAGTAAGAATGAGAACTAAACAATTTCGCGTGCTTTTATTTATAACTACTTGTTTAGGTGTAGTAGGCTCTCCTGCTTCGGGGTATTCTCTAGTAAAAAAAGAGTCTCGAGCTTCTGAACTTTCCCAAGACGTTCTTTTAAAGGAAATCTCTGGGGGATTTTCCAAGATTGCAGCGATGGCAACACCTGCAGTTGTCTACATAGAAAGTTTTCCTAAAAATGACACCCCTGTAATCACCCCTACACCAGGACGTCGAGGACCTTACGAAAATCCCTTTGATTATTTTAATGATGAATTTTTTAATCGCTTTTTTGGTTTGCCTCCCCATAGAGAAAGACCACAATCTAAGGAAGCTGTAAGAGGCACGGGATTTATCGTCTCTGAAGATGGCTACATTGTTACGAATAACCATGTGGTAGAAAATACAGGGAAAATTCATGTTACTCTGCATGATGGTCAGAAATATACTGCTACAGTCATTGGGCTGGATCCGAAGACCGATCTTGCTGTGATCAAAATTAAAGCAGAAAAGCTTCCTCACCTAAGCTTTGGAAATTCTGATAATTTACAAGTAGGAGACTGGGCTATAGCTATAGGGAACCCTTTCGGTTTACAAGCAACTGTCACCGTAGGGGTGATTAGCGCTAAGGGTAGAAATCAGCTGCATATTGCGGATTTTGAAGATTTTATCCAAACTGACGCGGCAATTAACCCAGGAAATTCTGGAGGCCCTCTTTTAAATATTGATGGTCAAGTGATTGGCGTGAACACAGCCATTGTTAGTGGCAGTGGTGGCTATATCGGTATCGGCTTTGCAATTCCTAGCTTAATGGCAAATAGGATTATTGACCAATTGATCCATGAAGGACAAGTAACGCGAGGATTCTTAGGAGTCACTTTGCAACCTATAGATGCAGAACTTGCAGCATGCTATAAGCTAAATAAGATTTATGGAGCTTTAATTACAGACGTCGTTAAAGGCTCTCCTGCAGATAAGGCTGGCCTAAAGCAAGAAGATGTGATTGTAGCATATAATGGGAAGGAAGTAGATTCTTTAAGTACATTCCGCAATGCAATTTCTTTAATGAGTCCAAATTCTCGCGTTGTTCTTAAAATTGTCCGTGAAGGAAAATTTTTAGAAGTTCCTGTAATGATTGCACAAGCCCCTAAAGAGGAAGGGGTTTCTTCTTTACAGCGTGTTGGGATTCGGGTACAGAATCTTACAGCAGAACATGCTAAGAAACTGGGGATCTCTCCTGAGACTAAGGGAGTGATTATTGTTTCTGTAGAGCCTGGGTCTACAGCTGCAGCTTCAGGAATTGCCCCAGGGCAGCTGATTCTTGCAGTAAATAGGCAGAGGGTTTCTTCTGTAGATGAGCTCAATGCTGTATTAAAGGACTCAGGAAATGACAGCATCCTTTTAATGGTCTCTCAAGGAGAAGTGATTCGTTTTGTTGCTTTAAAGCCTGAAGAATAAAGCTTAAGACTTGTCTAAAAGGACAAGTCTTAAGCTAGATGATCTAGAAGTTGGCAAATTGAAAGAAAGCCTTTCCTAAATTGATCTAATGAGAAGTTTTCCTCAGCAGCATGGATATTATCGCTAATGTATGAGGTCCCACATACTATAGGTTCTGCCCCAGCAATTCTTCCTAACGTCGGCGCAATAGGGATTGTGGCGGTCATAAGGAGTTTTAAACATTCTTTGTGGTAGAGCTTGCTATAAATCTCCTGAAGGATTCCTACAAGAGGAAGGTGAGGGCTACTGCGCCATCCTTCGCAGCTTTCTAAAATTTCATAGGAGAACTGTAAAGCTTTTGGGACACGCTTCTGTAGATGATTTATAACTAAGGTGGCGATTTTCTTAGGGTCTTGTCCTGGGACTAAGCGACACGATAGATATGCTGTTGCCCGATAGGGAATCACAGCTTTAAATCCTGGGCCTGTGTAGCCTCCGGAAATGCCGTTAATATCTAAGGCTGGGCGGTAGGCTCCTGCTTCTTCTGGGGTGTATGAAGGTTCATAGCCTGTAGGGTGAAAACCTAAGGTTTTCTCACATTCCTTGATCATATCTGAAGCTGGCGTGTCTGGACGGCAGTCCCTAGGGATAGGGGTGATATCATCGTAAAAGTGCTCAATCGCAATAGAATTATCAGAGTTATGTAGGGAACTAAGAATTTCTGCAAGAGCGCGGTTGACATTATATGCGATCCCTCCAAAGGTTCCGGAATGCATATCTTTAGTTCCCTCTTGGACATGTACTTTCATAGTAAGAAGTCCACGACTTCCTATGCATAGGGAAGGGTAGTCTTCAGAGGTAAATCCTCCATCTATGATAAGGACAGCATCTGCTTTGAGCTGATCACGTTTTTCCTCGATTAAAGAAAATAATGCGGGACTTCCACTTTCTTCTTCGCCTTCAATGAGCCAAATAAGATTTACAGGAAAGCACTTGCGTGTATTGTAGTAATGTTGAAGAGCTTTTAAAGTATAAAAGCACTGCCCCTTATTATCAGAAGCCCCTCGGGCATAGAAACGACTATTTTTTTGTCTTAAGATAAAGGGATCTCCTTCCCAACCGTCAGAAAGTTCTGCAGGCTGAACGTCATAGTGGTTATAGAGAAGAAGAGTAGGTTTCCCTGGGCCTGCCTGTGTATTTTTGGCATAGATAATGGGAGGGTGGCCTTCTTTCTCCCAAAGCTCTAGAGAAAAGAGCTTGTCTAAACGAGACATTAAGAAGTCAGCACATTTTTTGCATTCCCCAAGATATTGGGAATCAGAAGATAAGGACGGAAATCTTACAAAATCAGAAAATTCCTGTATGAACTCGTGAGAATAAAGATCAAAATCTTCAGAATTTCTATGCATAAAGTTTCCTGAGGAAAGATTGAAAATAATACCAAGGTAACTTAATTTGTCTTTGTTGCACAGAATTATGGCACCCCGATTCTAGCGAAAAATAACAATTTGGAGAATCTTAGGGAAGCATCAATAAGTTAGGGTAAGGAAGTATATGAAGGCTGGAGACTCGTATAGAAACTTTGTTATCAAGTCTAGCCAGGATTTGCCTGAGATAGAGAGTAAGCTTTTTGAAGTAGAGCATAAGCCCTCAGGGGTTTCTATTATGATGATCGTTAATGATGATGATGAAAATGTGTTTAACATATGCTTTAGGACATGCCCTCAATCTTCTAACGGCGTAGCTCATGTTTTGGAACACATGGTGCTCTGTGGATCTGAAAATTATCCTGTTCGAGATCCATTTTTCTCCATGACACGACGTAGTCTGAATACTTTTATGAACGCCTTTACAGGGGCAGACTTTACTTGTTATCCCGCGGCATCTCAGATTCCTGAGGATTTTTACAATCTCCTCAGCGTTTATATTGACGCAGTATTCTATCCTTTGCTCACAAGGAATAGTTTTTTACAAGAAGCTTGGAGATACGAATTCACTCCGGAAAACTGTTTGATTCATACTGGAGTTGTCTATAATGAGATGAAGGGAGCAATGATGACAGGAGAAGCGCGTCTTTCCGAAGCGTTGAATGCTGCGCTCTTCCCTTCGGTCACTTATGGTGTGAACTCTGGAGGAGATCCTAGAGATATACTTACCTTGACTTTAGAAAGTGTACGGGATTTTCATCAAAGCCAATATACGCTAAGTCGCTGCTTATTTTACTTCTATGGGAACATTAAGCCCTCCCGGCATTTAGACTTTTTAGAAGAAAAGCTTTTACGCCATGTTGTAAAGCCAGAGAAGAATTCAGTATCCCTGCCTTTACAAAAAAGGTTTAAAGAACCTGTTCGAGAAATTGCTACATATCCTTTGAATAGCCAAGAGGAAGATAAGGTTCTATTTGGAATTTCTTGGTTGACCTGTTCTATTTTGGATCAGAAAGAACTTTTAGCCTTGTATGTGTTAGAGGTTGTCCTTATGGGGACAGATGCTGCGCCGCTTAAGAGTCGCTTATTGAAATCAGGATTCTGTAAACAGGCAGATATGGGAATTGATAGTGAGATCCGAGAAATCCCTGTAACTCTTGTATGTAAAGGATGCTCTCCTACAGGAGCACAGAAACTGGAGGCTTTGATTTTTGCAAGTCTTGAGGACATTATTCGCGAAGGCATTCCTGAAAATCTCATTGCGGGAGCTGTTCATCAACTTGAACTTGCTAGGAAGGAAATCACAGGATATTCTCTACCATATGGGCTGTCGTTATTTTTCCGTTCTGGGCTACTAAAACAACATGGAGGAAGGCCTGAAGATGGCTTGAGAATCCATAGTCTGTTTTCTGAGCTGCGTACGCAATTACAGAATCCCGAGTATCTTCCTAAGCTTATTCGCAAGCACTTTTTAGATAATCCTCATTTTTCCCGAGTGATCATGGTTCCAGATGCAGAGCTGATCTCTAAGGAAAGACATGAGGAGCAGACACTCCTCAGTAACGTACAGAAAAGTCTTTCTTCAGAGGATGCTGAGAAAATTCTTCAAGATAGCTTGGAATTAGAGAAAGCTCAATCTCAAGAAGAGAACTTGAATGTCTTGCCGAACTTCTCTTTGGATAAGGTTCCAAACTCTGGGAAGGAGTTTAACTTAATCAAGGATATTGTGGCCGGAGGAGAGGTCCTCCATCATTGCTGTTTTACGAATGACTTGATCTTTGTAGATGTTATTATGGATATGCCGCCTCTTTCTGAGGAGGAGCTCCCTTGGTTCCGTCTGATGATCTTTTTAATGCTTCAGCTTGGCTGTGGAGGTAGATCATATCGAGAACAACTGGAGTTTCTTTTAGAGCATACAGGAGGAGTGGATGTTATTTATGACTTTTCTCCTCATGCGAATAAAAACTCATTGTTATCTCCATCCATTAGCTTGCGAGGAAAATCCTTATCTATAAAGGCTCATAAACTATTTCAAGGATTTAAAGATATTCTTTCTGGTGTGGACTTTACAGATATTGCAAGAATTAAAGAATTATTAATGCAGCATAATGAAGCGTTAACAAATAGCGTAAGGAATAGCCCTATGAGCTATGCTATCGGCATGGCGAGTGCAGATAAAGCTGTGACCTCCTATATGTCATACCTCATGTCGGGACTCCCTTATGTAAATACAATTCGCAACTTGGTGAGAAACTTTGATCAGGAGATACATCGTGTTGTGCAGATTTTACAAACACTTTTTACAAAATGTTTTTCTGGGAAACGTCAGGTGGTTGTTAGCTGCAGCGCACAAAATTATCAACAACTTTGTGATAATAATTTTTACGGTATCTTTGAGCATATCATTGTCCCTACGAGACCTTGGGAAAATCCTACCTTCAACTTTAAGCTATCTTCTCAGGGATTATATATTCCTGTTCCTGCAGCATTTAATGTATTAGCTTTCCCTCTTGGAGATCTTCCTTATGATCATCCTGATTCTGCAGCCCTCACTATCTCTGCAGAAATTCTAGATAATGTTGTCTTACATACGAAAATCCGAGAACAGGGGGGAGCATATGGTTCTGGAGCCGCAATTAACTTAGGAAGAGGCTCAGCTTATTGTTATAGCTATCGAGATCCTGAAGTTGCTGCAAGCTATCATGCGTTCCTTCAAGGGATTTCAGAAATCGCTATGGGTAAATTTACTAAGGAAAATATCCATGAAGGGATTCTTAATGTCATCCAAAGTTTAGATGTTCCTGTAGCTCCTGGAAATCGTGCTTCTGTAGCTTTTTATAGACTAAGATGTGGAAAGACTCCTGCAGTGCGTCAAGCGTTCCGTAGGGCTGTGCTTTCAGCGGATAAAGAACACATCTGCCAAGTTATGGATAAGTATCTAGCTCAGAAAACAAGCTCTGCAACGTTTATTTCTTTTGCAGGAGTAGAGATGCTACAGAATGCTGCAGCATCTCTACCTGAAGGCTTCCCTATACATTCTGCTTTGTAGAGTTTAAGAGTCCTGAGTAGGGAGGAGAGAGGGCTCTTCTTCTTCACAGGAAGGCAAGAATGATATTGTAGTATTTTGGATTACTACAGGATCTTCAATATGGTGAGAGGAAGATGTTACCTCAAGATTCTCGAATTTCCTTAATGTTGGTAAGGCTCGGTGTTGAAAACTTGCCGCCATGTCATTGTAACTTTGCACTGTATGATTGAGATTTTTCCCAATTTTATGAAAGTGGTTAAAAACAACATGTAAACGATGGTGTAATTCCTTTCCTAAAAGGCCGATTTCTTGGATTTGCTTTTGCAGATTCTCCTGTTTCCAAGTGTGAGCTACTGTTTTTAACAGAGCTAGCAATGTTAAAGGACCAGAAAGAATTACGTTAGAAGACGCCCCAAAATCGATAAGCTCTGGAGCTAAACGAATAGCGTCATTGAACAAACTCTCCCCAGGGAGAAAAAGGATGACGTACTCTGGTGAATAATGAAATTTGTCCCAGTAGCTTTTAGATTTTAAGCTTTTTATGTGCTCTTTAATTTTATCGACAAGGTCTGTCTTCGAGGTAGGTTCATCTAAGGAAAAATAGGTATCAGAAAAAGGAGCCTTAGCATCAATAACCAAACAGCGCCCCTGAGGGAGACGGATAACGATATCTGCACGTGCAGAAGCTTGAGAATCAGAAGTTTGAGCTTCATAATCACAGTATTTCAGCATACCAGAGAGTTCTAAGATCCTTTCTAGTTGGATTTCTCCCCAACGTCCTCGAGAGCCCGGATGTTTTAAAATATCCGTAAGAGCTTGGGTTTCTTTTTCAAGTTTTTTTTCTACAGCAAGTAGTGAGGTCATCTGTTCTTTTAATGACCCACGATCTTCTGCATGTTGGACTTCAAATTTTTCTAAGTTTTGTTTAAAGGCTGTTAACGTTGTTTGAACGGGAGATAAGATAGACTCTATAGTTTTGGATTTTTCACAAAAATACGCTTGAGCTTCCTCTTTCATGTCTTTGATTAAATTATGTGAGGACGCTACTAAACGGTTACTAAAGTCTTCAATGAGCTGCTCTTGATTGCGTTTTAAATTTAAAGAGTCTTGAAGAAACTGATTTTCCCGCTCTAGCTGTTGAGTTTGTTGAATTAAGGAGAGGATTTTCTTTTTGTAATAACATGAAGTGAAAAACACTCCTAAAAGGAATACTAAGAAAGAGAATCCTAAAGCAATAAAAAAAACATTTTCTTGTGTAAAGGTCATTTTAACTTTTCTTTTTTTACGTAGGTAATAGTGAATATTGGAAAGATGACTAAGACATATAGCCACGAAATAAGAAGAAAGACTTCAACGAAGTAATCTACAAGACCTAGAAATAATAAACAAGCTATAACCCCTGTGATTGCGGCTAAGAGAAAAGAAGATACTCGATAACGAAAGGTTTTAATGCTAGGGAACTTCCAAGGGGAAATCATCAAGCCCCCAATGAATAGCAATGCACAGGAAAGCAAGAAGCTCCGTACATTCGCAGAAACAGAGGCCGCATTGTCAGAAACAAGAAATAAAGCTAAAGAGACGACGCTAGCTGCAGCTGCCGGGATTGGCAATCCAATGAAACACCCCACAGTTCGTGAGGTGTTTGGAGATTTTGAGAAGAGGTTATAGCGAACCAACCTTAACACCCCACATAGGGAGTAAATGATAGAAGTAATAACAAGCAAAGAAGAGAAAAAGCCTCCGACATAAAAGCCATTTAAGCTTTTAATAGCAATAAGAGGTGGAGCAATCCCAAAAGTTATTGCGTCAGAAAGAGAATCAAACTGAGCACCAAAAGCGCTTTCTGCTTTCATAATGCGAGCAACAGCACCATCAGAAAAATCTGCAATCATTGCGCTGATTAATAAAAGAGACAGTCCTTGCAAGCGATGAAAGAGCTCAGAGGAAGAAGATGTTCGCAAGACACTTTTGAAGATAATAAATAACCCGCAGCACAATCCAAAGGCGGTAATAGCGTTAGGAGTGACCGCACGACGTTTTCCTTTCCCTCCTAAGTCAGATCCTACCATGTGAGTGCCGGTGCTTTTTTTTGCATCAGCATAATATATTTCCCCAAAATCAACAAGTTTTTGCAGAGCATAAAAGGAAAGTTTTATTGGGAAAAAACAACATAAAATGCACAGTTTTTCGTCGAGTAAGGCAGAACTTTTCAATTGCAGGAAAACGCATGCAATTCCTATATATGGTAGATAAGCGCATAATGTTTCACTACATATTGGGTTTTCTAGAAGGAAATGTCTTCTGGGTTTGCAAGAGTTTTTCTTACATTTTTGATCTAGTGAAGAAAGCTGAAAAAAGTATGTTCCAACGTTTTTTGTTGGAAAGAGGATTACTTTTGCGCAAATGGTAAAAATTCGAAGTTGAAGGACTTGGTTTTTGGGAGAGTTATGGGTGCAGTTAAAGAAAAGCATTATACTATCGTTAAGCGTAATGGAATGTTTGTTCCATTTAATCAAGATAGAATTTTTCAAGCTTTAGAGGCTGCTTTTCGAGACACTCGAAGTTTAGAAGAGGATGCTCCTCTCCCGAAGGATTTAGAAAAATCGATTTCCGATATCACTAGCAAGGTAGTAGGCGAAGTTATTGAAAAGATCTCTCAAGGGCAGGTGGTAACGGTTGAAAGAATTCAAGATATTGTTGAAAGTCAGCTTTATGTGAATGGGTTGCAAGATGTTGCTAGAGATTACATCGTCTATAGGGATCAGCATAAAGAACAGCGAGAAAGTCCTTGGCGTGGGGTTCTAATCATTCGTAGGGATGGAACTTCTGTAAAATTTAATCCTATGAAGATTTCTGCAGCTTTGGAGAAAGCTTTTCGTGCTACTTTACAGATCAATGGGATAACCCCATCTCCTACAGTGCTAGAAATTAATGAATTGACGCTAAAGATTGTTGAAGAAATCATGGCACAGCATGTTGGAAAGGCTCATGGGATCCATATTGAAGCTATTCAGGATATTGTAGAGAAACAGCTAATGATTGCTGGATTCTATGATGTTGCTAAGAGTTATATCTTGTATAGAGAAGCTCGCATGAGAGCTCGAGAGAATAAGGTTTCAGAAGTTAATTCAGAATGTTTTGTTGAAGATGAAGTGTATCGTGTAGTACGCGAAGATCAAACGGAATACCTCTTAAATAAAGCAGAATTAGAAAAGCGTTTCACTTGGGCATGTGCAAGATTTCCTGAGACTACAAGTTCTAAAACCCTTGCAGATATGGCTTTTGCAAATCTATTTTCTGGAGTTAAAGAGTCAGAAGTAGTTTCAGCTTGTATTATGGCGGCACGAGCAAATATTGAAAAAGAACCCGATTATGCCTTTGTTGCTGCAGATCTCCTTCATGAGGTTGTATATCAAGAAACCGTGGGGCTTTCTGCAGTATCCTCAAAATTAACCGATGCCCATAGGAGGTATTTTAAGCAGTATATCCTTGAAGGAGAAAATTATCGCTTGAACCCTCAATTGAAAGAGTATGATCTGGACGCTTTAGCTGAGGTTCTGGATCTTACTCGCGATCGTAAGTTTTCTTATATGGGAGTACAGAATCTCTTTGATCGTTATTTTAACCAGCATGAGGGAAAGCGTTTAGAAACTGCGCAAATTTTTTGGATGCGCGTTTCTATGGGATTAGCTTTAAATGAAGGCAAGGAGAAGACGTCTTGGGCAATTACATTTTATCATTTACTTTCTACGTTTCGCTACACGCCAGCAACGCCGACGCTATTTAATTCTGGAATGCGTCATTCTCAATTAAGTTCCTGTTATCTTTCCACAGTCAAGGATGATCTGCAGCATATCTATAAGGTAATTTCAGATAATGCTCTTCTTTCTAAGTGGGCGGGGGGCATTGGTAATGACTGGACAGATGTCCGTGCTAGAGGAGCAAAAATTAAAGGAACCAATGGGAAAAGTCAAGGAGTCATCCCATTTATTAAAGTTGCCAATGACACTGCAGTTGCTGTGAATCAGGGAGGTAAGCGTAAGGGGGCAGCTTGTGTATATTTAGAGAGCTGGCATTTAGATTATGAGGATTTTCTGGAGCTAAGGAAAAATACTGGAGATGAGCGGAGAAGGACTCATGATATTAATACCGCAAGTTGGATTCCTGATTTGTTCTTCAAGAGATTGAAACAAAAAGGAATATGGACACTTTTCAGTCCTGATGATGTTCCTGGGTTACATGAAGCTTATGGTCTTGAATTTGAAAAGCTCTACGAAGAATATGAGCAGAAAATAGAAACAGGAGAGATTCAGCTATACAGAAAAGTAGAGGCTGAGGTGCTTTGGCGTAAAATGCTCAGTATGTTGTATGAGACTGGCCATCCCTGGTTGACCTTTAAAGATCCTTCTAATATCCGTGCAGCCCAAGATCATGTGGGTGTGGTACGTTGTTCTAATTTATGTACGGAAATCTTGTTAAATAGCTCAGAGTCAGAAACTGCTGTATGTAATTTGGGCTCTTTGAATTTAGTTGAGCATCTTGAAAATGGCGAGATTAATGAAGCAAAACTCGCCGAAACTATAAGAATTGCTGTACGTATTTTAGATAATGTTATTGATTTGAATTTCTATCCTATTCCTGAAGCAGCTCAGGCAAATCTTACTCATAGAGCTGTGGGACTAGGGTGCATGGGATTCCAAGATGCTTTATATGAGAAAAATATCAGCTATGCTTCTCAAGAAGCTGTAGAGTTTGCTGATGAAGTCGCTGAAATTATTGCATACCATGCGATTTTATCTTCTACAGAGTTAGCGAAAGAGAGAGGCGTGTATGCTTCGTACAAAGGATCTAAATGGGATCGCGGTTTGCTTCCCATAGATACCATAGATTTACTCAAACAGGCGCGTGGAGAGCAATATGTTCTTATGGACACATCCTGTAGGAAGGATTGGGAACCTGTACGTGAAGCAGTTCGTAAATATGGCATGCGAAATAGTCATTTGATGACTATTGCTCCAACAGCAACAATTTCTAATATTATTGGCATTACGCAGTCTATAGAACCTACATATAAGAATCTCTTTGTAAAATCGAATTTGTCTGGAGAGTTTACCATCCCGAATGTTTATCTTATCCGCAAGTTAAAGAGTTTAGGACTTTGGGATGAGGATATGTTAGATGATCTTAAATATTTCGATGGGTCTTTATCTGAAATTGAAAGAATCCCAGAAAACTTGAAAAAGGTTTTTGTTACAGCGTTTGAAATTGAGCCTGAATGGTTGATAGAATGTGCTTCTCGACGCCAAAAATGGATTGATATGGGACAATCCTTAAATTTGTATTTAGCAGAACCCAACGGGAAGAAATTGTCTACTATGTACCTAACTGCTTGGGAAAAAGGATTAAAAACAACTTATTATTTACGGTCTCTCGCTGCAACTTCTGTAGAGAAATCTTTTACAGACATTAATAAGAGAGGTATTCAACCTCGGTGGATGAAAAATATGTCTGCATCCACAAGCATTATTGTTGAAAGGACAGCGAAGAATGCTGTGTGTTCAATGGAAGAAGGTTGCGAATCTTGTCAATAACACGTAATCAGGGAATGTAATGAAAGCAGATATTCTCAGTGGAAGATTAAAACGAGTTCATATTAACAATAAGAGATTAGTAAACTGTAGCCAGGTAGATGTAAACCAGTTGGTCCCAATTAAATATAAGTGGGCGTGGGAACATTACCTGAACGGTTGTGCTAATAATTGGCTGCCCACAGAAATTTCTATGGCCAGGGATATCGAATTATGGAAGTCCAATGGATTGTCGGAAGATGAACGTCGTGTGATTTTGTTAAATTTAGGTTTTTTTAGCACGGCAGAAAGCTTAGTAGGGAATAATATTGTCTTAGCGATATTTAAACACATCACAAATCCCGAAGCTCGACAGTATTTATTACGGCAGGCATTTGAAGAAGCCGTGCATACGCAAACGTTCCTTTATATTTGTGAGTCTTTAAGTCTTGATGAGGCGGAAGTCTTCAATGCATATAACGAAAGAGAATCTATTAAGGCAAAAGATGACTTTCAAATGACGCTAACTGTAGATGTCTTGGATCCGAATTTCTCTACAGATTCTATTGAAGGCTTGCGTAAATTTATTAAAAATCTTGTCGGCTATTACCTCATTATGGAGGGAATCTTTTTCTATAGTGGGTTTGTAATGATCCTCTCTTTCCATAGACAAAATAAAATGACAGGAATAGGAGAGCAATACCAATATATCCTTAGAGATGAGACAATTCATTTAAACTTTGGTATAGATCTTATCAACGGCATCAAAGAAGAAAATCCTGAAGTCTGGTCTAAAGAGCTACAAGAAGAAATCATTGCTCTTATAGAAACTGCTGTAGGACTAGAGATTGACTATGCTAAAGATTGCCTCCCTAAGGGAATCTTAGGATTAAAATCTTCTATGTTTATTGATTATGTGCGCCATATCGCAGATCGTCGTTTGGAGAGAATAGGTCTAAAACCTATATATAACTCCAAAAATCCATTTCCATGGATGAGTGAAACTATGGATCTAAATAAAGAAAAAAATTTCTTTGAGACTCGTGTTACTGAATACCAAACTGCGGCAAGTTTGAGTTGGTAAGAGAGAAAGCTTGTAATTTTTAAAGAGTATTATTTTTTCTATTTCTGAAAAAAGAAAGTTCTTAGAGGAAAGTATGAAAGCTTTTATACTTTCCTCTTATTTTTTTTTTTTATTTTTAACTTTCTTTTGTAATGAAGCCTAAAGATTTGTTCCCTCCATTTTCGTGGAAGGAACGCTATCCTTGTATTGAAAATAGTGTTTTATATGTCCCTAAGCACTATTTTGAACATGAGTGTTTTTCAGAGACTTTATGGAATGAGATCTTCGAAAACGAGCAGCCCTTAGCTTGTGAGCTCTGTTCTGGAAATGGCGATTGGATTGTAGCACAAGCAAAAGAGAATCCTCAGGTCAATTGGATTGCCGTTGAGCAGCGTTTTGATAGGGTAAGAAAAATTTGGTCTAAAATGGCTAATAGCCAGATTTCAAATTTAAAAATCGTTCATGGGACTGCAGAAAATTTTTTCCAGTATTATGTTCCACCAAATACGTTAAGCTATGTTGTTGTAAACTTCCCTGATCCTTGGCCCAAGAAGCGTCACCATAAACGTAGGTTATTCCAAGAAGATTTTGTCGAGAGTCTTGTGAAGGTGATGCAAGATAAGGCAGTGCTTGTGTTAGCTACAGATGAAAAGAGTTACTTAGAAGAGGCAATACAGAGCTTAAGAAAAAGCTTAGATCCTGTGCTTCCTGAACCTTATTATTGTGAAAAGCAGGAAAATTATGGAGGTTCCTGGTTTGAGAACCTATGGAGATCTAAAGGATTTTCGATTTTTTATACGGAATTTATAAAGAACACTGGGATATAGCTGACTTGAACAGCTGACCTTCACGATGTCAACGTGACGCTCTAACCAACTGAGCTAATACCCCAAAAATTACAACTATGGTACTGAGAAAAAGGTATCTTTGCAATACTCATGTTAATGTTAGAACGACGAAGATTACTAAATAGTAATATAGTGAAACTTTCCCACGAGGTTTTCCATGATGTAGTGGTCCCAGGAGATACTGTAGTCGATGCTACATGTGGAAGAGGCTTGGATAGCCTAGTTCTTGCTCGCCTTCTTCAAGGAGAAGGGAAACTCGTTGTTTATGATATACAGCAAGAAGCTTTAGAGAGCGCCCAAAAGCTATTCATGCATTCCTTAACAGAAAAAGAAGCTTCCATTATTGAGCTCAAAGCATGTTCTCATGAAGTGTTTACTGAGACACAGGTAAAATTAATCCACTATAACCTTGGGTATCTTCCTTTAGGGAATAAAGAGATCACTACTCTAGAAAACACTACCCTGAAAAGCTTAGAAAGTGCTCTTCAGGCTATCACTCCTCAAGGAGTGATTACAGTGGTTTGTTATCCAGGGCATGATGAAGGAGCTCGAGAAACTTTAGCTGTAGAGAGATGGGCAGGACGTCTTGATCCTAAACAGTGGCTTGTAAGCATACACTATATTGTAAATCGCTTAAAGGCACCTAGATTGCTGGTGATTCGCTCTCTAAATTGTTAGGGAGGCGATAGGGGATAATGCATAGCTCTTCTTCAAGCTCTATCCCTCGAGTTTTTAATGTAGAGCGGATGATCCCAATCAATTTTTTTACCTCCTCAGAAGTAGCTCTACCTGTATTAACAATGAAATTAGCATGTGTAGGGGAAACTTTAGCCCCTCCAATACTAAAATTTTTTAACCCCGCCTCATCTATGAGCTTCCCTGCAGACCCTCCAGTAGGGGGATTACGAAAAACACAGCCTGCAGAAGGTAAGGAACAAGGTTGAGTAGCAATGCGGTGTTGTAAGGCTGTCTTTACTTTATGAGGGGCTAAAGGATTTTTTGTTAATTGGAAGGTTGCAGAGAGAATGAATTCAGGTCTGTGATGAAAACGAGAAGATCTGTAAGAGAGCTCAAGTTCTTCCTTGGTATAGGTCAAGATTTTTCCCTGATCATTAATAACCTCAACACTTTTAATTACAGAAGCAACGTCATTTTCTCCTGTACCAGCGTTCATATAGACAGCGCCACCTACAGAGCCAGGGATCCCTATAGCAAACTCTAATCCGGAAAAGCCATTATACGCGGAGATCTTTGCTAAAGAAGCAAAAGATAAGCCAGAATATGCTTTAAGATACATCTCAGGTAAAAACTCTTTTCCTGTAATGGCATTGTATAATACAAATCCATCAAATCCTCGGTCGTCAAAAAGACAATTTGATCCCTTGCCAAGGATAATAAATGGATAGTCCATATGTTTAAGATAGTGAATCACCTGACAAGCCTCTTCTACTGAGTGGACAGTTTTGAAATAGTTGGCAGGCCCACCAATACGAAGAGTAGAATATTTACTTAACCAGACACTGCGGCGAACTGAAAAAGGAAACCTAAGGATGGGAGACTCTTTCAAGGTAAAAACTTCAATCGTTTAATTAGAGGAATAACAAATCGAGGGGTTTTGTTGAACATAAGTTTTTGGTGTTGCAAAGCGAAAAATGTCGTTTAAAACGGCCTGGACGAAAGCTCTAGCTTCTAAATAGCTGAATTTTTTTATTAGTCTAGAGGCTTCTGCAATTAAGATGGAGGAAGGAATAGGCCCACCATATAGATATTCGAATAACGTTAGCCGTAAAATATTTTTTTCCATTAAATTTAAATTTTCAAAGGAAGTCGTCTTTACTGTTTGGCTGATCAAGGCATCTAGTTCTGAGGATTTTTCTAAGACTTGCTTAGAGTAACGTAGAGCTAAAAAAACGTGCTTTTGAGCAACAGCTGTTTCAGCCATTAACAAAGGAACCAGCCCCTCTTCCGCCGAAGGATCTACCCCTAGAGCATAGAGCATTTGCAGTACGATTTCCCTCATTTTTTGCCGAGGAAAATTTTGATAGCACATAGAGACAAAAGGCTCCAAAGGTTTTTGAGGAGCTGGTGAAGTCATAATGAATACTAAAAAAAGTTTTATACTTACTCGATTGCCAAGGAGAGTCCTGAGCTAGAGAACTAAAAAGAAAATATAAGGTTATCGATAAGAAAGCTTTATTTGCAACAAAAAACATTGATTTGAAAGTATGTATATTCTAGCTTGAAGTTCCCTAAAGTAGGGAAGAAGGTCTTTTTAATTGGGGTTTTTATTTGGGAAAATCGTGAATGGGATTTCCATTGCTTTTCTTTTTATAATACTCTAAGATGTTGCTCTTCTTATTAGTGAATAAGTTAGATTAGAAAGGTTTGCTGGGATCTTTCTCTAGAGATGGGTACCTAGGCCTTAGTTGACTGTATTAACAAGAAGTCGGAATAGGGCGTGGCGTTAAATTTCAAAATAAATAGACAGATACGAGCTCAACAGGTGCGCTTAATCAGTGCAGAGGGGGAGCAGCTAGGGATTGTTGGTATTAAAGAAGCGTTAGACTTGGCTAGAGAAGCTGGTTTGGATCTTGTCGAGGTATCTTCAAATAGTACACCTCCCGTATGTAAGGTCATGGATTATGGGAAGTATCGTTACGATATTACCAAGAAAGAAAAAGATAGTAAAAAAGCCCAACACCAAGTCCGAGTTAAAGAAGTAAAGTTAAAGCCGAATATAGATGAAAATGACTTCTTAACTAAGCTGAAGCAAGCTAGAGGTTTTATTGAGAAGGGTAACAAGGTAAAAATTACATGTACGTTTCGGGGGCGAGAGTTGGCTTACCCAGAGCATGGTTTAAGGGTGATTAAAAAGATTAGTCAGGGTCTTGAGGACGTTGGTTTTGTTGAGGCAGAGCCAAAGCTTGCTGGGCGCTCTCTGACTTGTGTTGTGGCTCCGGGAATTGTAAAAGCAAAGAAAAAATAGGAAAGTTAGTCTTATGCCTAAGATGAAAAGTAATAAGTCTGTTGCTGCGCGTTTTAAGGTAACAGGCAGCGGTTTGTTAAAGAGAAATCGTCCAGGAAAAAGACATAAATTATCAAAAAAGTCTTCGCAAGCTAAGCGGAACCTATCTAAGCACCCTATAGTAGATCGGGGTCAGGTAGGAATGTATAAACGTATGATGCTTGTTTAAAGAGAGATAGGATTTATCATGGTGAGAGCAACAGGTTCAGTAGCTTCTAGACGTCGTCGTAAGCGTATATTAAAGCAAGCTAAGGGGTTTTGGGGAGATAGAAAAGGGCATATTAGGCAAAGCCGCTCTTGTGTAATGAGAGCTATGGCGTTTAACTATATGCATAGAAAAGATCGAAAAGGAGATTTTCGTAGTCTTTGGATTATGCGGCTGAATGTTGCTGCTAGAATTCACGGTTTGTCTTACAGCCGTTTAATCAATGGATTGAAATGTGCTGGAATTACATTAAATCGTAAAATGCTTTCTGAGATGGCTATTCATAATCCTCAGGGCTTTGCCGCTGTTGCAGAACAGGCAAAAAGCGCATTAAAGGCAGCATTAATTTAATGACGAGATGTGAGTCTTATGGCCATCGAAGAGGAGATAGAGCTTGCTCAACAGCAGTTTTATGCTGAGATGAATCAGGTTGGCTCCTCTAAGGAACTTTCTGATCTTAAGGTTCGTTATTTTGGTAAGAAGGGTGTTTTTCGTCACTTCTCAGAGAAGATAAAGCTGTCCCCTATAGAAAGTCGTGCAAAACTTGGCGCTTCTATAAATTCTTTTAAAAACTGCATAGAAAGCCTCTTAGAAGAAAAATCCCTTTCTATTCTTGCTGCGGAAGAGATTTCTGAGTTCCAAAAAGAAAAGATAGATATTTCCTTGCCTGGCGAGCCCCAGTGGACTGGGGGTAAGCATATTATAAAAAAAATACTAGATGATATTGTTGATATTTTTGTTCATTCAGGATTTTGTGTTCGAGAAGCCCCGAACATTGAAAGTGAAGAAAATAATTTTTCTTTGCTAAACTTTGATCAGGATCATCCTGCTAGGCAAATGCACGATACCTTCTATCTAGACCCAAATACGATTTTAAGGACACATACATCAAATGTCCAGGCTAGAGAGATTAAGAAGCATGCTCCTCCTATAAAAGTAGTTGCTCCAGGCTTATGTTTTCGCAACGAAGATATTTCTGCGCGTTCGCATGTGATGTTTCATCAGGTAGAAGCATTTTATATAGATCGTTGCGTAACTTTTCCAGATTTGACAAAGTTACTTTCAGAGTTTTACCATACTTTCTTTGAAAGGACAATTGAGTTGCGGTTTCGTCACAGCTATTTTCCTTTTGTCGAACCAGGGATTGAGGTGGATGTTTCTTGTGAGTGCAATCATAAGGGATGTCTGTTATGCAAACAGACTGGTTGGCTTGAGGTTGCAGGAGCTGGGATGATTCATCCTCAAGTCCTTCTTAACGGAGGAGTTGATCCTGAAATCTATTCTGGGTATGCTTTAGGTATGGGAATAGAGAGATTGGCTATGTTGAAGCATGGCATCTCAGATATTCGTCTATTTTGTGAAAACGATTTGAGGTTTTTGCAGCAGTTTTCTTAAGGAAGAATGGCAGAGCGGTTTAATGCACCTGTCTTGAAAACAGGAGACCTGAAAGGGTCCGGGGGTTCGAATCCCTCTTCTTCCGTTTTCTTTCAATTTTCTATATTTCCTTGATATTGAGTCTTTTTCTTTTCTTGAGAAGTTTTTTCTTCCTCTCGCAGAAAAGTCTTTCTTTGAAGATTTTTGTGTAATTACTAATTTTTATTATTTAGTAATTTAAGTTTTTAATCTACTTTTAATATTTAAAATAAAATTGATAACTAATTTATTTTTTTAATAAATTAGAATGACATCTTATTAAAATAACTTGTGTTTTTTATTGGGGTGTTCTGAAAAGGAGGGGGAGATGAAGCGTTGTCGGTACAATTTTGAGCAGGCCTTAGAAGACTTGGAAAGGATGAAGAAGATTTCTTATGGCGTCTCAAGATCCTCTAAGAGAGATAATAAGGAGGTTACAGAAATCCGAGAAGCCTTGAAGAACCTTGAGGATTATTTATATAGGATGAGCTCTTCTTCACATCGTCAGTTAGATAAGGCGTTGAAGGAGTCAGAGTTTTTAATTTCTGGTGTACAGAATGTTTTTTCTTTTTTGGAGAATCAGGAAAACACTTTGTATCAGTCTTTAGTAGATGAATATGAAAATATCGATAAGGCATATCACAAAGTGCAAACTCATCTACATAAAGCTTTACAAGCTCCTGAAGAGGAAATTGAAAACAACGAAACGTTGCACGAAGAAAAACAAGAGCTCTTTTTGAATAACCTTGTTGAGGTAAAGAAGGATTATTCTTATGAGCTTTTCTTTATGTCTGATGAGGACAATAAGCGTTTTTATAGTGAGGCTCTCTCTCAGATTATCTATAAGCAAAGCAAACTTCATGAAAACGTTCATGAGAATGATCCTCTGACCAAAACCATTCTATGGAAGAGCAATGAAATAAAAAAGTCTGCATCTTCACTTGTAGTGAAAAATGATGTGATGTTTAGAGCTTTTTATCCAGAAGCATTAAATCATTTAAATATAGAAGCAATACAAAAGACTCATAATGCAATTATGGCGTTGTTTTTGTCTCGATATGAAGCTACATCAGTAGGTCATGATCCCAAGAAAAATAATATAAGTTATTTTAATGATTTTCTCCTGTTTCTTAGGGAAGCCAGGAAAGACTTACATAATGATTTAAAAGATCTCTCTTGTGATCAAAAGCGAGTAAAACTTCTGACCTCAGCATTAAGTATGGGAATTTTTGAAAGTAAGTTGGTATTTGAAGATGTTGCACACTATCTTTATTACCAAATTACACTTCCTATACAACCTGAGGGAACAAAGAAACCCCTATCTTCAGGGCAGTACCTTATGGACATCTATGAGGAGCTCTATCGTAAGTTTGCTAAGTACCCTAATGGGCCCCTATTTAAGGCAATAGATAGAATTTTAGAGTCAGGGACACATCATATTTTTGACCCTATAATTTTAGGAATGTTTCCTAGCTTAGAGGGGGTTTTAAAGTTCGAAGATCAACAAATAGATATTATACGCTCTCCAAGTCCGGTGGCGCAAAGTTCGATTCTCTATGCCACCTGTAACGAGGAATTCTTGGGGTTTTTAGATGAGAAAGTAGATAGGGGAGAGGTCACATTCATTCTGAATATTCAAAATCGTGTATCCAGGAAAGAGCGTGCGCGTTGTCGGGTGATAGAAGAGACTTTGGAGCAGGCAGAGTACGTCTCTCATACACAGTTGTTTTCCTTCCCAAATCCTGAGGATCTCCTTGAAAACCTCGAAAAAATCCACGGAGATATCGAAACTTTTTCAGAATTTTTCTCTATTTTGAAAGAAGAGTTTAAAAAGCCTGGTATGAACTCTTCATTTTTCTTATCCCCCTTGTTAGAGGATCCTGTGCAAACTTTCTTAGAGCTATGTTGCCCAGTTCTTAAAGATGCATTTTTCTCTAAAAAGAAGATCTTATTTAAAAATGATAAATTGCTGCTTCTTCATCTTATCTCTTACTTATTGGTATTCAAGAGTATAGAAGAGATCAACCCTAATACGATTGTAGTTATGTCTAAAGATGGGTTAGATTACGCTTCTGTATTTGTTGCCGGATTTGCCTTTTTCTCTAAAGATACCTCTTGGGATGAACATAGCTTAAAGCTATTGATGACGAAGATTTTGTCTCCTACGCTAGTTTCTAGAGATCGTCTAGTGTTTACTTCTCATATAGAGATCTTTAGTAAGTTTGTAAATTGTCTTAGGAAAAATCGACAAACGCTTTCTATGATCAAACCTTTTTTCAATTATGATATTGAAAAGTGGGAGTTTTCTAACTATCTTGACGAGTTTATTGAAGTCTCGAATAAGAATAATAAGTAACCATAGAGAGAATACATAGAGGCATCATCATTACGGGGAAAGTAGGAAGTACACTGCTATTGGCAAGAACAACCCCCGCTTTTAAAAAAACAAAAAAGGTATTTGTTACCCCTAAAGGGATAAGATACGCCAATGTAGCCTTAGGAGTTCTAGAAAACCTTAAACACAAATAGGCTGGGATGACTATTGCAGTAATACAAGCTAAGGGAGAGATAAGCATGTAGTAGAATTGGGAGAGCAAAAGTAAGATTCTTTGAGGGACTTTTGTGCTTAACCCAATCCCAAATGCACTCCAAGGTATAGCGAGATAAAACTCTGAAAGGCGGTTTTTCCCTCCCGCAGAGAAGATTTTGGAAAAGGGATTTTCATAAGAACCGAACTCTATTTCTGGGAATTCTTTCATGTCAAAAAAGCCGGAGAGAGTCAACTCTCCTGTAGGAATATCAGAGAACTCTGTAACGTTAAAGCCGATAGGTAATGAAGGAGTTGAAAATATTAATTTTTCAACGTGGTAAATCATTTTGGGGCTTTTGATCCAGAAGATGTTATTTAAGGTTAGAGATTTCTGATCAATAGAAGAGTATAGTAACACGGATTGGTCTTTGAGATACAAAGCAGGAACTTTATCTTCATGCTTCCTAGGAATCTCTTTTTCTGAGTGCTCTTTCGTAATAGAGGTCTTTTCACATATGGGATATAGCCATTGAAAGTTTGCATATAGGATAAGAGTAACTATGCCTCCAGAAGCAATCAGAGGCGTAATTAAAGATTTTAGAGATAGCCCAGAGGCCTGAAGAAGAAGAACTTCTCGTTTGCTTTGCATAGAAAAAAGGGTCAAGGTAGCAGCAATCGCAATTAATTGGGGAAAAAGGAAATCCGCTTTGAGAACAGTTTGAGAGAGGTAATAAAGGAGGAGAAGCTTCAAAGAACTTAGTGAGATGAAAAACGAGGCATTTCCCTTAATGGCATGAAGAGAGTGATGGACAGAGGTATAGAAAATAAACGCCAAAAAAAGCAGGGCAATGAAGGATAGCCAGAATTTGGTAAGAAGGTAACGTTTCCAGATGAGCATTATGCGAAACCTCGATTTTCTCGATAAGAACGATATATAAAGACTAGCCAAGAAATTATCTGAGGAAAGAGAAAGAACATGAACGCCATAAAAGTGGTTTTCGTATTCTTCCCAACGATAAGCAGGACAAGATCTAAGATAGGGAAAGTAAAATATAGAAAATGCGTTTTGCGAAATCTTGGTTTATAGGTTCCAATAACGATCCCAGAATATGTTAGGGTAAAACATAAAAGCCCTATGGCCGCTCTCCTTAGAGTTTCGGGAATATATGTGCGATAGAAGGCTTGCCTCACGAGTTGTTTCCAAGTAAGGTAGTCTGTCCGGGATTTCATAAAGGATTTCCCAGAAAACAACGTTGCTGTGACTTTAGGGATTAAAAGCTCCTGAACGGTTTCAATATAATATTCCTGAGCAGGAGATGTATAAGGCGTTGATAAAGATGAAGGGAGTTTAGAGATATACACCACATCTTTAGCTTGTACAGTGTCTGCTTCAGAGTCTGGAATAATGGCTTTAATGATGCCTACATCTGAAATAGTATCGTCCCTCTTTAAGGCAACAATGACATTGTCAAATTTGCTTTTGGCAAAGTGATCAACGGCAATAAATACGCGACTATCTTCACGCTTTTGTAGAGTTTGTAGAAGTAGGGGGGGAGAGGACATCGCCATATTTGCAATTTCTTTACACGATTTATAGCGACAGATCGAAGCTAGTTCCGAACAAGTATAGAAATTTGCACAGCAAATTGCGATAGAGATCGTGAGAATTGGGAATATAATAATTCCCTGAGAAGCTCCTGAAGCCCGAAGGAAAGTGATTTGGTTATTGTCAGAAAGACCTTTGAATAAGGTATAGGCGGAGATGAAACAGGAAGCAGGAAGAATAAATGGAAGGAGATAGGGGATTTGATAGGCTGCTAAACGGAAAACCGTAGCATAGGGAACATCTTTGGCAATATAGACAACGATTTCTTGTAGAGAGCTGATGATAGAAATAAAGATTAAGCTAGAAGCACAGAAAAGTATTGTTTTTAAATAACGGAAAATTAGAACTTTCCATAAAATAGGCATAGTTTACCTAGATATAGGATTTTAAGAAGACCTTTCAATTTTTAATTCTTAAGTATTCCAACAATCTTCTCAATCCTACGTGTCATCAGAGTTTCTTAAGTACTAGTAGTGAGATATGTTAACATCTTATTTACTGAAAAATGATAAGCGATTAGAAGCTTTTTTTTCTTCTTTGGATAGAAAAAAAAGTTACCTTCTAGGTTTCTCAGGAGGAAGTGATTCTCTATTTCTCTTTTATGTGCTTAAGTCTTTAAAAATAAACTTCACTGCGGTGCATGTAGATCATGGGTGGAGAGAGTGCTCTCGTGAAGAAGCTAAGGCATTAAAAGAGTTCTGTCATCGAGAAAAGATCTCTTATATTGGACATCGGCTATCTCCTGAGGAGAAAGGGGAGAGAGATCTTGAAAATGCTGCTCGCAAAGCGCGTTACGCATTTTTTTATCAACTATGTGTGCAGCAGAATTTTTCCGGAGTGTTTCTTGCACATCATGCTAATGATCAGGCGGAAACTCTTTTAAAACGTGTATTAGAAGGTGCTCATTTAAGTAATCTTAAGGGAATGACTGTGAGCTCTTTTTATCAAGGGATGCAGCTACTACGTCCTTTATTGCATATCCCAAAGGCACGTTTAATGAGCCTTTTACATCGAGAAAAGATTTCTTACATAAGTGATGAAACAAATGAAGATGAGCGATATCTTCGTGCTAGGATGCGAAAAAAGTTATTTCCTTGGCTGGAAGAAGTTTTTGGGAAGAATATTTCCTCTCCTCTTTTTGCGCTTGCAGAAGAATCTAAAGAGCTAGCGGAATATATGGAGTCACAAACAGAGCCTTTTCTTTCTAAAGTTACTTGTCAACAGGGGGGACAAGTGCTCCCTATCTCAAAAGGATTGATCCAACAGCCTTTCTTGGCAAAGTATGTGTGCAAGAAATTTTTTGGAATGTTTGGAATCTCTGTGACAAGGCACTTTTTACAAATGGTTTATGAGCATTTGTGTCGCAGATCTTCTGTTGTTCTCTGTTTACGGAATAAGTCGGTAATTGTGAAACCTGATCTAGTAATGATACAATAGAAAGGATAGGTTTGTTATGTTCGTTGTGAGAAAAAAGTTTGGTGAGTAATAGGTCCTTGTCTTAGTGGCGCTTCACTTTATTTGTTTTTGAAATAGAATTTTTATTTTCTTGGTTTTTTAAAAAAAATAATAAAAGTGTGCTATATTTAATAATTACCTGCTTGGTTGATTAGCTTAGTTGTGAGTTTATGTCGAAAGATAAAAAAATGAAACCCGAGTCAAAAAAGAGTTTTCCCCCCTTCTTCTTCTTTCTTTTAATTGGTGTCGTCTTTGGTGTTTTTGCTGTACAAAATTTTTTCGTGGGGAAGAAAGCAAAGGTTAGCTTTAGTCATCAGCTAGAGCATCTGGTGAACTTACGTTTAGTTGTCCCTGAAGAAAGCCGCAAAATAGCTTTAAATGACAATCTTGTATCTTTCAGTGGGCGTTTTCGTAGTGCACAGACTGTAGAAAGTCAGCAACGCTATCGTTATTTAGAACTTATAGATCAAAGTCATCAGCAAGCGTTTGATCTTCAGGAGGCTGAAAAGAACTTACGCGTATTTAATAAGGAAGTTGAAAGTTCTGTTCATTGGTTTTCTGCGATTTCTGGGATTCCTATTCCTGAACAAGGATACATTATCGCTCCTTTGTCTCAGGTAGGCTCTCAAAATACTATAGAGCCTTTAGTAGTACACGGTCCTGTGCATAGTCAATTGATAAATCTACGCTCTTTAGAAGCTCGCTATCGCTCAATATCTCCTGTAGGGGAAGGCTTAAAGTTATTTGGTTCTGATGTATATGAGTTAATAGGAAAATACCTTTCTCCAGCACTTGGAATAGGCTCAGAGAGTTTGAAGCGTGATTTAAAAGAACTCTATCAGCAAGTGGAAGTTTCTTTAACACAAAATTTGGATGCAGAGAAGTCATATGCGCTTTATGGGCAGGCGTTAGCTAAATTAGACGAGGTGTCTTTATCACTAGTAATGTCTGAGCGAGGGGAGAGTTTTTCTCAGTTACGTTCTGTGCGTCTATATCGTGAGGAACTTACGAAATATGAAAAGCTTGTAGAAGAGCATCAGATAAATCAGGTTCAGCTAGAGAAGGCTCGAGGAGAGTTAAACCAGTCAGTGTGGTATTTCAACAACCAAGAACTTTCTTCTCGTGCTTTGGAGAAGCAAGATCCTGAAGTGTTCGCTCACTGGTTTGCTTCTGCTAAGGAAGAGTGGTTGGCATTTAATACGAATAGATCCTTGTCATTTAAAGCTCCAGATCAACCTCGAAATTTAGTTTTAGAAAAGACGTTTAAGAGTGAAGAGCCTGCACCTCATTATGTCGGATATCTTTTCACTTTTCTTCCTATTATTTTAGTCCTTGTTTTTGTCTATCTTGTATTTTCTCGTCAAATGCGAGGGATGAATGGCTCTGCTATGTCATTCGGGAAATCTCCAGCAAGATTATTAATGAAAGGACAAAATAAAGTTACTTTTGCTGATGTCGCTGGGATTGAAGAGGCTAAAGAAGAGTTAATAGAAATAGTAGAATTTCTTAAAAATCCTACAAAGTTTACAAGCCTTGGTGGAAGAATCCCTAAAGGAGTGTTATTGATAGGTCCTCCAGGAACAGGGAAAACTTTAATAGCAAAAGCTGTTTCAGGAGAGGCTAACAGGCCATTTTTCTCAATAGCGGGATCCGACTTTGTAGAGATGTTTGTTGGTGTCGGGGCAAGCCGTATTCGAGATATGTTTGATCAAGCCAAGAGAAATGCTCCCTGTATTATTTTCATAGATGAGATTGATGCTGTAGGTCGTCATCGAGGTGCAGGGATTGGTGGAGGTCATGATGAGCGTGAACAGACTTTAAATCAGCTCCTTGTGGAGATGGATGGTTTTGGAACAAACGAAGGAGTTATCCTTATGGCTGCGACAAACCGTCCAGATGTTTTAGATAAAGCTTTACTGCGCCCTGGTCGTTTTGATCGTCGTGTTGTGATGAACCTCCCAGATATTAAAGGACGTTTTGAGATTCTTAATGTGCATGCAAAAAGGATCAAGCTAGATCCTACCGTGGATCTTATGGCTGTAGCGCGTAGTACTCCTGGAGCTTCTGGGGCAGATTTAGAGAATTTATTAAATGAAGCAGCTTTACTTGCTGCGCGTAAAGATCGTACTGCTGTAACAGCTGTAGATGTTGCGGAAGCAAGGGATAAGGTTCTTTATGGTAAAGAACGTCGTAGTCTTGAGATGGATGCAGAAGAGCGTAGGACTACAGCTTATCATGAGTCTGGCCATGCTGTTGTAGGGCTTTCTGTAGAACATGGAGATCCTGTAGATAAGGTTACCATTATCCCTCGAGGATTATCTTTAGGAGCTACTCACTTTTTACCAGAGAAAAACAAGTTGAGTTATTGGAAAAAAGAGTTGTTTGATCGTCTTGCTGTTCTTATGGGAGGGCGTGCTGCTGAGGAGGTTTTTCTTGGAGATATTTCTAGCGGGGCACAACAGGATATTGCTCAGGCAACCAAGCTAGTTCGTAGTATGGTATGTGAGTGGGGAATGAGCGAACAGTTAGGAACTGTTGCATATGATGAGCGCTCAGACTCCCCAACAGGATATGGAACGTACTGTGAAAAGACCTACTCTGAAGAGACTGCAAAGACGATAGATTTCGAATTACGGACACTTTTAGATGCTGCTTATCAACGTGCGCTAGAGATTATTAGAGAGCATAGAGAAGAGATCGAGTTAATGACTCAAATGCTTATTGAATTTGAGACTTTGGATGCTAAAGATGTCAAAGAGATCATGGATCATACATGGGATCCGGAGAAGAAGAGAGCTCGCTTGAAGGAAGAAGGAGCTTTGTTCAAGAAGGTTTCTAGTGACGTTCCTCCCCCTCCACCTCCTCCTGAAGAAGGGACCTTGAAGGATGGGCCTGGACTAGGGCTGAATGTGACATAAGAAAAAAAAAGAGCTAAATATTTAGCTCTTTTTTTTATTTTAAGAATAAAAACTTACCTAAGTAAGAGTCGCTTTGTGGCTCAGCTTGAGCTGACCTTTTTCGTTAATGCTGATGAGTTTTACGTCTATCATATCTCCTTCCTTAAAGAGATCAGAGACTTGCTCGATGCGTTGTTTAGAAAATTCAGAAATGTGGCAGAGACCTTCCTTCCCTGGAAGAATTTCTATAAAGGCTCCAAAGGGAACAATAGAAACAATCCGCCCCCTATATACCTTGCCAACCTCAACCTCACCAACTAAACCTTCTATAATCTTCTTTGCCTTATTTATAGCTTCTGAAGAGACTGCAGAAATACTGACTGTTCCAAAATCATTAATGTCTATCTGAACGCCAGTTTCTTCAATAATCTGACGGATTTGCTTACCTCCAGGGCCAATCACTGTAGCAATTTTTGAAGGCTTAATTTGCATAGTTTCTATACGTGGAGCATACTGAGATAAATCTGATTTAGGCGCAGCAAGGTTCTCGTGCATAATCCGTAAAATTTCTTGGCGGCCCTCTTTTGCTTGTGCCAAAGCCTGTTTCATAATATCTAAGGTAATCCCCTCGATCTTAATGTCCATCTGGAACGCCGTAATCCCTTCCAGGTTCCCTGCAACTTTAAAGTCCATATCTCCAAGATGGTCTTCTAAGCCGGAGATGTCAGAAAGGATAATAGCTTCTTCTGCGTCCAAAATTAACCCCATGGCAATTCCTGCAATAGGTGTTTTAATAGGAACACCAGCATCCATTAATGCTAAACAGCCACCGCATACAGAAGCCATAGAAGAAGAACCATTGGACTCCGTAATGTTAGATTCTATACGAATTGTATAGGGGAATTGTGTTGCATCAGGAAGCGCATGAGCTAAAGCTTTCTCAGCAAGCTTCCCATGCCCTATCTCTCGTCTTCCTGGGGAACCAATTCTTCCTACTTCTCCAACAGAAAAGGGAGGGAAAGAATATTGCAAATAAAATTTAGAAGAGCCTTCGCCATTTAAGTTCTCATAACGTTGGGCCATGGTCTCGTTGCCTAAGGTACAGACAGCGACAGTTTGTGTCTCTCCTCGAGTAAATAAACAGCTTCCATGAGTTCTTGGTAGCAGAGCTACTTCAATGCTTATGGGGCGAATTGTTGTTAAAGCACGCTTATCTGCACGAATCTTGCGTTCTCGGATAAGTGTACGCATAGAATCAGATTTAAGAGCTTTGAAGGCAGATTTGATATTAAAGGCTGAGAAAATTTTATCATCCTTTTCTAGTTCTTGGATAAGCTCTTCCTCCATTTTCTGTGATGCAGCTTCTAAAGCTTGCTTGCCTTCAATATCAAATAAGGAAGGGAGTGGCTGTGCTATGCGATTTTCAACAGCTGTGAAGACTTCTTTGGGAAGAGGCAAAACAGCATCAAAATTCTTCTCTTTACCAACGCGTTGCTGCCAATCTTTTAACCCCTTACAGATTGTAATGATATGCTTATGACCATAATCTATAGCCTCTAGCACCTGTTCTTCTGTGAAGAAAGCACAGTGTCCCTCTATCATTAAAATTGCATTTTCAGTTCCGGCTAAGACTAAATCAAAGGGAGAATTATCAAGCTCTGTTTTAGTGGGATTGACAATCCACTGACCATCGATATACCCGATACGAACCCCAGAGACAATGTTATTCTGAGGGATATTGGAAAGAGCCAGGGCCGCTCCTGCCCCACAAATAGCTAAAGGATCGGGAAGAGTTTGTCCATCATAAGACCATACGTAAGATAATATTTGAATATCTTGCATGAGTCGGTTAGGCAAGGAAGGACGCAGAGAACGGTCTATAAGACGAGAAACAAGGATTTCTTTCTCTGTGGGCCGGCCTTCTCTTTTAATAAACCCACCTAAAGTTTTTCCTGTAGAGGAAAACTTTTCTTGATAGTCTACTCGGAAAGGGAGGAAGTCTGATGTTTCACTAAGATCAGCTGCACACACAGAGGTAAATACCAAAGTATCCTGGGAGCGTACAACAACAGAGCCTCCTGCTTGCCTGGCGATTTTCCCTGTTTCAAATATCAGCACTCTACCTTCTTCTAAAGTGATAGAAATTGTTGAAAAAGTCATGAAGGTCTCCTACTAGATGATTGATTTAGGGAAAAGACTATGCTATTTACGCAGATTTAGTCGGGTAATTAAATTTTTATATCTCTCAGTGTCGGTAGAATTAAGATATTCTAGAAGCTTTCTTCTTTGTCCAACAAGTTTGAGTAAAGACAATCTAGAGTTTTGGTCTTTAGGGGATCTTTTAAGGTGTTCTTTGAGTTCTGCAATATGCTCTGTTAGGATAGCAATTTGTACATCTGCTGATCCTGTATCTTTTTCATGAAGCTGAAATTTTTTGGTGATTTCTTCCTTCGTTCCTTTATCCAAAGACATTTGGATGTCTCCTTAAAATAAAAATTACTGCAAAAGCAGATTATACTTAAGAAGATCGTTAATGTATACCTTTTGGTAAGAGAGTGGCGAGTTTTTTATAGATAAATAAAATCTTATCTTATAGTAGCGAAGGGCTGATTATTGTTTCATAATTAGCTTCTATTGATGTTTTGGAGATATTTTATTTTAATAGGATTGACAAACTAACTTTAAAACAATTTTTAGTGTTATTGTGAGTATAGAAAAGAATTTATTTTTCATGAATGAAGCTTTAAAAGAGGCCAGAAAGGCATATAGTCAAGATGAGGTGCCTGTAGGTTGTGTTTTAGTTAAGGACGATAAAATTATTGCTAGGGGACACAATTCTGTAGAAAAGCTTCAGGATCCTACAGCACATGCAGAAATTTTATGTATAGGAGCGGCTGCAGAGTTTGTGCAGAATTGGCGTTTAGTGAATACGACTTTATATTGTACTTTAGAGCCATGTTTGATGTGTGCTGGAGCAATTCAATTGGCACGCATTTCTAGAGTTGTATGGGGTGCTCCTGATTTGCGTTTGGGGGCATGTGGAAGCTGGATAAATGTGTTTGCGCAGAAGCATCCTTTTCATACCGTGGAATGTTCAAAAATTTATTGTGAAGAGTCAGAACGTTTGATGAAACAGTTTTTTATAGAGAAACGTAAACAGAAAAATGAAAAATAAACTTATACAATTATTAGATGAGCTTTATGAATGTCAGCGGGAAAAGGTTCAGGAACTAGGTGAGGAATTGGTCCCTCATCTCACTTCTGATGATGTACTCCAGCCTATGGATTTTGCAGAGTTAGAGGAAAACCCTGCATTTCGTTTTGAAGAAGGAGTATTGTCTGGAATTGGAGAAGTTCGCGCGGCATTACGTGCATTTTTTGCCGAGGGTTAAAAGCGTAAGGATGCAGTATAGGGATTAGGAATTTTTTCTTTTTTACAGAAAAGCCAAGCGAGACCTAAGGAGAGAATAGATCCTAAAAATATGAGAGGCGATCCTGAAAAAATTAATATACAAAAGTAAAAACCTAATAAGATAAGAAATCCCCATTTTCTTGATATTGTCAGAGGGATAGGGCCTAATCCTAAACGCTTCTCAGGATCTAGGAAAATCCAGACAAGCATAGTAGAACAGATAAGGCTTTCTGGTCCGAAAAATGCTTGGGGAGTTCCAAAAAGTTTCATACAACACCAAATCAAAAACCCTATGCTAGGAATTTGTATGGAGACCAGTGTAAGGAAACTCCATACACCGAGTTTTCTAATAATAAAATCAGTGGCCTTGTAAAAAAATAAGAAGTCTAGAGTATTTCTTATAAGAAATCTTTGGGTGATTTCAAAGCATTGCTCTTTATGTATACATAAGGAGTCCGCTGTAAAAAAGGGATAGGTAAGGAATTGCCATAGATAGCCTTTTTGGACTCCTTGAGAGGAAAGAGCAAAGATTTCTAAGACTCCTTGAGTTCTGAAGATTTTATGGAGAATATAGGAAAATACTGGAGAGACGCAGGAAGAAATGAAAATACAAAGAGGAAGCCGCTTTAGAAGGCGACAGAAGGAGGATGGTTGGTTATGCTTATCCGGGAAAATTACCCTCATGGAAAAGTTTCCTCTGTCTTGAAGTAAACGAAGACCTCTATACTAGAATATGAATTGTTTTTATAGAAGTCTTATACGATTTAATCTGAAGCTCCTCCTCTTAGATTTGCTTTATTTGTATACTCCAGAAGGCTTGATAGCAGAGAACTTGTTGCTTGGAGTATTTGCATTGCTTCTGTGGAGGTTGCGTTTACAGATTTTTGGTTTGCCTGAGCGCGTTGTTGTGCTGCAGAAAGCTCTTGTTGTACGAGTTGTCTGTTTGCAGAGATTTGTTGGTTAGAAGTTTGGTAGGCTTGAATTTCGTTTTGGTTTGTATATTCATCATCTGTCCCACTCTTTTTTTTAAGATCGGGGACTTTAAGTAGGGGGATGTTGATGAGTTCTTTGGTTTTTTGCTGTTGTAGTGTGGTGTTGTCTTGAAGTACTGCCATGATCGATTTGCTAAAATCAGTTGTGGATATAGAGAGCTGCAACATGACAGCAATGCAGAAGTGGATTGCAGATTTTTTATTTATGGTAATGGATTCTGAAACCACTTTTGTAGATGCAGGGATGATCGGTGTTGTTGGGGGAGTTACTGTCATATGATTTCCTTAAAGTTAAATGTTGGCGATCAAACTCACAATTTGAGAAAAGGTTTGAATTAGTGCTTGGCCTACTTGCAGGGATTGTTGGATAATGTTGTTATTCGTGTTTAGGTTACTTGAGATTACTTGAGCACTATTTCCCAACCCAGAAATTTGGTTTTGTAATGCTTGTCTTGAGGCTCCTACAGCTTGGTTTTGAGATTGGATATTTTGTAATAGTGTAGAGGAGTTGTCATTTAATTTATTTTTAGGAATCGTTACGTATTGGTATAAGGCTTCTTGGTTGTTTAGGTAGGTTTGCGCAGAAGCATTTGCTTGAAGTTCTTCAGAGATAATTTCTAGGTTGTTTTGCGCTACTAGAACAGATTGGTAAACATAATACACTGTCATAATCAGAGGATTAGAATCTTTTGCAAATTTTGCAATGATGTCGTCAGCAGTTGTTGTATTTGGTCCTCCCGTAATTGTTGATTCGGGAACTTCAATTGCTGCATATAAAGAATGCTTAGGAGAGAAGGGGGTTGTCGTCCACATAACTAAAATCCTAGATTTAACCTAAAGGTTTGTTGAGTTGGTTTACAGTGCTTCCAATAGAGTTCATTGTTTTTAGGAAAGTAGAGTCTTGGGAAGCTAATTGTTGGATGATATTGATGTTTGTAGAAGCATGTGAAAGGACTACCTGTCCATTTTGTCTTGTTGTAACTAGCTCGTCTTGAATGTTAGATCTTTGTGCGGCATAGTTTTGATTCTGGTTTTGTACTCGGGTAATTTCGTCTTCTTTTGCTCCAGCATTTACTACAGCAAACTTAATTTGATTAGTTTCTTGGTTTAATTGCTGTTGGATATTAGTATTGTCATTTAATTGTTGTGATTGAGTCAGAACTGTTTGTTGTCGAATTTCAATAGCTTGTAAAAGTAGTTGGTAAATGCTAAAAAGCAAAATCCCAACAGGAGGTGTATTTAATGGTGGTAGTGGAGCAAGAGTTTGTGTTGCTCCTGTTATAGGGGGTGTAGCTGACATAATAAAAAGAATTTTTATTTTTTATTTATTTTTATTTTAACAAGAGAAATGGCGTTTTTTTAAATTAAATAAACGAATTTTTTGTTTTTAGTTTTATTAAGTGTTTTGTAATTAATGCTAAATAAAAGGTGTGGAAATTCTTGTCTGGCAGCATAATAGTGAAAGCTGTTAAGACCTTGGTATCAGGAGAAAATCTTGGTCTAGAGAAGGAGAGGGAAGTGTTTGAGAATGAGTGTAATGATAATGAGGAATCTTTAGACGAGGAGGTAAGCGCTTATGTTTTATTGACTTGTGGAAAGGCTTCCTCTGACGGCAAAATGCAGGTAGAGATGACCTATGAAGGCGATCCAGCTGTAATCAGTTATTTATTAATGCAAGCACAAGATTCTTTAAATGAGTCTTGAAAGAAATAAGAATTAAGGCGTTAGAGATGTTGGCATTTAATGAACGTCATCGTTGGGTGAGCCTTTCTTCTTTCATGAGGAAGAAATTATCATTGTTTTCTGTAGAAAGCACATTTTTAATAGCCTTTCTATCAATTCTTTTGGGAATAAGTTGCGCCTCTTTTTTTGATCCCACTTTAGTTGTTTCGTTACTGGTTTTTTCCTTTGCAGCTTTATTTATGATTATGCTGTTCCGAGGATGGGGGTATGCAGTAATCTCAGGGATTTTTTGTATTGTTTTTAGCATTAAATTTTTTGGAGACTCTGTATTTTCTATACTTTGGATTGTTGGCTTAGAGAGCGTATTTTTGATTTCCTGGGGAGTATTTTGGTTGGCAGGAACAATGCTTACAGAGGCTGAGAACGAGAAAACGCTACAATTAGAGGTTTTAACTCGAGAATTGGATGAGAAACTAGGGACCTATCAACAGCAACTTCAGGAAAAAGCTGAGGAGAATACCTTACTGATTTCGCGTTCTCAATCTTTAGAAAAAGAGCTTCAAGAATGTAAGGAGCTTTTGAAGGAGGCCTATAAGAAACAGGAGCACCTTTCTATAGATTTACAAGTTTTATCTGACCAAAAAAATAGCTGGTTAGAGGAGTACGCGGTTTTACATAATGAGTATGTTCATCGTGTTGTAGGAGATGAGAATATCGTATTCCCATGGATGGGTGAGCAGGAGATTTTAGGTAGAGATCAGGAATCTAAGGTTCAGATATTGCAAGATAAAGGTTTAATGCTTTTACAAGAGGAACTAGCTAAAGAAAAACAGCAGCACAAACTGTATGCTGAACGCTGTCAGGAGCTTAGTGTTTCTTTGCAGCAGGTTGAGAGTCTTCAAGGAAGAGTCCTGGAGTTACAGAAGCTTCTAGAGCAAAAAGAAAAAGAACTTGGGCAACTGCGTCTTGCTATGCAGGAGACAGAAGCTACGAAGTCTGTGGTTTCTGAAGTTGTTACCTTCCCAGAGGAAAGGCGCTATCAATGCATGTATAAGCAGCTTCGAGAGCAATTTTCTGAGAAAGATAAAACGTTATCTGCTGCAAGAAAAGAGCTATTTGCTGTTAAAGAGCAGTACCTTACATTAAGGCGAGAACAACAGCTTGCTGTAGATAGTTTTGAAGACATAGTCTTAGTCCATCAACTGCTGTTTCAAATAGAACTTTTAGAAGAGGAAGTTATTCATCTAGAAGAGTTAGTATCTCATAGCCTGACTCTGTGATTGCTATGGTGTGTTCCCACTGTGCACTCGGTAGGTTGTCGCAAGTGCGTGCTTCCCAGTGGTTGTTTGGATCGATCACTCCTTCCTTTTTCCCAACGTTAATCATGGGCTCTATGGTGAAAATCATTCCTGGAGCCAAGGGAATATTCGAGCAATTTTTATAGTGAGGGACATAGGGGTTTTCATGGAACTCTAATCCTACGCCATGTCCTACAAACTGATCTACAACAGAAAACCCATAGCGGTCTGCGCAATTTTCTATAGCTTCTCCAATTTTGCATAGAGGAAGATCTGGTTTTAGGATCGCAATGGCTTCATTTAGACACTCTAAAGAAGCTTGGCATACGAGTTTTTTCTCCTCAGAAACCTCGCCAATCATGACCATTTGACTACAATCCCCATAATACCCGTCTACAATACAGGAAACATCAATGTTCATAATATCCCCTTCTTGGAGAGGGATAGAATTAGGGATCCCATGACAGATAACCTCATTTAATGAGGTACAGATTGTTTTAGGAAAAGGTGGAGAACCATAATTTAAAGGAGCTGGAATAGCGTCATATTTTTTATGAAGCTCTCTAGAATATTGATCGAGTTCTTCTGTTGTAACACCCTTCTGAGAAGCTTTACATAGCTCGTCTAAGATCTTTCGTGTAATACGGCAGGCATGACGAATTTTTTTGTGCTGTTCTGGAGTTTTTAAAATGATGTTGTACTGTGTTGCATAATGTTGGCGCCTAGCTTCCCTGGAAACTTCAGGAGTTTTTGGGTAATGGCAAAACTTCCATTTGCGTTTACTTCCACACCAACAGGGACCATTTCTTTTCATTACGCACTACCTACATAAAATCCTATGTTAAAAGCAATAGAAAGCCCTTTAAGAATCAAGTTTATAGACATTAGAGCAAGAACTAAACTAAACATCCGCTCTAAAGCTAGAAGTCCTGAAGGACCTAGAATTCGGTTAAATAAACTAGAACATAAAAGAGTAAAAAGAGAAAGCACCCAGGCAATAATCACAGTCGCTAAAATGAGATTTTTTGCGTATTCTCCCTCTTCCATGTAGCTTAGTGTTGCAGTGATAACAGCAGGGCCTGTAATGATAGGGAATGCTAAAGGAAAAAAAATTGGCTCTGAAGAATCTCGAGCTTCTTTTTGAACATCTTGTACAGGCTGTGCAAGCATCATTTTTAAAGCGACTGAAAACAATAGAACCCCTCCTATCAATTGGAATGAGTATAGGGAGATATCTAGGAATTGTAGAATTTTCCTCCCGAAAGTAACAAAGAGCAAGAGTGCTATGAGTGAGAAAATACACTCTCTTAAGATAATCCGTTGCTGTTTTTTATAAGAAAAATTCTTCAAGAGAAGAACAAAGACAGGAATAGATCCTAGAGAATTAAATAGAGCATAGAATAATAAACTAAAGTCAATTAAGTTGCGCAACATGGCTAAAAAACCTTTTATAAGAATGTGCTTTGCAACCCAGATATTAGAATCTGGGCGCCAACGATAGTAACAAAAAGGCCTAAAATAGTTTGGATTGTAACTAGGAGCTTAATTTTCCCTGGATTGATTAGGAAATGCAATATGAAGGTGGCACAGGTGATAAGGACCCAACTTAGGATGACAATATATGTACTCGTTACATGTAGAAATGACTTGCTAATAAAAGCACAGCAGGCACCTAGCCATGAGGGACCGATAATAAGGGGCATGGCTATAGGAGTAACAAAAGGAAGAGATGAAGAGTTTGAGGAATAAGAGCTCCACGCTTCTTCTTTGTTAAGGCGAAGAGTGGCTCTGATTCCTATAAGAGTGATAATGATTCCTCCCACAGTACGTATGGCGCACGGGGGAGTGTGTAACACGTGTGTGGCTCCCAGAGTGGCCCAAAACAAGAGTATCATAGCAATTAAAGAAAAACGACATTCTCTTAAGAGCAAGAAAAAGCGTTGCTTTTGAGAGTAGTTGCTAAGAAGACGATTAATTACCAAAATGTTTGTAAGAACATCTGCAGATAGAAAAAAAGTACAAACTTGAGGCAAATAAAGTAAAAACCACATCATGAGATAAAAAGTTTATCGTTAGACTCTATTATTTTTCAAGAAAATCAATTAAGTTAAGTTGTTTTAAATAAAAGCTTTTATGAGAGAATCTATGATAGAAAAAAGAATCGCAGAAACATTAAAGACATATACCAAACCATTTTCTTCCATATTGTTATTTGGTCCTCCTGGATCAGGAAAAGATTTTTTAGGGGATATGATTGCTCATGCTGGGAGTCAGGTTTATGTTTCCCTAGGGGATATTTTTCGTTCTTATCCCTTAGAGTCTCCTATCCGTCAGATGTTTCATCAGTATGCAGTTTCTGGGGCACTAATCCCTGATGAAGATGTTATTGCTGTTTGGCATTACTATATTCAGGGGCTGATTGCTACAGGCCGTTATTCTCCCGATTTCCAAGATTTATTTGTCAGTGGAGTTCCAAGAACTTTAAGGCAAGCAGAGCTGTTAGATCAGTATCTTACTGTACGTCATGTTGTTATTTTAACAGTTCAGGATGAAGCTCAGTTGCTGGAGAGAACGCAACGCTCTTTGCATAAAAAAGGTCGCCTTGATGAGGTTGGTGTTGAGCTTTTGCAAAAGCGTCTACAGACATATCAAAAAGAAATTGATGAGATTATTCAGCACTATCCGAAACATAAAGTTTCCTATGTTAATGCGGAACAGAAGCCTTTAGAAGTGCTTAGGGATATCCTTACGCGTCTTGCTCATGTGTTTTCGCATCCCTGTAGCACTGGAGAATAAGGGCTTGCAATATCTTCTGGAGAGAAAAAGACGGCTTGATGAGTGAGTTCTGGGTATCTTTGAGTGATGGCATGAACTAAAGAGGTAACTAGAGAGTCCTCAAGGGGAGCTTGGCTTTGTGCAAATAGAGGTAAAGTTTTTTCCCATTGAAGGTGCTCAATAGAAAGTTTTTTAGGAATGTCTGTAGTGGCTTGTGTATAAATTTTAAACGCTTCTTCGGGGTGTTTTTTACAAAAATCGATACTTTTTTGAAGAGCTTTTTGGAAAGCTTGAACAATTTCTGGTTTTGTCGCTTTCGTATGTTTTTTTGCACAGATGAGTAATTGGGGACCTGTAGGCATCCCATAGGTGTCTGAGAGGAAACACCGGGTAGGCATTCCTAAAGAGGAAAATATGACTTCTTCTATGTTATAAAATGCACCGTAGAGGAAATCGATTTTTTTTAGTAACATAGGGGAAATAAGGTCAGAGCTTACATTTTTTACTTTTGAAGGTACAACGCCTTGAAGTTTTAATGTGTCTAAAAGTTGAGACAAATCTCTAGAGTTGTTTAAGCAGAATCCCAGAACTTTATTGTTTAAGTCTTGAATATTTGAGATGGAATCGTCTGCGCGATAGAGGAATCCCTGAAGAGTGGAATCTATAAGCCTTCCAATCACTTGTACAGGGAGACCTTTTATTGATGCTTTAATGATCCCGAAGGCGTGATATAAGGTCATATCGACTTTCTCAAAAAGGATATGGGGAATAGAAGAGCTAGAATCTGTGTTTTTTTGGATATGTAGGTCTATTCCGTGATATTGAAAAAATCCTTGAGCAATACCAACATATAAAGGGGCATGGTTAGGATTTGGAGTCCAATCTAGCAATAAAGAAAGCTTGATAAGATCTTTCGTTTTTTCTGATGAGGGAGCTTTATTTAAAAATGGAAAAACAGTTAGAAGCAAAGGAAGAGAGCATAGAAGTTTGTATTTAGAAAATGTGATTTTTTGACTTTTAGTTACTCGGAATAAAGAAAATACGTATTTTTCGCTTATTAATACAATTTGAAACAAAGATAACGTAAGAAGAGATAAGACAAAAAGTCCAGCAAACATCAGTTCCATTTCATAGTTTCTGCGACTTTCAAGAATTAAAATCCCTAGTCCTGAGTGGGAAGCCACCCACTCTCCAGCGATAGCAGCAAATCCTGCAGAACCTATAGCAATTTTTAGTCCTGAAGATATATGAGGTAATGCATAAGGAAGCCTGAGCTTTATGAGAATTTGTTTTTTCGTAGCACCGTGTAAAATAAATTGCTCTAGTAGCTCTCTCGGAGTTGCTGTGATTCCTTGATAAATTGTTAGAGTTAAAGGAAAGAATATTGTTAGTGCTGTAGGGATAATAACAGCATTCAGTCCCCAGCCAAACCAGAGTACAATAAGAGGAGCTAGGGTAAACATTGGAGTGCATTGTAAAAGAACGAATAAAGGTTGTAGGAGGTCTTTTGCAGATTTATATGTGAGCATTATGCTCGCAAGCATTATGGACAAGGCTAATGCTAGAAAGAACCCTCCTAAAATTCCCTTTAAAGTTTGATATGAACACGATAAGAGAAGAGGAAGAGAGTGCGCAGAGGCTTTGATAATTTTTGATGGTGGGGGACAAAGAAAAGCAAGAGAAGGTCGATACTGTGCAGCTTCCCATAAAATAAAAAAAGATAGAATGATTATAGAATAATAAAAAGTTTTTCTTTTCATTTTTATTTATAAAAGTTTTGCAATGAAATGATTAAATCATAGGAAAATAATAAATGCGACAAGAGAATGATAGCTTGGGTGTAGTTGAGGTTCCTGAAGATAAATTATATGGGGCGCAAACTCTGCGTTCTCAAAAATTTTTTTCCTGGGGAAAGGAATCCATGCCATTTGAAATTATACGAGCTCTTGTTCTGATTAAGAAATGTGCAGCAAAGGCAAATTGTGACTTAGGATTTTTAGAAGCGAAACTTTGTGATATGATCGTTTCCGCAGCGGATAAGATCCTTCAGGGGGGGTATGAAGAGCATTTTCCTTTAAGGGTTTGGCAAACGGGAAGTGGAACACAGACAAATATGAATGTCAATGAGGTGATAGCAAACCTTGCCATTCATAGTCATGGGGGAGTTTTGGGAAGTAAATCCCCTATACACCCTAATGATCATGTGAATAAATCTCAGTCTTCAAATGATGTGTTCCCTACAGCTATGCATATTGCTGGAGTCTTGAGTGTGAAAAATCGACTTATCCCTGCGATTGATCATATGCTGAATAGTTTAAGCCATAAGGTGGATGAATTTCGTCATGATATAAAAATTGGTCGTACACATCTTATGGATGCGGTTCCTATGACTTTAGGGCAGGAGTTTTCCGGTTATCATTCCCAAATATTTCAGTGTTGTGAGCGCATAGCGTTTTCTCTGACGCATATGTATGAATTAGCCTTAGGAGCGACAGCTGTTGGCACGGGGCTTAATGTACCTAAGGGTTTTATTCAAAAAGTCTTCCAATATCTTCGACAGGAAACGGGGGAGCCTTTTGTCCCTGCGAAAAATTATTTTTCTGCATTATCTTGTCATGACGCTTTAGTACATGCACATGGAGTTTTGGCGACTCTTGCGTGTAGTTTAACGAAAATTGCTACAGATTTAAGTTTTTTAGGTTCTGGACCACGCTGTGGCTTGGGGGAGTTGTTTTTTCCGCAAAATGAACCCGGTTCTTCTATTATGCCAGGGAAGGTCAATCCAACACAGTGTGAGGCATTACAGATGGTGTGTGCTCAAGTATTAGGGAACCACCAAACTATTCTTATTTCAGGAAGTCGGGGGAATTTTGAATTAAATGTAATGAAGCCTGTAATTATCTATAACTTTTTGCAATCTATAGAGTTGCTTTCTGATGGTATGCGGGCATTTTCTGATTTCTTTATCTCAGGATTGCAGGTGAATAAAGTACAATTACAAGAATTTTTGAATCGCTCTTTAATGTTAGTGACTGCGCTTTCTCCCACGTTAGGTTATGATAAGTGTTCGAAAATCGCTTTAAAGGCATTTCATGAAAATATGACATTAAAAGAAGCGTGTTTACAATTGGGGTTCTTATCCGAAGCAGAGTTTGATCGTCTTGTTGTTCCAGAAGTAATGGTTGGAAATCATTAGCAGGAAGATTTTTTTTCTAATTTGATCAAAGCTTGAGCAAAAAGAAGGGCGCTTTTGATATTTGAGAAGATATGATCGACTCCAATAAGTTGATCTAAATGATAACGTTTGAGATCTCCTAATGGGGTTTTTTTCACTCCAGCTAATAGTAATAGTGTCCCTTGTCGGTTACATTCTAAAAAAAACTCTTCTAAAGCGTGCATAGCTGAAGCATCAATTGTAGGAACTCGAGACATGCACAAGATAAAGATTTTTGGCGGAGACTCGATTTCGTTTAAGATATTTTTCAAGCGGTCTGCGATTCCGAAAAAGAAGGGTCCGTTAATTTCATAAATTTCCGTATTTAGAGGAACCTCAGCTTTGCTAAAGACTTCGTCTTTTTTCTGTTGTTGATTATCCTCATCGAAGTATTTTGACGAAGAGATTGCATCAGAAAGATCGCTCATTTGTTTCATAAACAGGAAAGCTGCTAACATCATTCCTACCTGTACTGCGGAGGTTATTGTTGTCATAACAGTAAGAACAAAGACAGTGAGAAGGACAACAACATCCTTTTTTGGGGCTGTGAATAAGTGAATGAAATGGTGGATTTCACTCATGTTCCATGCAATTAAAATCAATACGGCGGCAAGACATGTAAGGGGAATTTTTATTGTTAACGGGGCAAGTAAAAGTAGGATAAAGCAAATAAAAACTGAATGAACGAGTCCAGAAATAGGAGTTAAGGCTCCAGATTTGATATTTGCAGCTGTTCGTGATAAAGATCCAGAAACAGGAATTCCTGAAAATAATGCGGTTCCAATATTTGCTATTCCTTGCCCAACAAGTTGACAATTAGACTGGTGACGAGAGCCGATCATCCCATCAGCAACTACAGCAGCAAGGAGGGTTTCTATTCCTGTTAAAACTGCAATAGTTAACGCTTCTGGCATCAGCTGTAGGATTTTTGTTATGCTCAAGCGAGGAAGGACAGGAAGAGGGAGTGATTGGGGAAGAGTGCCGTATCGGCTTTCTATCGTAGGAATATCGATTTTAAGTAGCCACACAAGAGTAGTCGCGATAATAATGGCAATCATCACTCCAGGATAGCGAGGTTTGTAGTTGCGAAAGTAAATCATCAGTAGGAGGGAAAATAATCCTACAGCGAAAGATTTACTATCCCATGTCCATAGGTGATCCCAATATGCCACCCATTTTGCGATGAAATCTGTGGGGACATTTTCTCCCATCTGCAAACCAAGAAAATCTTTGATTTGAGAAGAAAAGATTAAAACTGCGATCCCTGTGGTTAACCCAGTCACAACGGGATAGGGCATGTATTTAATGAACGTTCCTAATCCTGTAAGCCCAAAGGCAACAAGAAAAATTCCCGCTAGAAGTGTAACAGCAAATAGCCCTTCGATTTCATATTTTGCAACAATGCAATAGAGAATAGAAATAAAAGCACTTGTAGGTCCGGAAATAAGGACCTGGCTTCCCCCTAGGGCTGAAGCTAAGAAGCCTCCGATTATCGAGGCAATTAGCCCTTGAATTGGAGAAACTCCTATACCAATGGATACGGCAATAGCAAAGGGAAAGGCTAGAATCCCAACAGTAATTCCGGCTAAAAAATCTTTTTTAAAAGCATTAAAAGAATACCCTTCTTTAATGCTTGTATAAAGCGTAGGGATTAAATGCTTGAATGACCAGGAGGTTTTAGTGGTCATAATCTAAGCTGCCTAAGAAGTTGCAATAAAGACAATATTGTTCGCTTCTTTTCTATCTTTGTCAAATGGTTCGTTATGATTTTATGAGTTTTTTTTCTTGGGAATTTTATGCTTTAAGATGACAAACTTTGATAAGACATTTTTTTCTTACTTTACCTAGCTTTTTGAACTTTGAACAGAGTAGACTATAAGACGCGAAATTAACTAGGGGATTCTATGCTGAAGTTTCAATTATGTGCTTTGTTTTTCTTCGGGTACATTGCGATAGTTTTTGAACACATTGTGCGAGTAAATAAATCTGCTGTTGCTTTAGTCATGGGGGGGCTAATGTGGCTAGTTTGTTTCTCTCATATGGATCATGCGAATTTATTGATTTTTGCTGAAGAAATCGCAGATATGGCCCAGGTGATATTCTTTTTATTTTCAGCTATGGCTATCGTGGAACTAATAGATTCGCATAAGGGATTTTCTATAATAGTTAGATATTGTCGTGTGCGTTCACTTACTCTTCTTTTATGGAGTCTTTTAGGAATTTCTTTTTTTCTTTCTGCCGCTTTAGATAACCTGACTTCTATTATTATCATCATGTCTATTTTAAAGCGCTTGGTGAAATCCCGGGAAGATCGTTTGCTTCTTGGCGCGCTTTGTGTGATTGGGGTAAATGCTGGGGGAGCTTGGACTCCGCTTGGAGATGTCACAACGACAATGTTGTGGATAAATAATAAGATAACTTCTTGGGGAGTAATAAAATCTTTATTTGTCCCAAGTTTAGTGTGTGTATTAACTGCAGGACTTTGCGGGCAGCTTTTAATTCGAAAAAGAAATCTTAGCTTTGTTTCTTCTGTAGATACGGAAAAGCAGACATCTCCAGCAAAGAGTTCTTTAATTATTTTTATTGGTTTAGGTTCTTTACTTATGGTGCCTATATGGAAGGCTTGTTTAGGAGTTCCTCCATTTATAGGGGCTTTGTTGGGATTGGGGCTTGTATGGTTAACAAGTGACTGGATTCATTTCCCTCATGGAGAAGAGCGTTATCATTTAAGAATCCCGCACATTTTGACTCAAATAGATATTTCTTCTATCACGTTCTTCATTGGGATTCTTCTTGCAGTGAATGCATTAACTTTTGCGAACGTGCTTTCTGATTTTTCTATGTGGATGGATCAACTGTTTTCTAGGTATGTTGTTGGGATCTTTATTGGGCTAATATCTAGCGTTTTAGATAACGTTCCTTTAGTGGCAGCTACAATGGGAATGTATCAGCTTCCTGTAGATGATGTTTTATGGAAACTGATTGCTTACGCTGCAGGAACAGGAGGAAGCATTTTGATTATTGGTTCTGCTGCAGGGGTTGCTTTTATGGGAACAGAAAAAGTGAGCTTTTTATGGTATTTTAAAAAGATTTCTTGGATTGGGTTGGCTAGCTATTTCTGCGGGTTATTTTCATATTTTCTTCTGGAAAAGTTTGTTTTAATGGCATGATTCTAAAGAATTTTAGTGTTAAAAATTTTTTTTAATGATATCGTTTTCCCTCATTAAAGCTCCCTTATGGGAAAAAGAGGTGTTATGAAGAGGAAATTACTCGTAGTTTTGGCCTATTGTTTAAGTATAAGTTGTCAGGGTTTTGCTAAGAATGTCACTAAGCAAAATGCGTACAATGACTTAGATTTTCTCTATAATTTAATTGGGGTGAAATACGCTCCATTGGCTTGGAAAGAACTTTTATTTGGATGGAATCGAGATGAGAGGACGCATCAAGCACGTCTTCAGCTAGTGTTAGAGGAGAAACCTACGACGGATTATTGTCAGAAAGTTTTTGCTGAGTATATCAGCTCCTTGAACGATTATCATGCGGGGATTACTTTTTACCGAAATGAAAGTGCATATCTTCCTTATCTATTTAAGCTTAGCGAAGATGGGCGTTTGTTTGTCGTGGATGTGCAGACTCCTCATAGTGAAGTTTATTTAGGCGACGAGATTATAGAGTTCGATGGGATGAGTGCTAGAGAGGCTTTAGAAAGTATTCGTGTAGGGCGAGGAAGCCAGACTGATTATTCTACAGCAGCACGAAATCTGACAGCTCGATCTGCAGCGCTAGGACATCTGGTGCCCTCAGGGATTGCTACATTGAAAGTTCGCCGTCCGAGCGGGTTCCATCGTACAGTAACGGTAAGATGGCGTTATACTCCTGAAAATATTGGAGATTTTTCTGCGATTGCTCCTTTAGTTGCTGATCATCCGCCTCAAATCTCTCTTGATTCTTGTTATAAGGGTGCAAGCACAAGATTCGCTCCCCATAATCAGTGTTTGTTTAACTCTCAGATGTTGCCGTATTTCTGGAGTGAGGTGCGTGCTTTAAATAAAAATCGTTTGGATAGTGACTACTATATTGGCAGTAAAAAAGGGTTCTTGCCGAATTTTGGCCCTGTAGTTTGGGAACAGGTTTCAGGACCTTATAGAGCGAATATTTTTGAAGTTACAAATGATCAAGGGCAAAAGTTTAATGTGGGCTTTTTAAGGATCTCAACTTATGTATGGACAGAGCTTGAGGATCTTGAAGAAGGACGTCGTGATGCTCCTTGGCTTACTTTTGGAGAGATTATTGATGTTTTAGAAAGCAAGACGGACGCATTAATCATAGACCAGACGAATAATCCTGGAGGTAGTGTCTTTTATATGTATGGGTTGTTGTCCATGCTAACATCTACACCTCTAGAAGTTCCAAAACATAGAATGATTTTAACTCAAGATGAAGTAAGCTCTGCATTGAAATGGAGAGAGGAGTTGGAAGGGGTTTATACGGATGAGCATGCTTCCCTCGTGTTGGGAGAGAGTATGGAAGGCTACCATATGGATATGCATGCTGTCGGAGCTTTGCAGCAGTTTTCTAATGATGTTCTGTCTTGCTGGGCTAGTGGGGATATCTCTTTAAGTAAACCGATATCTCTATTAGGATTTGATATGATTTATCCTAATCCTAACCATCAGTATACAAAGCCTATATTCATGTTGATTAATGAAGAAAATTTTTCCTGTGGAGACCTTGCTCCGACGATTTTGAAAGATAATAATCGAGCAACTTTGATTGGGAAGCCTACAGCTGGAGCAGGAGGATTTGTTTTCCAAGTAGCATTCCCTAACCGTTCAGGAATAAAAGGGGTTTCTTTAACAGGCTCTTTGGCTGTAAGAAAGGGCGGGGAGTACATTGAAAATCTCGGAGTTTCCCCTCATATTGACTTGGGATGCTCATCTCGGGATCTTCAAACAGGAAAATATTCTGAATATATTAACACTGTAAAGAGTATAGTAGTTGCAGAGTTAGCGAGATTGGGTGTGGACGAGAAAGTAGCCGAATCCGCTTAATAGAGATCAATATCTTTAAATTAAAAAAAAGAGCCAAATTGAAAATTAATTTTCAATGGCTCTTTTTAGTTTATGAATTGTGTATGCGTAAGCTTATTGTATGTAATCCTCGGGGATTTTGTTCTGGAGTTGTTAGGGCAATTCGTATTGTTGAAGAGGCTTTAAGGCGGTGGGGGCCTCCGATTTATGTAAAGCATGAGATCGTGCATAATCTTCATGTGGTCAATAGTTTGCGAGAAAAGGGAGCTGTATTTATTGAGGATCTGAAGGATGTTCCTATAGGGCAGAGGGTGATTTATTCTGCACATGGGGTTTCTCCACAGGTTCGTAAAGAGGCTCAGAGTCGAGGGCTTATTGAGATTGATGCTACTTGTGTATTGGTCACAAAAGTTCATTCTGCTGTGAAGCTGTATGTGAGTAAGGGATACCAGGTAATTCTGATTGGGCATAAAAAGCATGTAGAGATTATTGGTATTCAGGGTGAGGCTCCTGAGAGTATTACTGTGGTAGAGAATGTCCATGATGTGGAGAGGTTGCCTTTTTCCCAGAATGTCCCTTTATTTTACGTGACACAAACGACGTTAAGTATGGATGATGTTGAGGAGATTACTCTAGCACTTCATCAGCGGTATCCCTCTATTGTTACACTTCCGAGTTCGTCTATTTGTTATGCCACTACAAATCGCCAGGGGGCATTGCGTTCTGTGTTAAGTCGTGTAGGGTTTGCCTTTATTATTGGTGATATTAATAGTTCCAATTCTAACCGCCTTTTTGAAGTAGCTCAAAGGCGAAAGGTCCCTTCTGTATTGATTAATGGCCCGGAGTATATTTCTAAGGAGATCCTTACATACCCTGGGGATATAGCTCTTACTTCTGGTGCTTCAACCCCAGAGTATGTTGTTCAGGCTTGCATTGATCAGTTATTAGAGATCATCCCTGGTTTAAAAATAGAGGATGATATATTTGCAGTAGAAGATGTCGTATTTCAGCTTCCTAAAGAGCTCCGTAGTTAAGAAAAAGGTTATTCCTCAAGTTCTTATACTTTGGAGAACTTTGATGAGACTAGTGTTTTCTCTAAGAGAAGGAACTTATCTCTTTTTTTCTTTGTATTTGAAGTATCCAAAACTCTTTATTTATGATGTAAGAAAATCGCTTTATTCCTTGTGGAAGAATCCTTATGCACAGTTACGTCGTTTACCACAATCTTCTTTGCTTAAAGATGGCAACGTCTATGGGGAAACTCCATGGTCAGCATTATATACTATAAGCAAGGCTTTTGAAATTACCTCTACTGAGGTAGTGTATGATTTAGGATGTGGGTTAGGGAAAGCATGCTTTTGGTTTTCTCATGTTGTGGGATGCCAAGTGGTCGGGATAGACAATCAAGAGGAGTTTATTCGGTTTTCTTCGAAAGTTCATGGGAAGCTTTCTTCTATTCCAGCATTATTTTGCCTCAAGGATTTCCAAGAAGTCTCATTATCTCAAGCTTCCTGCGTCTATTTTTATGGTTCTTCCTATTCCTTGAGGATCTTGAGAAACCTTATGCAGGTATTTTCAGAGCTTCCTTCAGGAAGTTATGTAATTAGTATTTCTTTCCCTCTAGATTCTCTTGCTCGAGGGAAAGAACTGTTTTCTATAGAGAAAAGCTGTTCTGTACGCTTTCCTTGGGGAAAAACCATAGCATACAAAAATATTCGCAAGTAGGTTTCTAGTTTTATTGATAAAGACTCCTGACGACATCATGATCTGTTTGAAGGATGTGTAGAAGGAAATTATCCATGCTTTTCCAGTTATCTTTGATTTCCTCTATAGCCCTTGTAAGATCATCGTTTTCCATTCTGTGAATCTCCTTAAGATGCTCGGAGAGAGTTCTCACCGCAGATTCTTTAAGCTCGTAACATTTTGATGCTGTTTCTGTGACTTGAGATAGGGAAGTGAAGATTTTCCCCATAGTTTTGAAGAAAGTCTTGGAAGTTACATTTTTCCAGAAGTTAGTTGAGTTTTGGATAAATCCTAAAATTTTATCTCCAGCAATTTCTCCAACTAGAGGAGAGGCAGCTCCGACAATCCCAAGAACTGCTGTAGCAACTCCTAGCCATTGTAGGGTTTTCATTTGGCGAGTATAACTGTTTACGAGATCTTGAGCTTTTTCTAAAAGCTGCTTTCTCTCTTCTCGGCGAGCTAAAGATTCCTCTTCACGGCTATTTAGCATGAGCTTCATAATCTCTATGCAAATCCTGAGTACATCAAGATTAGAAACCCGCATACGAAATATTGAGCTAAGCTGTGCTTCAGAAAGAGCAAATTCGATAAGGGGTTCTGGAAGTTCATATTCCAAAGGAGCCTCGAAGTTAGTAATATGCTCAGTTTGAGAGACTTTTTTAATCTCTGCATACTCTTGATCCTGGTGATGATGGCGCTGCTGCTCTTGATCTTTGCCTCTTTCTTGTTGACCGCGATCTTCTTTGCTTTCTTCGCTTTCGCGAGAGGTTTTCGTTGTTGTTTCCTGCAGCTCTTTTTGTAGGTGGCTGTACAGGCTCATAGGGCTAAGAGTTGAAGAAAGTTGTTTTGTAGATGTCGCCTGATGAGATTCTAGTTTAGCTGAAGTTTGTGTTTCTTTACCCTTAGCACTATGCTTTTGAATTGTGGATTTTGAGTAGGTCTTTACAGGGATCTGTCTTGAGATCATCTGAGCATGAGCTCGCGTTGTATTCTCTTCCTCAGGTTGTGGGATCTGCAATGGGATAGACAGCGTTTGTTCTGCACACTCTTCTTGTGGGGTAGGACAGAGCTTATAGGGAAATGTTTGATGGGATGTTGGAGCCTTTTCTTTCTGTTGCTTTCCTGAAAGGAATGGAGATGGTGAGAAGAACGTTTGTTTATATGAAGAGGAGTTGAGCTGTGAGCTTTGTTGCGAGGAGAGATTCGGAAGAGACAAGGATCTCATTGACAGCTCATGTTTTGCTAGTAACTGTTCTTTCATACTGTTAGGGGATTTTGGTAACGTAGAATATTGCGATAGCATATTTCCCGTTTGAGAAAGCAGTGCAACGCATGTATCCGATAATGCGCGTATGATAGGATACTCGGAACCCTCAAGTAGGGTTACCTCGGATGCTGCAGTGTCGTTTCCTTCAGACAGGGTTTCTAGAGCGAGCCCTTCTTCTGCAGAGTTCATTGTTATTGTTGTTGTAGAGGAGGAGATAGTCATGGATTTCCTTAGAAGATCAAAGGGTTAAGATTTCAGCGCCTGTAGGTGATCTTGATCTAGTTCGCGAATAAAGGTTAATAGGCGCATAAGATATTCAAACGAGGACTCAATGTTGTCTAAAAGGTCTTGGGAGTGAATGAAGTTGTCATCTCTTTCCATATTTATAAGTTCTATCTGAGCTTCAATAAGAGAAAATTTTGCCTTTAAGCCTTCTAATTCTGATTTTATCCATAAAGACCCTCCACGAACAATGCCAGCAATTGCTTCTAAAGCAGGAATCAAACCTTTTAGGGAACCCTCAAGAAGAGCTGAGAGTCCAATTTTCTCTAAGTATAATGAGGATAAAGATAACCCCAAAGCGAGCAGATGAAGACCAATATGGATCCCAGCAACAATCCTTCGTCTTGTTTTTTCATGTTTTATAGGAAGGATCCTTTCTAAGGCGTCCCACCCTTCTAAGGCAGTCATGATGGCTATGACAAGCTCTATAAGACCAGCAAATAATGCAAGAAAAGAAAATATTCCTCCTCCGGAGAGGATTACTGCAGAGGCTACCCCAATGGAAATAAATGGCGAGATCAACTCTACAATGTTTGCTAGAGAGCCCCAGCGTCGAGATCGCTCTTCTTTTTCGATGTTATGTCTGATCTGCGTTAGTCTTTCTTCATGGAGCATATCAAGCTCATGTTGGGTCGCATCTATAGAGTCTTTATGGTATGCATAGGATGCAAAATCTGAAAGAATACCCTGTTTTGTTAGAAGATAGCTTAATGTAAATATCCCTAAAGTTGGTGCTGGAATAATTGGGACGACATTTTCGACTTTACGTTTTTCCTTTTTATTTTGAGATGCCCACGTTTGCTTGTGATCTTTTTTATCAGAATTTTGGTTAGAGGGAAAAGGATTCTTATCCTGCCCTTTAATGGCGATCTTAGTTTCTAAAATTTCTTCTTTTTTAACCTTTGTTGAATGCTGCGTTTGGTTATTTTCTTTTAAACTCTTTGGCTTGAGTTGATTTTCTTGATGCTGAGGAATGGCCTTAGGAAGATAGTGAGGAGGACTCTGTAAGAAAGATGAGGAAGTCTGCAGAGGGGAGGAATATGAGTTTAAAGATGCAGAGTTTGATGAGTCAGGATTGGGCTGTTGAGAAGTTTCTTTATGTTCTGTTTTGAATTCTTTTGGAGAGATGAGCTCCCTTAACAGAGTTTGTTTCGTCATAGGAGAGCTTTGATGAGAAAAAAGATTCCAGGGAGAGGATGTCGTAGCAGAAGAAGAGGTTTTAGGGAGCTGAGAGTAGAGAGAACTTCCAAATACTAAGATTTTTTCTCTTGCAGTTGCTACAGAGATCTCTTTGCTTAAAAGCTTCGGCTCTTGTAAGGAACTTTGCTTTGAGCTCCATAATTTCGACGTAAGCATTTTGGTAAAGGGAGGTATAGTTGTCGGCGTTGCAAGTGTAAGCTTAAAGGTATAAGAAACTTTTTGTTCTTTTTCAGGAGTGTCGGGGATAAAAGATGCTTGGTTTAATAAAACTTCATTAGCTTGAGATAGCCAGGAAGACATGCTAAAAATCTCGTTTTAACGATTAGAGTGATTTCTGATGCTTAGGATTTCTTCTTTTAGATCATGATATGCAGGTTGCCTTTGAGCTCTTTCCCAAGCCATCTCTAACGCTTTATCTGCTTCTTCAGTTTGTTCCATTAAGGTATAGCATATGTATGCATAATAATGGGGGTGGGGATCTTTGTCTCGAAGAAGCGCAGTTACACCATAAGCATGTAGGGCTTGAGGATACTGCGCATCCATATGAAGAGCTGCTCCAAGAGAAAACCAAAATTTAGAAACGAAAGGGTTAAAGAAGACAAGCCAGCGAAAAATTAAACAGCTCTCTTTATATTGCTTGTTTAGGTAGGCATTGTAGCCTTCCTTATAAACTCTTTCGAGATCTTCACAGGTGACTTTGAAAATTTTTTGGTACGTGTCTAAAGAGATATCTTGATTTGGGACATAACCTTCCAAATACTTGGCAAGATCTTCAGGAAAAGGATAATTTTCCTTAGACTGAGAGGCAATTTTTTCTAATAAATAGGAAAGATAAGACATTACGGGCGCAGATTGTAAATAAATGTATCCATGAGTTCTTTAAGAAGTTTTAACACATTAGATCGAGCTTGGTGACATTGTGAGACCTCTTGTAAATGCCTTTGCATATCTGTTCTTTCTAGTTGGGTAATTTTCTCCATATTTTCTTTGCGTATTTGAATATTTTCTTTAAGAAGCTTTTTTTCTTCTATAGTCCAGACATATCCCTTTTCTAAAGAAAAGCTCACACCAAGCTTTTGGGCTTGATTTATCAGAGCTTTCATTTCCTCATTTTTGTTCCAGTCAATGTCCTTCTTTTCAGAATTGATTTTTGAAATGAGCAAAGTTAATGTATCAATATTATCCGTACGTTCTTTAACTCTGAGATAGAGCTCGTGAGCCTCTGCTTCTGCTTGTCCTAGGATTCTTGCCATCAGACGCATAAAACGCACGAAAACATTTTCTATTTTTGGGGTTTGTATAGGAACATAAGTTTGCGATTGCATAGGGCTTTCCCCAAATAATGCCATGGGAGACTGTGCTTTCTTTTTAAAGACAGAACTTTCAACTTTTTCCGTCTCCTTCATAGGACGGGTTTCATATTGATATCGTAAGCTTGCAAGAGAAAGCGTTTGCAAGGGAGCTTGCTTCACTTTGTCTACTTTGCCTTGAGCTTTTTGCGTATTCTCATCGTCAGAATGGTTTTCCTGCTCATCTTGAGGGCGACCCTCTCTCCTTTGATCGCCTCCTTCACGATCTTCATTGTAAAACTCTTGCGTTTTTGTTGTTAAAATGAGCTTATCTTCATTCTCATGGCAGAATGCTGATGGGAGCATAGCAAGATGAGAAGCCTCTCTTTCCTTAGCAGCTTGTTGAGATAGAGCAGCAGTTTCTGAAGCAGATTCGTGCAGAGTTGAAATGGAACGCTGCAGCTGGGAAGAAGTTTTTTGTGGTGATGCGTCTTTGGATTTTGGCATAAAAGCTTTCTCTTGCCCAGATTGCATTCTCGTGGATGTAGAACAAGCCAACGGTTTTGAAGGTGTTGCTCTGGGAAAGGGAGAGGCAGACTGGCTAAGAGGAGCACGCTCTTTCATTAGATGCTTCAAAGACTCTTCTGTGGAGGCTCCCTCAATTCCCCCCTCAGAATCAAGAAGCTGCATAAGCTCAGATATTTGGATTTCAAGATCTACAGTTTCTGGCGGGAGGAAAATAAGGCTGTGTTGGAATAAATTAGGAGTCGCACGAAGTTGTTCATTAGCAAAGATTTGAGGCAAAACAACATCTAAAACGTTTGAAGAAACTGGAGAAGTTTCTTCAAAGTTCGTCATGGAAACAGGGATATCTCCAGATGAGGTTTTTATTGTTCCTGAGGAGGTCGCTTCTGAGGAGGCGTTTGCAGAGACTATCTCTTCTTTTAACGCTTCATTGGTAGAGGGTGCCGCTGTAGACAGAGGAATATTCATAGCACTTCACGGAGTAGAGTTGGAGTTAAGGCTCTCAGAAGAGAGGAACTTAGCTAAAAGCTATTTTTCATGCAAGTTTGATTATGAAGGAGATAGGGGGATTTCTTTTGTTTCTAGGGGGGAGCGCTTTTTATTTGCAAAAAACGTTGTGAGAGAAGAATAATAGGTTCACAGTTTATTGAATGTGTTTGCCCAGGTGGTGAAATTGGTAGACACGCTGGATTTAGGATCCAGTGCTTTCGGGCATGTAGGTTCAAGTCCTATCCTGGGCATTTTATGTATTTTCCATAGCTAGGCATAAAAATTCTTGCTCATAGTAAAATAAAATCTAAGGTTTTAGATTTTTTTGGGGATTTTATGAAAAGAATACTCATGCTAGCTATCTTTTCTTGTATGATGTGTTGTTTTCGGGTGGTGTCTTCTGTTTTTGGCGCAGAAGCGATTTTATCCCAACAACATAAACATGCTCCAAAGGTGCTTCCTGTTGTAGGTCTTCAGTTTGATGAGAAGAGTGGCACCGTTCCCTACAGTTTTTATTATCCATACTCGTATAGCTACTATTATCCAGATACCTTTGGATCAAAAAATACCGGGCAGGAAGAAGAATGCTATACCCGTTTCGAAGATGGGACGTTCTTTTATCAGTGCGACTAGTCTAACCTTGGATGAAAGGTGTGAAATTTTTCGATTAAGGCATCAGAAGCCACATGGGTATAGATTTCCGTAGAGGAAATTCTAGAATGCCCTAGCATTTCTTGTATGACTCTAAGATCAGCTTTGTTATTCAAAAGATGGGTAGCAAAGGCGTGTCTTAAGGAATGCGGAGAGACTGGCTTAGAGGTGATTTGTTTGGCGTATTCGTGAATGCGTCGCCAAATGCAAGAGCGCTCAAGTTTTTTTCCACGAAAAGAGAGGAAAAGGTGTTCTTCCTTGGGGCTTTTCTGGCGCATGAGATCTCGGAAAGGAGAGAGGTAGGCATCTATAGCGTCTCTAGCTAAAGATCCTAGAGGGACAAGGCGGGTTTTTGAGCCTTTTCCTGTTACTCGGATAAATTCATCATTGACATCTCCAATTTCTAGGTCACACAGTTCAGATACGCGAATGCCTGTAGAGTATAGGGTATAGAGGATTGCTGTATCTCGGGCAACTATGAGTGGAGAGAGATGTTTAGCTCGTTTTGGCGTAAGGAGCAGCTGTTCTACTTCTTGTGGGGAGAGAACTGTAGGAAGACGTTTCCAAATTTTTGGGTGTTCTATGATTGGCGGATGTTTAAGCAACTGGGCGTCTTTAAGAAAAATAAAAAAGACTTTTAAAGCAATCAAACGTCGTGCTAGCGTAGCCTCGGCTTCGTTACGCTCATGTAATTTTTCTACAAAATAACAAACACTATTTTGAGAAATCTCTTCAGTAGATAGTATTTTGTTTAACAAGAGAAATAAAGAAATGTCTTGAGAATAGGCTAGAATTGTTTGCTGACAGAGACCTCGGTCTACAGAAAGGAAAAGGGAAAATTTTTCTAAGATGTCGTTGCTAAACTGCACATGGGGCATAAAGTTTTCCATGCTACCTGTATTCAAAGGGCTTTTTTTTAATATACGTGATGCGTATTTTTCCATCTATAATGAGGGGTTAAAAGATGAGTAGAAAAAGCTTTTTGGAATGTACTTCGACAAGCATATTGCAGACATTATCCTTGTCTCCTCTGGATTTAACTGCTCCAGGGGTGCTTTCGGATGAAAGAATACGGCAGTTTTCTTTAGAGTCGGAGGGTTTTCTTTTTAGCTTTGCTACAGAAAGATTGGATCATGCGGTATTGGCTGCACTGACCTCTTTAGCTGAAGAGCGTGGGTTGCATGAATCTATGGAGTCGATGCAGCAGGGAGGCATTGTTAATTATATTGAAGGGTATCCTAGTGAGTCTCTTCCCGCGTTACATACAGCGACACGGGCCTGGGTTTTAGAAACTTCGTTAACTGGAATTGCCGAGGAAACTGCTGTGAAGTCTCGGATAGAAGCACAACGGTTACAGAGTTTTCTAGAAAAGGCTAGAGAGAAGTTTTCTACAATTATCCAAATTGGCATAGGAGGGTCTGAGCTCGGTCCTAAGGCGCTGTATTGGGCGTTAAAAGGGTATTGTCCTTCGGATAAGCACGTACATTTTGTATCCAACATTGACCCAGATAATGCTACAGAGGTACTGCAATCTATAGATTGTAAGAAAACTTTAGTTGTGACGGTTTCGAAATCAGGAACGACTTTGGAAACCAAAGTGAACGAAGAGTTCCTTGCGGAGTATTTTGCTCAGAAAGGGCTGCCTTTTAAGGAGCATTTTGTTTCTGTTACCTGTGCTGGCAGTGCTTTAGATGATTCTGATAAGTACCTTGAAGTGTTTCACATATGGGAGAGCATAGGGGGAAGGTATTCTTCAACTTCTATGGTAGGAGGGGTTGTCTTAGGATTTGCTTTTGGCTTTGAAGTGTTTCTTCAAGTCCTTCAGGGCGCGGCAGCTATGGATCGCGCAGCTTTACAGCCCCGTCTTCTTGAGAATTTACCCATGCTTTCGGCAATGATCGGTATTTGGAATCGAAATTTCTTGCGGTATCCTACAGTTGCAGTGATTCCCTACGCCTATGGTTTAGAGTATTTCCCTGCGCATCTGCAGCAATGCATTATGGAGTCTAATGGGAAAAGTATCACAACCAAGGGAGAGAGAGTAGGATTTGCTACAAGTCCTGTAGTTTGGGGAGAGCCAGGAACAAATTGCCAGCATTCCTTCTTTCAATGTTTGCATCAGGGCTCAGATATAGTGCCTGTTGAATTTCTCGGGTTTTTAAAGAGTCAAAGGAATTGTGATATTACTGTAATGGGAAGTAGTTCTTCTCAGAAACTCTTAGCAAATATGATTGCACAAGCTATAGCTTTAGCTAAAGGACGCTCTAGTGAAAATCCTAATAGGAATTTTGATGGAAACCGCCCTTCTTCTTTGCTGATTACAGAAAAGCTTACGCCTTATGTTTTAGGAGGCCTTCTTGCCTATTATGAACATAAAACTGTATTTCAAGGGTTCTGCTGGGGCATAAATCCTTTTGACCAAGAGGGAGTATCTCTTGGAAAAGAGCTTTCAGAGAAGGTATTAAAGGTAATGAAAGGCGAGAAAGTCTCTGGAGAGTTCCCTGAAATTGAAGCTCTGTTAGCTCTTCTTGATAAAAAGTAAGCTCCATATAGGAGAGAGTAGGAACTTTTCTACTGAATTTTAATGGGAAAAGGGTTAAAATGTTAGCGATTTGTCCAACAAAAAAGATCGCTATGTTCATTCGTGTTTACTCTCGCGGCTTTTTAGATGTTCATGGAGTTTTGTCTACCAGAAAGGGGAGAAAGGTTGTCAAGTCTTCCTCTAGTGCTTGGCTGGGCTTTTCCTGTCCATTTTTCTATTGTTTAGTTTAGTTTTTAAGGTTTCTTTGCTTTTTTTTGATAAAAAGTTAAAGTTATCTAGGCAATTGCTGATGCCTTTCTTTTTTGAGTTTCTCTAGGGCTTGAGTGCTTGTGGTTAGTGGAATTGTTAGGGAAGCAACGAAATATCTGGTTTTTCAGGAGCATACTCGAGTTTATAGAGCGCTGAAGATCTTGGCTTTGTTTTTCATGTGTTTATGCATTCTTGCATTCCCTATTGTTGTTGCGTTTGTTGGGGAATGGGCATTTTCTCTAGAATCTACTATGGTGAGTCTAATTGTATTAATTCTAGGGTTTGTAATTATTGCATGTTCTTCAGTTGGAATGATACATTGGTTTGCAAGGGAAAAATCTACTTCTTAGTAGGTTTCCCATTTGGCAAGACTAGAGATTCCTTATTTTGTATTCTTTTCCTGAATAGTTTATTTTTCCGGTTCTTTTTTTAGTCTCCTATGGTTGAGTATTTATAGAGGGAAAGTTTTCTCCATAGGAAGAAATGATGAAATTTCTTTAGTAGAAAAATAGTCTTTTGCTAACCCTTGTTTTGTTTGCTCTTAAAGATTATATTAATTTTTTTATGGGAGGAGTGATTATGGTTTCAGGGCGAACTATGCGCGTTGCTGTAACTGGAGGAACTGGACAGATAGCTTATAGTTTTCTATTTTCGTTAGCCCACGGAGATGTTTTTGGTGCGGATTGTGGTATAGATTTACGTATCTATGATCTTCCAGGAACGGAAAGAGTCCTTTGCGGCGTTCGTATGGAATTAGATGATGGAGCTTATCCCTTGTTAAGGGATATTCGTGTGACAACTTCTTTAGAAGATGCTTTCGACGGGGTTGATGCAGCTTTTCTTATTGGTGCGGCTCCACGTGGTCCAGGGATGGAGCGTGTAGATCTCTTAAAGAAAAATGGAGAGATTTTTGCTCTGCAAGGATCCGTATTAAATACTGCTGCAAAACGTGATGTGAAGGTGTTTGTCGTGGGAAATCCTGTAAACACAAACTGTTGGATTGCTATGAACAATGCTCCTAGGTTGCATAGGAAGAATTTTCATGCAATGCTGCGATTAGATCAAAATCGTATGCATAGTATCCTTGCACATCGTGCTCAAGTTTCTTTGGAGGATATTTCTCATTTGGTGGTATGGGGAAATCACTCTGCCAAGCAAGTTCCTGATTTTACGCAAGCGCAGATTTTAGGAAAACCAGCTACAGAGGTGATCAACGACCGCGATTGGTTGGAAAATATTATGATACCTTCTGTGCAAAATAGAGGGAGTGCTGTAATCGAATCACGTGGAAAGTCTTCTGCAGCCTCAGCTGCGCGTGCTTTGGCAGAAGCTGCAAGATCCATTTTTGATCCTCGAGAGGGGGAATGGTTTTCTTCAGGGGTTTGCTCGGATTATAATCCTTATGGAATTCCTGAAGACTTGATTTTTGGATTTCCATGTCGTATGTTGTCCTCTGGAGACTATGAAATTGTTCCAGGCTTATCTTGGGATACGTTTATAAGGAACAAAATACAAATATCTTTGGATGAAATTTTGCAAGAAAAAGCTAATGTCGCTTCACTTTAAGCTAGATTGATGGAGAAAATAGTATGGCACAGTCGTTTGATTTCTTAAGTCAACGCGCTTTTAAAAGTATTTTTAATAAGCAGAGATTTTTGTTTATTTTTTCAAGTTTGTGTTGTTTTGGCTTTATTTTTGCTCTTTTTTT